>NZ_JAZHOB010000039.1:0-331 GCF_048751585.1 Pollutimonas rozaliensis | reverse complement strand
CGGAATTTATCGCCTGCATCTGAGGTCGTTCCGAAGCTAATTTTCCTTTGGATTACAAAGCCTCTAATACATCGCTCTGCTTCATTATTGGTTAAGGGGATTGACGTTTTCTTGAGGAAAACCCACAAGCTCTCTCTATGTTTGAGCAGTAACTTGCATCGCCCTCGATACCGCTTGACCATCACACCTGTCCCTTTGCTGAACCAATGATCGAACGATTTTTGTAGCCTGTGCAGTCTCCGCAAGTACCGTGAATAATCCAATTCACCTTGCTCATAACGATGTCGAGTATGGAAGAGAACATTCGTCAGAAGACATAGGAGCCTTCCTA
>NZ_JAZHOB010000396.1:0-229 GCF_048751585.1 Pollutimonas rozaliensis | reverse complement strand
CCTATTAACCACTCAGGTGGTTTAACAGCATCTTGTTCGAAATCCACGAACAAATCAGGTTTTGATAGCTCTTTTGCTTTTTCTATTATTTCTTGCAAGCTAAACTTCGATTTGCCGTTCATCGCACCAATCACAAGCCTAAACGCGTTGTCAATACTTGACAAGTCATTTTTGTTGATTAAAGCACATATATTTGCTCTCAAATCTTGGGCTAAACTGAATAGGTCGA
>NZ_JAZHOB010000395.1:0-229 GCF_048751585.1 Pollutimonas rozaliensis | reverse complement strand
CGACCATGGCGAGACGAGCTACAAGGGCTCGGGCAAGCTGACCGGCCAGGCGGCGCTGATCACCGGCGGCGATTCCGGCATCGGCCGCGCGGTCGCCATCGCCTTCGCCCGGGAGGGTGCGGACGTCGCCATCTCCTACCTGCCGGACGAGCAGGCCGACGCGGAGGCGGTCGCCCAGTGGATCGAGAAGGCGGGACGGCGCGCGCTGCTCCTGCCGGGCGACCTCAAG
>NZ_JAZHOB010000394.1:0-229 GCF_048751585.1 Pollutimonas rozaliensis | reverse complement strand
ACGGGTTTATCGCACTGAGTTTTTTACTGGCCAATATCTCCTCCGGCGTGGCCTATTCCATCGTCTTTTCAAAATTGTTCAGCGAATTTGGCCCGCTTAATGCCTTGCTACGAGAGGCCTTTGGCCTCTCCGTTCCCTGGTTTACCGATCCCGACTGCGCCATGCTGTCGATTGCCCTGATTGTCACCTGGAAATTTGTCGGCTATTACGGGCTAATCCTCTATTCGGG
>NZ_JAZHOB010000393.1:0-230 GCF_048751585.1 Pollutimonas rozaliensis | reverse complement strand
GCTGCGCCCACAGCTCACCCAGGTGGTTCTCCAGTGGCGTGCCGGTCATGGCGATGGCGCGGGCCACATTGAGCTCGCGCACCGCCCGCGCGGTCTGGCTGGCGGCGTTCTTGATCGCCTGGGCCTCGTCCAGCACCAGCAGGCCGAAGTCGTGCTCGCGCAGGCGTTCGAGATCGCGGATCAGCAACGCATAGGTGGTCACCGCGAGGTCGGCACCGAGAAGCGCCTCC
>NZ_JAZHOB010000392.1:0-230 GCF_048751585.1 Pollutimonas rozaliensis | reverse complement strand
AAGAAGTGACTCGTCCGCAAAAAGTTTTGGTGGCATATGATCCCAACCTTGCCGATGAAATTTATCTGTTTCCTAGTCGAAACAGTGCTGAGCGCTGGGTTTGCAAACTATCAGGACGCTCCAGGGAGTTTGTTAATTGCACTTTCTGGGAAGTGTGGCAGCGACAAGAGCAGAAAAAATTTACTCATGCTGAAAGTAAAGTCAGAGCTGATAAGCACAAACGAAAGCAT
>NZ_JAZHOB010000391.1:0-231 GCF_048751585.1 Pollutimonas rozaliensis | reverse complement strand
CCAAAAAGTAAACCACAAAGTAAAATCAATAGTCTTTCCGATGTCATTCATCTTAGACCCCCTCATTTATGATCAATCAGTTAAATTAGTATGCTTTATCAACTCAAACAAATAGGTTTGAATTTTGGATTTAGTGAAACGATACAATCGTTTCGAACCCAAATGATATGCAGGTAGACAAAATGATACACTGGTTTCCCCAATTGATGCGGAACCATCGTTATCAAGCTC
>NZ_JAZHOB010000390.1:0-231 GCF_048751585.1 Pollutimonas rozaliensis | reverse complement strand
CAGGGCCAGCTGGTGGCCGTGCACCCGGCGTTCGACAACCTGTTCGACGACTTCGCCCCGGTGCCGCTGCGGGGCCGCCCGCAGGCGCGTACCGAATGGGCCGTCGACCAGTTGAAGCTCGCCGCCCGGGCCAGCCGGCGCCTTGGCCTGGCGGCCCACGCGACCTTCTCCGGTGCGCTGCTGTGGCCCTATCTGTACCCCTGGCCGCAGCGCCCGGCGGGCCTGGTGGAG
>NZ_JAZHOB010000389.1:0-231 GCF_048751585.1 Pollutimonas rozaliensis | reverse complement strand
GCATTGGATCAAGAAGGAGTCTTGCATGAAAAAATCAACAACTGGCTTGCTAATCGGTTCTGCCCTCGTAGTAGGCCTCTCTGGCTGCGCCAGCTCTGCCTCTCAGTCTTCTGGTCAGGCGAGTGCAAGCAGTGACCGTAGCTGGTACCAGCATCCCGCCGTATGTGGACTTGCTGGCGGCCTGATCGGTGGCAGCATTGGCTACGCGACTAGCGGCAGCTCTGACGAAGA
>NZ_JAZHOB010000388.1:0-231 GCF_048751585.1 Pollutimonas rozaliensis | reverse complement strand
GGCCTACTCTGGCGCAGCCTGGCCAGACCCTGGTGTTTTACATGGGGCTGAGTAATTTGACGGCCATTTGTGAGGGGCTGATGGCCCATGGTTTGCCACCGGAAACGCCCCTGGCACTGATCGAGCAGGGAACCACGCGCCAGCAGCAGACCCATACGGGCACCCTGCGGCAACTGCCGACGGCTTTTCTGCAAGGTGCCATCCAGCCGCCTACGCTGTTGATCGTGGGAA
>NZ_JAZHOB010000387.1:0-232 GCF_048751585.1 Pollutimonas rozaliensis | reverse complement strand
GCTAGGGGGGACATCATCTGACTTAAGAAACCCGTCCCACAGCCATAATCAAGAATATGCTTGCCATCCAAGGACGTTAAGGTCTTCAGTTGCTGAAATACCTGCTGAACAAACATCGTGTTTGTTGTATTGTTTTCCCAATTTTTCGCGAGATTATCCCAGTCGTGTACCATCATGGTCTCCGTATTACGTCTTGTATTTTGGTTTAATCTTGGCATATTACCAGAATACA
>NZ_JAZHOB010000038.1:0-374 GCF_048751585.1 Pollutimonas rozaliensis | reverse complement strand
CCTATTAATCCTATCCTCATTATTCTAAACACCATAACACTTTGGTGCCTATGTTTATTGAATAACGTATTAAAGTCCCTACTTTTTCAGCTTTAACTTTTAATCCTGTAAGGTATAGTATAAGGTCTAATAATTCTACAGGTATTAATATCTCATCTTTTTTATATTGTTGAAAGTACTTCTTAAGTATATATCTATTTATAAGTTTAAACATTACCTTCTCACTCTCCTATTATAATTCTTACAAAGTCTATATTCCAATCTTGTTGGATAGGCTTTGTCGCTGATATATTAAGCTGATGAGTACAATTATGTCCCCACCATATACTTAACCAGTTAAATGGTTTTACTTTAATATATACATCATATCCCAC
>NZ_JAZHOB010000386.1:0-232 GCF_048751585.1 Pollutimonas rozaliensis | reverse complement strand
GTAACTCATTCTCTTCGTCACCTTTGCGTTTAATGGCTGGTTGCACTTTGGTCCAACCATCAAAACGCAGCACCCGGCCTTTCGCTTTTAACTCATAATCAGCCGCTTTAACCGTAATATTGGTAACATCATAAAGCGCTGGCGGCATTTGACAGGCCACAAACTGACGCCAAATCAACTCATATAGTTTACGGGCATCTTGCTCCCTATCGCCAAGATCTGAAGCCAACAC
>NZ_JAZHOB010000385.1:0-232 GCF_048751585.1 Pollutimonas rozaliensis | reverse complement strand
GATTGCGCTGACGGCCTCGGCGCTCACAGCCTGCGGCACTACCGCCAATCGCTCGGCTACGCCGATTAAGATGGTGGAGCTGCCCGCCATGCCCGCGCCGCCGGCGGCCTTGCTGATGGTGCCGCAGCGCCCCGAGCCGCCCGCCGATGGCAGCGCCCGCGCCCTGCTTGAGCACGCCGCTGAATTTGGCGGCTATGTGGCCGAGATTGAGCACCAAAATGCCGCCTGGCGC
>NZ_JAZHOB010000384.1:0-232 GCF_048751585.1 Pollutimonas rozaliensis | reverse complement strand
GAAATATTTTTCAGTAACAATTATTTAAATTTTCTACGACTTTTAAAGAGAAAGTTAAATCCAAAAATAAGGTGCTATTCTAAGATGTATAAATGCTTTTATTTTCTTTATACGAGATACCTGATTGCTTGCATCATATAACTCTTGTAAGTATGATTTATACATTTTTCTATTCCACTTGATAAGCATTGTATAATGAGAAATTAGCCATTCTGCCTGTTTTTTATTTTCA
>NZ_JAZHOB010000383.1:0-232 GCF_048751585.1 Pollutimonas rozaliensis | reverse complement strand
CCTGCCGCTGCAAAGCGCCAGCATAGTAAACCCTGTCGCCCACCGCAAAACGACTCACCTGCTCACCTACCGCCACAACCTCTCCGGCAGCATCCCAGCCTAACACCTTATATTCGCCGGCAGCTGGCTGTGCACGTTTACGCACCTTAGTATCCACCGGATTAACGGAAATAGCCGCTACCTTGACTAAAATGTCGTGTCCGCTGGCTACTGGCATCGGTAGCTCAATATC
>NZ_JAZHOB010000382.1:0-232 GCF_048751585.1 Pollutimonas rozaliensis | reverse complement strand
CACTCGGTCTCTACAACAATGATTACCTGGTTCCTATGGCCTGATAAGGAGTCTTCATGGATACCCTGCTGGAAACTTCGCCGCTAAGCGCCGGAACGCTCTATCGCCTGCTGTCGGGCAGTATTTGCCCCAGACCCATTGCCTGGGTGGCCACCCAGGATGGCCAGGGCAATGCCAATCTGGCGCCGTTTTCGTTTTTCAACGTGGCCAGTATCGACCCTCCCATTCTGGC
>NZ_JAZHOB010000381.1:0-232 GCF_048751585.1 Pollutimonas rozaliensis | reverse complement strand
CGGCTGGTCTTGGGTTGCAGTTCGGCATGGGCCAGGTAGTCCTGCAACTGGTCATCGTCCAGCGCAGCAAGGAGGATGCGGCCCATGGAGGTGCAATAGGCCGGCAGGCGACTGCCGACGCTGAGATCCACCGAGATCAGCCGCTGCGGAATGGCTGAGCGCGCCAGGTAAAGCACCTGCTCGCCTTCCAGTGTGGCCAGGTTGCAGGCTTCGTGCAGCTGCTCGCTGAGGC
>NZ_JAZHOB010000380.1:0-233 GCF_048751585.1 Pollutimonas rozaliensis | reverse complement strand
CCATCGAAGCGCATCAGGGGTATGGCAACTGGCAGCACGGTGAGGCAGTGGGGGCGGGCATGGCCATGGCGGCCACGCTGTCATGCCAGCTGGGCTGGATCAAGGAGGATGCGCTGGCGCGCACTCGGTCGGTGATTGAAAGTGCCGGACTACCGCTGGCCGCGCCGCGTGATATGAGCGCAGACGACTTTCTGGTGCGCATGCGCCTGGACAAGAAAAACGTCGATGCGCGC
>NZ_JAZHOB010000379.1:0-233 GCF_048751585.1 Pollutimonas rozaliensis | reverse complement strand
AGCGACTAGCACGAGTTGCTAATCAACCAGAAATATTTCAGCAGTTTGGCCGCGGTGTTGAACGTGAAACTTTACGTTATACCGTCGATGGCAGCATTGCCCAAACACCGCATCCAGAAGCCTTGGGGTCAGCATTAACTAATGCTTGGATTACCACCGACTTTGCTGAATCATTACTGGAATTTATTACGCCAGTGTCGAACAACGTCGATACCTTAATGGCTCAATTAGCC
>NZ_JAZHOB010000378.1:0-233 GCF_048751585.1 Pollutimonas rozaliensis | reverse complement strand
AGGCGGCCTCGGCAAAGTCATCGCCAAACCAATCAATATCACCATCGGCGGCCAGCACGGCATGCGGGATGTGCAACACACCCGCCTCACCGGTTACGCGGTTGCGGCCGTCTACGATAATCTCTAAATCCAAGCTGCTCAAGGTGGCGGCATCAATTTTAAAGCCGCCGCCGGTGCGGGTTTTGTAGCTCACTTTAATGCTGGCGCCGTCTTGCACGGTGCTGTCGGCGGCC
>NZ_JAZHOB010000377.1:0-234 GCF_048751585.1 Pollutimonas rozaliensis | reverse complement strand
CTAGACCCAGCCCTTTCCAAAGTTCTAAATTCCAGTCTCAGCCAGCAATAGTCGTTCAAAAAAACACCCGCCATAGTCATTAGACCAGTAAATTGCTGCCATTTGCGACGAATTAGCTATAATAGTGGTCAATTTCATAAAAACAGCGAACTTTTGACAAAAAAAGTAGGTCGAAAGTGCCAAAATATGAAATTATCAGGTTACATCTCACGATAGAGGACGATAGATACATAA
>NZ_JAZHOB010000037.1:0-380 GCF_048751585.1 Pollutimonas rozaliensis | reverse complement strand
GTCAAGCCTGAAATGACTTTAGAAGAGGCAACCATAGGAGCTTCCAGATATTATAAATTAGTTAAATCTTATGTAAGAAGAACTGGAATAGATATGAAAACAGATTATGCTATAGCCGCTTACTTTGCTGGACATTCTACTGTAGTAGACCAGGTGAAGAAACATGGAGGACTTACTGATGAAGTGATAGCAGGCCAGATATCTACAAAAGAGTACGTACGTAGATATCACAAAGCCATTAAAGAATTGAATGGTACATATGTACCTGATATTGAATTAATAGGTGGACTTCAAGAAGTCTTGTCTTCCCTAGGTTATTATAAAGGTAAGATTGATGGTATACATGGTAAAGCTACAGAAGAAGCTATTAAAGCTTATCA
>NZ_JAZHOB010000376.1:0-234 GCF_048751585.1 Pollutimonas rozaliensis | reverse complement strand
GCGACATGGAAATATCGGAATCGGTCATAACATCCCTTAAGAAAATACCCGGAATGCTCAATCAGATATTCCGCAACATCATGCAGAAAGGCACGGATTACGACACTCTACCGGGAACGAATAAGCCGACACTCCTTAAGCCAGGTGCAGAAATGTTGAGGATGGCGTTTAACCTGTCATATCGTGCGGAAATAGAGACCGCCATAGAGGATTGGGATAAGGGCGTATTCTATT
>NZ_JAZHOB010000375.1:0-234 GCF_048751585.1 Pollutimonas rozaliensis | reverse complement strand
ACCAAAGCCATTATGAGCCGCAGCGCGCGGGTACTGAACGAAGGCTTAGTTAGAGTGCCGGGCGATAGTTTTTAAAACAGGGCAATTAATTAGCTAAAGGCGCTTTGGCGCCTTGTTCGTAGTAACGAAGTTAAGTTCAGCTATTAGCCATCAATTTGGCATTATGCTGGTTACGTTGGCAATGCCGGTAAACAAACTCAGGAGCCAGATCGACCCCAGCGCGCCATTCTATCG
>NZ_JAZHOB010000374.1:0-234 GCF_048751585.1 Pollutimonas rozaliensis | reverse complement strand
CACCGACCCGGGCGTCTCAGGCGCGACCCGGCCCGCCGATCGCCCCGCCTTCGGGCAGGCGCTGGATCTCGCCGCGGCCAAGGCCTTCGACGTGCTTCTGGTGGCGAAGATCGACCGGCTGTCCCGCGACATCCGCCACGCGATGACGACGGTCTCGGATCTCGCCGAGCAGCACGAGGTCGCCTTCCGTTCGGTGACGGAATCGGTGATCGACACCTCCAACCCGATGGGTCG
>NZ_JAZHOB010000373.1:0-234 GCF_048751585.1 Pollutimonas rozaliensis | reverse complement strand
GCGTTTTGCACGGCTTGCTCCAGGCCCTGAATGCGCTGCTGATAGCGGGCATAATTGCGCTCATTGCCATAGCGCACTTGTCGGCCGGCCTCTAGATTCTTTTGTGCCTGCGCCAATTCTTCCTGCGCGCGCTGCACATCGCTTTGATGGCTGCTGGCTGCGGGCGCTGCTGCAGGTGCTTCTGTGTTGCGAATGGCAGGCACAGGGGCAGCGCTGTAAATGCTCGGTGCGCCC
>NZ_JAZHOB010000372.1:0-234 GCF_048751585.1 Pollutimonas rozaliensis | reverse complement strand
CTCGCGCAAGATCTGCGCCAGCGCAAGCGGGTTCAGCCCGTCGGCAGGATAGCCCGACACCGGCGAGCGCATGCTGCCAATGGTGGTCGCCGGCGTTTCGCGGGTCAGCGCCACCCGGTCAACCGGATTGCCCCATCGGTCAAGAAGCTGCGGTTTGGCCATCGCTGGTTTCCTTATAGATAGGGTGTCTCGGCGGGCAGGGGACGTGCACGAGATCATCGACCAATGCCAGCC
>NZ_JAZHOB010000371.1:0-235 GCF_048751585.1 Pollutimonas rozaliensis | reverse complement strand
GCGATATAAGCAGCACATAACGAGTAAAATAAGAACAGCATAGCGAAGGTCGCTATCCACTTGCCTTTTGTGCCGAGTATCTCTTTCGCGAGGGTATGCAACGTGGCGTCTTGACTTGAGTATTGATGGATTTCTACCATCAATAATGCGGTGAAGGCCATTAAGGCCCATAGACCAAGCATAATCACTAATGCCGTCGAAAATCCAAGCCCAGCGGAAGACAAAGGCAGAGCGA
>NZ_JAZHOB010000370.1:0-235 GCF_048751585.1 Pollutimonas rozaliensis | reverse complement strand
AATGACAAAATGGTGTCGCTGTCATAAATTCTGGGGTGAGTAAAATCAACATGAGCTGGTCGGTAAGGACGCGAGCCACTGGCAATAACAATAGTTTCAGCACTTAACACATAACTACTACCATCAGCATTACTAATTTCCAGATGATGATTATCGATAAACCGGGCTTCGCCCTGATAAATTTTGACCAGATTGCGATCGTAAAAACCGGTGCGCAGTCTAACCTGTTTATGAA
>NZ_JAZHOB010000369.1:0-235 GCF_048751585.1 Pollutimonas rozaliensis | reverse complement strand
CAGGATTGCCATGCTTGCCTGATCGACCCCCGGCCCCTTGAGTTGGTCGCAACCGACCAGTCACAATGCCTGCTATTACCTATTGGCGTAGGTGACACGCTATTGGGCACCCTGGAGGTATGGCACCCCAAAGAGCGTCTCAACGATAGTACCCGCCGCCTGCTTACCATGCTGGCTGACCAGCTCGCCACGGCGGTGTACCTACAGCGGCGTATTGAGGAGCAGCAGCACGTCA
>NZ_JAZHOB010000368.1:0-235 GCF_048751585.1 Pollutimonas rozaliensis | reverse complement strand
CCAATGTAGAACTTGAGCTTGGGATTGGCGTAACGCTTGCGCATATCGTCCTGCTTCTTCTCGTCACGGCTGAAAATGCGGATTTCAGCAATGTCGGTATCCAGGAAGCGGTTAAGGACGGCATTGCCGAAAGAGCCCGTACCACCTGTTAAAAGCAATATCTTACCTTTAAACATTATTTACCTTTAGGTTAATTATTTAAATAATATGATTGCTCCTGCCCATTAATTATTTA
>NZ_JAZHOB010000367.1:0-235 GCF_048751585.1 Pollutimonas rozaliensis | reverse complement strand
CGCCTGGGCGGGGGGCATCGACACGAGGCAGAGCGCGGTACTGGCCGTCCGCCGTGCGGGGCACACGCAGCCCGGCAGCGCGGTAGGTCATTTCGACCAGGCCAGAGCAGTCCAGACCATCCGGTGAGTTGCCGCCAAAGCGGTAAGGAATGCCCATGGATTGCTGGGCGTAAGAGAGAATCAGCGCACGCTCCAGTGACATGCCCCCTTGCACGGGCGGCTTTGCAGGGGGAGC
>NZ_JAZHOB010000036.1:0-397 GCF_048751585.1 Pollutimonas rozaliensis | reverse complement strand
CGCGGCCAGGCACGACGCCTCGGCGATCTCCAGCCCGTAGCCAAACTCCAGGCACTCCAGCAGCTCGGTATTGAAAATCTTGCTGGTGTCACTGACCCGCACCTGGGCATAGCGCTGGCGCAGCTGGCGAAGGGTGTCCAATGCCTGCTGCATGCCTGCTTCGGTGCGGTAAATGCCGCAGCCGCTCTCCATGGCCTGCACCATGGCGTGCTTGAGCGTCACCCAGGATTCACCGCTGCCCAGGCCATCGCAGAGCGTGGCCAACCGCGCCTGCTGCCGCTGGGCCTGCGCCTGCAAGACCGGCAGCGCAACCCAGTCGGTGCGGGCAGCCCGCTGGCTGGCCTGCTCCCCGGCCAAGCGGCCAAAGACCAGCAGCTCGGTCAGCGAGTTGGAGCCC
>NZ_JAZHOB010000366.1:0-235 GCF_048751585.1 Pollutimonas rozaliensis | reverse complement strand
CCGCAATGCTATCGAACGATTTGATGATGGTGGTGGCTTACGCGGTGCCAGCACCATAACCCAGCAGACCGCGAAAAACCTGCTGTTGTGGCCGGGGCGCAGCCTGGTTCGTAAAGGGTTGGAAGCCACCTTGGCGCTAAGCCTTGAAGCGATTTGGGGTAAAAAGCGTATCCTTGAGGTTTACTTAAATATCGCGGAGTTTGGTCAAGGGATTTACGGCGAAGAAGCAGCCAGC
>NZ_JAZHOB010000365.1:0-236 GCF_048751585.1 Pollutimonas rozaliensis | reverse complement strand
TAGTAAGCTCACAAAGGGGTAGGCAATGGTAATACGAAAAAGGAATAATGGAAGTTGGGATGTTGATGTTAGTAATGGATATGATCAGATAACATTAAAGCAACGAAGAATCATCCGTAAAGGATATAAAACAAAATAAGAAGCTATCGAGGCAGAAACCTTTCTACGAACTGTAGAATTAAAAAACAATAAATACGGTTCTAAAGCTACAATCCCATTACTATATAATCTCCTTA
>NZ_JAZHOB010000364.1:0-236 GCF_048751585.1 Pollutimonas rozaliensis | reverse complement strand
GCCAGAAAGTGACAGAGCGTCAGCACAGCCACATGATTGAATAAGGGGCCTGGCGCCGCCGTGCGACAGACGGTATGCCAGGTCACCTGAGTAGGATGGGGGGCACTCTCATCCGTGATGTACAACACCCTGGCCTGGCTACCCGCTAACTGCGTCAGGATGCCATCCAGACCAGCGGTGCGACGTTTGAGGCCAAACAGAACAACACAGTCATCGGGCGCTATACTCACCAGGCT
>NZ_JAZHOB010000363.1:0-236 GCF_048751585.1 Pollutimonas rozaliensis | reverse complement strand
CTTATTGCCAACAGACAATCCCCTGCTTTGGCATGGCCTTCCAGGTAACGTGAAAAAATATACTCATAGCCATAATCATTTCCAACGCAGCTAATATGGGCAACATCGCTAATACTGCTAGCAGCAAGAGCACGGCGGTCAAGCCGATAACGCCCTGAAAGCTCTTCGGCAAAGTGCATGGCATCACACATTGAGCCCCCATTGCCACAACTAAACACCTGCCCACTTTCTTTCAA
>NZ_JAZHOB010000362.1:0-236 GCF_048751585.1 Pollutimonas rozaliensis | reverse complement strand
CCGGTTTCCACCAGCGCAGTGGCGATGATGGTGAGCGAGCCGCCCTCTTCGATATTGCGCGCTGCGCCGAAGAAGCGTTTCGGGCGGTGCAAGGCATTGGCATCCACGCCGCCGGTGAGGATTTTGCCTGATGCGGGCACCACGGTGTTGTAGGCGCGCGCCAGGCGGGTGATGGAGTCGAGTAGAATCACCACGTCTTTTTTATGCTACACCATGCGCTTGGCTTTTTCAATCAC
>NZ_JAZHOB010000361.1:0-236 GCF_048751585.1 Pollutimonas rozaliensis | reverse complement strand
ACCATTTTGAATTTATAAACACGGAGAAAGGACAAATCTCCTTTTTTCTGCTCGCCTGAAAGTGGATCCTCGATAAGCGCTTTGACCGCATTGTCGAGATCCACTTTCTGATTTTGGTGGAGTTTTTTAACGGTTTTTTTGAATGATGGTGTTTGAAGAACCTGTGTAATATTAGCCAAAGTTGTATGCCTCAAGTTTACCGGCTTCTTTTTCAGCTTTAGCTATAATAGCTTGTC
>NZ_JAZHOB010000360.1:0-237 GCF_048751585.1 Pollutimonas rozaliensis | reverse complement strand
GGGCCTAGCCCCCCCCCCCCCCCAAATAAAAACAAACCAAACACCACACCAGCCGCCCCCCCAAAACCACCAACAACATGACACAAGCCCAAACATCCATATTTTACCCAAAAAAAAAAAAAAAAAACACCAAAACAAAAAACCAAACCACAAAAATCCCCAAAAAAAACCCCCAACCCGCCGCCAGAAAAAAACCATTTAAATCAACCTTGTTGCCCCAACACCCCCAAAAAAAAT
>NZ_JAZHOB010000359.1:0-237 GCF_048751585.1 Pollutimonas rozaliensis | reverse complement strand
TGCTGATCGGTTTTATTCCATCAAATCCTTTTGCAGATTTGACTGGCGCCCGTTCGTCTTCAATCATTGCCGTGGTCATCTTTGGTATTTTAGTCGGTATTGCCGCACGTAAAGTGATGCAAGAGAAAGAACAACTTGAAGCGCCTATTCGCCTCTTTGTTGATGCACTGCAATCCATTGTGATGCGCTTGGTTAAAATGATCATCGCCCTTACACCTTCCGGTATTGCCGCACTGA
>NZ_JAZHOB010000358.1:0-237 GCF_048751585.1 Pollutimonas rozaliensis | reverse complement strand
GGGGCCGGTCAGGCCAAAGCAGGGGATTTCACGGCCATCGGCCAGGCGCGGCAGGTAGTGATCCTTCTGTGCCTGGGTGCCGTACTTGAGCAGCAGCTCACCGGGGCCCAAGGAGTTGGGGACACCGACGGTCACCATCAGCGTTTCGTTGGCGGAAAGCTTCTGCAGTACCATGGATTGCGCCTTGGCAGAGAAGCCCAGACCACCATACTCCTTCGGGATGATCATGCCGAAGAA
>NZ_JAZHOB010000357.1:0-237 GCF_048751585.1 Pollutimonas rozaliensis | reverse complement strand
ACCCTCCCAGCGCGAGGTAACGCGTAGCGGGTGTCACGGTTCGGCGCGGGTAGCGCCTCTTTTCCCCGAGCTGGAGGACGCTTGCGGCGGACTCCACTGCGGGGTAAGGCTGGATTGTTCGGGTTCGGCGAGAGCAAGTCAAGCGGCGTGTAACCTATTATTCGACTTGGCGCTGTGACGCAGCGCAGGATGAAGATTGTCGGCTTTTGGTTATAGTAACCAGCAGCACTGCAGCTC
>NZ_JAZHOB010000035.1:0-401 GCF_048751585.1 Pollutimonas rozaliensis | reverse complement strand
GTCGTCTTTGAATGCATACTTATCAGTGTAAACAAACATGACGATGAAATCATCCAAATTCAATCATTGCGATCAAAAATTGAGATTAGGCACAATGAGGTAAATTTAATGTGATCCACCCCACACACCAACCTGGTGAAAAAACATTCAAAATGACTAAAAAAATCTAAATAACCCACTTAGAAACAACGGTCAGACCAGTGACCAAAAACCTATAAAGTGAATTAAAATCAAAGGTTTGATATTTTTCACACCGCAATAAAACACTGTTCATTACTGGAATTTATATCATTTTACTAACAGATAACGGAACTTTGCAGTTACAAAGGTAGACACGAATAGGTCGAATGTTTCACCTGTGAGTTCACTTCTTTGAAGTCACACGAGTAGAAACATTGGTT
>NZ_JAZHOB010000356.1:0-237 GCF_048751585.1 Pollutimonas rozaliensis | reverse complement strand
CCTGATCAATGCGTTGCGAACACGCCGCTAAATCCAGTGGTGCGGAAATAATGGTTGCCGCATCGACAATCGGATCATCCCGATAGCGCGCCAAATAGTTGACCAGCATATTACCGCCTAAAGAGACTCCAGTTGCAATGATGGTACGCTGAGGGAATTGCGCTCGTAGGTATTCAAGTACGAAACGCGCGTCTTCCGTTTCACCCGAATGGTAAGCTCGAGCTAAGCGGTTGGGTT
>NZ_JAZHOB010000355.1:0-237 GCF_048751585.1 Pollutimonas rozaliensis | reverse complement strand
CCTGGGCGAGCAAGGCCTTTAGACCGCCTTCACGGTATTTCGTAAGCCACCGGCCGACGGTGAGGGGGTGAACGCCAACCTCCTTGGCGATCTCTTTGTTCTTCATCCCACGCTTGGAAAGGCGAACCGCAAGTTTTCGCTTTTCTTCCTGAGCGGCGGGATGGAGTGTGCGAGCATCTTCTCTGTTCATGCCGGTATTATAGCATAGCTATTTGGATGCCGGGTTAATACTTCGCG
>NZ_JAZHOB010000354.1:0-238 GCF_048751585.1 Pollutimonas rozaliensis | reverse complement strand
CTGCCAACGGTGGCCGAATCGGCGGCGGTGGCTTCGGCCAGCCGGAATTGCGCATCGTGGCGCCACACTTTCACATCAAGCAAAGTATGGTCGGGCAGCATTTCGCGCACATTGATGATGTGGGTGCCCTCTTTGAGCCACACGCCTTGGCTGCCGGTGCTGATTTTGCCGCTGATGGCGCTGGCTTTGAGATTTTCGGCGCGCTGGCTCATCGCCGGCGCGAGCCATTCGCCCAAAA
>NZ_JAZHOB010000353.1:0-238 GCF_048751585.1 Pollutimonas rozaliensis | reverse complement strand
CGACTTTTAGCGATGCATGGGAAAGAGGCAATTAACCATTTAATGGCTTGTTAACTTAATGGCTTGTTAACTTAACAACTTCTTAACTTAGTAGTTTAAGACTATAAAAACCAATGGCAGTCGCAACCAAGGTTAAAAGCACATGGATGCCAATCAAGGCTAAACCTTGCCATACCTTGCCGGTATTCAACAAAGTAAACACTTCGGCACTAAACGTGCTAAACGTTGTCAGTCCCCC
>NZ_JAZHOB010000352.1:0-238 GCF_048751585.1 Pollutimonas rozaliensis | reverse complement strand
CTGAATGCTGTTGCCCAGGCCCACACCGAACCACTCGCCGCGACCGAAGGCGATCAGCGCCTGAGTCAGCTGATAGCCCGAGCCATACTGGTCGGCCCAGGGATCGGTAAAGGTGATCAGACGCTGCAGGCGATATTCCTGGGTCTGCACCAGGACGAACACGGCACCGACCGCGAGGGCCACCATCAGACCGAAGCGCAGCATGCCGACGCCACCGAGGAACAGCATGGCCATGGCC
>NZ_JAZHOB010000351.1:0-238 GCF_048751585.1 Pollutimonas rozaliensis | reverse complement strand
GATCCAGCTGACGGCTGGTGGAGTCCAGCGGGTCAACGGCCGGGTAGATACCCAGAGACGCGATCTGACGGCTCAGTACCACGGTTGCGTCAAGGTGTGCAAAGGTGGTGGCTGGTGATGGGTCAGTCAAGTCATCCGCAGGTACGTATACCGCCTGAACGGAGGTGATAGAACCGGTTTTGGTAGAGGTGATACGTTCCTGAAGAACACCCATCTCTTCCGCCAGGGTCGGCTGGTA
>NZ_JAZHOB010000350.1:0-238 GCF_048751585.1 Pollutimonas rozaliensis | reverse complement strand
GACCTTTTGCTATGCATGTCAGATCGAATTGCGCTCACTGCGCTAACGCTAGCAGAGCAGCGAGGTATTCACGTCCCAGGGGAGTTACGAATTACAGGCTTTGACGGCATTGCCGAAGGGCAATATCGTGCCCCACGCTTAACCACCGTACGCCAGGACAGCGCAGGTAAAGGACGCGTGGCGGCCAAAATGATTTTAGGCCGAATACCAAAAACCCAGCAGCTGCTCAAAACCGAGC
>NZ_JAZHOB010000349.1:0-238 GCF_048751585.1 Pollutimonas rozaliensis | reverse complement strand
CGCATGGCGCAACGCCGCATCAGCGGGATCAGGCAGCGCATCGAGTTGCGCCTTGAGCAAAGCCATGGCGTCCAATGCCGGATGAGCAGGCGCCTCGCCTTTCCAGGCTTCGGCCAGGCCATCGGGGGTCAGGCGGGTGAAACCGGTGCCCAGGTCGGGGCGCGGTTCTTCGCCACCGGCCCACTCGCGCAACTTGGCCAGCCAGGGATTGTAGAAGCGCGCCTGGATTTTCTTGCCG
>NZ_JAZHOB010000348.1:0-238 GCF_048751585.1 Pollutimonas rozaliensis | reverse complement strand
AGTAATTGGAGTACCATCTTTTAATAAAGTTATAAGAGACTTTATGAAAAAATTTCCCAACACCTTCTCTGCTTGTTTTTGTGTAACTGTTAAATCCATACTTTTTATACCTTGTTTTAAATCCATCTTTTAGTTCCTCCCTTTTTATATATAAAATTTCTCCCAATCTTTTCCATCTATCCATAAGTTTATATAGTTTTCTTCTTTATTATATTCATTACCTCTAAGAATCCTTGCC
>NZ_JAZHOB010000347.1:0-239 GCF_048751585.1 Pollutimonas rozaliensis | reverse complement strand
GCCAGCAGGAGGCCGAGGTGCGCCAGCGAGCGCTGGAAGTCATCGACTTCGTGGGCCTGCACCACGTGCGCAATGAGCTGGCGGGCAACCTCTCTGGCGGCCAGAAGAAACTGCTGGCGCACCAGGCCCGGTTCGAACCAAGTGTTGAACAGGCTTTCCCCTGCTTGATGGGGGGGCACCATCATGAGATTTTCCAGCGCGCTCATCTGGCTGAATTCGTGGGCGATCTGAAAGGTGCG
>NZ_JAZHOB010000034.1:0-402 GCF_048751585.1 Pollutimonas rozaliensis | reverse complement strand
AGCCGTCTGAAATCAGCGGAGTTGTACATGCGATATTATCCTAATGAGACTGAATGTAAGTTAGTCGTTGGGAGTAGTGGGTCTTACGGATTTCGTGGATATAAGTTCTGTGATACACGACATTTACCGTTATATCAGGACGAATACGGTATTGATGCATCTTATGATGTTAATAAGGGCTCTGATGGTAATGTGCTGAATGATATTGCGTACACAGCGGCAAGGGCTCAGCGCACAGAGTACTATGATACCAAGAATCCTCGTACGGATGTCATTACAGCGAACTTACGCCTTGTACCCTTGTACAAGTTCGATACAGATATTCGCGCGTACTATAAGTTCGTAGGAGACCCTGTGGCGACAGCAAGTTTTCATGGGGGCACTTATAAGTGGTGGTGGTTG
>NZ_JAZHOB010000346.1:0-239 GCF_048751585.1 Pollutimonas rozaliensis | reverse complement strand
AACGCTTCCCCCTGAGGTTGGAGATCGCCATTGACGCGATACAAAATTGTAGCCGCGACAGTGATGTAGAGATCTGACGCCCCTTGGGTGAGCATCTCTTGTAATATTTGATCCAATTGCATGATGCGTTCCTTAGAATGATGAGCTGTCTAAACCAAGTTTTTGTTGGACCTCTGGTAAATCCACAACCCCTTGAGCGACCAACTGCTTAGCATGCTGCTCCATAGTTTGCATCCCAT
>NZ_JAZHOB010000345.1:0-239 GCF_048751585.1 Pollutimonas rozaliensis | reverse complement strand
GTGCGGTGGCGAAGGCCGCGCAGGCGAGAAGGCCGACCGTGCCGACCACGCAGGCGACATCGAAGCCGGCCAGGCGCAGCGCCAGTACCGTTGCGGCCAGCGCCCACGGCAGGCCCAGCAGCAGGGTGATGAGCGCACGGCGGCGGCGCGCGCGTTGCCAGGCGTGCTGCAGGGTGTTCATGCGGCCACCCTGCGTTGGGCACTGCTGGCCATCCAGCGTTCCAGCGCGAACAGCAGCA
>NZ_JAZHOB010000344.1:0-239 GCF_048751585.1 Pollutimonas rozaliensis | reverse complement strand
GTTTGCCGCAAACGCAGAGCACTATTATTTAGATGACACGACCAACCGAATTTTAGACAAAGTCCCGATAGAAAAGCCGCAGAGAAATGGAACAAAAACCCGAGAGCGCAGTGGTGTTTACAGCTCCGGTTTAGTCGCGGGCTTAAAAGAGGGTCGTACTGTCGTGTTGTATCAGACCAATATCGGTCATGCCGGCGAGTTCATCGACGAGATTTTACATGACCGTGGCCGGACACTCG
>NZ_JAZHOB010000343.1:0-240 GCF_048751585.1 Pollutimonas rozaliensis | reverse complement strand
AATCATTCTTATAGCTATGGGGAAGCACCAATGACCATTGCGACAGTCGAGAAAATGTTGGATATCAATATTGATCGCTACGTAAAAATTAATATGGACGGTCTTAGAAGTTTGGTGGATGCTCTCGGTGGGATTACTGTTAATAATACACTTGGTTTTACTATTTCTATTGAAGCGCAAGAGCCAGCTTATCGTGCAACAATTGATCCGGGTCAACACTTGATCAATGGGGATCAAGCC
>NZ_JAZHOB010000342.1:0-240 GCF_048751585.1 Pollutimonas rozaliensis | reverse complement strand
CCATCAGATTGTCATTCGTCGGCGCGCAGGTGGATTGCAGGATAAAGACATCCTTGCCACGCACGTTCTCATTGATCTCGACCGCGATTTCGCCGTCGCTAAATTGACCCACCGTGGCATTACCCATGCGGCTGTCCAAGCTCTCGGCAATCTTTTGAGCGAGTTCGGGATTGGCATTTCCGGTGAAGACCATCAATTTTGACACGCGCAGCCACCTTTGCAGTGTTGGGGATCAGGGGA
>NZ_JAZHOB010000341.1:0-240 GCF_048751585.1 Pollutimonas rozaliensis | reverse complement strand
AAGGCAGGATGTGTAACATGCGTGATGCTCAACAGACAGATCAGTTGACCCTGTTTGGTCACTTCTCCTTGACTCAAGGGGAGGACGTGCTCACTCATTTCAGCTACGACAAAGTCAAGGCGCTGCTGGTGTACCTGCTGCTTCATCGCCAGCCCGTCAATCGTGCCGCCCTTGCGGAGCTGCTGTGGCCAGACCAAGGCCTCTCCTCAGGCAGAACCAACCTGCGCCATGCGCTGCACT
>NZ_JAZHOB010000340.1:0-241 GCF_048751585.1 Pollutimonas rozaliensis | reverse complement strand
CGCGCGCCTGATCCAGTTCACGGATCAGGCTGGCGAAGGTGACAATACGATCGTTGCGATAGTAACGATCTTTCACGATCGCGGTAATCAGCCCTTGCTGCGCCGCATGCCGCAATACCTGGCGCATTAAGGCTTCATCTGCGCCGGTTTCACGAGACAGATCGCGCACCCACCAGGGTTCATCGCCAAACAGCGGCGCGGCTTTTTGCCAGATGGCCTCTTGATCTGGCGTAAATCCGGC
>NZ_JAZHOB010000339.1:0-241 GCF_048751585.1 Pollutimonas rozaliensis | reverse complement strand
CATCAGCGTTAGCCAATTGTTGAGTAATCTCACTTTGCTTTTTACTGCGTTCACTATCCGGATAAAATGTGCGTAGGCAGGTAGCAATATCGCTACTGAGAGAAGATTCCACTTCGAGCAGCCCAGCCACAAGTTCATTTAAGTTCCGCTCAAAAATGACAGTGTGTAATTCTGTCGCACTTAATGCAGATATTATTCGATCAGCAGTGATCAAGCATGCGCGTGCAATATTGTTTAGCGC
>NZ_JAZHOB010000338.1:0-241 GCF_048751585.1 Pollutimonas rozaliensis | reverse complement strand
AGGTAACTCGCACTGAGGGCGAGAGTGTTCTAAATCCATATTCAGTAAGCGGTGGGTGTAGTCGTAAGTGGCGCCTAAAATTTGCCCTCCAGCCAACTCTTTTTGCGTGGCGGAAATGTGGCGACTGTAATGCATTGTTTTTAGATCTATGTTTTGGCTTGAGCCAAAATTGGCTAATTGCGCGCGATGAGCACGTACGAGAAATACCGCTTCGGCAATGTCTCCCTGAGCTTGCTTAAAG
>NZ_JAZHOB010000033.1:0-407 GCF_048751585.1 Pollutimonas rozaliensis | reverse complement strand
TGTAGGGCTAACCCGTGCCAATCAACATTTTTATGCGGATACCTATGCGCGGGGCGGCATTAACCAAGCGGGGGTTAGCCCAGAGCCATTTAACGCTTCGATCGAGAATTGGTCTTTTGTTGCTACCGACACGGATGCAACCCATTTTACCTTGCATGCCGATACTGCCGATTTTAGCTATGCGTTAACCTTAAAAAAGCAGGGACCCGCTATTTTGCATGGTGAGCAGGGTGTCAGCGTAAAATCGTCTGCAGGCCAAGCCTATTATTACCTAAGTTTGCCTTTTCTATTGGTGTCGGGATAGATAAAAATAGGGGATGAGCAGTTAGCCGTAACCGGTGACGCCTGGCTGGATCGGGAATGGAGTAGCCAGCCATTAGCGGCAAATCAGCTGGGATGGGATTGGT
>NZ_JAZHOB010000337.1:0-241 GCF_048751585.1 Pollutimonas rozaliensis | reverse complement strand
CGCCGGCTCTTTCACCAGCATCCGACCAATGGCCACCCGCTGGCGCTGGCCGCCGGAGAGGTCTTTGGGCTTGCGCTCCAGAAACTCGGTGAGATGCAGCATCTCGGCGGCGTGCTCCACGCGGCGACGGATCTCCGCCTTGTCGGTACGCGCCAGCTTCAAGCCAAAGGCCATGTTCTCGGCCACGCTCATGTGCGGGTAGAGCGCGTAGGATTGGAACACCATGCCGATGTCCCGCTCC
>NZ_JAZHOB010000336.1:0-241 GCF_048751585.1 Pollutimonas rozaliensis | reverse complement strand
ATGACATACCCAAAAGGAAACATTTCAGATATAGCTTCTCCGCGAAAACCATATGGTATTAGTGGAGATTTCATCAATGATGATAACTTTCGTTTATCAAAAAGCGGAATGATAAAACCTATAAAAATTTACGGGAAAAGAAAAGTTGGATTTATAGAAAATAATCTAATTAAAGCCCACAAAGAATGGGTTAAAGGATTCAAAGTTTTTACAGCTAGATCGAATAATATTGGTACTGAAC
>NZ_JAZHOB010000335.1:0-241 GCF_048751585.1 Pollutimonas rozaliensis | reverse complement strand
ATTTAAATATAAATTTCAATCTCACTCATACACCCTACAAAATAATTATACCTTTAGTTAATCAAGGTATACAAAATAAGAGAGACACGATTATGAGTAAGTTATACGTAGGTTCTGAAGTAGGTCAATTACGCCGCGTTTTAATTCATCGTCCACGACGTGCATTAACTCATTTAACCCCCTCTAACTGTCACGACTTATTATTTGATGATGTGTTAGATATTGAACGTGCAGGTAAAGA
>NZ_JAZHOB010000334.1:0-241 GCF_048751585.1 Pollutimonas rozaliensis | reverse complement strand
ATGGGTAACCTGAACGGCTCGTAACCGCTTATTAGATCGAGACTAAAAACAAAAATGCACATCGCTTAGCTCAATGAGCGGCTCTGTGCATTTTTCTACCTATTCCTAAGCGAGGTCAAGCAGTAAGGAATATAGACAGCCATTAAATCAAATTAAGCTTGCGCAGTTTCACCGGCAGCTTGCTGTTGTAGGTAGTTCATAAATAGAGCGTCGAAGTTGACTGGCGCTAGGTTTAACTGCG
>NZ_JAZHOB010000333.1:0-241 GCF_048751585.1 Pollutimonas rozaliensis | reverse complement strand
CGAGATCCTTGCGCAGGGCGGGGCAATGCCGTTCTCCCGCTTCATGGAGCTGTGCCTGTATACCCCGGGCTGGGGCTATTACAGCGCCGGCGCCAGCAAGTTCGGTGGCAGCGGCGACTTCACCACCGCGCCTGAGCTCGGCAGCCTGTTCGCAGGCACCGGTACCGCCGCCCAGCTCCAGCATCCGCGCCTGCGCACCCAGCTGCGCGAATACCGGCGCCAGGGCATTGGCCACGCTGCC
>NZ_JAZHOB010000332.1:0-241 GCF_048751585.1 Pollutimonas rozaliensis | reverse complement strand
GAGCGTAAATTTACTATCCAAACGAGGTAGCGATGGATTTTTCAGTCATTTTACAAAGCTTACCTCTGTATTTTTCTGGGTTATGGACCACAGTTTGGCTGGTAGGGTTATCTTTAGTGATCGGCTTGGTTGTGGCTATTCCCTTAGCGATTGCTCGAAATAATTCGCTGTGGGTGATATGGATGCCCGCTTGGTGCTATATCTATTTCTTGCGTGGCACTCCACTGTTAGTGCAACTGTA
>NZ_JAZHOB010000331.1:0-242 GCF_048751585.1 Pollutimonas rozaliensis | reverse complement strand
CGTGCGGGATGTGGTGTTTACACCCGCGATATTGCACGCCCTTCTGTATGGACGGCCAGCATGATCTTGGTCGCCAGCTCCCGGTTCATGCCGAAAAATGTTTCAAGCACTTCGACGACGAAATCCTTCGGGGTGTAGTCGTCATTGAATAAGACCACCTTGTACATCGGTGGTGCCTGCAATGCTGGCTTGGATTCCTGAACAGCAATACCAGAGGAGTCGTCCTCATGCTCTGCCGGATG
>NZ_JAZHOB010000330.1:0-242 GCF_048751585.1 Pollutimonas rozaliensis | reverse complement strand
CACTGAGTGAAACCGATAAAGCGATTGCGTTAGCTGTGGCTCCAACATTAAAAGAAAAAGGCTTGATCTTTGTCGGTCTTGATGTGATTGGTGATAAACTCACCGAAATCAATGTCACTAGCCCAACCTGTATTCGTGAAATCGAAGCCGCTTTTGATATCTCGATTACCGGCAAGCTGATGGATGCGATTGAACGTCGTATTAAGGCCTTATCTATGTAGGAGCGTTAAGCTCCTACATAG
>NZ_JAZHOB010000329.1:0-242 GCF_048751585.1 Pollutimonas rozaliensis | reverse complement strand
GCAAGGTCCCCCTTGCAACTTTCACTAGTTCGAATAAACTACGGAATCATCGCATTAGGCGAAATCTGTAAAGGAAAAGAAAACATGAGCAACATTTAAGAACGCGTAAAGAAAATCATCGTTGAACAGCTAGGTGTAGACGAAGCAGAAGTAAAAAATGAATCTTCTTTCGTTGAAGATCTAGGTGCAGATTCTCTAGACACTGTTGAATTAGTTATGGCTCTTGAAGAGGAATTTGATAC
>NZ_JAZHOB010000328.1:0-242 GCF_048751585.1 Pollutimonas rozaliensis | reverse complement strand
CAGTGTTAGCACCGGGTTCACTTACGTGGCTTGGTTACCCAGATGCAGATCTTAGCTTTTTACGTTTCTTAACTTTCATTGGTGTTATTGCAGCACTTGTGCAAATTTTGGAAATGGCATTAGATAAGTTCTTCCCAGCACTTTACAACGCGTTAGGTATCTTCTTACCACTAATCACAGTTAACTGTGCAATTTTTGGTGCGGTATCTTTCATGGTTGAGCGTAACTATAACTTCGGCGAG
>NZ_JAZHOB010000032.1:0-411 GCF_048751585.1 Pollutimonas rozaliensis | reverse complement strand
CGCACGAAATAGGGCCGCTGTGAGTCGTCCACGCCCCATTCCTCGGCCTCGGCGGCCGTCATGCCGGACAGGTAGGACTGCCAGCGGATGTTATCCACCAGCACGGAAGATCCCCGGCTGGCCTGCTGCTGGTCGCCTGCGCCCATCATGGCCGCGCCCTTGCTGGCATGGTGCAGGAACACGATAGAGCACCCGGTATCGGCGGCGATGGCCTCCATGCGGCCAATCACCTGCGCCATGGGGCCACTGGCGTTCTCCTCCTCGATGTGGAACCGGCGCAGCGTGTCCAGCACCATCAGGCGGCGACCCTCGGCGGCGCGCTTGAGGCCGTCGAACCACTCCGGGGCCATGATGTTGGGCAGGTTGCCGATCAGCGGCTGGATCAGCAAGCCGTGGCTGACGGCCTGCTGA
>NZ_JAZHOB010000327.1:0-242 GCF_048751585.1 Pollutimonas rozaliensis | reverse complement strand
TAAATCTGCCGAAATTGGTCATATTGTTAAAACCGGCCGCACCCATTTAATGGATGCCATGCCGGTTACTTTTTCTCAAGTGCTCGGCGGCTGGCATAGCCAACTTAGTCATGCGCAAACGCAAGTTTCCCAACAAATTCCATTATTAAGCCAGTTAGCGCAGGGTGGCACTGCGGTGGGCACGGGTATTAACGCCCATCCTGAGTTTGCTCACCGCTTTGCCACCCAACTTAGTGTTCAGA
>NZ_JAZHOB010000326.1:0-242 GCF_048751585.1 Pollutimonas rozaliensis | reverse complement strand
CAGGATTGGCAGCGCACCCAGCAGCACCATGTCCATTGCCGCCTGCCCCAACCCTTGAAAAATGAAGGTGCTAAGTCCTCCGGCACCAATCAGCGCCGCCACCGCCGTAAGCCCGATGGCCTGTACGGCGGTGACTCTTACCCCTTCCAGCAACACCGGCAGCGCCAGCGGTAGCCGAACCTGCCAGAACCGCTGCGGGCTCCGCATTCCCATGGCCTTGGCCGCTTCCAGGGTCTCTGCAC
>NZ_JAZHOB010000325.1:0-242 GCF_048751585.1 Pollutimonas rozaliensis | reverse complement strand
CACCGCCCGCGCCGCTCTAGAACGAGCCCGCTCCCGGAACTACCGCTAACACGCCAAAATTTTTTAAAACTGCGACATAGACACGAACAACACCGTGACCCAATAAAACTTACAGATAATCGTAAGGATTGAACTCGGACAACGGAATAATCTCCAACCGAGGCAAGTCCACTTGGAAAGCGTGAACGTCATATTCCAAGTCATAAATAGTTAAGCCGTGAGCGGCCATATCAGTTAAATAC
>NZ_JAZHOB010000324.1:0-242 GCF_048751585.1 Pollutimonas rozaliensis | reverse complement strand
AAATCTTTCCAAATACCAAGTTTCAATGTTTGCTACATCAGCATCCACATAGATAGATAAATCAAAATAATCACTGACATAGAGGCGCTGGTTCTGCGGGTTTTGAAAAACATTGATACCCTCGACAATGAGAAAGTCGGTTGGCTGAATGATAACTTTTTTATCAGAAATAATATCATAGATTTCATGCGAATATACTGGGATTTCAAATTCTTCACTGTTTTTGATGGAGTCGAGGAAGT
>NZ_JAZHOB010000323.1:0-242 GCF_048751585.1 Pollutimonas rozaliensis | reverse complement strand
GACGAAGTGTTGAAACGAGTGGGCATCTACGAGAAACGCGACACCCGATTCGACTGGCTCTCGGGCGGGATGAAACGGCGCTTCCTCCTCGATGTAGTGGGTGGTCAGGAGAATCGTCGTCCCCGACTCGTTCAGGTCGGTGATGAGGTTCCACAGGTCGTGCCGGAGCTGTACGTCCACGCCAGCCGTCGGTTCGTCGAGAATGAGCAGGTCGGGGTCGGTGATGAGTGCCCGCGCGAGGA
>NZ_JAZHOB010000322.1:0-243 GCF_048751585.1 Pollutimonas rozaliensis | reverse complement strand
CTGACACAAAATTCGGTTGTGCTGGTGACTTTGATCCCAACGTGTGGCAATACAATCAGCGCAATGCCAATCACAATCCCAATTGCGACCAGCGCCAGTACCGACCAACGAGCACTGGGTCTGCGTAGCGCGTTCCAGAGTTTCCGCATAATAACCCCTGTAGAATTATGGTTTAGTAAAGCGATCTTAATGAGCAAATATGAACAGCGGCACTGGTCAGGATGAACGGCTTACGGCAGAATA
>NZ_JAZHOB010000321.1:0-243 GCF_048751585.1 Pollutimonas rozaliensis | reverse complement strand
ACTCAGCCCACCTTCGACAAACCGACTGACAGCCTCATGGCGAAGGTCATGAAAGCGGAGTTCTTTCAGGCCAATGCTTGCTTTGGGGTTCAACCAGACCGTGTTGAAGTTGTAGGGTCGTCGCTGGCCGTCCAGGCCCGGCTCTCCAAAGAACACCAGGTCCGTGTCGATGGGGCGCACCGGGTTGGCCAACGCCTGCCGGAAGACCTCCACCGCTGTATTGCTGAGGGGCACCGTGCGGGG
>NZ_JAZHOB010000320.1:0-243 GCF_048751585.1 Pollutimonas rozaliensis | reverse complement strand
GAATCATCACGGAAGTTAGGATTAATGTTCAGCAGGTCTTTGATGTTCTGAGAGAGCTCACGATACTGCAAGCTCTCCTTTGTGATAATCCGTAAGACCTTACCACTAGAATTACGGCGCAAGGCATAGTTATGCAGATTCAGAACACGGGTTACACCATCACGGCGAATTACAAGACAGTTTCCTGTGACTACCAGCAATCGGATAGCTTGAACTAACTGAGCATACGCTGCATTGTCGAAC
>NZ_JAZHOB010000319.1:0-243 GCF_048751585.1 Pollutimonas rozaliensis | reverse complement strand
CTCCACTAAACCAGCGTCGTCAGTGGCGGCACTATTTTCGTCCACACCATATGCGGCGGCTTCTTCATGCAACCGCATGATGTGTGACAAACGAAAGCCCTGCGGGGTCTGTACTGCGCGTACCGCATCGCGATCAATCGTGCGGACCACTCGTGTTGTAGCTACGGGATTCTTCACTGCTGTTTCTGCCTGTGCGGTGGCACGAGAATCGCAGTTCGACTGTGGTGAGGGGACAATCGCCGC
>NZ_JAZHOB010000318.1:0-243 GCF_048751585.1 Pollutimonas rozaliensis | reverse complement strand
TACAAGTATCAACATTTGGTTGATACTTGTAGAGACACCAATCCATGCTTTCTTTGTCGATATCTTGTCCATAATTTCGCTTTGGTATAATCGCTTCACCACCTTTAGAGTCAACATATGTCCTTAAAGCGTCGCTGTCATAGCCTTTATCGGCGATAAATACGTTGACCTCCTTAAGGTGGTCAACAAGACTTTCGGCACGAGCAATATCATTTCTCTGGCCTTCTGATAGCTAGAAATAGA
>NZ_JAZHOB010000031.1:0-445 GCF_048751585.1 Pollutimonas rozaliensis | reverse complement strand
GATTAGCTCAGCTGGGAGAGCACCTGCTTTGCAAGCAGGGGGTCGTCGGTTCGATCCCGTCATCCTCCACCACCTCTCTGTGACGGGAGGCAGCGCGTGTGGGTGGTACGGTGCTTGTCGGCGCGGGGCAGTGGGGTTAACGAAGAGGGTTTTAGGCCTGCAAGGGGCTAAAGCGCTGCTCGTTAAATCTACGGATTCGTTCATGGATTTAATGGTATTACTCGTTCTTTAACAATCTGGAAGAAGCACAACGAAGTAATTTATGGTGTGCGCAGGTGCTAGTAAGCAGGCCTGCGACACGTAAGTACGGGTTGTGATTGCATTAACAATTTTGTTCAAATAGTTCTCAAAAACACGTATTCGCAAGAATACGGCCTTTGAAAATGATGAACGGCACAAACACGCATACTCAAGTGTTTCTATAACCTATAACGTTATAGGATCA
>NZ_JAZHOB010000317.1:0-243 GCF_048751585.1 Pollutimonas rozaliensis | reverse complement strand
AAGCTCTGAAAGTCCGTGACGGAAGCCCATTGGATGTGCCGATGATGCTTTTTGGATGGGACAAGGCGGAGGATATGCACGTCTATCGTGGTGAGAAGTCCAAGGAGGACAAGGAAAAGCGTAAGACCGATGAACTCGTTGGCGTTATAAGAGAAGCCTTCCGAAATTCTTTCAAACTCACCTATCAGGAACTTTGTGATGTTCTGATGCGAGAAATGGAAATAAAGGATAGAACCGCAAAGA
>NZ_JAZHOB010000316.1:0-243 GCF_048751585.1 Pollutimonas rozaliensis | reverse complement strand
GCAAGCCAGTTTGTGGCTTGCGTTGAACGTGAGGATATCTCAACCTTGATTAAACTGCCTGGAGTAGGTAAAAAAACCGCCGAACGATTATTAGTTGAGATGAAAGACCGTCTTAAAGGCTGGGGAAGCGGCGACTTATTTACCCCAGTGACGGATGCTGCACCATTAGATCATTCCCCTGTAACTGCAGAGCAAAGTGCTCAAGAAGAGGCGATCAGTGCCTTACTTTCTTTAGGTTATAAA
>NZ_JAZHOB010000315.1:0-243 GCF_048751585.1 Pollutimonas rozaliensis | reverse complement strand
CGTAGTGAATATGGAATTTACTGTAAGACAAGTGCAATACGTAGTGAAAGCCTTTGAACAACGGAAAGACATGTTGATTCAATATGGGGCGGACTTACGTAGAGACTTTGAATATAGTAAGAAAGTTTCCATGCCCGAAGCACCGCAAAACCAAAACAGTTACGACCCTTACAACAGACCTTAACACAGACACTCATACAGACCTTAAATAACCAATGAAAGCGAGATTAACCAAACATGAAC
>NZ_JAZHOB010000314.1:0-243 GCF_048751585.1 Pollutimonas rozaliensis | reverse complement strand
GAGTGTTATCCCGAGGCGCAGCTGTGGCCGCAGGAGCGTCAGGCCCGCGCGCTGGCGCGCAGCATCTGTGCGGAAATGCACAGCGGCTTCACGGCGCTGCGCAGCCATCTGCCCATGGACCTGGCACGGGACAAGGCGCTGGCCGAGCTGCCTGATGAGGCGCAGGCCGATATCGACCGCATCTGTGCGATCTGGGCCGGCTGCCGCGAGCGATACACCAGTAACGGCAACTACCTGTTCGGC
>NZ_JAZHOB010000313.1:0-243 GCF_048751585.1 Pollutimonas rozaliensis | reverse complement strand
ATAGGTTAATTTTTTTTCCAGTTATTTTACTGATAAAACAAATATATCATCATTTTTATAATCTATTTTAAAACAGCGAATCACTCGCAGCCCGACCTGAGTGGAGCTCTTTTGTAGTTTTTGTGGCTGATAAAGCTTTGGCAAAACTACAAAAAGCGGGAACGGAGGGCGGATAAGCTGCCCAAATTGTTATGATGCTGTTCTGAGATATACTATTAACGGTAATAGATTTCGTTCCAACGC
>NZ_JAZHOB010000312.1:0-243 GCF_048751585.1 Pollutimonas rozaliensis | reverse complement strand
CTTGCTCCAAGTACTGTACTAACTGGCGTAAGAACACCAGAATATCTTCGTACTTAGTACTCTTTGCACCCCAACGACCAGCAGCATTAGCTACCTTACCCTCCGCTGCATTACAGCTACGATGTAGAACACCACGTATCTCACCTGTGTCATGATTGTGGTCAACCACATAATCGGACGTTCGGGTGCAAAGAGTACTAAGTACGAAGATATTCTGGTGTTCTTACGCCAGTTAGTACAGTA
>NZ_JAZHOB010000311.1:0-243 GCF_048751585.1 Pollutimonas rozaliensis | reverse complement strand
ATGTAAGCCATATGGCGATGGCCGTGACTATGGTGATGGCGCTGGCCATGCCGATGGCTATGGCTATGGTGATGGCCATGCCGATGGCTATGGCTATGGTGATGGCTATGGCCGTGGTTCTGGTTATGGCGATGGCCGTGGCTTTGGCAATGGCTCTGGCTATGGCTCTGGCGATGGCGATGGCGACGACGCGTAAATCGGCGACTTCGCGAAGCCTCATAAGTATACAGGGCTGCAATGATA
>NZ_JAZHOB010000310.1:0-244 GCF_048751585.1 Pollutimonas rozaliensis | reverse complement strand
CCTCCTCGTCGCCGCTGCGGTTCAGCGGGGCGATACTGCCCGCGGTGACCTTGCCGGCCTCTTCGAGAATGGCATTGGCGGTTTCTTCATCCACCACCTCGGCCAGGGCCGGCAGCTCGGCCCAGAGCTTGGAGACTTCGAATACTTCATTGAGCACGAAGCGCATGTCGCGCAGGGGGGCTTTGTAATCGGCCATGACACATCCTCGGAAAACGGACTTACGTGAGAGGACCGAGTTTACTTG
>NZ_JAZHOB010000309.1:0-244 GCF_048751585.1 Pollutimonas rozaliensis | reverse complement strand
CACATGGCGATCAAGAGATTTTCTCATTAGAAGAAATGAAGCAATTCTTTAAGTTGAGTGACATCAACAAAGCCGCTTCTGCTTTTAATACCGATAAACTGGTGTGGTTGAACCAACACTATATAAAGAGCCTAGATCCAGAATATGTGTCAACACACTTACAATGGCACATGGACGATCAAAAAATTGATCTGTCAAATGGCCCAGCATTAGCTGAAGTGGTCACTGCATTAGCTGAGCGCGC
>NZ_JAZHOB010000308.1:0-244 GCF_048751585.1 Pollutimonas rozaliensis | reverse complement strand
AACTTATCGACTTGGATGATGCGTTTTGGGTTTGGAGATTTAACTGGCATCGATATTTTCGAAGAAAGTCGAGCCAATATGCCCACTCGTGAATGGAAAATGGCTCGTCATCGTACCCCTTGGTACAAAGGTGACACTATCCCGGTTGGAATTGGTCAAGGTTATTGGACCGCAACACCGATGCAATTGGCGAAAGCGACTTCGGTGGTTGCGAATAAAGGGAAAGTGATTGCCCCGCATTTAC
>NZ_JAZHOB010000030.1:0-457 GCF_048751585.1 Pollutimonas rozaliensis | reverse complement strand
CTTGGGGTAAAGGTACTAAAATATGTAATTTTCATACCATTACTCTCAGCCTTTATAGTGATTTCAATAGTATCAGTAGTACTATATCTATCTTTAATTGGAAATAATATCCACTCCTTCTTTGGAGGTAAAATACCATCTACAATAGCTTTAGGAGTATGTAAAGAATTCCATAAATAATATTCATTTTCTCCAACATTAATTAGAATAGGTGAAGTTTCATTTTCCCATTCTTTAGCAAGAGAATCATCATCTGGTATTCTAAGAGGTTCTACATATGCAAATTCATTATTCCATATTATTACATTATAAACCTGTTTTGTACCCTGTTTTCCTTTTACATAAAATATTATAGTATTATTATTCCCTTTATAGGTTTTAATAACTTCAATATCACTATATGTGTTAAGTCTTTCTATATACTTTATAGGAGGTCTTTTCTTAGTACCCTGTGGTG
>NZ_JAZHOB010000307.1:0-244 GCF_048751585.1 Pollutimonas rozaliensis | reverse complement strand
CCGCGCGCGGCGTGCGCGCCAGCATCGAGTTCAGCGAACAGGCGCTACCTGCCGAAGAGATCGCTGCACTGGGCGAGCGCACGGATAGCGAAGCTCAATACCAGCGGGCGCTGCGCCAGGTGGCCGATGGCCAGTACGACGCAGGCCTGGAAGCCCTGCTGGCGCTGATGAAGCAGGACCGCGCCTATAACGACGACGCGGCCCGCAAAACGCTACTGCAGGTATTCGATGCGCTGGGAGCCGA
>NZ_JAZHOB010000306.1:0-244 GCF_048751585.1 Pollutimonas rozaliensis | reverse complement strand
CACCGTCGACATCACCAGCGTGGCGTTCGCCGAGCAGCGTGGGCAGCCACTGGCCGCCAGCGCGGTGCTGTCGGCCTATGCGCTGGGCAGCTGCGCGGCGGGCCTGTTGTTTGGTGCACTGAAACTGCAGATGTCGTTGCGGCGCCTGTTGCTGCTCGGTGCAGCAGCCACCTCGATGACCACGCTGCCGCTGCTGTGGGTCGGCAGCCTGCCGTTCCTGGCCATTGCGGTGCTGCTGGCCGGG
>NZ_JAZHOB010000305.1:0-244 GCF_048751585.1 Pollutimonas rozaliensis | reverse complement strand
CACCCCTCTGGCACCATTGCGCTGACCGCCGAGTACCGTAATGACGACCCCTTCGACATTGCCCGTGTCTCGCTCATGCGGACCGCACGCAAGATCATGAGCGGGCAGATTTTTTATGCGGCCCCTGCGGCTCCGTCGCTGGAAGCCGCTACGTAAACCACCCCGATAAATGCATTGACCGACAATAATCAATAACAGGAGTAGCGCCATGAACGTTCTTACTCACTCACCACGCGCTAGCGTG
>NZ_JAZHOB010000304.1:0-245 GCF_048751585.1 Pollutimonas rozaliensis | reverse complement strand
ATCGGGCCCTGCAGGGCGGCAGCGGGCTGCATGGCGAATGGCAATATGCGCTGGATGCGCGCAGCCTGCTCAAGCTGGAGGCCGACTGGAAGCGCCAGCGCTATCGCCAGCGCGGCCTGGCCAGCAATTACGACGGTGAGTTGGCTGCGGTGTATGCCACCTGGTTCCGTGCGCTCAACCCGCGCTGGACCCTCTTTGCCGGACTGGACCTGAGTGACAGCCGTGCCGCCAATCCGGCCAACGGC
>NZ_JAZHOB010000303.1:0-245 GCF_048751585.1 Pollutimonas rozaliensis | reverse complement strand
CTGCGAGAAACATTACATCCGGTCGATTCCCAATGACCCTATTGGGAAGTGGTCCAGGTATTGGTTCGAACGATTATGTGTTGGTGGGTAACAATACTTTCCGTCACATCGATAACGATCTGATTCCAAACGCGTATGGTCCAGAAAATCCACGTCCAAAGATGGTTTATTTTGGCGGCTTAAGTGGGTTGGACATGGGTCCCGTACATCAGGCGCTGCAAGTTTTTGCTGACGCTTCCAAATAC
>NZ_JAZHOB010000302.1:0-246 GCF_048751585.1 Pollutimonas rozaliensis | reverse complement strand
CTCAGTGGCGTGGAGTCCATGATCATGGACGATGCGCGGCTGACGGTGCGTGCCGAAAAGCTGGCGCTGCCCCAGGCCGATGAGATCGTGCTGCGCCAACCGCTGCGGGTCATTCTGGATTCTCGGTTGCGGCTGCCGCTGGCGGCGGCCTGCCTGCGCGAGCCGGGGCGCACGCTGATCATCACCACCGACCAGCACAGCCCCGACAAGCGTCAGCGGCTGGAAGCGGCCGGTGCCGAGATCCAG
>NZ_JAZHOB010000301.1:0-246 GCF_048751585.1 Pollutimonas rozaliensis | reverse complement strand
CCGGTTGTGACCATGGCAATCGATAGTCGATATGATCAGTTTTCTGAAAACTCCAGTGTGAAAATACTCACTTCAGGATTAATTGGTGAGCAATACATAGGTTTAGTGCCCGGATTTGTCTTTGATGATGAGCAAATGCTCAAAGATGGTGGCCATATTGAAGACACCAAATCAGCGCTGGTATTGGAAGATTTAATCGGCCAAGTGTTGTACAGCGTCGGCAGTTCAGACAGTAAAAAACAGGAG
>NZ_JAZHOB010000300.1:0-246 GCF_048751585.1 Pollutimonas rozaliensis | reverse complement strand
CCACGCTGCGCTCGCAGCACTCGGCGATCACCACTTGGTCTGGTGTTGGTATATTGGCGAGCCGGAGGTCATGATTGACGGTGTGCGCACACTCCGCTCTCTCCCCTTGGCACAGATGCATGATAACCCTGCGGCAAAACGCGATCTATGGCGTCAGATCTGTCAATATGACTGATTACACGCTCCAGCCTATCGACGATATGCACGGCCTGTTCAATACGTACGATATCGCTCAGGTGCTTATCG
>NZ_JAZHOB010000299.1:0-246 GCF_048751585.1 Pollutimonas rozaliensis | reverse complement strand
AGCAGAACATAATCGCGCGGTTCGCGCCTATTTACAAGTGATCAGAAGTCGACAATGAACGCAAAATTTATCGTAGTAGAAGGGCTAGAAGGCGCAGGAAAAAGCACGGCTATTCAGGTTGTGATCGATACGTTACAAGCTTTTGGTATTGAGTCAATTACCCAGACTCGTGAGCCCGGTGGCACGGTATTGGCTGAAAAAATGCGTGCTTTAGTCAAAGAAGATCACCCTGGTGAAGTTTTACAA
>NZ_JAZHOB010000298.1:0-246 GCF_048751585.1 Pollutimonas rozaliensis | reverse complement strand
GCAAGCCAAATTCGCGGTGGGCCACACCCATCATACGGGCAGCCATGTGCTGGGCGGGCGTGGTGTTGTCTATTTCGGGGTTTTCGGACAGGCTCGGATTAAATGCCAATGTGGCCTCAACATTGCCATCGTCGGTGTCGCTCAAGCAAATATACACGGTAGCCATCAATCCACCCAGCCGCTAAGCAAATGGTAAAACTCGTCGAGCATATCGCCCAGCGCGGCCGTCATCAAAATTTGCGAGGC
>NZ_JAZHOB010000002.1:0-590839 GCF_048751585.1 Pollutimonas rozaliensis | reverse complement strand
TCTGATGGCAAGGCTGTAGGGGCTCATCGATAAAAATCGCTTTCAAAAGAATGCGACAACTATGCTGACACTGGGGGCCATGTACGCCGACCAGGCCGAACGCAATGAGCTGAGCATCTCGGAAGCGCAAGAGTTGGCCAAGCAGTGGATCAACCAGCTTTCCATAGGCGAGGATCGCTTCAGCTTCGTTTTCAATCACGACCTGATCGCCATCGCCAGCGGCAACAGCGAATGGCGGGGCATGAACCTGTCTACCCTGAAGGATTTCAAGGGACGCGACCTGGCCGCATCGGCCTACCAGGAAACCCAGACCACCGGCCAGAGCTTTGCCATCTACCGCTGGCCGCCGCCCGGCAGCGCCGGGAAACGCGAACTGCGCTACGCCTATTTCGCCTATTTCGAACCTTGGGACTGGATATTCGCCATTACCGACGATGCGCGCCAGGTTTCCGATCAATTCGACAAGCGCCGCAAGGAAATGGAGCACGCCATCGGCGAATCGCTGGCGTCCCTGACGTTGGCACAATCGGGTTTTGCCTTCATCGCTTCGGACGAAGGCGCGCTGGTGTCGCCGTTGCCCGCCAGCCATGCCGGCCTGCTCGGTGAAATCGACGAGAAAAATGGAAAATCCCTGCGCGAGCTGCTGGACCGGATTCCAGCCACCGGCGAGGTCGCCAGCTTCCGCTTCACGCCACGGGACACGGATGCATCGTGGCAAATCAGTTCGGCCTACTTCAAGCCGCTGGGATGGACGATAGTCGCCGCCGTTCCCAGCGAAGACTTGACGCGCGCGGCAACCGAACTGCGTAATCGCCTGGGCATTCTCTTCCTGGCGGTTCTCCTGGTTTCCCTGGCCGTTGCCTGGGCGCTGTCGGTACGCATTACACGCCCCCTGCAGGAACTCAGCGATTTTGCCCGCGCCCTGCCCGAACAGGACCTGAGCGCCGCCGGCCCGATACCGCCGCATATCGCCCGCCTGCCGCAGAACCAGCCTGACGAAGTGGGCCGCCTGGCGGCCACCTTCATGCTCATGGACAAGGAGTTGCGCGAGAAAGTCGCCAGGCTGGTCCAGGAAACATCGTCTCGCGAGCGCTTTGAAAGCGAATTGAACATCGCCCACAGCATACAAATGGGGCTGCTGCCCATCCCGCTGCCGGCTTCCGTACTGAAGCGGATCGATTTGTACGCGACCATGATTCCAGCCAAAGAGGTTGGCGGCGACCTGTACGACTACTTCATTCTGCCCGATGGGCGCTTGTGCTTCGCCATAGGCGATGTGTCGGACAAGGGGGTGCCCGCGGCCCTGTTCATGGCGGTCACCCGTACCCTGATACGGGCATCGGCCGAAGACGAAACAGCCCCCGCCCTGCTGATGGAGCGCGTCAACAACCGTCTGTCCGAGAACAACCCCAATCTGATGTTCGTTACGCTGATCCTGGCCGTCCTGGATCTTGCCAGCGGCGAGCTTGCCTGGGCCAATGCCGGCCATCCGCCGCCCTGCGTCCTGGGCGCCAACGGTAAATTGCGTCTACTGGAAGGCCGCAGCGGTCCGGCCTGCGGCGTCCTGGAAGGCGCGTCCTACCGCCAGTTTTCAACCCGGCTGGAGCCTGGCGAAACCGTGTTCGGCTATACCGATGGTGTTACCGAGGCGCTGGACCCGGACGGCCATCTGTATGGCGAACCGCGGTTGTTCACCCTGCTGGCCGACTCGGGATCCGATACGGCCCGGAACACGGCGAACACGCTGCTGGACGATGTGCGCGCCTTCGCCAAAGGCACCGAGCAGTCCGACGACATTACCCTGATTGCAGCAAAAAGGCCCGCACCATGATCTCCCGTTTGATGCTTCCCGCCATCCTGGCCATCTGCCTGCTTGCCTTCTCTTCGCTTTCGACAGCGGCCCCCGGGCGAGCACCAGCCGTGCAAGACAGTGTCTTTCCCACCGCTCCCATTGCCAAGCCCGATGGCAGGCGCTGGCGCATAGGCTACGTGGACGGCGGCGAGTACGCCGAATACCCGCTGACTCTGGCCGAAATCGTGGACGGCCTGCAGCGCCTGGGCTGGCTGACCCTTAAGTCCGAGATTCCCGATCGCATGGGCAGCCATGATTTATGGACCTGGCTGTCAGAGAACGCCCAAAGCGACACACTGGAATTCGTCCGCGATGCCTGGTGGCAGCCCGGGAATTTCGATGCCGAAAAACGCGAGCCCCTGCGCGCCGCCATTGCCGACAGGATTCGGCAGCGCGGCGACATCGACCTGATGATAGCCATGGGAACTTGGGCGGGCCAGGACATGCGGACCATCGGCCCTCCCGTACCCACCGTCGTCGGTTCCACCAGCGACCCGCTGGCCGCCGGCATCTCGGACAGCGCCGAGGACAGCGGGCGCGATAACCTCCACACGCGAATCGAACCCGACCGCTACCAGCGGCAGGTAAGGCTGTTTCGCGAGATCGTGCCCTTCAAGAAGCTGGGCATCGTCTACGAAGACAGCGAGGCGGGCCGCACTTACGCCGCCGTGGAAGCCGCGGAGCAGGTCGGCAAGGAGCTGGGCTTCGCCGTCCAGCACTGCCACGCCCAGTCCAGCAGCGTTTCGACCGAGACGGCCGTCGCCAACGCATTGCAGTGCTATCGCGATCTGGCGCAGCAGCGCGTCGACGCGGTATATGTCACCTCGCATCGAGGTGTGACGCTGGAATCGATATCCGACATTGCAAATGTCCTGCGGCAGGCCAAGATACCCAGCTTCTCCATGGCGGGGTCCAAGGAAGTCGAGCGCGGGATATTGCTTAGCCTGGCGCAAGCCGATCTATCGTATGTCGGACTGTTCCATGCCGAAACCATCGCGCGCATCTTCAATGGCGCCAAGGCGCGCCAGCTTAGTCAGTTGTGGGTGGATCCGCCCAAGATCGCGCTGAATCTGGCAACGGCGCGCATCATCGGCTTCGATCCGCCGGTCGATATCTTGCTGGCCGCCGACGAAGTGTACGAATCGGACCGCTAGCCTGCTCCGCCGCCCCCGGGTCAAACGCCGCCATAGCGGCCGGGATGCACGGCCGCGTGGTAGGGCAACAGCGCGGCCAGGCGATGCTCCACCGTCCCGCCCGCGCCATTCCATGTGTCCAGCAAGCGATCCGCGGCGCTGCGCCCCGAGGCCAGCACAAATTCGGGATAGGCCAGCCAATGCGCGTCGGCGGGCGCCAGGCCTGAACGCGCCACGGACAGCACCTGGGCACACAGCGCCTTGACGCGCGCATCGCCCACACCGGCGCGCATGGCCGGCTCACGCAGTGCACCCAGCGCCTCCCAGCCCCATTCATCCACCAGCCGCCAAGCTTCGTCCAGGTTGGCCAGCAAGCCCTTTTGCATGGCGCACGGCGCCGGCAACAGGCTGTGCGCTTCGGCAATGCCGGCTTCGCGCAACAGGCATTCGTCGGCAAAACCCGCGCCCGGAGCCCGGGCCTCGATATAGGTCTGCGCGCCGCAAGCCGCAAACAGGGACTCCAGCCCGCCGTCGCGCCATGCCCGCATAAGCTCCGATAGCGGCGGCAGGATCTCCAGTCGATAACGCAGGCGGGCATCCAGGAATTGGCCGATCTGCGAGTATTCAAAATGCCGCGCATGCGGCGCAAGCTCGACCAACAAGCCGTCATCGCAGCGCCGCCCCCGCCACGCCGACGCTCTCAGGAAATCCACCAGACAGGGGTCGCCTTCAAGCAAGACCGTGGGCACGGACTTGTAATCGTAGGAATGTTGCAGCGGCAAACCGCGCGTCACCGTGCCCGGACCAAACATCCAGTGAAAAAAGTCGGCCATGTCGTCGAAAGGCCGCGATGGATATTGGCATAGCCGGGCATCGCCCGCGAATCGGCCGGGCCCGAATACGCGAGGCCAGACGGTCATGCGGTTTTCCTTCAACCCCGTGTCCCGGCCCGATTCCAGAGGACTGTTGGCGAACAGGGCCAGGCTGGCCGGCGCCAGCGCAATGGCGATATTGAGCGCGCGGATGGCGTCTTCCACCGGCACGGAGGTGTTGGCGCCGTTCTGCGCCTTGGCATCGATGCCCTCCCAGTGATGCCAACCGCGATGCTCTCTTAATTCATGGTAGATGGGCCGGGGCACGCAAACCTTTGCATACCAGTCCGGGTCGCGCGGACAGGCCGGATGCTGCGAAGCATTCAGGACGCAGGCCTGATCCGTTTCCAGGGCCTGCAAGGTATCGGCAAGTTCCCGGTGCGCCAGCGCGGCCAGGCGACTCAGGCCGTCCGGGCCGTCGTCCACGGGCGCCAGGGCGGTTTCCAATAGATTGAAGCCATTGTCCAGGCCGCATTCCGCCGTGGCGGTCTGCAAGCCGATACAGCGATCGGCCAGCGTGATGTCCTGGCTGGCCACCCCTCTGCCCTTCTTGATGGCGCGCAAGGCCGAGAAGTAAGCATCCACGGGCAGGCTGGCGCCCGTATGCGCATGCGCCACGACCATTTCGATTTCCAGGCCGAGCCTGGGTTGATAGGCCGGGACGGGCGCGCCCATAGAGCGGGCCCCATCCCGAGAGGCGGATAGAGCGGCGGCGGCATCGGCCGCCGCGATATCGTTACAGGAAGAGCTGGTAAGCGGGGTTGTCGCTTTCATTCCAATAGGGATAGCCAAGGCCGTCAAGGAAGGCCTTGAAGGCTTTCTTGTCGGCTGGCGGCACCTGTATGCCAACCAGTATGCGGCCGTAGTCGTCGCCCTGGTTGCGATAGTGGAACAGGCTGATGTTCCAATCGGGATTCATGGCGCCCAGGAAGCGCATCAACGCGCCCGGGCGTTCGGGGAACTCGAAGCGAAACAGCATTTCGTGCTCCGCCAACGTGGAGCGCCCCCCCACCATGTAACGCAGGTGGGTCTTGGCCATTTCGTTGCCGGTAAGGTCCAGGGTGGGAAAGCCCTTCTTGCGGAAATTATTGGCCAGCTTCTCGGGTTCGGCCTCGGAGTTGATCTGCAGACCAACGAACACGTGGGCCTTCTCGGGATCGGAAATACGGTAATTGAATTCGGTAACGCTGCGCTTGCCCACCGCTTCGCAAAGCCGCAGGAAGCTGCCCCGCTTCTCCGGCAGCGTCAATGCGAAGACCGCTTCGCGCGCTTCGCCCACGTCGGCGCGTTCCGCCACGAAACGCAAGCGGTCGAAGTTCATGTTGGCGCCGCAGGTAATGGCCACCAAGGTCTTGTCCTTCCATTTGTTCTGCGCGGCGTAGCGCTTGGCGCCAGCCAGCGCCAGGGCGCCCGCCGGCTCGAGCACGCTGCGTGTGTCCTGGAATACATCCTTGATGCCGGCGCAAATGGCGTCGGTATCGACCAGGACGTAATCGTCGACGTATTCCCTGGCCAGCCTGAAGGTTTCAGCGCCGACCTGCTTGACCGCCGTCCCGTCCGAAAACAGGCCGACGTCGTTCAAGGTAATGCGGCGTCCGGCCTTGACACTGCGAACCATGGCGTCCGAATCCACGGTCTGCACGCCGATGATTTTTATTTCGGGCCGCAGCTGCTTCACATAGGCGGCCACCCCCGCAATCAGGCCGCCGCCGCCGATCGCCACGAAAATGGCATCGATGGGGCCGGGATGCTGGCGCAGGATTTCCATGCCCACCGTGCCCTGCCCCGCAATCACATCGGGATCGTCGAAGGGATGCACGAAGGTCAGCTTTTCTTTCTTTTCAAGTTCCTTGGCATGCTCATAGGCGTCGGAAAAGCTTTCGCCCATCAGCACGACCTCGCCGCCCAGGCCGCGGACGGCATTGATCTTTACCTGCGGGGTGGTGACGGGCATGACGATGACCGCCCTGCAACCCAGCCTTCGGGCCGACAATGCCACGCCCTGCGCGTGGTTGCCCGCCGAGGCGGCGATGACGCCGCGCTTGAGCTCGGCCGGACTCAGGTGGGCCATCTTGTTGTAGGCGCCGCGCAGCTTGAAGCTGAAAACAGGCTGTGTATCTTCGCGCTTGAGCAATACCTTGTTATGAATTCGAGCCGAGACCTGAGGAGCCAATTCAAGAGGCGATTCGACGGCGACGTCGTACACCTTGGAGGTAAGGATGCGTTTAAGATAGTCTGTTGACATGGAGAGGGGCGAGTGAAGAGATGGGAGGCCGGCGATAATTGTAAGCAAGTACTTGCTTCAAAGAATACCATAGGGTTTTCGCGGACAACCGCGATACACTGGCGCGCTTATGGAAGCATGGCTGCAATCGATCATACATTGGCTCCTGATTACCCTGGCTTTGCCGCGTTTCGGCCTGAGCGCTATTTTTATCGTGAGCCTGATCTCGGCAACCTTGCTGCCGCTGGGCTCCGAACCGGCGGTTTTCGGTTTCGTGAAGATCGCGCCGCATATGTTCTGGCCTGCGGTCCTGGTGGCCACGCTGGGCAATACGATAGGCGGCGGGATCAGCTACGGGATGGGCCTGGGGGCGGAAAAGGCCTACGAGCGCTGGCGCGAAAAGCACCCGCACAAGATCAAGAGCAAGGCGGGCGGCCGCTGGCATGATTACGTCAGCTATTGGCTGCACCGCCTGGGCCCGCCGGCGCTGCTGTTCTCCTGGCTGCCTTTCGTTGGCGACCCTTTATGCGCGGTGGCTGGATGGCTGCGGCTTTCGTTCTGGCCCAGCATGCTATACATGGCGATCGGGAAGTTCCTGCGCTATCTGGTGATGACGGCGGCTCTGTTGTGGTTCTTTCCGGGGACGCCTTGAAAAACCAGGCAGGCTACAGGGTCAGTATCTTAAGCGTAAGCACACTGTTGTGCGCTTGTCGGCATGTCATTTTGGCGCCCCATCTGAAGCGCAAGCACGTTGGGGCTCAGGGTGGATATGCCAGCAGAACCCGAACGCCAAGCAGCTTACGGTGCAGAATCAAGGTACGAAGGCCCCCTCTTGCCACAAGAAGTCTCTCGATCATTCCACGATATCAGGCGCCGGGGGTGGGGTCGGGGGCCGGAGCTTCACGCGGGGAATTCCGGCAAAGCCGGAATCGTGCGCGCCTAGCCGGCACCCGGCCCCACCCCCGGCGCCGGTTTATGCGACACGATAGAGATTGGCACTGGACCCGGAAGCGTCCTTCAGAGACCAATAAGCCGTTCTAGATTACACTCATCGTTATCCCTTACACTACCTCTTTAAGGGACCACCTTTTCCACAAGCCATGAACGCCCCTGTAGCCAGTCACCTGCTAGCCGCCCAGGCTCCCCTTGCCAGCACTCCGCGCCTGCGAGAAATCCCCTACAACTACACCTCTTACTCCGACCGCGAAATCGTCCTTCGCCTGCTCGGCGAAGAAGCGTGGCAAATGCTCTCCGAACTTCGCGGCGAACGGCGCACCGGGCGCTCCGCCCGCATGCTGTTCGAAGTGCTGGGCGACATCTGGGTGGTGCGCCGCAACCCCTACCTGCATGACGACCTGCTGGACAACCCCAAGCGGCAGCACCTGCTGATACAGGCCCTGAACCACAGGCTCAACGAAATCGACCAGCGGCGCGACAGCAACGCCGCCGAGCGCGACACCAAGGTTGCCCGCCTGCTGGGCGCCGCGCGCACAGCCGTTGCGGCCTTCGAACACGAATTCGTCCAGACCCGCGACCTGCGCAAGAAAGTCGTCCGGCGCCTGGCCCGCATCACCAACAAAGACAACATCAAGTTCGACGGCCTGTCGCGCGTATCCCATGTGACCGACGCCACCGACTGGCGCGTCGAGTACCCCTTCGTCGTGCTGACCCCCGACAACGAAAACGAAATGGCCGCGCTGGTGCGCGCCTGTATCGAGCTGGATCTGACCATCATCCCACGCGGAGGCGGCACTGGCTATACCGGCGGCGCCATCCCGCTGACCTGGAAGTCGGTCGTCATCAACACCGAAAAGCTCGATACGCTTGGCGCTGTTGAAATCACCCAGTTGCCCGGCGTGGACGAACCCGTGCGCACCGTGCTTACAGGCGCCGGCGTCGTCACGCGCCGCGTGGCCGAAGCCGCCGAAGCCGCGGGCCATGTATTCGCCGTCGACCCCACCTCGGCCGATGCGTCCTGTGTGGGCGGCAACGTCGCCATGAACGCCGGCGGCAAGAAAGCCGTCCTGTGGGGAACCGCCCTGGACAACCTGGCCTGGTGGCGCATGGTCGACCCCGAAGGCAACTGGCTGGAAGTCACGCGCCTGGATCACAACATGGGCAAGATCCACGACGTGGCCGAAGCGCGCTTCGAACTGAAATGGTTCGACGGCAAGGCCCTGCCCGGCGCCTCCCTGCTGCGCAGCGAAATCCTGGCAATCGAGGGCTCGCGTTTTCGCAAGGCGGGCTTGGGCAAGGACGTCACCGATAAATTCCTGGCCGGCCTACCCGGAATACAGAAGGAAGGCTGCGACGGCCTTATTACAGCGGCGCGCTGGGTCTTGCACCGCATGCCCGCGCACACCCGCACCGTCTGTATGGAATTCTTCGGCCAGGCGCGCGACGCTGTGCCGTCCATCGTCGAAGTCAAGGACTATCTGGATGGCCCGGGGCGCGAACGCGGAGCCATCCTTGCCGGACTGGAACACCTGGACGAACGCTATCTGCGCGCGGTGGGCTATTCCACCAAGAGCAAGCGCGGCGGCCTGCCTAAAATGGTGCTTATCGGCGACATCGTCGGCGACGATGCCGACGCCGTCGCATTGGCCGCGAGCGAGGTCGTGCGCATCGCCAACACCCGGCACGGTGAAGGCTTCGTGGCCGTCAGCGCCGAAGCCCGCAAGAAGTTCTGGCTGGACCGCTCCCGCACCGCGGCCATCGCCCGCCATACCAATGCGTTCAAGATCAACGAAGACGTCGTGATCCCGCTGAACCGCATGGGCGAATACACCGACGCCATCGAACGGATCAACATCGAACTGTCCACGCGTAACAAGCTGTGCCTGCTCGATCAGCTGGAACTCTTTTTGCAAGGGGACCTGCCCATCGGCAAAATCGAAGACCACGACGATGCGGAACACACGCGCGAAGAGGTGCTGGCCGAACGCACCCGCGACGCCATGCAGTCCCTGCGCGCCGTGCGCCAGCGCTGGACCTGGCTGTTGGAAAACCTTGATCACCCGCTGGCTCAATCCATCGACACCTTACGTGGACTCGGACTGGACGAACAGGCGCCGGCCCTGGCGCAGCGCCTGGCGCTGCAAGCCGATGCCACCGTGTTCGACCTGGTGCAGGATCACACCCTGCGCGTTTCCTGGAAGACCGAAGTCCGCGCCCTGATGGAGCGCTATTTCGCCGGCGCCGACTGCGCCGCCGTCCTGGCCGAAATACAGGCCATTCATGATCGCGTCCTGAAAGGCCGGGTATTTGTCGCGCTGCACATGCATGCCGGCGACGGCAATGTGCACACCAATATTCCGGTCAACTCCGACGATTACGAAATGCTGCGCGAGGCCAATGAGGCCGTGGCCCGCATCATGCAAATCGCGCGCAATCTGGACGGCGTCATCTCCGGCGAGCACGGCATAGGCCTGACCAAGTACGAATACCTGACGCCGGAGGAACTCGCCCCCTTCCAGGACTACAAGCAGCGCATAGACCCGAACGGCCGCTTCAATGCCGGCAAGCTGATGCCGGGCGCCGACCTGCGCCATGCGTGGACGCCCAGCTTCAATCTGCTGGGGCATGAATCGCTCATCATGCAGCGCAGCGAAATCGGCTCCATCTCGAATGCCATCAAGGACTGCCTGCGCTGCGGAAAATGCAAGCCGGTCTGCGCCACCCACGTGCCGCGCGCCAATCTGCTGTACTCGCCGCGCAACAAGATCCTGGCCACCTCGCTGCTGATCGAAGCCTTCCTGTACGAAGAGCAGACCCGGCGCGGCGTCAGCCTGAAGCATTGGGAAGAGTTTGAGGACGTGGCCGACCATTGCACCGTTTGCCACAAATGCTACAACCCCTGTCCGGTCGACATCGACTTCGGCGACGTTTCCATGGAAATGCGTGCGCTGCTGCGCCGCATGGGCAAGAAATCATTCAATCCCGGCACCACCGCCGCGATGTTCTTCCTGAATGCCAAGGATCCGCGTGTCATCAAGGCCACGCGCAAGGCCATGATAGACGTCGGCTACAAGGCGCAGCGCATGGCGCACGACGTCCTGTCCGTCGCCTCGCGCAAACAGACGGCCAAGCCGCCCGCGACGCTGGGCAAAGCGCCCATACGCGAACAGGTCATACACTTCGTCAACAAGAAGATGCCCGGCGGCCTGCCCAAGCAGACGGCCCGCAAGCTGCTGGATATCGAAGATCCCGATTACGTGCCCATCATTCGCAATCCGGCCGCCACATCGCCGGACACCGAAGCCGTTTTCTATTTTCCGGGCTGCGGTTCCGAGCGCCTGTTCTCCCAAGTGGGCCTGGCTACCCAGGCCATGCTGTGGCACGCGGGCGTACAGACGGTATTGCCGCCCGGATACCTGTGCTGCGGCTATCCGCAGCGCGGCAACGGCATGACCGACAAGGCCGAGAAGATCATCACCGACAACCGGGTGCTCTTTCACCGCATGGCGACCACGCTGAACTACCTGGACATCAAGACAGTGGTGGTCAGTTGCGGCACCTGCTACGACCAACTGGCGGGCTACGAGTTCGAGAAGATATTCCCCGGCTGCCGCCTGATCGACATCCACGAATACCTGCTTGAAAAGGGCATCGACATTCATGGCGTGCAAGGTGTGCGCTATATGTATCACGACCCCTGCCATACGCCCATGAAGCTGCAGGACCCGATGAAAACCGTAAAAGCGCTGGTGGGCGACGGCGCCATCAAGACCGAGCGCTGCTGCGGCGAGTCGGGCACCCTGGCCGTATCGCGCCCCGATATTTCCACGCAGGTCCGCTTCCGCAAGGAAGAAGAGCTGGCCAAGAATTCCGCCGCCATCCGCGCGGACGGCTACGATGGCGAGGTCAAGGTATTGACCTCATGCCCCTCCTGCCTGCAAGGCCTGTCGCGCTATCAAGGCGACACGGGCATGCAGGCCGACTATATCGTGGTGGAAATGGCGCGGCACATCCTGGGCGCCGACTGGATGCAGGACTATGTGCGCGACGCCAATGCGGGCGGCATAGAACGGGTGCTGGTGTAGGCACCCGGCGGGCGCTTCAGGGCGCGCCCTCGTCGAAGCTGCATACGGTGTAGATATCCAGGCCCGTGTCTTTCACGGCCTGGGAACCGCCCAGATAGGGCAGGTCGATGATCGCCGCGGCCTCGATTACGTTGGCGCCCAGGCGCTGCAACAGCTTGGAGGCCGCCACCATGGTTCCGCCCGTGGCGATCAGGTCGTCGATAAGCAGCACGCGCTGGCCGGGACGGACCGAATCGGTATGCATCTCGACCGAGGCGTTGCCATATTCCAGCGAATATTCCTCGGCCACCGTCTGGAAGGGCAACTTGCCCTTCTTGCGCACCGGCACGAAGCCCAGGTTCAATTCATAGGCCAGCACGGACCCCAGAATGAATCCGCGGGCGTCCACGCCGGCAACCAGGTCCAGCCGCTGCCGCATGTAGCGATAGACAAAGAGGTCGATCAGCACCCGGAATGAGCGCGGGTCTTGCAATACCGGAGTAATATCGCGGAACGTTATACCGGGCTTGGGCCAGTCCGGGACGCTGCGTATTGCGCTACGAACATAGACGGCTGGATCAATATGCATTTAAATCGCCAAAAGACAAAGGAATTTCACAAACAACTATACGCTGCCAGAGGTACGCGAAGTTTACAGGATTGCGGCCGTTACAACTGAATTCCCACCGCCGTCCGGCCTCGCCGCCTCCGGCCTTTGCGCAGCTATGTGCGGCGGGCGGCATTTGTACGTTTAAAATCGCCAAATGGATAAACCAACTCTTCCCGAGCGGGGTGCCATGCTGGCCTCCGCCCACCGCAGCTTCGCCATCGAAATTGCCGCGCTGCAAGCCTTGGATGCCCGCCTGGACGATACCTTCGAACAAGCGGTGGCCATGGTGCTGGGCTGCCCGGGGCGCATCGTCGTTACCGGCATAGGCAAGTCCGGGCACATCGCCAAGAAGATCGCCGCGACGCTGGCCTCCACCGGCACGCCCGCATTCTTCATGCATGGCGCCGAGGCCATACACGGCGATCTGGGCATGCTGACGCGTCAGGACATCGTGCTGGCTATTTCCTACTCCGGCGCGGCACATGAACTTTTGACGATACTGTCGGTCGTAAAACGCATGGGCGCGCGATTGATTTCCGTTACCGGCAATCCCCAGTCAGAACTGGCCCGCAATGCCGACCTTCACCTGGATGCACACGTTAACCAGGAAGCCTGTCCGCTAAACCTCGCCCCCACCGCCAGCACCACCGCCGCGCTGGTGCTGGGCGATGCCCTGGCCGTCGCTTGCCTGGAGGCCCGCGGGTTCAGCCGCGAGGATTTCGCCCGTTCGCATCCGGGCGGCGCCCTGGGCCGAAGGCTGCTGACCTTCGTGCGCGATGTCATGCGCCAGGGCGATGCGCTTCCTATTGTCGGTATCGGCACACCCATACCCGACGCCTTGGTGGAGATGTCCAAAAAAGGCATGGGCATGACCATCGTGATCGACGACCAGCGATTGCCTGTGGGCATTTTCACAGACGGCGACTTGCGGCGGCTGATCGCCAGGCACGGCGATATCCGCCCGCTGACCGTCGCCGACGGCATGAGCCGCAACCCCAAGACCGTCGCGCCCGGCGCGCTGGCGATCGAGGCAGCCACCCTGATGGACGCCGGAAGGCTGAATCAAATGCTGGTCGTGGACGATACCGGGCTATTATTAGGCGCTTTGCATATGCACGACTTGCTTGCCGCCAAGGTAATCTGACCATGAACCTACCCCATGTATCCCACCCCGCCGAAGCGCTCATCCTGGCCAGGATATCTCCCTCTGTGCTCGAGCGCGCCCGGCAGGTGCGTTTGATGGCCTTCGACGTGGACGGCGTATTGACCGACGGACGCCTTTGGTACGGAGAGCACGGTGAAATGGTCAAGGGGTTCAATGCGCTGGATGGGCACGGTTTGCGCCTGATGAAGGAAAGCGGTGTCGTCGTTGCCCTGGTCACCGGCCGCGAAGGGCCCATCGTGGCGCGCCGCGCCGCCGAGCTGGGCATCGCTCTGGTGCATCAAGGGGTGCGCGACAAGGCCCAGGCGATTGCCGCGCTGGCCCAGGAGCACGGGTACGCGCTGTCCGAAGTGGGCTATATGGGCGACGACATCATCGACCTGGCCGCCCTGCAGCGCGTGGGCTTCGCGGCCAGCGTACCCAATGCGCCGGCCTATGTATCGCAAGTAGCGCATTGGGTATCGTCCCTGCCCGGCGGGTCGGGCGCCGTGCGCGAATGCTGCGACCTCATCCTGGCGGCTCAAGGCAGGCTGGGCGCTTTTTTCAATCCCGCCGCCATGCGCATGAGCGGCGCCATCCAGTAAGCCCATGAAAGAACGCGCGCCCACCCTGATTGCCATCCTGCTGCTGCTGACCCTGGTCGTCGGAACCTGGTGGGCGGCCGATTATGCTCAGCGCGCCATCCCCATCGATCCCCCCCGCCGCATTACCCACGAACCCGATTCGTGGTCGTCCGACTTCGTCATGGTGCGCACGGACACCGAAGGCGTGGCCATCAATCGCCTGGAAGGCGACTACATGCAGCATTACCCCGACGACGATTCCTACGAAATCACCAAGGCCAAGGCCATTGGCCAGCAGCCCGGCTCTCCGATTACCGTAGGAACGTCCAATACGGCCATCATGGACCAGGGCGGCGAGCGCATCGTCATGAAGGGCAATGCCCATGTGCACAGGCTGCCGGACCAGGACAACTCCGCGCTTGATGTAAAAAGCCAGCAACTTACCATTCTGCCCGATCAGGACGTGGTCTTTACCGACTTGCCCGCGCTCGTGGTCCAAGGCAAATCCACCATGAACGGCAAGGGTATGCGTTACGATAACAATACGCGGCAGTTGCAGGTTTTTTCCGCTACAGGCGTCAAGATATCCGGCGAAGAGTCCCGACCCAGCCGCTCCACCAATTCCGGCACGACAGAAAAAAAACCATGAATCCACTACGCCTCCCCCGCTTCCCCGCTTGGCTGTCCGCCCTTGCGCTCATTTTCATGGCCGGCCTGGTTCAGGCCCAGCCCGCCGGCAAGCCGGCCGAAGAACCCGACACGCTGATCCTGTCCGACACGCTCAACTACGACGACGTCAAGAAAGAAAGCATTTTCACGGGGAATGTCATCATGACCCGGGGACTGATGACGTTGCGTTCCGACAAGCTGATCATGCGCGAAGATGCCCAGGGCTTCCAGTACGGAACCGCCACGGTGGGTGAGGGCAAGCTGGTGCATATCCGGCAAGAAAACCCCGAGAAATTCGAGGTCATCGAAGCCCAGGGGCTGCGCAGCGAATACGACGGCAAGAAGGAAGAGCTGGAAATGATAGGCCAGGCCGTCATTACCCGCTATGTCTGCGGCAAGCCCTTTGACAATGTCAAGGGCGAACGGGTCATCTACAAACAGAAGACCGACACCTACGAGGCGTATGGCGGCCCCAATTCGGCGGCCAACGGCGGACGAGTGCGTTCGCTGGCCCAGCCCCGCGCCAAGGCCGACGCGGCGGCGGCTGAATGCCGAAAGAAATCGGCAAGCCGCCAGTAATGCCGTCCCGGCGCCCATAACACAGCGCCTTTGTTTATTTGAAAGCACCGATTTATGTTTCCATCCCAGAAGTCGAAACCGGGCGGGGCGCGCTCTCCCAGCTCCACCCACGGCAGCCTGCATGCCACCGGCTTGCGCAAGACCTATGGCAAGCGCACGGTAGTGCAGGACGTCTCACTCTCGGTCGACAGCGGCGAAGTCGTTGGCTTGCTGGGTCCCAATGGGGCGGGCAAGACGACCAGTTTCTACATGATCGTGGGCATAGTCCCCACCGACGCGGGGCGCATCGAAATCGACGACACGCCCATCACCAGCATGCCCATGCACAAAAGGGCGCGGCTGGGCCTGTCCTACCTGCCCCAGGATGCCTCGGTATTCCGGCGCCTGACCGTCGAGGAAAACATACGCGCGGTGCTGGAGCTGCAGCTGGATGAAAGCGGCGCCCCCTTGTCGTCATCGCAAATCGGCGAAAACCTGGAATCGCTGATCGATGAATTGCAGATCGGCCATATCCGGCGCAACACAGCCATATCCTTGTCGGGCGGCGAGCGCCGGCGCGTGGAAATCGCGCGCGCGCTGGCCACGCATCCGCGCTTCATTCTGCTGGACGAACCCTTTGCCGGTGTGGACCCCATTGCGGTCATCGAGATCCAGCGCATCGTGCATTTCCTGAAAAGCCGCAACATAGGCGTGCTCATCACCGATCACAACGTGCGCGAAACCCTGGGCATCTGCGACCGCGCCTACATCATCAGCGAAGGCAAGGTGCTGACCAACGGACATCCCAGCGAGATCATCGACAACGAAGCCGTGCGCAAGGTCTATCTGGGCAAGAATTTCCGAATGTAGCCGCACCATACGGTTTCGCCCCTTGTTTCGCCATATGAAAACGCCCTGGCCCACCAGGGCGTTTCCGCATTCTGTTTCCGTTTTTTTCTATTCGGGAATCCTCCTGGGAGCGGCCTTGAATTTCCCTATTATTTGACTTGGCGCACTTGATTTACTTTGCATAATCTATACACTGAAATCATTGCCAACACATTACAAGGAGAAAGTTCCACCCCCCAACCGCGCTTCGGCGCAACCCTGTTTTCTTTGCAAGGAGAGCTCAATATGAACCTGAGCATCAGTGGTCGTCACCTGGAAGTAACTCCCGCCATCAGGGAATATGTAATGAACAAAATGGCGCGGGTAGCGCGACATTTTGACAATGTCATAGACACACAGGTCATACTCTCAATAGAGCGTCTGAAACACACCGCCGAGGTCACCATGCGGCTACGCGGCAAAGACATACACTGCGCAGCCATCGACGAGAATCTCTACGCAGCCATCGATCTGCTGGCCGACAAAATCGACCGCCAGGTCATCAAGTACAAAACCAAGGTACAAAACCACGCCCACGAGCCTGTTAAGCGGCAAGAAATAAGCGCCGTCGAATAACACTCACTCCCAGTTTTGCTTCCGCTGCGGCAGGCATCAGCCGCCTGCACTGAACGCGTGCCGAACAAGCTGGCATCCGGCCTCAATCGCCCTGTGTGATTGGGGCCTTAGTTATGCTACTTTTATAAGAACGCAGCAAAGCCCATATAATGGCCATTATGAATTTATTGTCGCGTATCTTGCCGCTTTCAAATGTTGTGCTCGATCTAGCTGTTACAAGCAAAAAACGGGCATTCGAACAAGCCGGCCTGCTCTTCGAGAACCATCACGGCATCGCCCGCACGGCTGTATTTCAAAGCCTGATCGCCCGCGAACGGCTAGGCTCCACCGCGCTGGGCCATCATGTGGCGGTGCCCCATGGCCGCATCAAGGACCTGAAAGAGCCCTGCGCCGCCTTCATTCGACTGTCCGACCCGGTGCGCTTCGACACCACCGACGGCCGCATGGCCAACCTGCTGCTGATCCTGCTGGTGCCCGAAACGGCCACCCAGCTGCACCTGGATCTCCTGGCTGAAATCGCCCGCCTCATGTCCGACGCAAGCCTGCGCCAGGCACTGGCCACCGAAACCGATCCGGCCGCCATTCACCAGCTTCTGACCAGCACGCCGGCCTGAGGCCCTCGCCATGCTCACCATCCAAGAACTCGTCAGTGACAACGCGGACAAGATTCCCTTTACCTGGATCGCCGGCCTGGGCGCCGCCCACAGGCTTATACCCGACCTGGGCATGTCGGGCGCCGACCTGGTCGGCCACCTGAACCTGATCCACCCCTCCCGCATACAGGTATTCGGCGCGGAAGAGCTCTCCTATTACACGCGCTTCGATATCAAGCGGCGCCTGCACCATCTGGAAGACCTGGTGGCGGGCGGTGTTCCAGCCATCCTGCTGGCCGACGGCATGCCCGCCCCCGAGGACCTCAGCAACTTCTGCGATCAACAGCAGATTCCGCTGCTGTCCACCGCCATCGACGCCGCCCAGCTTATCGATCTGCTGCGCATTTACCTGGGCAAAAGGCTGGCGCCCAAGACGACGGCGCACGGCGTGTTCATGGACGTTCTTGGCCTGGGCGTCCTGATCACCGGCGAGTCCGGCCTGGGTAAAAGCGAACTAGCGCTGGAACTGATTTCCCGTGGACACGGGCTGGTGGCCGACGATGCGGTCGAGCTTTCGCGCACGGCGCCCAACATGATTGAAGGCCAGTGCCCGTCCCTGCTGCAAAACCTCCTCGAGGTGCGCGGACTTGGATTGCTCGACATCCGCACCATTTTCGGAGAAACCTCGGTTCGCCGAAAGATGAAGCTGAAGCTTGTCGTGCAGCTCATCCGCTCGACGCCCGATGCCTTCGAGCGCCTGCCGGTCCAGGATCAGACCGAAGACATCCTTGGCATACCCATACGCCGTGTCATGCTGCAAGTGGCGGCCGGCCGCAACCTGGCCGTACTGGTCGAGGCCGCCGTGCGCAATACGATACTGACCTTGCGCGGCATAGACACCATGGGCGAGTTCATCGAACGGCAAGCCATCGCCATCATGGAAAGCAGCCGCCAGGAGTAAGCGGCAAACAACAAAGCACGCAACGACACGCGGCCATCCTTTAGTATCCAATCGAACGCTACCGCGCTCGATTGCCAAGCGGAACCCCTTCGTCATGCTCAAGATTGTTCTTATCACGGGAATTTCAGGATCGGGGAAATCAGTTGCCCTGCGCCTGCTCGAAGATGCGGGCTATACCTGCGTCGACAACCTTCCCGTCCGATTCCTGCACGAATTCATTGCCAGCACCCGCGAAAGCGAACTCGAGCGTGTTGCCGTCGCCATCGATGTCCGCTCCCCGGGCGAGCTGGCCGAGCTTCCCGATGTCATTACCAGCCTGCGCGCCATGGGTACGGCCTTCCGGGTCATTTTCCTGGACGCCAACGACCACACTCTGCAACAGCGCTATTCCGAATCGCGGCGGCGCCATCCCCTTACCGACCGCCTGCAGAAGGGCGGCAAGTCGCCGTCGCTGCAGGAATGCATAGACACCGAACGCGAAATGCTGGCGCCTCTGCGCGAGCAGGAACACGTCATCGACACCTCCGATCTGACGCCGGGCCAGTTGCGCGCCTGGGTGCGCGATCTGGTCCAGGCCGACCGGGCGCCTGTCGTCCTGACCTTTGAGTCCTTCGCCTACAAGCGCGGCGTGCCCGGCGACGCCGACCTGGTCTTCGATGTGCGCTGCCTGCCCAATCCGCATTACGACCGCAATCTGCGCCCCTTGACCGGACGCGACGAGCCCGTGGCCAAATGGCTGGCCCAGTTCGGCAGCGTCGAAACCATGATTGAAGACATCGCCGGTTTCATCCGCCGCTGGCTGCCTCTTTACATGCAGGACACCCGCAACTACCTGACCGTCGCCATAGGATGCACCGGCGGCAAGCATCGTTCGGTCTATGTGACCGAACAGCTGGCGCTGCGATTTGCCGATCACTCACCTTTGCTGATAAGGCACCGGAATCAGCCGCCGCCCGACATCCCATGATCGCATTACGCCATTTCCTTGCCGCCTTCCTATGCCTGGGCCTGATCGTTCTGGCAGGCTGCTCAAGCACGGGCGGCACCAGCCGCGGCGGCGGCTACTACAAAGACGATGGACCGGGGTTCGACATACCCGCCAACATCGAAGCCATACCGGATGCCGTGCCGCGCCTGGAAAAGCATTCCGCCGCCAATTTCAGGCCTTATGTCGTATTCGGCAAAAGGTATACGCCGGTCAGCGACGAACAACCGTTCCGGCAAGAAGGCACCGCGTCCTGGTACGGGCGGAAATTCCATGGGAAGAAAACCGCCAACGGCGAGACCTACGATATGTATGCCATGTCCGCCGCCCACCCGACCCTGCCCATACCCAGCTACGCCCGGGTCACGCGGGCCGGCACCGGCAAGTCGGTCATTGTGCGCATCAATGACCGCGGCCCCTTCCATAGCTCGCGCATCATCGATCTTTCCTACGTGGCGGCCGCCAAGCTGGGACTGATAGGGCCGGGCAGCGGACAAGTGGTGGTCGAAGCCATCACCAATCAGGACATACGCAACAATACCGTCGCTCCGCCCAAGACCACGCCCATCCCGCCCGCCGCTCCGCCACCCCTGCCGCAAGAGCAGCCGCTGCTGATTACCCGTGCGGGGCCGGCGACCCCCGATGCGCTCGAGGCGCTCCAGCATGACGGCGGCGGCATGGGCGGCACTGAACCGGCGCCGCTCGCGGCCACGGAACAGGCTCCGGATCCGCTCGGGCAGACCGTTGTCGCCGTGGCCGGACAGATCTACCTGCAATTCGGCGCCTTCTCCGCCAAGGATACCGCCCAGGACCTGGCGCAAAAGCTCAATGTTCAGATTGGCGGGGTGGAAAGCCGGTCCGCGCAAGTCCAGACGGCCGGCAACCTTCATCGGGTGCAAATAGGCCCCTACCCCTCGCGCACGGCGGCCGTCAATGCCGCCTTGCGCATACAGCAGCAGACAGGGCTGCAGCCCGCCCTAGCCCAGCGCTGATTTCTGGCGCGCCAGCGCAAGCGCATACAAGGCATCGCGCGGCTGGCCGGTCACTTTCGCCGCAATACGGGCGGCATCCCGCAACGAGACACTTTCCAGTAAGGCATCCAGCAGAACCAAGGCGGCGGAGTCGACATCGTCGTCCGGATCGTCGGCTTCGGACTCGTGCACTATCAATACAAATTCGCCCTGTCCGTGATGCGCATCCATGTCCAGCCATGCGGCGGCATCGCCCGCCGGCAAGGTGTGCACCTGCTCGAAGCGCTTGGTCAATTCCCTGGCCAGCGTAAGCCTGCGCTCCGGTCCGCAGACGAGCACCAGGTCCCTGATGGCCGCGGCCAGTCGATGCGGCGACTCGAACATGACAACGGGAGCCGGCAGGGCGCACCAGCGCCGCAGCCATTTCTGGCGGGCCGCGGCTTTGGCCGGCATGAAGCCGGCAAAGACGAAGGCCGGATTTTCATCGCTGGTGACGCCGCTGGCCATCAGAGCGGTAATCACCGCGCTGGCTCCGGGTATGGCCACGACGCCGTAGCCGGCCTCGCGCACCGCGCGCACGATCCGGGCCCCCGGGTCGCTGACCGCCGGCGCGCCGGCGTCGGACACCAGCGCCACCCGCTCGCCACGGGCCAGCCGCTCCACGATGGACTGCGCCGCGGAAGCCTCGTTGTGGCGATGGGCGGCCATAAGGGGCGTGGCGATGCCCCAGGCGTCCAGCAAGCTGCGGCTGGCGCGCGTGTCCTCAGCGGCGATCACGTCGCAGCGCGCCAGGGTTTCGCAGGCACGCAAGCTTAAATCGCCCAGATTGCCGATAGGCGTCGCCACCACATACAAGCTCGATGCGGGCCAGTTCTGAGCGCCCATGCGCTCGGTGAGACGTTTCCATGCCCCCTGGGAGGCTGAAAAATCGGTCATATCACTCATACTAGTCGCTAAGGCCTTCAAAAAATGGGGAAACATGACGAACGACGCACTCGCCTACGCATTGGCCCGCCTCGCCCAACAGAAAGCGGTGCGTGCCCGGCGCCGCAAGGCGAAAACCCCAAAGCCGCTTACGCCGCCCCTGCCGGAGCTTGCCGCATCCTCGTCCGCGCAAAAAACGGGCCGCGCCTCTGAAGAGCGCGCCAGCCGATACCTGGAGGATCGCGGCCTGACCATCCTGGGGCGGAACCTGCGCAGCAAGGCCGGGGAAATCGACCTGGTGGCGTTCGACAACGGCATACTGGCGTTCATCGAGGTGCGCCACCGGAATTCCCGCCGATACGGCGGTGCCGCCGCCAGTGTAAACCGGGCCAAGCAGGCGCGCCTGATCCGGACCGCCCAATATTTTCTGCCCCGCCTGGCCCAGCGCTACTTCCGGGGCTCGATTCCCGCCTGCCGCTTCGATGTCGTCAGCGATGAACCCGAAGGCCTCATCTGGATAAAGGACGCCTTCCAGTCCTAGCTGGCGGGACCCCTGTTCCAAGTTACGTCCCATGACATGATTTTCATTCGAACATGAGATAATGCCGGGTATGGACATGACATCCCACATGACATCGCATTTCAACGATGCGATCGACGCTTTCAAGGCCAGTTCCCGCGAACTGGCCGAGCCTTTGTCGGCGGCGGTAGACCTGCTGTTCGGCGCCCTGGCCAATGACGGCAAGATCCTGGCCTGCGGCAATGGCGGTTCAGCAGCCGACGCACAGCATTTCATTGCCGAACTTGTGGGGCGATTCGAGCGCGACCGCCTTCCACTGGCCGGCGTCGCGCTCAATACCGACACATCCATCCTGACCGCTGTCGGCAACGACTACGGCTTCGACTCCATCTTCGAACGCCAGGTCAATGCGCTGGGCCGCCCCGGCGATATCCTGGTCGCCATATCCACCAGCGGGAACTCTCCCAACATCATACGGTCCATAGAAGCGGCACATGACCGCGAGATGTCCGTCATAGCGCTTACCGGCAAGGGCGGCGGAACCATCACCGACCTTTTGCACGAAACCGATATCCACCTGTGCGTTCCGCATGAACGAACCATGCGGATCCAGGAAGTCCACATCATGCTGCTGCACGCCTTGTGCGACGGCATCGACGCACTGCTACTGGGAGACACTCTGTAATGCCTACACGCAAAAACGCTCAACGACTCTTGCTGGCCAGCATCGCCTTTTCCAGCCTGGCCGCGCTTGCCGGTTGCGGCCTGCTGGTTGTCGGCGGCACCGCCGCGACGACCGCGGTGGTGGCTACCGACAGGCGCACCGCCGGCGAGCAAGTCGAAGACCAGGCCATCGAGATGAAAGTCGGCTCCGAAATGCGCAGGCTCTTCGAGGACAAGGCCCGCGTCAACGCCACCTCGTATGGCGGATGGGTATTGCTTACCGGCGACGTTCCCACGGCGCAAGACAAGCAGAAAGCCGAAGAGGCCGCCCGCGGTGTGGCCAAGGTCGTCAAGGTGGTCAACGAGCTGCGTGTGGGCGACATCACCCCCGTCAGCGTGCGCACCAACGACACCTGGCTCAGCTCCAAGGTCAAGACCACGCTGATCAACACCAAGGAAGTGCCCAGCCGCACCATCGTCATAACCACCGAGCGCGGCGTCGTCTACCTGATGGGCCGGGTCACCAACGAAGAAGGCGAGCGCGCCGCCAAGGCGACGGCCCAACTGAACGGTATAAATAAGGTAGTAAAATTGTTCCAGATCGTCACGCCGGAAAGCATAGCCCAGCCGTCCAAGCCCGCTCCGGTCGAAGACGCCTCGCCTTCCAGCGCAACCACATCGCCTGACGCGCCCTCCAGCGGCGTTCAGGCTCTGCCAGTGAAATGAAAAAAACACTTATCGGCATCGTTGTCGTGCTGGCCCTGGCCGGGGCCGGCATCTGGCAATTCTCGGGCTCGGCCAAAACAGCGCCCGACGTTACCTTTACCTCGCTGACCGGCCAGAAGATCACCATGCAGGATCTGCGCGGCAAGGTGGTGCTGGTCAAGTTCTGGGCAACTAGCTGCGTCACCTGCATTGCCCAAATGCCGGACACCATCAAGAATTACAACGAGCTGTCGCCCAAGGGCTTCGAAACCATCGCCGTGGCCATGCAGTACGATCCGGCCAACTACGTCAAGAACTACGCCGACACGCGCAAGCTTCCGTTCACGGTGGCCATCGACGCGCAGGGCGAGATCGCCAAGGCCTTCGGCGATGTACAGCTTACGCCCACCGCCTTCCTCATCGACAAGGAAGGCCACATCGTCAAGCGCTATCTTGGCAACTACGACAAAGCCTCCTTCCTAAGCACAGTCAACAAGGCACTGGCCAGCTGAACCATGACCACTACCCAAGACGCCTCCACCCATTCCTCGACCGTCAAAGCCGATGTCCTTTCCGAAGCCCTGCCCTACATACGGCGCTTCCATGGCAAGACGGTCGTCATCAAGTATGGCGGCAACGCCATGACCGAAGAAGAACTGCAGCGCAGCTTCGCCCATGACGTGGTCTTGCTGAAGCTGGTCGGCCTTAATCCCATCGTCGTGCATGGCGGCGGGCCGCAGATCAATGCCGCCCTCAAGCGCATAGGCAAGGAAGGCGCCTTCGTCCAGGGCATGCGTGTGACCGATGCCGAAACCATGGAAGTGGTGGAATGGGTGCTGGGCGGTCAAGTCCAGCAGGACATCGTCATGATGATCAACGAGGCCGGCGGCAAGGCGGTAGGCCTGACCGGCAAGGATGGCTGCCTGATCCAGGCCAAGAAAAAAATGATGGCCGACAAGGAAAAACCCGGGCAATGGCTGGACATCGGCTATGTGGGCGACATTACCCGCATCGAACCCGCGGTGGTCAAGGCCCTGCAGGACGATCAGTTCATTCCTGTGATCTCTTCCATCGGCTACGGCGAAGACGGCACCGCCTACAACATCAATGCCGACGTCGTCGCCGGCAAGATGGCCGAGGTGCTGGGCGCCGAGAAGCTGGTCATGATGACCAACACGCCGGGCGTGCTGGATAAGAACGGCGAGCTTTTGCGCAGCCTGTCGGCGCAGACCATCGACGAACTCTTCGAAGACGGGACGATCTCGGGCGGCATGCTGCCCAAGATATCGTCGGCGCTCGACGCCGCGCGCAACGGCGTCACCTCGGTGCATGTGGTCGACGGACGCGTACCCCATTGCCTGCTGCTGGAAATCCTTACCGACCGCGGCGTCGGCACCATGATCAGCTCGCATTAGGCGCGGGGGCCATGCGACCCTTGCGCCGCGCCCTTGCTCAGCACCGGGCGCGCCACCCCTTCGGCATGCCCGATGAAACCGAGCAAGTGTGGCTGTTCGACCTGGACAACACGCTGCACGACTGTTCCAAAGGCATATTCAAGGCCATAGACGGGGCCATGGCCAACGCCGTGGCCGCCACGCTGGCCCTGGATGCCGAGGCCGCCAACGCATTGCGCACCCAATACTGGAAGCGCTATGGCGCCACCGTCATCGGGATGGTGCGTCATCATGGCGTCGATGCGACCGCCTTTCTCAAGCTCAGCCATGATTTCCAGGTGGCGCCGCTGGTCCATTCCGAAACCGGCCTGGCGCACAAGCTGAAGATGCTCAAGGGACGCAAGATCCTGCTTACCAACGCGCCGCTGGACTACGCCCGTCAGGTCCTCAAGACGCTGGGCATACTGCACCACTTCGAATGCGTCTGGGCCATCGACCACATGAACCTGCAGGGCACCTTGCGGCCCAAGCCCTCGGTCGCCCTGATGCGGCAAATCCTGGCCCGCCTGGGCGTGCCGGCCGGGCGCGTCGTGCTGGTCGAAGACACCTTGCGCAACCTGAAGGGAGCTCGGCAAGTCGGCATGCGCACTGTTCATGTATTCCACCGGGGCACGCCGTTTTCATCCATGCACAGCGGTCGCAGCCTTTACGTGGACGTGAAGATCAAATCGATAGGCCGGCTTCTGGCCGGTAGCCACGGCCTGCGCAGACCAGGCAAGCCGGATCGCGTTTGAAACGTATGGTTTGCCATTGCATGGATAGCGCATCCAGGCAAAGCATGCGCCCCACCATGGGTTCGCCCATGCCCGCCAGCAGCTTGATCGCTTCGGCCGCCTGCATGCTGCCCACCATGCCCACCAAAGGCCCCAGCACGCCCGTGGTGGCGCAGCGCAATTCCTCGACATCGTCCGCTTCGGGAAACAGGCAGTGGTAGCAGGGCGCATCTTCGCGGCGCAGGTCGAAGACGCTGACTTGCCCGGCGAACCGTATCGCGGCGCCCGACACCAAAGGCTTGCCATGCTTTACGCAAGCGCGATTGATGGCATGCCGGGTTGCAAAATTATCGCAGCAATCCAGTATCAGGTCGGCCTGACGCACTTGCTGATCCAGCGCCTCGCCGGTCAGCCGCGCAACTAGCGCATCGACATGGATATCGGGATTCAATTGCAGCAGCGCCAGCTTGCCTGATTCGGCTTTAGCCTGGCCAATGCGGTCGTTCGTATGCAGGATTTGCCGTTGCAAATTGCTGAGCTCGACCTCGTCGTCGTCGGCCAGCACAAGATGGCCGACGCCCGCCGAAGCCAGGTAATAAGCGGCGGGAGACCCCAGGCCTCCGGCTCCCACGATCAGCACCCTTGCGGCCAGCAGCCGCTCCTGCCCTTCTATGCCGAACTCGTCCAGCAGAATATGCCGGGCGTACCGAAGCAACTGCAGGTCGTTCATTGCGCCGCGGGCACTACCCCGCTGGGGGTGATCCGATACCGCTCCGTCCTGGGTTCAGCGGGATTCACTGGAGTTTTTTTTTCCCCCTGGGGCGATTTCGCGGCGTCGGATTTTCCCTTGCCCGCAGGCTTGTCCGCCTTGGCGTCCGCAGGCTTTTCAGCTTTGGCCACCACGACGCTGGGATCGTTTTTCTTGACGCTGCGACCCTCGAGGAAATTGACGGCCTGCTGAAGCTGATAGTCGTCGGCGCCGCCGAACTCGAACATCTTGGGCTCCACCTTGTCGTCCTCGGCCTGAGCCTCGCTGCTGTCCTCTTCGGCCACATTGCCGTTGATCAAATGCCTTTGCAGGTCGACTTCGCGCGGCAGGCGGAAAAGATTGCCCTGGGCGGTATCGTCAACCGTGATATCCGGGTCGACCCCCGTTACCTGAATGGATCGTCCCGCCGGCGTGAAGTAGCGCGCCGTCGTCAGCTTGATGCCGGTGTCTTCGCTGAGCGGCAGAACGCTTTGCACCGAACCCTTGCCGAAGGTGCGATTGCCGATGATCTTGGCGCGCTTATGGTCCTGCAGCGCGCCGGCCACGATCTCGGACGCCGATGCCGACCCCACATTGACCAGCACCACCATGGGCACCGTCTTGGCCCAATCGGCCACGCTGGGGCTGGCCGGCGCGGCGGCGCCGCCGTCCAGGTAATTGCGCATATAGTCGACCGGCTTGGCGAAGTATTCGCGGTTGGACGATGGAATGCGGCCCTTGGTCGAAACGACCAGCACATCGGGCTTCAGGAACGCGGACGATACGCCTATCGCGCTGTCGAGCAGCCCGCCCGGATCGTTGCGCAGATCGAGCACCAGCGCCTTGGGCGCCGACTTGGCGCTTAGCGTGGTCAATTGCTTGGCCAGGTCTTCGACCGTGCGCTCCTGGAACTGGGCGATGCGCACATAGGCGATGTTGTTGTCCAGCATTTTGCTGCGTACGCTGCGCACTTTGATCAGGTCGCGCACGATATGGACGACCAGCGGCTTTTCCTTGCCCTGCCGCTTGATGGTCAGCACGATGGGCGTTTTGGGTTCGCCGCGCATCAGCTTGATGGCGTCGTTCAGCGTCATGCCCTTGGTCGGCTTGCCGTCAATGTGCGTAATGAGGTCGCCCGCCAGAATGCCGGCGCGCGCCGCGGGTGTGTCTTCGATCGGGGAGATGACCTTGGGCATGCCGTCTTCGCTGCCGATCTCGATGCCCAGGCCGCCGAAGCCGCCCTGGGTAATGGCCTCCATTTCCTTGAATGCCTCGGCGTCCAGATAGGTGGAGTGCGGATCCAGGTCGCTGAACATGCCCTTGATGGCATCGCCGATGAGCTTATGATCGGTAACCGGCTCTACGTAGCTGCTTTTGATGGCGGCAAATACATTGGCGAACTGTTGCAGCTCTTTAAGAGGAAGGGGGTCGCCCCGCTGGGCGGCCGCCGTTATGCCCAGGCTGATCAATACCCCCCCGAGCGCGCCTGCGACCACCAAACCGAAACTGCCAAACCTGCGAGTGCTCATGCACGTTCCCGAAGTAATTTCAAAAAGAGGCGCCCAGGGGCGTCAGGCAAATAGTAACGAAATTACCGCCTTAACCAAAGCAGAGGATTCACGGGGGTACCCTGATGCCTGATCTCAAAGTATAGACCCGGTTCAACCTGTCCGCCCGTTGCGCCCACCGTCGCTATCGTATCGCCGGTGCCGACGATGTCGCCGACCCGCTTTTGCAGGCTCTGGTTATAAGCATACACGCTCAGGTACTTCGCGCCATGATCGATAATCATAATGTTGCCGAAGCCGCTCAGCCAATTGGCGTATACGACCCGGCCCGGGGCGATGGCATGTACCGCCGCCCCTTCGGGCGAGCGCAGGACAATGCCGCGCCACAAGCCGCCTTCGGGCCGCTCGGCGCCGAACTTGCCCTGCACCTGGCCTTGCACGGGGTAAGGCGCCCCTTTGTGCAGGCCCTTGAACCCCTCGGCAGGCGCGAGACGCGGCGCGTCGGTTTTTCCCTCTGCAGTGCCCCGGACCACAGCCGCTTCATCGGGCCGGGACGGAACCGGTGGACGCGCCGCGGCTTCTTCGGCGGCCCGGGCCCGGGCCCTTGCCTGTTCCACCTGGATACGCGCTTTTTCCGCCTCCAGTTCATCCCGCTGCCGCTGGGCCCTTTGTTGCGCCTCGCGAGCGGCTTGTTCCGCCTTGCGGGCCTGGGCGCGTTCGCGCTCCAGGGCAAGTCGGGCCTGCTCGGCCTTGCGCGCGGCCTCGGCGCGGCGCTTCTCTTCGGCGATCCTGGCCTCTTCGGCCTGCCGCGCAATGGCTTTTTCCAGGCCTGAAATCAATCCGCCCAGGCGCTTGTCGTTGCGCGCCAGGCGTTCGGCCTGACCACGCTGCTCCTTCAGCTCGGCTTCAATGCGATCCAGAACTTCCTGACGCTGCTCTTTCTGCTTCTCCAGCTCTTGTTTCTGCTCGGTGGTTTCCCGAGCCAGTTGCGCCAGTTCCTTCTTGCCGGCCTCTGTCTTGGCCTGGAGGGCGGCAAGCGCATCGATGGACCGCCGCACCGCCCTGACCGCCTTCGCCTGCTCTTCGGTGATGTAACCCAGATAGCTCAGGTCGCGGCCGACGACCTGTGGATTGTCGCCCGACAGCAAGGCCGTCCAGGGCGACAGCCCGCTGGCATATTGGGCCCTAAGCTGATCGCCAAGTTCGGACTGGCGCAGGCCCAGTTCGCGTTTTTGCTCGGCCGTTTGCGCATCGATGCGCTCCAGCTCTTGCTCCGCCTGCTTCTGGCGCGCCGCCAGTTCAGCCAGGCGGCGGCTGGTGGAGGAAATGGCCGACTCTGACGCTTTCAGGTCGTTGGCGGCGTCGCGCCGCGACGATTCGCGGCTGTCGATTTCTTTTTGCAGGCTTTCTATCCGCCCGCGCAATTGGGCCCGTTCTTCCCGGGCCTGGGCCTGCTTCTGCGCCAGCGTGGGCTCGGCCCCGCAGGCCAGGCCAGCCCAGAAGGCCAGCGCCAGAAAACCAAGCCCAAGACGCATGCTTATTTCCTTGCCTTGCCCTGATTCGCAACGGCAGCCATCGCCGCTTCGATCTCGGCCGGATCGCCAAGATAATAATGGCGCAATGGGCGCAGATCGTCGTCCAGCTCGTAGACCAGGGGCTGCCCGGTGGGAATGTTCAAATGGACGATGTCATCGTCGGAGATGCCGTCCAGATGCTTGATGAGCGCCCGCAGGCTGTTGCCGTGCGCGGCAATCAGCACCCGCCGTCCGGCCCGCATGGCCGGCGCGATGGATTCATTCCAGAAAGGCAGCACGCGCGCCACCGTGTCTTTCAGGCATTCGGTGGCCGGCAGCTTGTCGGCGCCGATCTTGGCATAGCGGCGATCGAAGCGCGGATGCCGCGGGTCGTCCGCATCCAGCGGATTGGGCGCGATCGCGTAGGCGCGGCGCCAGATCAACACTTGTTCTTCGCCGTACTTCTCGGCGGTCTCTGCCTTGTTCAGGCCTTGCAGGGCACCGTAGTGGCGCTCGTTGAGCCGCCAGCTAAGGCCGGTGGGCGTATACATGGCATCCATGGCGTCCAACGCGATCCACAGCGTGCGTATGGCCCGCTTCAGCACGGAAGAATAGGCCAGGTCGAATTCGAACCCTTGTTGTTTCAACAGCTCTCCGGCCTGCCGGGCCTGCTCGCGGCCGGTATCGGTCAGATCCACGTCGGTCCACCCGGTGAAGCGGTTCTCCAGGTTCCACTGGCTCTCGCCGTGGCGCATCAAAACAAGTTTATGCATGATAACTATCGCCTAAAAGTTGAAAATCGCGGACCATTTTATAATCCCCTGCATGTGCCCTGCTTCCCAGGGTGTTTTCGGGATACATCGTGGACTTTTTTCTTGACCAGAACAACCTTATTTTTCTATTCGTCGCCATTGCTTCCGGCGTCATGCTGCTGCTGCCCAACCTCCTGAAAGGCGGCGCCAAGACAGTGGGTGTACAACAGGCTGTGCAACTGGCCAACCAGAGTCAGGGGATTTTCCTGGATATCCGCAGCCATGAATCGTTCAAGGCTGGAAGCATACCCCAGGCACGCAACGTGCCGGAAGCCGACATATCGTCCAAGCTGGGCTCGCTGCCCAAAGACAAGCCTATCATTGTCGTATGCGACCAGGGCCGCGACTCGGCCCGCATTGCGGGTTCGTTGCGCAAGCAGGGCTATGCGCAAGCCTTCAGCCTTGAGGGCGGGCTGCGCGGCTGGCTCCAGGGCGGACTGCCCCTGTCCAAAAAGAATTGATCCCCACGGCCTTACCGTCAAAGGAAACCCATGGCAACCGTAACAATGTACTGCACCGCCGTGTGCCCCTACTGCGTCCGCGCCGAGATGCTGCTCAAGCAGCGCGGTGTCACCCATATCGAGAAAATACGCATAGACCAGGACCCCGCCCAACGCGCCATCATGATGGAACGCACAGGCCGGCGCACCGTTCCCCAAATCTATATCGGCGACACCCATGTGGGCGGCTATGACGACCTGGCGGCGCTGGACCGCGCCGACGGCCTGATGCCGCTGCTTGCCGCATAGACTGGCCCGCTCCTTTACCCTTATCCATATTATTTTAGGAAACCAAATGTCCGAACAGAATCAAAACAATCAGGAAAGCCAGGGCAGCCAGGATCCCAGTTTCAGCCTGCAGCGCACCTACATCAAGGACTTGTCGCTGGAAATGCCCAACGCTCCCCAGATTTTCCTTGAGCAGGAAGGCCCCACGGTGGAAGTGTCCATCAATGTCGGCGGCCAGCGCCTGGCAGACACTGTCTACGAAGCCACCGTTACCGCCACGGTCACCACCCGCATCCAGGACAAAGTGCTTTATCTGGTTGAAGCCACCCAGGCGGGCATCTTCGAAGCCGCCAACATTCCGGCCGAACAGCTCGATCCGCTCATCGGCATCGTCTGCCCCACCATGCTGTATCCCTACCTGCGCGCCAGCGTCGCCGATGCCATCAATCGCACCTCGCTGCCCGCGCTGCATCTGACCGAGGTCAATTTCCAGAGCCTGTACGAGCAGCGACTGGCCCAGATGGCCGAAGAACAGGGCAAGGAAGACTCGGGCCTGATACTGCCTCCGGGCGCCACACGTCAATAAGCACGCCATGACCGCCCCCCCTACGCGCGTCCGCGTCGCGGTCCTGGGCGCCGGAAGCTGGGGAACGGCGCTGGCCGCCCTGGCCAGCGCCCAATCCGACACCCTGCTGTGGGCGCGCAATCCGCAACTGGCGCGCGCCATGGAGCGGGATCATGTCAATGCTCCCTATCTTCCCGACACCCCTCTGCCCCCGGCTTTGCAAATCACCGACAGCCTGCGGGACGCCCTGGACCATGTCGCCCCGGCGGACGGTACGCCGGGGCTCATCATCCTGGGCGTGCCCGTGGCCGGCCTGGCGGGCCTATGCTCCACCCTGGCCGGCCTGCTGGCCGGCAGATCCTGCAGCGCATTAAGCATAGTGTGGACGTGCAAGGGCTTTCTGCCCGACAGCGGCCAGCTCCCCCACGAGATAGCCCAAGCGGCGTTCAGTTCCCTGCCCGGCGTGGGCCTGGGTGTGCTGTCCGGGCCATCGTTCGCCCGCGAGGTCGCCCAGGGCCTGCCTGTGGCGCTGACCATTGCCACCACGCAAACCGGTACCGCCCAGGCGGTGGTATCGGCCTTGCATGGCGCCAACGCCCGCATATACAGCAGCAGCGACGTCATCGGTGTGGAAGTGGGCGGCGCATTGAAAAACGTCATGGCCATCGCCTGCGGCATTTCCGACGGCCTGGGCCTGGGCACCAATGCGCGGGCCGCCCTGATCACCCGGGGCCTGGCCGAGATGCAAAGGCTGGGGCTGGCCATGGGAGGCCTGGCGGAAACTTTTTCCGGCCTGACCGGCCTGGGCGATCTGGTGCTGACGGCAACAGGCGCCCTTTCGCGCAACCGCCAAGTGGGGCTGGCCATAGCCGAAGGAAAGACGCTGGATGCGATCCTCGCGGGCGGCATGACAGCCGAAGGCGTGCGCTGCGCCCGCGCCGCTCTGGCGCTAGGCCGAAAATATCAAATCGATCTGCCCATCACCGAAGCCGTCTGCCATGTCCTGTTCGACGGCCTGGCGCCGGAAGCTGCCGTATCCGGCCTGCTGACCCGCGACGCCAAACCCGAATCGCCCCGACCTCGGCTTGATCTTTAATCTTTTTCCATGCAAGGAATTGCCATGTCTCGAAATTTATTCCTGGGCCGCTGGCTGCACCGGTCGGCACTCGCCATCGCGGGCGCCGGCACATTGGCGCTGGCGCCGTTCGCGCAGGCCGCCTGGCCCGAGCGCCCCATCCAGATGGTGGTTCCTTTCCCGGCAGGCTCCTCGCCCGACGTGCTGGCCCGGGCCATTGCCGAACCGCTGGCCAAGGACCTGGGCCAGGCCGTCGTGGTGGAAAACAAGCCCGGCGCGGGCGGCAACATCGGCACGCGCCACGCCAGCAAGGCCAAGCCCGACGGATACACGATACTGCTGACCATCAATGGTCCCATGGTCACGGCGCCATCCCTGTACAAAAAAACACTGGGCTACGATCCGCTCAAGGACCTGGCACCGATCACCCTGGTCGGCACGAGCCCCAATGTGCTGGTCGTGCCGCAGGATTTTCCCGCGAAGAATGTGCAGGAGTTCGTAAGCCTGGCCAAGGCACGGCCCGGCGAGCTCAATTACGGCACGGTCGGCCCGGGCAGCTCCTCGCATCTGGGAATGGCCATGCTTGAACACCAGGCGGATATCCGCCTGCAGCAGATTCCCTACACCGGCTTTCCCCAGATCATTACATCCATCATCGCCGGCGATGTCCAGGCAGGCTTCATGGTGCCCGGCATTGCCATGACACAGGTAAAAGCCGGCAAGGCCCGCGCACTGGCCATTACCAGCCTGGAACCCAGCGACGTGCTGCCCGGCATACCCACCATGGCGTCACAAGGCTACCCCGGATTCGAGTCGATCTCGTGGGATGCGATATTCGTGCCGGCGGGCACGCCCGGCGATATCGTGGCCAAGCTCAATTCGGCCATAGGCAAGATTCTGGCGCGGGACGACGTCAGACAGAAAATGGCCGCGCTGTATTTCACGCCGGCGCCATCCACGCCCGAAGCATTGACTACCTTGGTGGTGAACGAGAAAAAACGCTGGGAAGAAGTGATAGACCGGCTGGGCCTGTCGCTGGATTAACTGTTCGCATGGCCCGCCATCCGGCGGGCCGGGACCGGCACGGCAAGCCCTCGCACCGCCGAAGCACCGCAGCGGCCCCGAATCCGCCTAGACGCTGCCCGCGTAGCCGGACTGGCGCCAAGCTTCGTAAATCGTGACCGCCACGGCGTTCGACAGATTAAGGCTGCGTTGTTGCGGCAGCATGGGCAAGCGCAGGCGCTGCTCCGGCGGGAATAGATCCATTTGCGCCTGGGACATGCCCGCGGTCTCTCGTCCGAAGACGAACACATCGCCGGGCAATAGCGGCACTTGGCCAATCAGCCTGGCGCCTTTGGTGGTCAATGCGTAGCGGCGGGTCTCGTCGCCGCCTATGCTGGCGAAGGCCGCGGCCAGGTCGTCGTGGACCTGCAATCTGGCCCACTCATGGTAGTCCAGCCCGGCCCGCTTCAGCTTCTTGTCGTCCAGCTCGAACCCCAGCGGCCGCACCAGATGCAGGCTTGCGCCGGAATTGGCGGCCAGGCGTATTACGTTGCCCGTGTTGGGTGGGATTTCGGGCGATACCAGGACGATGTGAAACATGAAAGCAGTAAAAAGAACGCGCTGGCGACACGCCAGGGCCTGCGGCGATTTTACAGGCAATGCTGTTCGGGGCGATAGGGCGTGCGGGCCAGCACCAGGCCGGTAACCGAAGCGGCTCCGGCCGCCTTGAAGGCCCGGGCGATGCTGTTCAGCGTGCTTCCCGTGGTCAATACATCGTCGACCACGGCAATGTGGAGGCCTTCGACCCTTCGAGGGCAATAATAAAGCAGCCGGGCGCTGGACGCGCGTTGAGCCCTGCCAAGATAAGTCTGCTTGACGCCCTCGCGAACGCGCAGCAGAAGCGCGGGCCGGCAGGAAAGCCGCAATTGCGTGGCCAGGCAGCGCGCGATCTCGGCGGCGGGATTGAACCCGCGCCGCAAGATGGCGGATCGGCTGGCGGGCACTGGAACCAGGATGGTTCCCCTGGGCAAGGCCGGCACTGCCGCAGCCGCGGCATCGGCCAGCATCGCGGCAAGCATGCCGGCGCTGGTGAAGCGCCGCGCCACCTTGAACTGATGAATAAGCAGATCGCCGGGCGGCGCATAATCAAAGGCGGCAAGCACGCGATCGAAGGCCGGTGCCAGCCTGCTGCAATCGGGGCATGCGCCCTGCGCATCCAGAACCAGGCAGCACACCGCGCAGCGCGCCATTCCGCCGGCCATGGAGGCGATAGCCGCGTGATGGCAATATACGCAAAGCCGTCCGCCCAGCGATCGCCCCCCGCATAGGCCGCAAGCGGTGGGAATGCGCCGGATGCAGCCACCGAGAACCCCGCGCCATGCATTGAGTACGAAATGCGCCGGTTCGCGCGGAGGATGCGGATAAGCCATAATGGTATTCTTCAAGCCCGGGCTTGGACCTGTGGTCGCCATGCGCCTATCTAAGCACGAAGCCTTCCCCGATACCAGCCAGCCGCACCTATAAATGTCACAGCCACCTACACTGCGCATCGATTCCACTCATGTCGGACTGCAGTTCGCCCGCCGTAGCCCCTTGGACGCCGCGCAGTTCCTGTACGGCGAGGTCGCGCAGCGCATGCTGCAACGATTGAGCTATATCCGGATAGCGCCTGTCGCCGTGCTGGATGCAGGCTGCGGCGCCGGACATGCGCTGGAGCCTTTACGCGCCCGCTACCCGCAATTGGACTATATCGGCCTGGATGCCTGCCAGCGCCTGCTGGACGTGGCGCGCGAGCGCTACGCCACCAAGCCGGGATTCTGGCAAAAACTGCGCAACAAACCCACCCGGCCTGTCCGCTTCCTGCTTGCGGACCTTGCCGACTCGGGGCTTCCGCCGGAAAGCCTTGATCTGGTGTGGTCCAACATGGCGCTGCACTGGCATCCCGAGCCGCACAATGTCCTGAGCGAATGGCGCCGCATACTGAAACCCGGCGCGCTGGTCATGTTTTCATCCCTGGGACCCGGTTCGCTGGCGGAGCTGCGCAGCGCCGTGCTGGATGCCGGCCTTCAGACCGCCACACCGCAATTCGTCGATATGCACGACTTTGGCGACCTGCTTATCCAGCGGGGCTTCGCCGACCCGGTCATGGACCAGGAAATCCTGACGCTCACTTATCGCACACCCGAAAAGCTGCTCGAGGACATGCACATACTGGGCGGCAATCCCAACCAGGATCGCAAGCGCGGCTTGTCGGGGCGCAAATGGCGGCAGCGGCTGCTGGATGCCCTGGAGGCTCAGCGCGATGACGACGGAACCATACACCTGAGCCTTGAAGTGGCCTACGGACATGCATGGCGGGCTGCGGCGCAGCGCGGCGCCTTCGGCGAAACCCGCATCTCGGTGGGCTCGATCGGCCGCGCGGCGAACACCGACGGCACGCGGCCCACGGTGCGGCCGCGCAAGACCGGCGAATCCTAGGCAGGGCGGCGCATCAGCGCATTCCGAAAGTCGTTTTTCCGAACACGGCATTCTTGCCTGCAGGCAGGGAACGCCAGTATTGCGGCGGCCCCTGGACTTGCCCATCCAGTTCCGCCGCCGCATGCCAGGCCCAGCGCGGGTTATACAGCACCGCCCGCCCCAAGGCGACGAGATCGGCCTGCCCGCCGGATACGATATCCTGCGCCTGTTGCGGCTCGGTAATCAAACCGACCGCCACTGTCGGTACGCCGACTGCGCGCTTGACCGCCTGGGCCAGGTGGACTTGATAACCCGGCCCTACCGGTATCTGCTGCCGGGGCGACACGCCCCCGCTGGATACGTCCAGCCAGTCCACTCCCTTGGCCTTCAGGCGGGTGCCGAACTCGATCGTCTGGTCCAGGGTCCAGCTGGACTCGTCATCGACCCAGTCGGTCGCCGAAACGCGCACGCCCACCGGTATGGAATCGGGCACAGCGGCGCGGACGGCATCGAAGACTTCCAAGGGATACCGCATGCGGTTCTCGATGCTGCCGCCATATAGATCGTCGCGCCGGTTGGCAATCGGCGACAGGAACTGATGCAAAAGATAGCCATGGGCCGCATGCAGCTCGATGGCGTCGAAACCCAGGCGGACGGCGCGCGTGGCAGCCTGAACGAAGTCGGCCTTGATCCTGGCCAACTCATCGACAGTCAATGCGCGCGGCGCCGGTTCCTGCGACTTTTGGGGAAGCGCCGATGGCGCCAGGGGCTGCCAGCCTCCCGCATCGGCGGCGATAAGCTGACCGCCATCCCAGGGAGCGGCGCTGGAGGCCTTGCGCCCGGCGTGCCCCAACTGGATGGCAAGCCTGATAGGCGACGCTGCGCGCAGCATCTGGACGACCCCCGCCAACGCCGCTTCGTTTTCGTCGCTCCATAAGCCAAGGCAAGCGGGAGTGATCCGTCCTTCCCGGCTGACCGCCGTGGCCTCCAGGCAAAGCATCCCCGCGCCGCCCAGCGCCAGGCTGCCCAGATGGGCCTTATGCCAGGCGGTGGCGTCACCGTTCGATGCGGAATACTGGCACATGGGCGACACGACAATGCGGTTGGGCAATGTCAGTCCACGCAAAACAAGGGGGTCGAACAGGTGAGCCATCTATGCTCCTTCTGGATTAAGGGGGATGATTGCGGCAGCATGCTGCGGCTGGACATCATAGCAAAGACAGGGGCGGCCTATGCCGCCCCCGGGACATCGTTTTTTTTCGGCCGGCTTACTGGCTGGCGTTCTTCTTGCGCGACGAATCGATACCCAGCTGCTTGAGCTTGCGATACAAGTGCGTGCGTTCCAAGCCGGTTTTTTCGGAGACACGCGTCATGCTGTGATTCTCGCGCCCCAGATGGTATTCGAAGTAGATGCGCTCGAACTCATCGCGAGCGTCGCGCAGCGGCTGGTCCAGGGAAATCCCCCCCAACAAGGAGTGATTCAGCTCGCCGGCGGGTTCCGCCGCGGCGGGAACCGCTGTCGTGGTCAGGGGCTGCGGCTGATCGGCCCGGCGCTCGGGCAGACGCGCCGCGGCAACCAGCGCCGGAGTGACCACCGGCCTGGCGAGGCCGGCCGCAATGGTCTTCAGCAGCTTCTGAAGGGTGATGGGCTTTTCAAGAAAATCGACAGCGCCTATGCGCGTGGCCTCGACCGCCGTATCGACGGTCGCATGGCCGCTCATCATGACGACGGGCATGTCGAGCAGACCTTGCGAGCTCCATTCCTTGAGCAGGCTTACACCGTCGGTATCGGGCATCCATATGTCCAGCAGGACGAGATCGGGTCGCGCCCGCAAGCGCGCGGCACGCGCCTGGGCGGCGTTCTCCGCCAATTCGACAGTGTGCCCTTCGTCGTAAAGAATTTCCGACAAAAGCTCACGGATACCAATTTCGTCGTCAACAACCAGGATTCTGGCCATAAAGCGTCACCTACCTTTTTTCCGCATTATCGTTCCCTTGCGTTGCTTCGTCCAGCACGGACTGCTTTCCCGCAAGGCGCGTCAAGAGGATGGAAATGCGGGCCCCCCCCTCGCGACGGTTTGAAATATCAATTCGGCCGCCGTGTTCTTCGATAATTTTTTTAACTATAGCAAGACCCAGGCCGGTTCCGCTTGCCTTGGTTGTCACATAGGGCTCGAACACGCGATTCAGGACCTGTGGAGCAAAGCCTTGCCCGTTGTCGGACACGGACAGCCTGACGGCGGGGTGCTCCTCGCCATCGTCAATGCGCGACCGGGTCAGCTTGGTCTGCACATGAATATTCGCATCGGCCAACGGCTGATCCTGGGTCGCGGCGTCCCGCGCATTTGCCAGCAGGTTATGTATGACCTGTCGCAATTGAGTCGGATCGCCTTCGATGATGGGCAATTCCGGATCGAACTCGACATCGATCCGCACGCTTCGGCCGTCGTCGCGCACCGCGCCTCCGACGGGATCCCAGCCATAGAGGGACAGCACATCGGCGATCAGGGCATTGATGTCGATCCGCTGCATCTGGGCCGGCGGTGTGCGGGCGTACTCGCGAAAATCGTCGACCATCTGTTTCAGCGAGGCCACCTGATTGACGATGGTATTGGTCGACCGCAGCAACATGGCGGCGTCGCCCTCGTTCAGGCGATCGGCCAGCTTCATGGCCAGGCGTTCGGCGGAAAGCTGTATAGGCGTCAGCGGATTCTTGATCTCGTGCGCCAGCCGGCGCGCAACCTCGCCCCAGGCCACGGTGCGATTGGCGGAAATGACCTCGCTGATATCGTCGAACACGACCAGGTAGCCGTTGCCGCGCCCATCGACGCTAAGGTGCGTACCGCGCGCCAGCAGCGTGATGACATGCTTTTTTTTCTCGTTGTCGCTGGCCGCTTCCAGTTCCAGTTCGAACTGCTGCTGCCAGTACAGACGCTCCGAACCCACCGCCGTGTGCGCCGCAAAGGCCTGGCGTATCAGTTGCGACAGCGAGAAAGCGCCGTCGGCGGTCTCCAGGGGACGGCCCTTGACCGACCTCAAATCGACCCGCAAGATGCTTTGCGCGCCCTGGTTGAACATGGTGACGCGGAACATCTCATCGAAAACCAGCACTCCCGAAGAGAGGTTGCTCAGGACGGATTCGAGGTAAACATTGGAGCGCTCGAGCTGCTGCCGATTGTTCTCCACCATGTGCCTGGCCTCGTCCAACTGGCGGGTCATGGCGTTGAACGACCGGGTCAACTGGCCTACCTCATCGCGCTCGGGCGGCTCGGGCAAGGGGCGGTAGTCGCCCACGCCCACCGCCTGCGTCCCCGCGGCCAGCGTAAGCAGCGGCCTGACCAGGCGGCGCGATACCGCCAGGGCCACGACGACCGCCGCGAACACGGCCAGGATAAGCGCCAAGGTCAGGGTAATGCCGTAAAGCTTGCGCAGGCCCAGGCGGGAAAGGGCCAATTCCTGATAATCGCGAAATCCCTGCTGCACCTGGTTGGCGTTGCGGGCGATCTGCTCGGGTACAGGCTCGATGACTTGCAGCCAGCGCGTGTCGGGCGACACGCCCAGCGCTGATGAAAGGCGATCCAGCGTATTGACGGGCACCACCACGCGCAAATGCAGGCCCGCGTTGGCCGGTTCGCCAGGGTCGCGATCCCGCGGCGCCTCGTCCGCCTCGGCGGCTGAATAGGCGCGCGACACCCTGAGCTGATTGATGACACTGACGGGAGGCATGTCGGGCAGCAATTGCCCATAGGCGGACGAGGAAAACGCCACCAGCCTGGCATTGCCGGTGAAGACCATGGCTTCGGTCACGCCGCTGGTCTCGCGCAGGCGCGTAATCACCAAGGCCATGTCGGCGTCGCTGGCGTTGGCCAGTTTGGCCGCCATCTCTTTGGCGCGCGCATTCAGGTCGCTCAGTTGCGAATCCAGCGCGGCGCGTCCCAGGTTCAGCCCCGCTTCCAGCGCGCTGTCCACCCGCACGTTGAACCAGGACTCGATGGAGCGCGACATGAACTGCACGGAAAGCACATAGATAAGCGCGCCCGGCAAGACACCGATCAAGGCGAAGTACAAGGCGAAGCGGGCCGTCAGGCGAGCCCCGAACTGCCGCCGGCGTATCTGGCGCATGAGGCGCGCCGCCAGGACCACCACCCACGAGATCAGGGCGACGGCGAGAATGCCATTGAGCACCAGCAGGGTGTCGTATTGCTGCGCGTAGCGCGAAGCATTGCCTGTGGACCAGACCAGCAAGGCCAGCAACGCCAGCGCGCTGCTGGCGGCGACGGCCAAAGCCGCCCGCAAGCCCCACCGCACTAATGCCGGGGCTCGTCGACGGAGATTGAAAAAGTGAAATTTTTCCATGGAGTAGCCAGGGACCAGGCACTGCTGTTGAAAGCGTCGACCTGAAACGGCCGGGCCAGGAGAGATGTATCCAGCCGTACGCGTATGCGGCCCTCGTACAGTTCGTCGTGTTCAAGATCTTGGACGTTGGCAACCGCCCATCCGCGTATATTGCGAACCAGCGATAAGGCGTCGTCCAGCGATGACTCGGGCAGGGAAAGGTCGCCTGTCCCCACCCGCCATTGCCGGGTCAAGGCGTTATACACGATTCGCCAAGTCTGCTGCTCGTTCACGACCGTCTTGTCGAACCACCACCATCGCTTGGACACGATTTCCAGATCGGCCGTGAAGTAAAGAGGCACGCCTTTCTGTGCGGCATTGCGCAGATCGCCCGTGACGGCAAGTTCAAGGTCGGCATCGATGTACAGCTTCCCGTCGCGGACCACGGGCTCCACCTTGACGACGCGCTCGCCCTGTTCGAGCATATCGGTCTGAGCATGCGCGGCCAGGGTGAAACACAGGAACAGGGAAAGCAGGACTCGAAGCATTAACGCTCACCAATACATAAAGCAAAGCGGGCCAAGGCGCCATTTTTGACGACTCAGGCCGTCTTGGCAAACAAAGCGTAAAAAAATCCATCGTGAGACAACAAAGGATCGTCAACCAGCGGCAGCAACTGCCCCGGCGCGGCAAGCCTGACCGCATCGCTGTGACGCTGCTGGAACTGCGCCGCCTGCCGCTCGCCTTCCTGCGGAAAGATGGAACAGGTAGCATAAAGCAAATGTCCTCCTGAACCGACCGTTTGCCACAACGCATCGACGATTTTCCGTTGCAGGGCCGCTGTTTTCGCCACATCGGCCTCGCGGCGCAGCCAGCGGATATCGGGATGGCGCCGAACCACGCCGGAGGCGGTGCAGGGCACGTCGGCCAGCACCGCATCGAAAGGCCTGCCGTCCCACCATGACTTCAGATCAGCCGCGTCGGCGCAGCGCAAGGACACCTTGGCTCCGTCCAGCCTGAGTCGCCGCAAATTCTGTCCCACGCGTTCAAGGCGTGCCGGATCGGAATCGAGCGCCACCAGGTCTACATCGGCCCGCTCCAGAATATGCGCTGTTTTTCCGCCGGGAGCGGCGCAGGCATCCAGGACACGCATGCCGTCCCGCAGCGGCAGCAGCGCGCCCGCTTGCTGCGCGGCCAGGTCCTGCACCGACCACCAACCTTCGTCAAAGCCGGGCACAGCCTGGACGGGGCGAGGAGCCGCCAGGACCAGAGCCTGCGCCCCGGCCCGAACCACCGCTATGCCGGCCGCTTCCAGCGCGCCCTGCACGGCTTCCACGGAGGAACGGCGGATATTGACCCGCAAGGCCATGGGGCCGGGCATGTCGGCGGACTGAAGCAAGGCTTCCCATTGATCCGGATAGGCGCGGCGCACCTGCGCCACCCACCAGTCGGGATGATTGAACACGGCTTCGTGATTTTCCAGCGCCTGCGCTAAAATAGCGCCTCTTTCACGTATAAAGCTGCGCAGGCTGCCGTTCAGCAAGGCTTTGTAAGCGCGCATTTTGCGTTGGCCATCCACGGCGGTCACGGCCTGATCCACCACAGTATGCGCCGCATACACAGGCAGGCGGCGCACCGCGCCGAAATCCGCCGGCGCATCGCCGGCATGCTCCAGCGCGGTATCCAGCAAGGCCAGCGACACCAGCAGTACCGCATCGAACAAGGGATTGGGCGGAGTGCGCCGCACCAGTATCTGTTTTATGGCGCGGGCCACGCCCAGCCTGCGCATGACATGGAAGGACACGGCCTGGGCCGACGCCCTCAGGGCAGCCGGCGTTTCGGCCAGGCTGTCCGACAAGGAACGCCCGGCCAATACCGCCCGCACATTCTGCGCGCTGGCCAAAATGGTGTCGGACAAGGGGATTTGCTTGAAGGAAGTATCGGGCACAAATGCAAAACCTGCGTGAGTTTGCTTTGATCCGGACTTTATCATCAATTCGGGGCCAGGGCCTGCCGTTAAAATTATGTTTCTTTATCGAGCCTTGGGCTCAACGAGGTAATTCATGAATTCCCCAAAAGTCGGCTTCGTCAGCCTGGGATGCCCCAAAGCGCTGGTTGACTCCGAGCGCATACTGACCCAGTTGCGCACCGAAGGCTACGCCATTACGCCGGACTATGACAATGCCGATGTGGTGGTGGTCAATACCTGCGGCTTCATCGACAGCGCCAAGGCGGAATCGCTGGACGCCATCGGCGAGGCCATCGCCGAGAACGGCAAAGTCATCGTTACCGGCTGCATGGGTGTCGAAGAGTCGCTGATCCGCGAAATCCATCCCGCCGTGCTGGCGGTAACCGGCCCCCAGCAGTATGAGCAAGTCGTCAGGGCTGTGCATGAAGCGGCCCCGCCCAACCTCAAGCACGATCCCTACACCGATCTGGTTCCCCCGCAGGGCGTCAAGCTTACGCCCCGCCACTACGCCTACCTGAAGATCTCCGAAGGCTGCAACCATCGCTGCAGCTTCTGTATCATCCCGTCCATGCGCGGCGACCTGGTCAGCCGGCCCATTGGCGATGTCATGGGCGAGGCCGAGCGCCTGGTCAAGGCGGGCGTCAAGGAACTGCTGGTGATCTCGCAAGACACCAGCGCCTACGGGGTCGATGTCAAGTTCCGCAGCGGCTTCTGGAACGGCCGGCCGATCAAGACCCATATGACGCAGCTAAGCGAGGCGCTCGCCGGATTCGGCGTCTGGACCCGCCTGCATTACGTCTACCCTTATCCGCACGTGGATGAAGTCATACCGCTGATGGCCGACGGCAAGATCCTGCCTTACCTGGACATCCCTTTTCAGCACGCCAGTCCGAAAATCCTGAAAGCCATGAAGCGCCCCGCCTTTGAGGACCGCACCATGGCGCGCATCAAGCGCTGGCGCGAAATCTGTCCGGACCTGACCCTGCGCTCCACTTTCATCGTCGGTTTTCCAGGTGAAACCGAGGAGGACTTCCAGTACCTGCTGGACTGGATGAGCGAAGCCCAGTTGGATCGCGTCGGATGCTTCCAGTATTCGCCCGTGGAGGGCGCGCGCGCCAACGAACTGGCCGACCATGTTCCCGACGAGGTCAAGCAAGATCGCTGGGAACGCTTCATGGCTCACCAGCAAGCCATTTCGACGGCACGCCTGGCACAGAAGATAGGCCGGGAAATCGACGTGCTGATCGATGAAATCGACGAAGACGGCGCCATCGGCCGCTCCAGCGCCGACGCGCCCGAAATCGACGGCAGCGTATTCGTCAGCAGCGAAAAAACGCTGAAGCCGGGCGATATGGTAAGGGTGCGGGTAACGGACTCGGACGAGTACGACCTGTATGGGGATGCGGTTTAGCAGCAGCTACGGGCGGCGCGCAAGCCTTTAGATGGCTTCCAGCAAAAGGTTGCGCGTAAAGGCCTCCGCAATATCGCTTACCCGGGTGCTGCATTTTTTTGTCAGCGCGGTATTTCCCGAGGCGATCGCGCGCGATAGATCGGCATGCGCGCTGCCTACTTCATCCAGGTTGTTGAAACGCCGGTGATGGATGAAGTAAAAGCGCTGCGAGAATGTATGCAAGGGCCTTAGCGCGCGCGCCGCATAGGGATTACGGGCAAACTGGGCCACCACCCGCTTGATTTCGAAGTGAAATTGCAGGTAGCCGAATACGTCTCCCTGATGCCCCGCCGTCTCGATGGCTTCCGCCATATCCCGCAAATACTGCCTCTCGCCTTCAAGCGCGCCCTTGGCCGCCCGTATCGACACGATTTCCTCGAGCGCGCGGCGGGTTTCCACCACGCACAGTTGATCCTGTATGGATGTGGTTGAAATCATGACGCCCGCCCGCTTGAGCACCGTCACCAGTTGATCCGAAGCCATGCGCTGCAAAGCCTCGCGCACCGGCGTACGCCCTATGCCCACAAGCTCGGCCAGTTCGCTTTCCTTCCAGATGGATCCCGGGGCCAGTTCAAGCGTGACAAACCGCCTCTCGAGCTCTCGATGCGCGATATCTACCAAAGATTCTTTTTTTGCTTCTTTATCTTTAGCCATTTGATAAAAATCGCGACTGTCGGCGCTGGACATGGTCATAAAGGGGGACATAAGGAATCTTAACATTTTACCGGCTGGCACAGATTGAACCACGCATAAGATATCTCTTGGTCGCGCCCATCCTTTTATCGGCGTCGGACACAAGCGGGCACCCATATTGCACACGTGTACATTTCATGCTGTAATCGGATGAGCATTATCTCGTTCAGCCACCGCGGCAACACATGAAGGATAGACGCACGATGCGCACAGCCATTAAAACGATAGAAGCCCGTCAGATACTGGACTCACGGGGCCGCCCCACCATCGAAGTGGATGTGATGCTGAGCGACGGCTCCCATGGCCGGGCGGCCGTCCCATCGGGCGCATCGACGGGCTCGCATGAAGCCCACGAACTCAGGGATGGCGACCCCCTGCGTTATTGGGGGCTGGGTGTGCTGAAGGCGGCGACTCATGTCAATACCGAGATTGCCAAGGGCGTTGCCGGCTTCGATGCGCTGGATCAACGCGGGCTGGACGATCGCTTACGCGAGCTCGATGGGACGGAGCAACTGAAGCGGCTGGGCGCCAACGGCATACTCGGCGTGTCGATTGCGGCCTGCCGCGCCGCAGCCTCGGCCCGCACGCTTTCATTGGCCGCGTATATCGCCGAACTGGCCGGAAATCCGCAACTGCAAATGCCCTTGCCCATGGTCAACATTCTAAGCGGGGGGCTTCACGCCGGCAGGGGCATGGATGTGCAGGACTTCCTGGCGATTCCCGCGCGCGCGAGTTCCATCGAAGAAGCCATCCACACCATCTCCCTGGTCCGCAGCGCCGCCGCTCAGGTATGCCAGGCGCGCGGCTTGCCCACTTTGCTGGCGGACGAAGGCGGCCTGAGCCCCGGGTGCCGCAGCGGCATCGACGCATTGCAGCTCATGTGCCAGTCCATCGAAGCGGCCGGACTCAAGCCGGGGGAAGACGTGCTGATAGCCATCGATGTCGCAGCCACGTCCCTGAAGGACGCGGACGGCAATTACCGTTTGGCGCGCGAAGGCAAGACTCTTTCATCCAGTGAAATGATTGCGATGATGCGCACATGGGTGGACGGCTATCCCGTCGTTTCGATCGAAGACGGCCTGGATGAGGAAGACTGGAAGGGATGGGCCGAGCTAACCGAACAGCTGGGTGCGCGCATCCAGCTCGTGGGAGACGACCTGTTCACGACCAACCAAACGAGGCTTCATAAAGGCATAGGCGACAAGGCCGCCAACGGTGTGCTGGTCAAAGTTAACCAGAACGGCACCCTGTCCGGCACGCTGGATGTCATCGCTCTTGCCAAGGCCAGCAGCTACTCGACCGTCATCTCGGCACGGTCAGGAGAAACCGAAGATGCTTTTATCGCGGACTTGGCCGTGGGCACGGCAGCCGGCCAGATCAAGATAGGCTCGCTGCGGACGTCCAGCACGGTGTGCAAGTACAACCAATTGCTGCGCATCGAGGCGGCCAGCGGCGCACCCTATGCCGGGGCGCGGGCTCTTCGGATTTCAAAATGACGCCATCGATGCAGCCGCAGCCCGACCCTCGCCTTCCAGAGTTCCTGCATGCGCACGGCCTGGCCTCACATAACGCCGAAATGCAATGGACGCCGTTGACCGGAGGCGTTTCATCCGATATCTGGCGCGTCGACATCGACGACAGGTCGCTGTGCGTTAAATGCGCTTTGCCAAAGCTGAAGGTTGCCCGCGACTGGCGCGCGCCGACGTCCCGGAACGCCTATGAATGGGCCTGGATCAATTTTGCCTTCGAGCACGCGCCCAAGGCCGTGCCCCAGCCGCTGGCGCATGACGCAAAGCTTGGGGCCTTCGCCATGGAGTTCCTGGACGACGCAAGCCATCCGGTATGGAAGGCCCGGCTTCTGGCCGGAATGGCGGATGCCGGAGTAGCGCGGCAGGTGGCCGGTCTTCTGGGCCTGCTGCACGCGGCGTCGGCCCGCAACGCGTCCCTTCCCGAAAAATTCAAGACCGATGACATTTTCTATTCGATACGCCTTGAGCCCTACCTGATCGCCACCGCGGATGCACACCCCGACCTGGCTTGCGAACTGCAACGCATCGCTGAAAGGACCTTGCACACGCACAAGGCGCTGGTGCACGGAGACGTCAGCCCAAAGAACATTCTTATTGGGCCTGCCTCACCCGTATTCCTTGATGCGGAATGCGCCTGGTTCGGCGATCCGGCATTCGATATCGCCTTCTGCCTGAATCATTTCCTGCTGAAGTGCCTGCCTCAACGCTCCCACGCCTCTGACTTCCTCCAGTGCTTCGACGCATTTACCCAGGCCTACTTCGCCCATGTAGACTGGGAAGATTCAGGCCAATTGGAGCAAAGGGCGGCACAACTGCTGCCCGCCCTGTTCCTGGCACGCATCGACGGAAAGTCGCCAGTGGAATACCTTACCCGGGAAGAAGACAAGGAACTGGTCCGCAAAACAGCGCGTCCGCTGATCATCAAGCCCGCAAGCCGGTTAAGCGAAGTCGCCGCGGCATGGGCCGGGACCCTGGCGCGCGCCGCCGGGCCCCACCTGTGAAATCACACCCAAGGCTTCATGCCGATACATGAAAAACATCACGATCAAGGATATTGCCGTCCATCTGGGCATTTCCCACCCTACCGTATCGCGGGCATTGCGCGACCATCCCGCCATTCGAAAGGAAACGCGGGAGCTGGTGAAGGAAACGGCACGCAAGCTGGGCTATATTCCGCATTCCGGCGCACGCATGCTGCGCCGGACGCACAGCGAGCTGATCGGCGTGATATTCCCGGATGTGCAAAATGACTTCTACAGCAAAACCATGGCAACGCTCGCACCGGCGTTCCTGCATCACGGATTCAAACTGGTCCTTGCAAGCTCCGAAGACCGGCCTTCGGTAGAGCTTGAGCACATAAGAAGCCTGCGCGAAGCCCGGGTGGCGGGCGTCATCATCGCTCCGACCGCCGGTCTGCGGAAAGAAGCCGTTGCGCTTCTAAGCGCGATTCCCGCCGTGCAACTGCTGCGCCGGCATCCCGCCCTGCCGGCGCCCGTCGTCTCGCTGGACGAACGCGCCGGCATCGCGGCGGCTGTGCATCATCTTGCCGGGAAATCGCATACGCGCATCGGCTTCATAGGAAGCTCCAACAGCCTGAGCACAGGCCGGGATCGCGCCCTTGGCTATAGGCAGGCGATCCGCGACGCCTCGCTGACAGCCGATCCGTCGCTGCTGTTTCAAGGCCCGCCCAAGTCCGATTTCGGGCGCGAGTCGATGCTGTCCCTGATGTCGCGCGACGCCCCCCCGACAGCGGTAATCCTGGCCAGCCCGGAACTGACACTGGGCGGGCTGCTGGCAATCCGGGAATGCGGAATAGGCGTGCCCGGGCAATTGGCATTGATCGCCTACCACGATCCCGATTGGTTCCAGCTGTGGGGGCCTGGGATCAGTTGCATAAGCCTGCCGGTTCACGATATGGCGTCGGCCGCCGTATCTTTGCTGCTAACGCAGATCCGGCAGGAAAGGGAGGCTGACGCGGCTACCCATGAATCCGCCTCCGATGCCTGCTTCATGCCGACCCTGATCGCGCGCGGCACCGCCTAGTCCATCGCTACAAAGCCGGCACCGGACACTCATCCCGGAATATCCAGGCATCCATCGTCTTGAGCGCGGGGCTGATTTTCGGAACGAAGCCCATCTGGTCCAGAATGTCGCTCTGAAGATCGACCCCGGGAGCGATTTCAATCAGCTCAAGGCCGTCTTTCCCGACCGCGAAAACCGCCCGCTCCGTAATGACCAAGGCTTCCTGGTTTCGCTTCGCCACACCGGTGCACACGGGATATGTAATGTGGCCGACCTGCGCGACGAACTTCTTGCTCTTGCCTTCCTTGTCAATGCGCAAGACGCCATCGTTTGATGAAACGCTTAGGCCGCCGGCCGTAAACGTGCCGGTAAAGATGAGCTTGGACGCGTTATGCGCGATATCGATGAACCCGCCGGCTCCGGGATTGGCAGCGCCGAACTTGCTTACGTTCACATGGCCGCCCGCATCGAATTCGGCAAACGCAAGCGCCGTGCATTCGCACAAGCCGCCGTCGATCGCATCGAATTGCGTTACACCGTCGACCAGCGCCTCGGGCCACATATTGGTCGAGAACTGCCAGCCCGTCATGACCACGCCCCCGTACGATCCATGCTCGGTCGTGAAACGGTATTCGTGCATATTGCCTTCATTCAGCGCACCGTCTTCAACCATGACCAGCGGCATGTCGGATGACGCCCCGAACCCCAGGATGGTCAATGTATGCTTGGGCACTTCCATATAGGCGCGCCGGCCAATGATCTTGTCGGCGCCAAATGGGATTTTCGGCAGCGAATCCAGCTGCAGATTGGCTGGCGAAAGATAACGCGCATCATGCGGCGTATCCGTCACCATGACCTGATCCGGCACGATAACGACCTTATCGACGAAATCGCCCGGTATGCGGACCATGCCGGCCGGGCGCGAATACCTGTCCACCTGCCGGGTGACCTGTGCCACAACCGTGCCGCCGCAAGCCTTGGTGGCCAGCGCAAGCGCCAGCGCGGACGACATCAACCCCTCATCCTCGAAAGACAGGTTGCCGAACTCGTCCGCCGAGCTGGCCCGGATGAAGCAATGATGTATCGGCCAGCTGCGATAGAACAAATACTCTTCGCCCTTGAACGAGAGCTTTTCAACCAGATCTTCCGTAGCCAGCGTGGTCAGCTTGCCGCCGTCCTGCTCGGGATCGATATAGCTGCCTATCCCTATCTTGGTCAGATAGCCCGGGCTTTTCCGTGCGACCTCGCGCAGCCACTGCATCGATGCGCCTATCGGCCAGCTATAAGCCTCGATGGCATCCTGCTTGATCAATTGCATCAGTTTGGGGCGCTCACCGGTGCGCGGATGCACGGGATTGATATAAGAACCAGAGACGATTCTTTTCATGAGGCCTTTCTTTGCCACATGGTCCATGCCGCCGATATCCATGGCATCGCCCGTGCCGCAAGGGAAATAAAAGGTCAAGTCCCTGGGCCCATCTCCTTGCTCGAACCGATCCCCCAAGCCCTTCAGCAACTCATCGGGCGTGATCCAGCCTATCACTCCCACGCTGGCGACGGTCTGGCCGTCCTGAATATCAGACACCGCTTCCTTCAAAGAGCATATCTTGCTCATGCCCGGACTCCAAATTTCTTTAATGTTGCAATAGCCGCGGGGTGCTTGCAGTTCTCTTCAAACATGCGATTGGCGATCACATCGCCGGTTTCACCGTCCTTGCCCGCGTGAGGCGCAAAATACGCCTTGACCGCCGCTACCGCCACATCCGGCAGGCCGGCCAGCCTTTGGGCCACTTCCAGCGCCGTTTTCAATGCCTGGCCGTCTTTCGCCAGATAATCCGCCAGCCCGATGCGATAGGCTTCGGCGCCGTCACAGACCTCGCCGCCCCAGGCAAGGCGGCGGGCGGCCACCGGTCCCAGCCTGGCCACCAGGGTTTCCAATCCCCACGGAGGAATCCACCCTATCTGGACTTCCGGCAAATGCCAGCGGCACGACGAGCCGCTGACAATGATGTCGCAAGACGCGGCGAAGACGAATCCACCGCCCAGGGCAAAACCTTCCACGGCCGCGATGACCGGTTTTCGCAATTGGCTGATGGAACGGCAGAACAGGCCCGTGTCGGCTTCGTGCACGCACATGCCGTCAAGATCCATGTTGGCCAACTCTTTCAGGTCGCTGCCCGCGCAGAAGCCCGGCGCGCTTCCGGTGATGATGGTGACGCGGATAGCCGGGTCGGATTCGATGTCCCTAAGGTGCCGCTTCAGCGATAGAACGGTTTCCTCGCTTAGCGCATTGCGCCGGTTGGGGCGGTCTATGGTCAGTATGGCGACCGCTCCCTCTGAACTGCGTTGTATCATGGTGTCAAGCTCCCAATTCGGCGCCGTCGCGATTCAGGACAAAGCGAATGTCTTCGCCCTTGATATCTCTGACGGCAAGGTTTTCATTAATCGCCAACGCGGCCGCATGCCCTATCGCATGCCCATAGCTGAAACACTGGGCCGTTACCCGCGCCGAGGCCATTGCCTCGTGCTCCGCCGAAAGACAGCGTCCGGCAAACAGCAATGATTCGCCCCTGGACGGGACAAAACATTCATATGGAATTTCGTAGTAATCCTCGAACAGCCAGGACAGGCGGGGCTTTTCTCCGCTGTGCAGTTCGATGGGCCAGGCTGAACGGGCTATCCCGTCGCGGCGTTTCGTGCCCGCCACCACATCGTTGTTGGTCAGCGTCTGAAGACCCACCGCCTGCCGGGTCTGGCGCGTGCCCACCTGTACTCCCGTATCGTTCAGATAAGCCCCCTCGCATCCCGTCAGATGATCGCGGAAGAAGCGCTCGTATTCGCGCACCTGCTTGCGGCCCTCGATCTCGGCTTCGCTGAAGTCCCTGGCGATCAGGGGGTTCAACTCACGGCCATCGCCGCCTATGACGCGGGTGCAATTGCATATCAGCTCGTTGGGCCGGGGCGTGGGAAACAGAAATACCTTGGCGCGCGGCAGCTTGTAATCGCCGTTGGCATTGAACGCCAGGATCTGCTGCGTGATCCGATCCGGCATGATGGAATCTTCCCCGTACTCCCGCAGGAAGCGTTCGACATCCACGCCGGAGAGACGGAAGATCATGGTTGGATTCTGCACATGTCCGTCAAGGCCGACCCGGGTCGCCAGGCCGGCCATCGCAACAAGATCGGCATCGCCGCTCGCGTCGATCGTGACTTTTGCCCGCACCTCTAGCTTGCCCTGCTTGGTATAGGCGATAACGCCCGCGATGTGCTCGCCGCCGCCCAGAAGGACGTCGGTCACCATGCTGTGGTACAGCACTTGAACCCCCTGGCTGGCCAGCAGGCCTTCGGCGCTCTCACGCCAGGCATGCGGTTCATGCACGCGGGTGAAGGTCTGGCCGTAGCGGACGGGACCCGTCAGGCCGTTGCGTTCGTCCATAGCGGCGATGAAACGGTCGACAAAGCCATGCACCAAACGCTCCGGCGCCTTGTCCCGCCCCTCATGCGCCAAGTAAAGTCCGCAAATGGTTCCGGACATGCCCGCCACGGCTCCGCCGCCGCAGAAACCGTAGCGTTCGAGAACAAGCACTTTCAGGCCCTGGCGGGCTGCCGTATGCGCGGCGGCCACGCCCGCCGCACCGCCACCCACCACCAGGACATCGGTGTCAAGACGCCACGCCGGGCGCTCGTCATGGGTGGAGACGTGCGTGGATATTCGATTCTGTTGCATTGTGGTGTTACCTCGCAATCATGGTTTGCGGAAGCCATAGCGCAATGGCGGGAAATGCCATCACCAGTCCGAGCGCTACAAACTGCAAACCCAGGAACGGCCATACCGACCGGAAGATATCGCCGATGGAAATGTTGTCCGGGGCGGCGCCCTTCAGATAGAAGGCGGCGGGACCGAAAGGCGGCGATATATAGCTGATCTGCATATTCATGCAAAACAGCACGCCCAGCCAGATCGGATCGAAGCCCAGCGCGACAGCCACAGGCACGAACACCGGAGCCGTCAGAAGCAAAATGCCTATCCAGTCCACGACGCAGCCCAACACGATCCAGATCAGGTTCATGGTGATCAGGACGCCCCATCTTCCGCCCGGCAGGCCCAGCAGCATTTCCTTCAGGTACTGAGTGCCGCCCGCCATGGTGTACATGCCCACCAGCACCGAGGCCCCGAAGAACAGCCAGTACAGCATGCATGTGACCTTGGTGGTGTCGACCACCGCCGCATACAGGCCCTGCCAGGTGAAGCGCCTGTTGACCAGGGCCGCTATCAGGGCACCCACCACGCCCACGCCGGCGGCCTCCGTCGGCGTCGCCCAGCCCAGGTACAACGAGCCCAGCACCGAGAAAGCCACCATGCCGGGAAGAATCAGATTCTTGGCATAGGCGAGCTTTTCAAGGAATGGAATGTCCAGGTCCTCGGGCGGCGCGCTGGGAGCGATTTCCGGTTTCAGGTAGCTGATGGTGACGATGTAGATGATGTACAGGCCGCCCAGCAGCAGGCCTGGAAAGACGCCGGCCATGTACAACTGGCCTATCGACGTGCCCGACGTCAGGGCATACATGATGAACACGACGCTGGGCGGGATCAGTGTCGAAAGTCCGCCGCCCGCGCATATGGATCCCAGCGCCAGCGATTTGCCGTAGCCCCGCTTCAACATCGCGGGCAGGGCCACCACGCCCATGGTCACGATCTCCGCGCCGATCACCCCGACCATGGCGGCCATTAGCGCGCAGGAAATGACCACCGCGACGGCCAGTCCGCCGCGAAGCTTGCCCGACCATATGTATGCCGCCTTGAAAATATCTTCCGCGATGCCGGCCTTCTCCAGGATGTTGGCCATCAGGATGAACAGCGGCACGGACAGCAGAATGTTGTTCCCCATCAGGGTGAACACACGGCTTACGACGATATTGAGCGTATTCAGGTCGAACAGCCAGACGGCCATTACCACCGCTACTGCGCCTGTTGCGAACGCAATGGGCAGCCCGACAATCAAGGCGCTGATGAGCGCTCCGAAAACGAGGAGCGTTAAGTATCCTAAGGACATGGTCTGCCTTATCTAAATTAGTGTGTGGATGCGCTTACGCTTTTGAGGATCTGAAGTTCTCGGCCAGGTTCGCCACGCCTTGCAGGAACAGCAGCAGGCCGGCGATGGGAATGGCGAACTTGACGGGCCAGATCGGCGGATTCCAGAGCGTTCCCGAAGTCTCGTTTTGCAGGAACGAGCTGACCGCCATGTTCCATCCATACCAGATCAGCGTGAAGCAGTAGGCGGTAAACAGAGCGAAGGCCAGCAAGTCGCACAGGCGGCGGCCGCGCCGGCCGAAGCGCTCATAGACCATGTCCACCGCCACGTGCCGGCGGTGCAGCATGGCGTAGCCGCCGCCCAGCACGTACACAAAACCCGCGATGTAGGTCATGGATTCATCCGCCCACAAGGCTGGCGAGTGAAACACGCTGCGCGCTATCACTTCACGCACTATGATGGCTACCACCAGCAGAATAAGCAGGCCGGCCACGCGGCCAACCCACTCGTTCACACGTCCAATGAAGTGTATGAATAAGTTCATCGTTATCAGGCCAGGAGTTTGATTTCACGCAGATAGGCTTGCTGGGATTCCACCGCCTGTTTGGCCAGCGGGCTTTTCTTCGCCCATTCGCTCCAGACTTCATGCGCCAGCTCACGGCCGCGCAAGCGATCCGCATCGCTCCAGGCGATCAGCTCCACGCCTTTCTTCTTTACCTCTTCAGCCACCACAAGATCGTTCTCGGCGATCTTCTTGACCTGATAGGCCGAGAACTCTTTCCAAGTCTGTTCAACGATGGCCTTGACGTCGTCCGGCAATGCTTTCCAGGCCGCTTTGTTGACGGTGAAATCCTGGATGGGCATGGAATGAAAGCCCGGATAGGTCGCGAATTTGGCGATCTCGAAGAAGCCGATCTTGTTGTTGACCGACAAGGTGGACCAGTCGACCGTATCCACGACGCCTTTTTCCAGCGCCGAATAGGCTTCCCCGCCTGGGATGACAACGATGGAAGCGCCCATCTTCGCAATGGTTTCCGCCGCCAGGCCTTGGGCGCCGCGATGCTTCAGTCCCTTGAAGTCGTCGGGACCGCGGACCGGCACCTTGCAGGTCAACGACTCCACGCCCCACCACGTGCATCCCACGGTGTAGGCATTGAACTTGTCGTAGGCGGCGCGGATCATGTCCATGCCGCCCTTTTCATTCAGCCAGGCATTCTGCTGCATGGGCTCGGTATAGCCGAACGCAAAATCGCCTATCACGGCAAGCGCCGGCTCTTTGCCGGCGAAATAGCCCGGATAGGTCGAATGCCCCTGAATTACGTTTTGGCCCACCGCATCCAGGGTTTCGAACGTGCCGACGATGGCGCCCGCCGAGAAAGGTGTGATTTCCAGGCGGCCGCCGGTGTTCTTCTTTACGTTGTCGCAGAAGGCCTGAAACATTCCATAGGTGTCCTCCCCGGCGCCCCACAGCGTTTGCACCTTCCACTTGGTGGTCTTCTGAGCCAGCGCCAAAGATGGCGCCCCAAAGACCGACGTGGCCGCGACGGCGGATGCTGCCTTCAGTACTGAGCGACGATTTATGTTCATGGTGTGTCTCCAATTCTTGGTTATGGTTTGCGTTCTGGCTTGATTATATCTGTGATATATTTAAGATATGCACTAGGGTTTACCCCAGAAAGACGGCAAACGCCCCGCTTCAGGCCGGAAGGCCAGAAACAGACGTAAGCGTGGTGAGGAAAAGGCCGGCAGACCCGAAGCGGGAACGGCAAGCAGGACCGCGGTAGAAAACGCTAGGCTTTGCGCCAGACGCTGGCCAGCCAGGGCTGCTGCTCGCGCGGCAGGCCCTGGGGCCGATAGTAATGCTCGATCTCGGTGAAGCCGGCTTCGGTCATCACCCGGCTCCATGAGGCCAGATCGTGGTAGACGCCATAACGGCCGCCGCTCCAGCCCTCCTGGTTTCCGCCACGCGGGTTGGAGCTGAACAAAACGCCCGATGGCTTCAGTGCGGCATGCAGTTGCCTGAGCACCCTGGGCAGTGCCGCGCCCGGCACATGGAACAGCGACGCATTGGCAAATACGCCATCGAAATGGCCGTCCGGCAAATCCAGGTCAAGGAAATCCTGCAGCCATACTTCGCAACCGGATTCGGCTTGGGCCATGGATACGAATGCCTCGGTACCATCAAGCCCTATCGGCTTGTGCCCCAGGTCCGCAAAGGTCCTGAGGTCGCGGCCCGGCCCGCAACCGAAATCCAGAATCCGATAGGGCGGCGCCCCCTGTATATGGCGCAACAGTGCCGCTATGTTCTGGCTGACATCATGATCCCGCGTCCCCGCCCGAAAGCCTTGCGCATTTTGCCGGTAATAATCCAAGGTCGCGGCGGATATACCCTTGAGATCGTCGGGCGGGTGATTCATAGTCGTATCCTTGATGTCCGCTGACACTAATGAGGATGCCAGCCCAGCAGGAAAGAGGCCGCCGACTGTCGCTTGCCGCCGGCTTTCTGCAGCTCCAGCAAGCGCAGGATCCCATCGGCGGCAAGGATGTCGATACCTTCGGGGCCGGTCCGCAGCACATCTCCGGGCTGGCGGCCCTCACTCACGGAAGCATCGCCGGGCAAACTCGCCGCATCCCACACCTTGACCGGCTCAGCTAAACCGGGCAAATGCAGCGTTGAGCCCGGAACCGGGTTGAAGGCGCGGACACGGCGGGCCAGCACATCGGCCGGCAGCGTAAAGTCCAGCGGCGCTTCGGACTTTTCCAGCTTGGCCGCATACGTCACCCCCTGGTCGGGCTGCGGGCGGGCCACCAGCGTTCCCTGCCGCAGTTCGTCGATTGCCTGGACGATCGCTTGCGCACCGACTTGAGCCAGCTCATCGTGCAGGCTGGCGGCGGTATGCCCGGATGTTATGGGTATGGCGCGCGTCAGCAGCATGGCGCCGGTGTCCAGTCCCTGATCCATCATCATGATGGTGACGCCGGTTTGCTCATCGCCCGCCTGGAGGGCGCGCTGGATGGGCGCCGCGCCGCGCCAGCGGGGCAGCAGGCTGGCGTGTATGTTGAAGCAGCCGTATGCGGGCAGGGACAAGACCCATTCAGGCAGTATCAGGCCATAGGCGGCCACCACCATCAGGTCGGGAGCGGCGTCCAGCAAAGCCTGCCGGGCGGCCGAAGCATCTTCGGGATACTTGCCTTCAAGGCGCAGGCTGCGCGGCTGGCAAACAGGAATTCCTGCCTCCTGCGCGGCCTGCTTCACGGGGCTGGGCGTAAGTTTCAGCCCCCTGCCCGCAGGACGGTCGGGCTGAGTCAGCACCAAAGGCACCTGATGGCCGGCGGCGATAAGGGCGTCGATAGCCAAACGGGCGAATTCGGGTGTGCCTGCAAAAACTATACGCATAAATAAAAAGCCGATTCAAGAAAGTGAATCGGCCATGATACCAAGTGGCGAAAAGCCAAGGCCCGTTGGCTACAAGACCTATGCCCGAAGCGCCTCGCGCTCTTGCTTGCGCAGGCGCGTCTTGATGCGGTTTTGCTTCAGGACGGATAGGTATTCGACAAAAACCTTGCCCAGCAAATGGTCCAGCTCATGCTGAACGCAGACCGCCAGCAGGCCATCGGCGTCGAATTCGTAGCTTTTTCCTTGCAGGTCCAGGGCGCGCACACGTATGCGCGCCGAACGCTGGACCTCGTCGTATACGCCGGGCACCGACAGGCAGCCCTCTTCGTAGACCTGGGTTTCTTCGCTTTTCCAGATGATCTCGGGATTGATCAGCACGTGCAGATCGTCGCCGTCTTCGGACACATCGATAACGACCACCCGTTCATGGACGTCGACCTGGGTCGCCGCCAGCCCGACACCCGGAGCGGCGTACATGGTTTCGGCCATGTCGCGCACCAACTGGCGAATGCGGTCGTCGACCGCCTGAACCGGCTGGGCAACCTTGTGCAAGCGCGGGTCGGGATATCGAAGAATAGGAAGTAAAGCCATAAAACGGGTCCGGGAATGCGTGTAAGCTTCTATGATAAATCAAACTACTATTTTTGACCCTTTTCAGCGCGCAAAGTTCGTCCTGCCAGGGCCGCAGCGCCCCTGTCCTGTGCCACACTAGCCCTATGCCCGTCATTTTGCCTTCTGAAGAACTCCGCGCCTGGCTGCGCCTGTCGCTCGAACCGGGCCTGGGTCCCGCCCAGGCCCGCAATCTGTTGGCCGCCATCGGGCTGCCTCAACAAATCTATGGCCTGTCCGCCGGCAGCCTGGGCAAGCTTCTGCCCATGGAACTGGCGCAACAGCTGGGGCGCCAGCCCGATGAAGAAGTGCAAGCGGTCATCGACCGGACGGTGGCCTGGCTGGAGCAGCCCCGCCACCATTTGCTGACGCTGGCCGATCCCGCCTACCCGCAAGCGCTGCTGGACATTCACGATCCCCCGCTGCTGCTGTATGTCAACGGCAATCCCGACTTCCTGGCCCGCCCGGCCATCTCCATCGTCGGCGCACGCAGCGCCAGCGCCGGCGGCATGGACAACGCCCGGGCGTTTGCCCGCCACCTCGCCCGGCAAGGCTGGTGCATAGCCAGCGGCCTTGCTCAAGGCATAGACACCGCCGCCCATGAAGGCGCCCTGTTGGCCGGCTCCGCCGCCGGCGGCACGGTGGCCGTGCTGGGCACCGGCATCGATATCGTGTATCCGGCCGCCAACCGCGATCTGGCGCACCGGATCGCAGCCGCCGGCGCGCTGGTATCCGAGTTCCCTCTGGGCACGCGCGCGCTGCCCTATCAATTCCCAAAGCGGAACCGGCTGGTGGCCGGCATGTCGCGCGGCGTGCTGGTGGTCGAGGCGGCAAAGCAAAGCGGTTCGCTGATTACCGCCCGGCTGGCGTCCGAAATGGGACGCGAAGTCTTCGCCATTCCGGGATCCATACATTCGCCCCTGTCGCGGGGCTGCCATGCCCTGATACGCCAGGGCGCGAAGCTGGTGGAATCGGCGGAAGACATCCACGATGAACTGGGGCGGCCCGCAGTCCCGCAAGAGGCCAATCCCGACAGCGGTGCCGCGGAACAAGCCACCCGCGCCGCAATGCCGGCGACCGACGCCGATGACCAACGTGTCCTGGACGCACTGGGCCATGATCCCGTCCACCTGGATACCCTGCAGCAACGCACCGGCCTGGACCTGCCTTCGCTGAACGGCCGCCTCCTGCAACTGGAGCTGTCGGATACCGTCGTTCGCCAGAGCGACGGACGCTACCAACGCCGTTAACGGTATATATTTACGATAATCCATCGACCGCGGCCAGCATGCCACCCGCCACAACCCGCCATCACACAAGGAATACTTCCATGTCTTTGCCCGCTAAAGTCAAGATCGTCGAGGTCTCTCCGCGCGACGGCCTGCAGAACGAAAAGGAATTCGTCGCAACCACAGGCAAGATCGAACTGATCGACCGCCTCTCGGCGGCAGGCTTCCAGAACATCGAAGCAGCCTCTTTCGTTTCGCCCAAGTGGGTGCCGCAAATGGCCGACGGCGCGGAAGTCATGGCGGGCATACAGCGCAGGCCGGGCACCATCTATTCGGCCCTCACGCCGAACCTGCGCGGCTTCGAAGCGGCACTGGCCGCCGGCGTGGACGAAGCCGTGATTTTCGGCGCGGCCAGCGAGGCCTTCTCCCAGCGCAACATCAATTGCTCGATCGCCGAATCCATCGCGCGGTTCGAGCCTGTGGCCCAGGCGGCCAAGGCCGCCGGCCTGCGCCTGCGCGGCAGCATCAGCTGTGCGCTGGGCTGCCCCTACCAAGGCGAAACTCCCATCGAATCGGTCGTGGATGTCGCCCAGCGCATGCTGGCCCTGGGCTGCGATGAAATCGACATCGCCGACACGATAGGCGTCGGCACAGCGGTACAAGTCGGCCGGGTCATGCGCGCCGTCACCGAAATCGTCGATCCATCGCGGGTATCAGGCCACTTCCACGATACTTACGGCCAGTCCCTGGCCAATATCCTGGCGGCCATGGAAGCCGGCATTTCCATATTCCATACGTCGGTGGCCGGCATAGGCGGCTGCCCCTACGCCAAGGGCGCAACCGGCAACGTGGCCACCGAGGATGTCCTGTACATGATGCGCGGGCTCGGTATAGAAACCGGCGTCGACCTGGACGCGGTCGTGGACATCGGCCAGTGGATTTCGCACCATATCGGGCACAAGTCCTCCAGCCGGGCGGGCAATGCCATGGCAGCGCGCAAGGCGGCCTGAAGAGCATGTTTGCACACCAAAAACCCAGCCCGGATGAACACGCGCAGTTGCTGCAAGAGATCGGCCCCCTGCCACTGAAAGGCGTGGCATGGCCCAAATGGATAAAAGTATTCGCCTGCGCGGTGCTGGTGTTCATCGGCATCCAGATCGCACGCACCGCCGCCAGCCCGGTCGGCCAGAACATCAGCCCGCTGGTGGCGGGAAGCATCATCGTGTGCTTCATAGGCCTGGTGGTATTGGCCCGCTATATGCTGGTTTCAGAAACCAGCATCACGGAATCGGGCATCCGCCAGTCCTGGCTTGGGCGGCGCGAGGTCGCCTGGGAAGATATCCAATTCGCGAAGTTCATTCCGCTGGTGGCGTCCAAGCGATTGGTCTGCTTCACGACGCGAGGGCGGCCAGTGGTGTTCCAGGCCGGAACCAAGGAATTGCAGATCGCCTTTGCCCGCATTGCCCTGGTCTATCGGCGGCGGAAGTAGTCGTTCCTTTGCGGATGCTTGGCGCTGCCGAGCCGGCCGCCCCTCTGTTCGATTTCACCGGTCCATGTACAATCCGGCATCGCGGCCCTGCAATGGATGCCGCGTCGCTGCGATAGCGATTTAAGTGGACCCGGCTACGCCGGGTGGCTCGGCCGGGCGCCTATCCCTCGGACAACTTCAAGCGAATAACGGCTCGCCCCAAGGCTGCCAACGGCCAACACCCTCGGGCGATCGCCTCGCTTGCTAATTTCAGCTTAGCCCAACCCATGTCTTTTCTTTCCACCTTCCGCCGCGAATGGACGGCCAGTCCCCGCGCCGATATTCTTGCGGGCATCGTTGTCGCCCTCGCCCTTATCCCGGAAGCCATCGGCTTTTCCATCATTGCGGGCGTTGACCCCCGCGTGGGCCTTTATGCCTCCTTTTCCATCGCGGTCATCATCGCGCTGGTCGGCGGCAGGCCCGGCATGATCTCGGCCGCAACCGCCGCCGTTGCGGTCGTGGTCGTACCCCTGGTCAAGGACCATGGGGTGGATTATCTTTTCGCCGCCACCATTCTTATGGGAATCCTTCAGGTGGCGGCCGGCTTTCTTCGCCTTGATCTGCTGATGCAATATGTCTCGCGGTCGGTCGTCACCGGTTTCGTGAATGCGCTGGCGATCCTGATCTTCCTGGCGCAATTGCCGCAGCTCATTAATGTGACCTGGGTGACGTACGCCATGGTTGCCGCCGGCTTGGCCATCATTTATCTGTTTCCTCGCCTGACAAAAGCTGTTCCTTCGCCCCTGATTGCGATCGTCGCGCTGACAATGGTGTCGATCTATGGCGGCTTGTCTGTCAACACCGTTGGAGACATGGGGAAGCTGCCTTCGTCGCTGCCTGCATTCCTGATTCCCAATGTTCCTTTCAGCCTGGAAACCCTGCGCATCATCCTTCCCTATTCGCTGACGATGGCCGCCGTGGGATTGCTAGAGTCCATGATGACGGCACAGATCGTTGACGATCTGACCGACACGCCCAGCGACAAGCGGCGGGAATGCAAAGGCCAGGGCATCGCCAATTTTGTGACGGGATTCTTTGGCGGAATGGGCGGCTGCGCCATGATCGGCCAATCCGTGATCAACGTGAAGTCGGGGGGATCCACGCGCCTGTCCACCTTCGTCGCCGGCGCTTTCCTCCTTTTCCTGATCGTGGCGCTCGGTCCTCTGGTCGCACAGATTCCAATGCCGGCGCTGGTCGCCGTCATGATCATGGTGTCGATCGGTACGTTCAGCTGGAGCTCAATTCGAAATTTACGCTCACACCCCTGGCAATCGTCCGTGGTGATGATTGCGACCGTTGCCGTTGTGGTCTGGACCCACGACCTGGCACAAGGCGTATTGACGGGTGTAATCCTTAGCGGCTTGTTCTTTGCGGGCAAGGTGAAGCGGCTGCTCACGGTCAAATCGGAACTGTCCCAAGATGGAAGGACACGCACGTATGCTTACTCGGGCCAGGTGTTTTTTGCTTCCACCGAGCGCTTTTCCGAAGCCATCGACTTCAAAGAGGCGGTGGACAAGGTTGTGCTCGACGTTTCAGCCGCACATTTCTGGGACATTTCCGCTGTGGGCGCCTTGGATAAGGTGGTACTCAAGCTAAGGCGGGAAGGCAGGTCGGTGGAGGTCGCCGGATTAAACGAAGCCAGCGCCACCATCATTGGACGATTTGCGGCTCATGCCTAGACACGGAGCAAGCCACGGAAGCCCCTTGCCGCGTAATAGGACTGCGCGCCGTTGTGATACACGAAGACCCTGCCATAACGGCGATCGCAGAAAAGGGCTCCCCCGAGCCCGCGAACATCGCGCGGGGTCTCTATCCAGCTTGATGTTTTCGTATCGAACACGTCAAGCGCCTGCAGATCGCGGTACTGCTCTTCCGTCAACAGGTCTATGCCCATCTCGCCAGCCATCTCCATGGCGCTGCTTTTGGGCTTGTTCTCCTTGCGCGAGTCCAGGGCCTCTTGGTCGTAGCAGACGCTTCGGCGGCTTGCCGGGCTTTCCGCAGAGCAATCGCAAATGACTACATGCCCGCTCTCGTCCTTGCCGATTACGTCCGGCTCGCCGCCGCTTGCCTCCATCGCATGCAGCGACTTCAGCGCGGCGGGATTGTTTTCCAGCCGGGCCTGAACATCGGCCCATGCGATACCTTTGTGGCGATGCATGTTCTTTTCATAGCGTGCCTTCAGCACTTGAAGCAATTCGTCGCGTTCTTTCGTCTTCATGATTGCCGTGTCGTGGTTAGGGTGGATCGTTGATTGAGCCGATCATTATCCGGGCTGGCCCCAGGCCGCTACCTGATTTCATGGGCATCGTTGATCAGCCTTCGCAGAAGATGGGCAACCTCGCGGGCGGCCCTGCTCAGCGGATGATGCGTCGTGGTACGAAGCACAACATAACGCGGCAGCGTCGGTGCGACGATGCGCCTGATGTACAGCTTGTTCACATAATTTTCCTGCCGCGCCAGGTGCTCGCTCCAGATGGCGTAGCATCTTGAGCGCCGGATCAAGGCAAGCTGCGCTTCGATGGAATCCGCTTCAAAAATAATGCGCAAACGGATTCCCTGCTTCAGCGCCTCTTCCTCCATGCGGACGCGGAGCCCGTTTGGCGACGCCGGAAGCACCAGCGGGATGTCGTTCAGATCGCGAAACGGAATGTCCTTATTGGGCGAGCCCAGCGGCTTCTGGCCAATCAGCGCCAGGTCGGACTGCGCCAGCACGTCTTCGTTCGCAATGCGCAGCGCCCGATACTGGGTGATCAGCGCAATGTCCACTTGCCCGCTGGTCAACCACTCTTCGTGCTGCGCGCTGAAGCTTTCCACCATTCTGAGTATTACGCCCGGATACTTTTGCTGCACCTCGTCGAACAGGTCAGCGGCAAAGGCACGCATATAGGCGGTCAGCAAGGCAATGGAAACGACGCCACTGGGACCGCCGCTACGTTCGCGGATATCCCTGACAAAGCTGTCGCACCCTTCGACCACCTTCCTGGCCTGCTCAATTGCCAGCGCGCCAACAGCCGTTGGCTGCACGCCGCGTCCCGTACGGTGGAATAAAGGCGCATTGAGCGACTCCTCCAGCGCCTTCAGGCTTCGGCTTACCGATGGCTGCGTCAAGGACAAGGCATCGGCGGCACGCGAAATATTGCCCAGTTCCGCCACCTTCAGGAATAAACGCAAGGTTTGGATATCAATGTTGTGCGTCATGCGTGCATCGTATATCTGTTAGAGGAATGGGCGTATAGGAGACAAGAGCGGCATGATTTATGGTAACCCTATTCAGTCCAAACCATTCCATAAAAATCGGAGGCAATCCTTTCATGAAACGTCGTCTATTTCTTGCGATATCCCTGGCATCGGCCTGCTTGGCGCCGTTAACCACGCAGGCAAGCACATTTCCCAACAAGCCCATCCGCATTATCGTACCGTATGCGCCCGGCGGCACGACCGACATGCTCGCTCGAGTTGTAGGGAAACATATGTCGGACAACCTGGGGCAAAGCGTGATCGTCGAAAACAAGCCTGGCGCCAATGGCATGCTGGGATCGTCGATGGTGGCAAAATCCGCGCCGGATGGCTATACCCTGGGCGTCGCCTCGCCCGGGAACCATGCCGCCAATGCCAGCCTGTACAAAGAAGTGCCCTATGACACGATCAAGGACTTCACCGCGGTATCGCAAGCCGTGAATTCGCCGATGATCCTGGTGGCGCATCCCAGCCTGGGGGTAAAAACCGTTGCAGAGCTGATCGCAAAGGCGAAAGCCGAGCCAGGCGGGATTGTCTACGCCTCAGGCGGCACAGGCTCATCCATGCATCTTGCCATGGAGCAGTTTGCAAAAATGGCGGGCATCAAGATGACCCACGTCCCTTACAAGGGATCGGGAAACTCGTATATCGATCTTCTGGCCGGGCGCGTATCGCTATTGATGGACATCAGTCCGCAAGCCCTGCCCCGGGTGCGCAGCGGTGAGCTGCTTGCGCTGGGCACGGCATCCGAAAAACGCTTGCCAGAGCTCCCGGATGTGCCAACGATCGATGAGGCGGGCGTCGCCGGCTATCGCGCCGGATCCTGGTACGGATTCGTCGGTCCCGCAGGAATTCCCAAGCAGACCCTGGACACGCTGAATTCGGCGATCGCCGCCGCGCTGCGCGATGCCGAGATCGAAAAGAAGCTTCAGGCCGCGGGCCTGCAGATCGTCGCCAGCAAGCCCGAGGAGTTCCAGTCCTTCATCGAGGCGGAGGTCAAGAAATCCGCCCAGATCATTAAAGATGCCGGCATTCAGCCGGAATAACTCACAGCCACACAGGATGTTTTTTCATGATTCAACAATTCACTCCCATCGATTTCAAAGCCCGCCGCCAAAAGATCGCCGCTTCCGTGAAGGCCGCGGGATTTGATGCCTATGTGGGAACGCGGCAAGGCGCCCTGCATTACTTGAGCGGCGCGTTCATGCCATGGCGAGGCGCGGTCATCGTCACGGCAAATGGCGACTGCAAATTTGTCTACTGGGCATGGGACGCCAGCCGTATCCGCGAAGAGGGAGTCGATGTCGACATTACGCCATTCACTTTTTCGGATTTCACCCGCGCCATCGCCGAAAAGCTGAACGAACTGGGATTGTCGAAGGGCCGCATCGGCATAGATCTTGCCCACCCGGGAGCCGCGCAGATTGCGCCCGGCATGATATGCGCAAGCGAATACCTGGAGCTGAAAGAGCTGCTTCCCAATGCCGATATTCAAAACGGCGTCGACATGCTTGACGACGTCATGCTTATCAAGGATGCGGCCGAAATTGAACGCCTGCGCTTTGCCGCGCATGTAGCGGATAAAGGCTTCAATGCGGGCCGCGACGCGGTGCGGGCCGGCGTCACTGAAAACTCCGTTGCCGGCGCGATAGAAAAAGCCAATCGCGACAACGGCAGCACCTGGGCCTGGGCATTGACCGGCGGAACGGAAGTCGGGTCCGGAAACCGCACAGGATATCTGCATGGCGTAACCCAGCAGGCCTCGGAAAAACTGATTCAAGACAATGAGTTCGTCATCCTGGATCTGCACCCCATGATCGACCTTTACCTTGCCGACTCTTCGATTCCGGTTTTTCTCGGCAAGCCGACGGCTCAGCAACAAGGCATGATCGACTGCTGGGAAGAAGTGGTGGCGACCATGATTGAAAACATGAAACCCGGCCATGCGGTGCCCGAAGTCGTGAAGAAAGGTCTTGCCGTGTTTGAGCGCCACGGCTTGACGGATTATTGCCTTCCCACCTTCGGCCATGGCCTGGGAACCTGCGCAAGAACCAGGCCGTTCATCAACCTGCGCAGCCAGGACGTCGTCCAGGCCGGCATGGTCGTTGCCCTGGGTACGCACCTTTATGTGCCCAATGTCGGTGGGATGCGGCTGGAATTCCCCTTGCTCGTAACGGAGAAAGGCGGCGAAGCCTTGATGGAAACCCCAGCGAAGGTCCATTTCGTATAACAGCCGGATTAGCCTGCCTACCTTACACGCCCTAAAGGCACCGTGCCCGGCGCTGGACAAAGCGAAGGTTGAATACGCCGCGCTTAGCGCAGCGCGGCAACATTGACTGAACGTGGGGCAGCGCGTCCAGTCCATTGCTGGAGCCGTCCGCGATGACGACGGGCGGCTCACCCAAGGTGGCGGCCGTCAATCCGGATCTCGCCCTCATCCGGCGCCATGAGGTCGGCGATGATACCCCGCAAGCTGGATTTTTCAGTGTCGTCTTCTTCGCGCAGCGCCATGCATGCCGGCATGTGTACGCACGATTGTCGCGTGTGGCTAGATTGCGTGCTAGGCATCGCAGCATGCAAGGTCGCAAGCCACATACCTGTGAAGGTAATGGCACCAGACTATAATCCATCCAAATAGCCGGCACCTCTTACATGTCCAAGAAAATCCCTCCCATGAATCCGCTGAGGGCGTTCTACGTTGTAGCGCGCACCAAGAGTCTGACCAAGGCAGCCAGAGAGCTTCATGTCGGCCAATCCGCAATCAGCAAACAACTGGACGTGCTGGAAAAGTATCTGGGCGTAAAACTGTTTCGGCGCGAACAACGAGGAATCACCCTGACTGAGATAGGGCAAGAACTCGGCGAGCGGATTATTCCAGCTTTCGACCAGATTTCAGACGCGACCCATAGCATTCTCGAACGCGGCAACGACAATACGATACGGGTACACACCTATACGACCTTTGCCGCAAAATGGTTGATTCCTCGACTGGAAAAGCTTCACAAGCAGTACCCGGAATTGTCCGTGTTGATTATCAATTCAGCCGGCAAAGTGGATTTCGAGCAAGACCGTATAGACGTCAGCATCCAGTTAGGCAGTGGCAAACAACCCGATACCGAAGTCGACCTTCTGTTCGACGACATCATTGAACCCGTGTGCAGCACGGCATTCCAGCAGGAACATGCACCGGAAAGCAAGTATCCGCAGGCGCTCTTGCGCACGCGATTGCTGGTTTCACATTACCGACCAAAAGGTGAATGGGCCATGTGGGCCAAAGCGCACGGCTATGCAGCGGAAATCGCCGATACACCGCACATGAATTTCAGCAGCTCGGTGCTGACATGGCAGGCGGCCGTCGACGGCCTCGGAATAGCCATAGGGCAGGTCGCACTGTTGACCGAGGATGTTCAAGAAGGAAAATTAATATTTCCGTTCGGGAAGCCATTGAAAACAGGACTTTCATTCTACTTGTTGCGCCCCAAAGTACGCCGCGAAGCCAGAAAGATACTGCTATTCCGAGCGTGGCTGCTGGAGCAGGCGGCGGCAACCAGGCCTCTTTTGCCCGATTGCTAGGCCGTCGGAATCGCCACATCGGCAAAAAGCAAATCGTCACATGGCCTGATGCCCTGCCCGCAAGAAGGTCGGGCCAGGCCACGCTTGCCCTTACTGGTCCTGAGCCTTGGGAGCGCGTTGAGAAAAGGACCGGCCGAAAACCCCCTCGGCAATTCTATTCTTCAAGACCTCGATGGAGCCCCCTGCGATCATCCAGCCACGAGTACGTCGAACGCAATATTCCACCAACGCTTCCTGGCTGAAGCCCATGCCGCCCATGACCTGCATGGCCTCGTTGGATACGTCCCATCCCGCCAGATTGCACGCCAGTTTTGCCATCGCGGTGCTTTGCCCCGAGGGCAGCCCATGTTCTCCTTCCAGGGCTGCCTTGTAGAGCAGCAATTGGGCCTGCTCCAGCTTCATCCACATTTCGGAGAACTTCCATTGGATGCCCTGGAAGTCGCACAGCTCGCGGCCAAACTGCTTACGAACCATGGCATGGTCCCTGGCCATGTTGAATGCATAGCGTCCCAGCGCCAGCGCCCTGGAAGCATTGCCCAGCCGTTCTACGTTGAAGCCTGAAATCTGCTTTTTGAAGCCGCCTGGCCCCAAGAGCAGGTTCTCTTTGGGCACACGGCAATTATCGAAATACAGTTGAGCCCAATGCTCGCCATTCATGAAGCTGGACGGCTCGCCCACTTCAAAACCAGGCGTACCCCGCTCTATCAGTATGGAGCCGATGCCGCCCACACCCGGCCCAAATCGGACATAGATGAGGAACAGTTCTGCTTCAGGGCTATGCGTGGAGAAAATCTTGCTGCCGTTGACGATGTAATGATCGCCGTCAAGGACGGCCGTTGTTTTCAGGTCGGTAACGGCAGACCCGGCGTCCGGTTCCGTCATGCCCAGGGAAATCAGCTTCTTACCCGCCAGCAGGTCAGGCAGAAATCTTTCCTTTTGCTCTTTGCTGGCATATTCCACAAACGTGCGGATGGGGCCAAAATTGCCCGCCTGCACGATGTCGGCGCTTTTTGGGCAGGCCAATGCGACCTGCTGTATCGCCAGCACGGCATGCATCAACGACCCGCCCTGGCCGCCGTCCTCCTCAGGAAAAACAATGCCCAGCAAGCCCTGCTCAGCCAGCAATTGCGCTGTTTCCCAGGGGTACTGGTTCGAGTGGGCCCGCGCCAACGCTCCCGGAGCCAATTTGGCTTGCGCAAATCGCGCAACACTGTCAGAAAATGACTGATACTCTTCCGAAAGATTGAAATCCATGATGGTCCAAAAAATTATTCTTCAATATGATTCTCTTGAGGCGGGCTTCACGCCAGCCCGCCCTGGCGAACACACTTGACTCGCAGAAATTCTCGCAAACCTTCCACGCCACCCTCGGACCCCAGGCCGCTATCTTTGTAGCCACCGAACGGCGTTTCGGGCAACGAGGCCTGCAATTCGTTGATGCACACGACCCCGCTCAGGATGTCATTGGCAAACCGATAAGCCAGCTTCATGTTGTTGGTAAACGCATATGCAGCAAGCCCAAATGGCAAAGCGTTGGCTTCGGCAATGGCTTCATCGGCGCTTTCGACCGGAATCATCAATGCGACCGGGCCGAAAGGCTCGATTCGGCAAACGTCGGCAGTCTTGTCGTGCAGCGCCAATACGGTGGGCTTATAAAAGAACCCCGGACCGTCAATGGCACTGCCGCCGGCAAGCAGCCTGGCACCCGACTCGACTGCATTGGCTACCAAGCCCTCAATGGCATTCAAACGCCGCTTGTTTTTCATGGGTCCCATCTGAGCCCGGGCATCAAACGGGTCCATGACGCGCACATTGTTTGCATGTGCCGCAAATCGTTCGCAAAACGCGTCAAAAATATCTTTATGGACAAGAAAGCGCGTAGGAGAAGTGCATACCTGGCCAGCATTGCGATACTTGGTGGCAACGCATGCCGCCGCCACATTGTCGACATCGACATCATTCCAGATCACGACCGGGGCATGCCCCCCCAGCTCCAGCGTGGCCTTCTTCATATGCAAGGCTGCCTTTGCACCCAACTGCCTACCTACCTCTGTACCCCCTGTAAACGTAATCATGGACACTAGCGGGGACGTGCACAGTTGATCGGCGATAAAAGACGGATCGCCAAATACCATGTTCACCGTGCCACGCGGCAAACCTGCGCGCTCGATGGCTTGGGCGATCAACAGCGCAACCCCTATGGTTTCTTCGGAGGGCTTGATGACAATCGTGCAACCCGCCGCAAGCGCAGCGCTGATCTTGCGCGAAGGCGTAATGGCAGGCGCATTCCATCCTGAAAAACCTCCCACGACACCATAGGGTTCCAGTTGGGCCAGTTGCTGTATGCCCGGTGTACGAGCCGGAATCTGACGGCCATAAAGACGTCTCGCCTCTTCGGCGGCCCACTCGAACATTTCGGCCGCCACGTCCACTTCTTTTTGAGCCTCGGACAAAGGCTTTCCAAGCTCGGTCGTGATCTGACGCGCCAATTGGTCCCGATCCTGGCGCATCTCGTGCGCCACTTTGCGCAGCAGTTCGGACCTTAATGTCGGGCCGGTTTTCCGCCACGCACTGAACGCACGATGGGCGGATTCAATGGCCTGGTCTATGTCGTCTTGCGAAGCGGCCAGGTAGCGCCCGACCTCCAGCCCTGTTGAAGGTGAGACGACAGTCAGCTCCATACTGCCGGTTCCGCTGCGAAACTGACCATCAATGTATTGCGAATAGTTCATTCTCTGGACTCCAACATTATTCGATCACAATGCAATAAACGCCTCAGTCTATCAATCAACTCCCCAGCACGGAACTCACTTTTTGTCTGCCAGATATTTAATTTTCGACTATCACGAACTCAGCCCCCGGCCCCCCGGCCCGGAATCGCGCAAACATGAATAAAAAGAATATGAAGCAGAAAAAATGTCCCGTCCGTCAGCATCAAACACCGATACACTTAGCCCATCTGAAGGAGCACAGCATATGAATATCGGCTTTATCGGCTTGGGAAGAATGGGATTGTCTCTGGCGCGTTCATTGGTCAGCAAAGGCGAGGTCGTCCATGTGTTCGACCTGAATGTGGATGCCGTCGAAAAGCTCGAAGCACAGGGCGCGCGGCGGGCGGAGAGCGTGGCCGATGTCTGCCAGAACGCCGATATTATCTTTACGATGCTGCCAGGCCCCAAACAAGTCAAAGAGGTGGCCCTAGGCACGGGCGGAATTATCGAAAACCTCCGCTCCAGCTCGATTTACATCGACATGAGCACGGTCGACGTCGATACTGTCGACGTTCTTTTTCAGGCTTTTACGGCAAAGAACTTCATCTTCGGCGACGCCCCGGTTGGAAGGCTGGCTGCCCATGCGGATAAAGGGGAGTCCTTGTTCATGTTGGGCATCGCCAGCGAGCACCTGGCGAAAGTTGAGCCGATTCTGTACAAAATGGGTACCACCGTCTATCACTGCGGCAAGGCGGGCGACGGCACAAGAACCAAGCTCATCAACAACATGATGGTCTTGTGTTACTGCCAGATAAATTCCGAAGCCCTGGTACTAGCCCAGTCACTGGGCCTGGACTTGAACAATACCTTCAACGTACTCACCAGCACAACCGCCAGCAATGGCCAGTTGAAGGAAAAATGGCCCAACAAGGTACTGAAGGGTGATCTATCGCCCGGGTTTGATCTGGCCCTTGGATACAAGGATATATCCCTGGCATCCAACGCGGGAGCTTCAAGCCAGGTTGCATTACCCGTTTGCGATGCCGCCAAGAACGTGTTCAGAATGGCTTTGGCTTCGGGCAAAGCCGGCCAGGACACCTCGTGCCTCACGGATTTCTGGGCCGAGGTCAACGATTGCCCCAAGCCCAGGCTCAAATAACAAGAGCCCTTCTACACAGCGCGACCGAATGTGTCGAGCGAGCAGAATCGCTCTCTCGCCCGACAAGAAACGGCATGCCATCGGAGACGGTGCTCAGCCTTCCTCTCGCCCCGCCAGATACCGGGCTGCGACAAATCCAAATGTCATTGCAGGCCCTATCAACGAGCCTCCGCCCGGATAGCTGCCTCGGAATACACTGGCCATATCGTTGCCCACCGCAAACAGTCCGGGTATGACGCTGCCGTCGGGCCGTAACGCCCGGGCATGCGCATCGGTGCGGATGCCCGAAAAATTGCCGATGTCTCCCGCATACATCCATACTGCGTAGTACGGGCCTTTTTCAAGCGGCGCCACATTGGGGTTATAGCTGTTCCCCGTGTCACCCAAATAATGTCCATACCTGTCCTTTCCCTTGCCGAATTCAGGGTCTTCGCCACGGCGGGCATGCGCGTTGTAGTTTGCCACGGTGCCTTCCAGGACCTGGGCATCAATGCCCATCTTGTCTGCGAGACCGCCAATGCTGTGGGCCCGCAGCAGATACCCCGATCGCAAGAGGCTGCCCAAAGGCAGAAAAGGCTTGGCGTATCCCAAACCGTACCTGCTGAACGCATCGGAGTCACAGATCAAGAACGCACCAGCGGGGCGCCCCGCATCGGGATGCTTGATCAGCTTCTCGACAAAATCATGGTAGGAAACACTTTCATCGGCAAAGCGCCGGCCAGTGCGCAACACGGCGATCATTCCAGGCTTTCCTTGGTTCACCGAGTGAATGATGCCGCCCCAAGAACCGTCCGGACGCGGCACTTTCGAGATCGGCATCCAGGCGCCCGCATTGCTTACCTGGGTGTCGATGTAGCCTCCGGCTTGCTCCGCCATGCGGGCGCCATCGCCCACATTGCCCGAAGCCGTCAAGGATACATGCTCATCAGCGAGCGCCGGGTGTGAATAGATTGCCGAGCGGCGTTCGGCGTTTTGGGCGAAGCCGCCGCTGGCCAACACGACTCCGCGACGCGCGCGGACTTCCACATGGCGGCCATTCCGATTGATGCTGGCGCCCACCACCCTGCCATTCTCTATCAGCAACTCCATCGCCGGCGAGAATGTCCAGACTGGAGTGCCCAGGTCCAGCAGCACCCGCGCCATCCGGGCAATCAGCGCATTGCCATTGACCAGGGCTTGCCCGCGTCCATAGCGCAGCTTGTCCCAGCCATATTTCGCCAACAGCGTGCAAACGCGAACGGTTGATTTCATTGATCGCCCGAACCGGTAAAAATGCCCAAGATCCGAACCCGAGCTGACGCCCATGCCAAACAGCGACAACTCGCGAGGCAGGGGGCGCAGGCGATGCAACTCCTTGCCAAGAACGGTCGCACTCACGGGAGCGGCATGCAACGACCGGCCAAGCCTGGCCCCGGGCATCGAAGGATGATAGTCAGGCATCGCTTGCGACATATACAAGGCAACACCCATATCTTCGACGAAGAACCGGACCATGGCAGGACCATTCTTCAAATAGGACTCGATAAATTCTTCGTTGTAATCGCTACCCAGATGCTCGCGAAGGTACCGTCGAGCGTCGTCGATATCATCCGACATGCCCCGATCGGCCATCAAATGGTTGCAGGGGATCCATAAGTACCCTCCGGACGTGGCGGTTGTGCCGCCGAAGACCGGCGCCTTCTCGGTCATCAGGACATCCAGACCCGCCTTTCTGGCGGTTATCGCGGCCGAAAACCCACCGGCACCCGAACCGATTACCAGAACATCACACTCATGAACATTCGTTGTTGCAGCCATCAACCCTGGGCTCCTTATGACGACCCTATTTACCATCAGGCGACCTCGCCCACATTACTTCAAAAGGGGACGTTGGGCCTTGACGTCGATAGACTATTTTTTAGCGAATCCCGACAGGACGATTCCTGCTGTACTGTCGATGAACTTCTGGTCGATAGGTCCGTGCCCGACCAGAAGCCTGTAGAACATGGGCCCGTAAAGCACGTCTATGGCGGACTCTATGTCCAGTCCTTCATCGAACTCGCCACTTTCCATCCCACGCCTCAGAACTTCCCGGACAGCCTCCCGCCGTTGCGATACATAGCCGTCGATAAACGCCTTCGCGGCGGCGGAATTGCTGATGCCCGCGGCAACAAGGTCGCGCACCACGCGCCCTGTCTTGCCACGATAGACGCGTGCCACCTTATGCATCTGTGCCTTGATATCGTTAGCCGCACATCCGGAGTTCGGGAAAGATATCTTGGGCAAGGCGCCAGTCATAAAGGCGGCCACTGCCAAAGACTCGCGGCTGGGCCACCAGCGATAAATCGTGGTCTTCGCGGAACCTGAACGCGCCGCCACGCCTTCAATCGTAAAGGACGATATCCCGCCCTCCACCATTAGGGCATAAGCAGCCTTCAGTATTGCAATCCGAGTGTCGTCGGCGCGAGGCCGTCCTCGTTTACGGACTTCTGGTTTTGCGTCGACATGGTTCAAATCAGCGGGGGGCATCGGCAGTCCCGGCTCTGGAAATTATATGGGTTGACATTTATCCTTCTCACGTACTCTGAAATAACGGCCCTGTTCAGCTCAGTCTGGTATTGCAAGTGTACTGATATTGCTGGCATCATGGCTTTCCGCCAGCTTCCAGCCCGCGTCCATTAGCGCTTCCGTACGCTCCTGGCTAAGCCGCTTTCTTGCGAGCATCTGGAATTTTTCCGACAAGGCAAGATCGGTCATGGGGTTGGCAAGGCTGCCCGTGGCATGCAGCGTCTCGCTGGACAGCACTGTGCCATCTCTCAAGTACACCTTCGCTTTAGCCTGGTCAGGCCCCAGCGCCGCATCCTCGATCACCCCGGTAACGGTCTGAATGCGTCTAATCAAGGGGTCTGCGACCGCAGTCGCGTTTCCTTCCTCCAGTCCGGCGCTACCGCGCACCAACGCAGCAGCCACCCAATGGAACAAACTGACCTGCGCCTCCGGCTCGGTAGAAGGCAATTTTCGCCAACAAAGGGCAAGCGCGCCCGGATGCACCACCAGCTCGACTCGTTCGATATCCGCCCCTGCCGGCAGACGCTTGAACAGATCTATGCACGCATCTATTGACGGATGGATGACAATGCCACACGGATATGGTTTGTATGCATTGCCAAGCATCTCGAAGCGCGAGCCAAGCCCCTCCAGCACAGACAGATGCTTTGCCTGCGGCGCAATCACGGGCAATAGACCATTGCGTCCTTCAATGACATGATCGCCAGACGTAAAGCCGGCCATTGCCAAATACGCCGATGCAAGTCCATTGCGGGTTGCAATACCCGGGACGAAGGCCACCGACATGTAGCCGTGACTAGCGCGCAGTCCGGATGCTTGCGTAGCGGCAAGACAAAGCGCAATTGCCAGTTGTTGATGCGAGGCCCCCAGCAACAACGACACTGCCGCCGCAGTGCCAATACTGCCCGAAACCCCGGTAATGTACCAGCCGGGGTTCGCCCCGGAAGATGGATCTGTGATGCAGACGCTAAGACGGCACTCGACCTCCATGCCAACGGTCAATGCACGAAGAAGATCCCGTCCAGCCACGCGACGGGTTGCCGCAACCGCCAGCACCGCTGCGGCCACGGGACCGGTCGGATGGGTAATCGTGCTTAGATGGGTATCATCAAACGTATCAGCGGCGGATGTCAGACAGTTGATCAGGCCCGCATCCCCGACGTTCAGGCGCTCCCGCCGTCCAAGAATGGGCACGGCGCCCGGGCCGGACATTTCAAGCAGGCCGCGTATGGCCGTATCGGCTGTGGCGCTGCGCGAACCTCCAACCGCACATCCAACCCAGTTGACAAACGACCGTATGGATTCGCGCTGAACCTTTGGAGGGAGATCATTCCATTCAGTGTCCATAGCGAATGCCGCCAACTCTGCGGCCAGAGTCCCGGAACCGCTAACGGCGTTAGCGCTCGTCATGATAAGCAATCCTTTACAAAGCCGGATTTTTCAGAACCGGCCAAGCCGACAACACCAAGAGCGGCCGACTTCAATCTGCTATGTTAGTTGAAATGTATTAAATACGATCCGTATCGTATCTGTCAATTTTTTTAATAAATACATAAATGTGCAGAATCAGCAATTACCACCAATTGACATGAATCAAGGATCTAAATATTATATGAACGATACGTTTCGTATCGTAATTAAGGAACAGACAGGCACAGATACGCGGACGAAAATGCGAGACAGCATCGCCCTCTGTCAGCACCTCACAAAAACGGAGACTAGTATGAACCCAACACTTCGCCGCTTCCTTCCAGCAGCCATCGCAGCCATGGTCTGTTCCTCGCTATGGCTCACCCAACCGTCTGCTGCCGCAACCTACCCTGACCGTCCAATCCGGGTCGTCATACCCTACGGGCCAGGCGGAAATACCGACATCACTGCGCGCATCATCGCAGAAGATATTTCGAAGTCATTGAACACGCCGGTGGTCGTCGAGAATCGCCCTGGATCCGGAGTCACGCTAGGCACGGAAATTGTGGCCAAGGCACCGGCGGATGGATACACCTTATTGATCACGACCCTGGCGCACTCCATCAACCAGACCCTGTATAAAAAACTCCCGTACGACTCGCAGAAAGATTTCCTACCCATTGCCCTGGTAGCGAAAGTACCGCTGGTCCTCACCGTGGACCCCCGGCTTCCCATCCAGAACCAGCAGGATCTGATCAACCTGCTCCACAAGAATCCCGATAAGCACAGCTTCGCGTCTTCAGGCATTGGCAGTCCGACACACGTGGCCGGGGAATCCTTCAAGATCGAGACCAAAACCAGCGCCGTGCACGCGCCATATAAAGGCGAGATGCCCGGCCTGAACGACGTCATCGGCGGGCACGTCACCTTCGCATTCGGTACTGCCGCCGCCACGACGCGACTGGCCCAGGCCGGCTCGCTGCGTGCTCTAAGCATCGCGTCAGCTCAGCGCTCCGCCTTGTTGCCCGACGTTCCCACCACGGACGAAGCCGGCCTGAAGGGGTTTCAAGCCTATACATGGACCGCATTGCTCGCCCCGGCAGGCACTCCCGGGGATATCGTCAAAGCCGTCAACCAGGCTGTAAACAAAGCGCTCACGAACCCCGAGATCAAAAAGCGCCTGACGCAGCTCGGCGCGGAGACCGACGACATGCTAACCCCGGAAGCCACACGGGCATTCATGGATGCTGAAACATCCAAGTGGGGGGCCATCGTGACTGCTTCGGGCGCAACCGTTGACTGACCAAGCAAGGTCCATGCAACAACAGTGGCCACCATCCGATGCCTTTCATTTTCAGCTCGTATAGGGGCCACACGGCAATTCCGCTGAAACCGCCCCAAGGAAAACCAAATGAACGAAATCCAGACCAGATTCATGTTTCGCCTAAGCCTTGAAGTTGGCGCCCATCATGTCGTTGGTCAATCCCCCATCAGCAGCCGGCGCATAGCCCCTGTTGCGGGGGGGACGTTTGAAGGTCCGGAACTCTCGGGCATCGTGCTTCCTGGCGGCACGGACTGGATCATCGTGGATCCCGCCGGCACCTGGTTTCGGATGGACGTCAGGCTACCCCTGCAGACGAACGATGGCGAGCTGCTGGTGATGGCCTATCAGGGGTGGCGCAGCGGCTCCCCTGACGCACTTGAAAGACTGGGCCGCGGCGAGGAGGTCGACCCCGCCGAGTATTACTACCGGGTCGCCTGCGGCTTCGAAACGGCGTCGCCGAAACATGCCCGGCTGAATACGATAGTCGCCATAGGAAATGGATGGAGACTGCCGTCGGGCCCGGGGTACGACATCCATGAGGTGCTCTGATCAGGCAAATCGAATACTTCAGGCCGTGCGCAGCATCGCACTATTTTTTCCGCCAGACATGGAACGACAGTAGATTTAAAGGAACACAAGAGTGAATTCATCTTTGGTTGAGAACGCAGCAGAAGTCACTGCCAAGGCGGTAGCCGAAACTTGGCTGGAGCGACTCAACAGCGCCATAAGCGACAAGAACCCCGAACGGCTCGGTTCGCTGTTCGACGCCGATTGCCATTGGCGAGACCTGCTGGCACTAACTTGGGACTTTGGCACGATCTCCGGCAATGCGCGCGTAGCGGACCAGCTTTCAACGTTTGCGGAACAAGCCCGCGCCGGCAATTTCGAGATCGACCCAACGCGAACCCAACCGTTTGAGGTGGAACGGGCCGGTGAAAAAGTGATCGAAGCCATCATTCGATTCGAAACGGCTACGGCCAAAGGCACCGGCCTGGTCCGCATACGGCGAAACAAGGTCGACCCCGCGCATCCGCAAGCCTGGTCCCTGCTGACCGCGCTGCGCGACCTGACGGGCCACGAAGAAGAAACAATCCGTCTGCGGAAGGAAGAGCCTCCCTTCGAGCGTGACTGGCACGGCCCCAACTGGCTGGACAAGCGGCGGGAGCAAAAGCTATACAAAGACTCCGATCCCGAGGTCCTGATCGTCGGAGGCGGCCACGCGGGGCTGAGCGCCGCGGCAACACTCAATGCCTTGGGCATCGACGCCTTGATTGTCGACCGCATGGCGCGCGTGGGGGATAACTGGCGGCTGCGCTATCACGCGCTAAAGCTGCACAACATGACCCCCAGCAACCATCTGCCCTACCTGCCGTTCCCGTCAAGCTGGCCCAACTATATTCCCAAGGACAAGATCGCCAACTGGCTGGAGTTCTATGCAGAGGCGATGGAAATCAACTTCTGGACCAGCACCTCGTTCGAGGGCGCCGGTCGCGACGAGAGCGCCGGAGTCTGGAACGCCAGGCTGCGCCTGAAAGACGGGTCGGAGCGGGTCGTCCGCCCGCGCCATATAGTGATGGCGACCAGCATCAGCGGCACGCCCAACATACCTGCCATACCGACCCTTGAGCGCTTTGAAGGCCCCGTGCTGCACTCAAGCCAGTTCTCGGATGGCGCGACATGGAAAGATAAAGAAGTGCTCATCTTCGGCACGGGCACCAGCGCGCACGACATCGCCCAGGATCTGCACGGCCATGGCGCCCGCGTGACGATGGTGCAGCGCAGCCCAACCGAAGTGGTGAACGTCGAGCCAAGCGCCCAGCTGTACGACGGACTCTTTTACGGCGAAGGCCCCGTTTTCGCCGATCGGGATCTGATCAGCTCATCCATCCCCCTCGACGTCCTGAAGGCGACGCACAAGCTCTTGACCGTCAAGGCGCGCGAATTCGACGCCCCGCTTCATGAAAAACTGACACAGGCGGGGTTCCGCCTGGATCTCGACGAAACCGGCTGGCCCCTGAAGTTCCGTAGCCGCGGGGGCGGCTACTACTTCAACGTCGGGGGCTCCGACCTCATAGCCAACCGCGAGATCGGCCTGATACAGTATGCCGACATCGCGTCGTTCGAAGCCCAGGGTGCGCGACTGCACGATGGGCGCCTGATCGACAGCAAGCTGATTGTCCTGGCAACGGGTTATAAAGGGCCCGAGCATCTTCTGCCGCAGCTGTTTGGCGAATCCGTAGCGCAGCGGGTCGGGCCTATTTGGGGCTTTGATGAATCACAGGAACTGCGCAATATGTGGAGGCGAACCAAACAGGCGGGGCTCTGGTTCACAGGTGGGGCATTCTCTCAGTGCCGAATTTACTCGCGCTACCTTGCCCTGCAAATCAAAGCGGCCGAGCTGGGCCTCTTGCCGAAAGAGCAGTAGTCGGTTTCAAGCAGTTCATATACAACAAATGGAAGTCCAATTTCCCGTTTACAGGAGACAGACATGAACAAGATGATGAAAAAGGCAACCGCCCTGGCGTTCGGGCTCAGCCTGATGGCGGGCGCTTCGGCGCAAGAAGTTCTCAAGATCGGCGTGGTCAGCGCGCTCGATGGCCCCGGTTCCGAATGGGGCCGCGGGGTCGACGGCGGCACCAAGATCGCGGCCAAGGAAATCAACGAGGCCGGCGGCCTGAAAGTGGGCGACAAGACCTACAAGCTGGAAGTCATTTCCTACGACGACTCCTACAAAGCCGCGCAAGGCGTGTCCGCCGCCACACGACTGATCGAGCAAGACCGTGTGAAGTTCGTTCTGGGTCCCCTGGGCTCGGCGTCAGGCTTGGCGGTCAAGCCCATATACGAACAGAACAAGGTGATAGGGCTGGTCAACACCTACACGCCGCAAATGCTCAAAGACGTGAAGTATATTTTTCGCGTCCTGCCGACAACCGCGGAAATTGTCCAACCCATCATCAACTGGGTCAAGGAACACCACCCCAACCTGAAGACCGTGGCAATCATTTCGCCAAACGATCAAACCGGATGGGATAGCCAAAAAGCGCAAATCGCCGCGTACAAGAAATCCGGCTACGACATTATTGGCTCTGAACTGTTCGAGCGCTCCTCGCGCGACTTTCAATCGTTCCTTACCCGAATCATCGCCAAGAAACCCGATATCATCGAGCTCGATACCACGCCTCCAGGCACTGCGGGCTTGATCATCCGGCAAGCACGTGAGCTGGGTTACCAGGGCCTCTTCACCAAGATTGGCGGGCCCGGCGTGCCAGAGATCGTCAAAGCCGCCGGAAAAGAGTTTGCGGAAGGTACGGTCACCTATGTGGCTGCAGACACCTCGGCCGAAAAATACAAGTGGCTGGAAAAGCAATATACAAACTTCTATCCCGCTCCCATGAACGCATTCAATGTCTTCTTCTACGATGGCGCTCGTATGCTGTTCAAGGCGCTTCAGGATGCAGGAACGGTCACGGATACGGACAAGGTTCGCGAAGCGCTGATCAAGCTCTCCCCCTTCGAGGGCATGCAGGGCGCCTTGGCCTGGGGCGGCCAAGACCTGTACGGCAATAATCATCAGATCCAGGCACCTGTCTTTATAGGCAACATTAAAGACGGTCAGGAAGTCATTGTCGGGAAAGTCGACGTCAAGTAAAAATCAACCCGGCGGCTCCTGCCGCCGGGCCGCTTCCCGGGAAGCGGATCTCGCCAGCACTAAGGACGTAACATGCTCCAGCTAATCAGCCAGGTAGCTGCCAACGGTCTGATGACCGGACTGGTCTATATACTTATGGCTCTTGGTTTTACACTGATTTTCGGCATCATGCGGGTGGTCAACTTCGCCCACGGCGAGCTGTACATGATCGGTGCATTCGCCATTCTGATCCTTTTCGGCACGCTCGAAGTAAATTACTACCTGGCTGTCGTGGTCAGCGTGATCATTGCAGCCATCTTCGGCATCATTATCGAGCGCACGCTGTTGCGCCGTTTTGTCGGCCAGGAGCTCAATGGCATGATCATGGCTCTGGCGATTTCAATTTCTCTACAAGCCCTGGCGGGAATCTTTTTCGGCCCCCAAGAGCAATCCGTTGCCCGGCCCATCAGCGGCATCTTCAATGTAGGGGGCGTCATTGTTCCCCGAGACCGCATCGTGGTTGGCGGCATCGCGTTGCTGGTGCTTGCCGCTTTTTATATATTCCTTCGCTATACCCGCTATGGCCTGGCCATGAGGGCCGTGTCGCAAGACGCCGACGCCGCCGCCCTGCAAGGCATCCGCCCCGCCCTCATATACACCATGGCGTTTGGCATAGGAAGCCTGCTGGCTGGCCTGGCGGGGGCGCTCATGGCCCCGATATACACCATCTTCCCCTACATGGGGTCCGTACCCATGATGAAAGCCTTCATCGTTGTCATCCTGGGTGGTCTGGGCAGTTTGCCCGGCGCCGTCATTGGCGGCCTCTTACTCGGGATGGTCGAGTCCGGCGTCGCCTCGTTCTACAGTTCCACCATAGCGACGATGGTGGCTTTTGGTCTTGTCATCCTGATCTTGCTGTTCAGGCCGAATGGTCTCATGGGGCGTAGCTGATGATTACCAACAAACTTGTCTCACCACCCGAAAGCAAAGGAAAGCGTCGCTCTCCGTTTACCAGCAGCCCCGCCCTGGCGGTCTATGCCGCGGCCGCGATTGCCTGGCCATTTCTCCTGGACAACCCTTTCCTCACTCACATCGGCGTGCTGTTCTGGATGTTCACCCTGCTCGCGCTCAGCATGAACCTGATGCTCAGAATGGGGCAGCTGTCACTGGCGCATGGCGCGCTGATGGGGCTTGGCGCATACGGCACGGCCCTCCTGATGATGCGCCTGAATGTTCCCTTTATCCTCGCTTTTCCGGCATCGGGCCTCATCGGAGCGCTATTCGCCCTGATTACCGGTCCGATCATGCTCAAGATAAAAGGCGTGTATTTCGTACTGCTGACCTTTGCATTCAGCGAAGTCGTGATACTTACCTTCATCGAATGGGTCGACCTGTTCGGTGGAAACAACGGCCTGTTTGGCGTACCGCGCGCCTCGTTTCTCGGCTACACGCTTACAGAACGCTGGGCATATTATCTGTTTGCACTGACCCTTGCCGCATTGGCCTATCTAGGCGTCAGGTCGCTGTATAAAAGCGAAATGGGCGCAGTCATCGACGCGCTCGACACAAACGAAGAACTGGCTCGGTCGCTGGGCGTGAATGCGCTGCGCTACCGCCTTGTTGTGTTCACGATCAGCGGATTTCTTGCCGGAATTGCCGGCGGATTCTATGCCTGCTATTACACCTTTGTAACGCCTGATGGATTTACTTTCTGGACTGCGGTGAACGCTATCATCATGAACGTGCTCGGAGGCATTGCTCTGCCCATCGGTGCTGTTCTGGGCGCCTTGCTCATGGTGCCCCTGCCGGAAATCCTTAGAGACGCCAAGGAATACCAGCATCTGGCATACGGCGTCATCCTGATCCTCTTCATGGTTTTTCTACCGAACGGGTTCATCGGCGCGTACCGGCAATATCGTGAACGGAGGCAACAGTCATGAGCGCGGTACTCGAGGTCAAGAGTCTGTCCAAGAGGTTCGGCGGTCTGGTGGCGACAAACGATGTCAGCTTCAAGACGGAGCCCGGCGAAATCGTGGGGCTGATCGGGCCCAACGGTGCGGGTAAAAGCACGCTGTTCAACCTGATCACCGGAACCATCCGACCGTCATCCGGACGTGTGGAATTTCACGGCAAAGACATTACCGGCTGCTCTCCTGAGCAAGTGGCGCAGCGAGGGCTGATCCGAACATTTCAATCAGCCACAGTGTTCAAGGATAAAACGGTACGCGAAAACCTTCGCATAGGCATGCAGTTCAATCGTCTGGGCGGGCCCTTGCAATTGCTCGATCGTTCTCGAGTCAGGGTGTTTCGCCGCGACTCAGAGCGCATCGCCAATGAGCTTCTCGAGTTTGTGGCCCTGGAACCTTACGCAAGCCGTCCCGCAGGCGAGCTGCCGTATGGCGCTCAAAAAACGCTGGGGGTCGCCATGGCGCTTGCGGCGGAACCAAAGCAACTGCTGATGGACGAGCCGGCAGCCGGCCTAAACCCGGTCGAAACCGAGCAGATGGGGCATCTGATCGAAAGAATCCGTTCCGAGCACCACATCGATGTGGTGCTCGTCGAGCACGATATGGCAATGGTCACCAGCATTTGCGACCGCATCATCGTCATTAACCGGGGGGAAATCATCGCCGCCGGCACGCCGGAAGAAATCCAGCGCCATCCGGAAGTGATCGAAGCCTATCTGGGAGTAAACCTTGAGCTTGATTGAGTTAAAAAACCTCTCGGTCCGTTACGGGCCGATCACGGCCGTTGAGAAACTGAATGCCTCATTCGAAAAAGGGGCAATTACCTGCATTCTTGGCGCCAATGGCGCGGGCAAGTCCACCACCCTCAAGTGCTTGGCGGGATTGATTCCGCCCAGCGATGGACAGATAATTTTCGACGGCAATGATGTCAGCCGCAGCTCAGCGCACGATATGGTAGCCCACGGCCTGGCGCTGGCTCCCGAAGGGCGCCGGCTGTTTCCAGGACTATCCGTATTCGAGAACCTGAGGCTGGGCGCCTACACCACCCGTGACCGTCAGACATGGAAAGAAAGCCTGGAGCGCGTTTATAGTTATTTCCCGCGTGTTCACGAGCGCAGAAACCAGTTGGCGGGAAGCCTGTCGGGAGGCGAACAGCAGATGGTTGCCATCGGCCGGGCACTGATGAGCCGACCCAAAGTCTTGCTGCTTGATGAACCGTCGCTTGGATTGGCGCCCAAAATCATTATCGATATGGCCAAGATCGTTCGCGAAATCAACACTGCGGGCATTACTGTGGTGATAGTAGAGCAAAATGCCCGACTTGCCCTGCGACTGTCCAGTTACGGCTACGTGCTCGACACCGGACGCCTGGTGTCCGAAGGGACCAGCGAAACCCTGCTGAACGACGATCAGATCAAGAACGCTTATCTCGGGAAAACCGGCGCATCATGATCAAGGATACTGTCCCAGTAAAAGCATAGAGTACGCCGCTCCCTCCAACCCTGGTCGAAGCAACATCGGTGAAGCCAAAGATGCCCAATATCTATCAAGCTGCAATGTTCAATGCTGACCGCCATCCCGAAAAGGTGGCGCTATCCGATGAGCATTCCCAGTTAACCTTTGCACAGCTTTGCAGCCGGGCACGGGCGCTTGCCGCCTATCTTTCCAGACTGGGAGTACAACGCGGAGACCGGATCGGCCTGCTGCTGCACAATTCGATCGACTATGTCGCCCTCCTGCATGCAACGGCGGTCGGAGGCTTCTGCATCGTCCCCATCAACACGCGTTATGGCTCCAAAGAGCTCAGTTTTCTCCTGAACGACTCTCGCCCCCACGTGGTGATTTATGGCGACGAGTTCCAGGAGTGCGTAACCCTGGCGCGGCAATCCGTGGCCGACGAAGCAAACATGGTCTGGCTGGACAGCCTGCCTGAGCATCTTGACGATGAGCTCGCTTTATCGCCGGTTGAAAGGCGATTCGGCATTGTCGAAGACAATGATGTCGCGATAATCATGTATACATCGGGCACGACATCTTCGCCCAAAGGGGCGATGCTCACGCAGGGCAATCTCGCAGCCAACGCCGTCAATTACATTGTGGAACTGGGCGTTGACTCGACTACCCGCTCGCTATTGGCGACGCCGCTGTTTCATATCGGAGGCTTTGGGGTCGTTAACGGTCCCATCCTGTATGCCGGCGGGAGTCTGCATATCGTGCCGCGCTTTGATCCCGATGGAGTGATTGAAGCGCTGAACGCCAATCGCCCCACTCACGTGTTTCTGCTATCGGCGATGTGGGTCGGCCTGACCGACACCCCCCGGTTTGCCGACCTTGTCATGCCGTATGTCGCCTTTGTACAGACAGCGGCAGCGCCGCTGGGTAAATGGAGGCAGGAACTTATTCGGAAGGTGTTCCCGAATGCCGAATTCAGCTGGGGCTTCGGGATGACGGAAAGTTGCGTCACCACCATCAAGAATCGCTATACCAGCGAGATCGAGCAGCATCCCGGCTCCATCGGCTACTTATGGCGCCACATCAAATACCGCCTGGTCGACGAACACGGAGCGGTGCTGTCCGATCAGCGCGGGCCCGGCGAGCTGCACGTGAAGGGCCCTACTGTCTTCAAAGGATATTGGAACCAGCCCGAACTTACCGCCGAAGTGCTCGACAAAGACGGCTGGCTCCATACCGGAGACATTTTGCGTCTCGACGACGACGGTTTTGTTTACTTTGTTGGCCGCAGTAAAGACATGATAAAAACCGGCGGCGAGAATGTGGCCGCGCTTGAAGTGGAAAACTGCCTGGCCGGCCATGCCGATGTGCGCGAGGCGGCGGTTTTCGGGTTGCCGCATGAGTACTGGGGCGAAGAGCTGGTTGCGGCCGTTGTGCCCACTTACGGAAAATCGCCTGACGCCGAGGCCTTGCGAGCGCATTGCCGTAACGCGTTGTCTCCTTTCAAGGTTCCCAAGCGCATCTTTATCGTCGACAGCCTGCCCCAGTCTTCGTCCGGAAAAGTACAAAAGTTCCGTCTGAAAGAGGAATTCTCATCATGACCGCCCAATCCTCCAGCTTCTTCTGCACCGACTGGCTGAACGCGCTTGGCGTGGCAGCCAGTGGAGACAGCTTTGTTGCGCAGCACAGCGTGCTTGCCTCCCTGAAAATGGGCTTTCGCAACACGGAAACCAAAGAAAGCGCCTGGATCTCGGTTGATGAAAATCGTGTCACCGCAGGTACGGAAGCAACCTCGGCTGTCGTGGCCTTCACCTTTCTTGGCGACACGGCAGCGCTCGAGGACCTTCGGCGTGGCTACCCCTTCAACCGTTTGGTGCGGCAGCACCGCTTGGTAGTGGAAGGCGACATGCGCAGTTGCGTTCAGAACTGGTTGTTGATTTACGCCGTTTTGCGTCTGGCCGCCGGATTGGAGCACTGACATGCCTTATATCACCACATCAGACAATATAAGGGCCTATTACGATTTCGAGGGGTCGGGACCCGCCCTGATCATGCTGCATGGCGCCAGCCAGGACAGCCTGTCGTGGCAATACAATGTAGAGTTCTTTGCTCGGCATTACAGCGTTTACGCGTTAGACCTTCCCGGACATGGCAAAAGCGGGATGCCAGCGGACGGGCCAAATCGCCGTTCAGACGACAATGCGCGCTATCTCATCAGTGTCATGGACGCTCTGAGTTTGGAGTCAGCCGTCTTGATGGGCCACTCCATGGGCGGCGGCATCGTGGCGCGGGCAGCCACCATGGAAAAGAGCCGCGTACAAGGCCTGGTCCTGGTCGATGGCGCATCCGTCAACGTCGTGAAGTCTTCAGGCTATAACCCCAAAATACTGGAAATGGCCCGCATCAATCCAGGCGACTGGTTTGAAGTTACCTTTCGCACCTTGATGGGCAGCGCAACGTTGGCCGAGCGTGCCGAAGAAATCGTCACTGATGCCCGCCGCTGCATCCCTGCCGTTGCATTTGCCGATATTTCTGCGTTCGGAAGCTTCCGTATGGAGCACATCCTTGACGATATTCAATGCCCCACCGTGATTGTGGGAGGCAGCGAAGACTGGTCGGTACCGCCAGAATCCGCCCGTGCCGTCGAGAAAACTCTCCGGCAACGCAACGTTCCGGTTGAATACCTCGAGTGGGAAGGAGTTGGTCATTTCCCGCAAGCCGAATGCCCCTCCACATTCAATGTGGAAACGCTGGCCGCCATGAAACGGCTGGGCCTGTAAAGCAGTGGCCCGCCGCGACTGAGCTTTCTTCAATTTTTTACCCATTCATGAGCATCGGTTCCAAGGAAACGCAATGAAACGCAAGTATGGCAAAGCCGTTACGGTCAAGACTACTGGCCAGCACGCACTGGTGCGATTTGATCGCGGAGTCAACCGAAACGCCCTTGACCAGGACACCATCCTGGCCTTGACCAGCGTAGCGCGCGACCTGGCTGATTCGCTTGAGATCAGCACCGTTGTACTGACCGGGGCGAATGACATATTCTCGGCCGGCATAGACTTGAAAGATCCGGCCAAGTGGGAGGAAACAGAAACAGGCCTTCTGGAGCGCCGCGATGTAGCTCAGCGTGGCGCCCGGCTGTGCCGGCTTTGGGAAGAGCTTCCGCAAATCACGATAGCCGCCATCGAAGGTCCCGCAGTAGGCGGATCGGTCGCGCTGGCACTGGCATGCGACTGGCGGGTGATGGCCTCGAACAGTTTCATCTATCTTCCCGAGGCAAAAGTGGGGCTTAACATGGGCTGGGGAGCGATTCCCCGCATGACATCACTGATTGGCCCGGCACGTACAAAGCGCGCCATTCTGATGGCAGAGCGGCTTTCGCCGAAAGCCGCTCTGGAATGGGGCTTGATCGATGCGATATCCGAACCCCAATGCGCCGTCGAAACAGCACAAGCGCTGGCTGCGCGCAGCGGCGAAGCACCCGCTGCGATCTTGCGCATGACAAAAGAGTCTGTCAACGCCTCTGCAACCGCTTTGCATCGGTTGGGGATTTATATGGATGCAGATCAGGCCCTGGTTTGCAGGGATAGTGCCGAAGGCGCTTCGGCCCGCGCAAAATTTACAGGGAACCGGTAGCTGAAGCCCCTTCCCGAATCCAGCGACGCCACCATCCCGGACACCGATCAATACCTGGAAGAGACACACATGCCGCATACCTCCGCCTCCCCAAAGGCCTTGCTGATCAATGGGCTCCGGGTTCCAGCAACAAACACCATCTCGTCAATCAACCCCGCCCCAGGCGCCATCAATTTTGAAATCGCCTCGGCAGGTTCGACACAGATCGACCAGCTTCAGATGATTGAAAATGGCCCGGGCAACACACGGAGTGCGGGCTAGAATTATGCCTAAAAAAAATGAACTGCCTCAATACGAGGTCTATGCACTGCGTTATGCAGGCATGCCACGCTTGCGCCGCGACAACTTCATTGGCGGCGATCCCCACGATGGGCCGATGCCGATGGATTTCTTCGTCTGGCTTCTACGCAGCCCTGAACGCATTATCCTGGTGGATACCGGCTTCAATGCGCAAGCTGCCGCAGACAGGAATCGGGAACTCATTCGTTGCCCCATAGAAGCATTGGCCACCTTGGGGATAAGCCCTGACCAGGTAGACGATGTCATTCTGACTCATCTGCACTATGACCATGCGGGTAACCTCGACAAACTGCCCATTGCGCGTTTCCACATACAAGACTCCGAGGTCGAATACGCCACCGGCCGCTGCATGTGCTTTGCGCCGATGCGACACGCCTATTCCGTGACAGACATAATGCTGCTGGTACGCAATATCTATGAGGACCGGGTTGTGTTTCACGAAGGTGATCAATCGATTGCGCCAGGAGTCAGCGTACTGAGAATCGGTGGACACACCAAAGGATTGCAATCCGTCCGCGTGCATACCGCCCGGGGCTGGATCGTGCTTGCATCGGATGCATCCCATTATTATGAAAACATGGAAAAGGCCAGGCCATTTCCCATCGTGTATAACATCGCCGACATGCTGGCCGGTTATGCACGGCTTGAAGCCGCTGCAGACAGCCCAGACCATATCGTGCCCGGCCACGATCCGATGGTGATGGATCGCTATCCTTTATACAGCGAGCATGACCCTGACACCGTGAAGCTGCATGTAGCGCCGAAACGCTGATCTGCTTGCCTTATTAATACAGACGACATGCGCGCTCTTTTCGGCGCCGGCGCACAAGCCCATAAAAGCAGGCGCCCCGCAAGACGGGGCGCCTATTGAATAGACAGGCTCGTCAGATCCATGCCAAACCAGAACATGGAATCAACGCACTAAAACATCAACGAACCGGCAAGGCATACATCAGCCCGCCATCCGTCCACTGAGCATTCAGCCCGCGCTGTATCTTCAAGGGACTATCCTGTCCCACATTACGCTCGAAGCTCTCGCCGTAATTGCCCACCTGCTTGATGATGTTGTAGGCCCATTTCTCGTCCAGACCCAGATTCTTGCCCGCACCCGCCGTCACGCCCAGCAAGCGCTGCACATTCGGATTCGTGCTTTTCAGCTGCTCGTCCACATTCTTGGACGTAATCCCCAATTCCTCGGCGCCTATCATCGCCTGCAAGGTCCACTTCACCACGTTCAGCCATGCGTCGTCGCCCTGGCGCACGAACGGCCCCAGCGGCTCCTTGGAAATGATTTCCGGCAACACCTGATAATCGTCCGGCTTCGTCAACTTGGATATGCGTATCGACGCCAGCCCCGATGCGTCCGTCGTGAACACGTCGCAACGGCCGGCCGCGAATGCATTCACCACCTCGTTGAACTGTTCGATCACCACCGGCTTGTACTTCACATTATTGGCCCGGGCCCAGTCGGCCATCGTGTTCTCGTTCGACGTGCCCGTTTGCATGCACACCGATGCGCCGTCCAAGTCCTTCGCGCTCTTCACGCCCAGCGACTTCGGGACCAGGAAACCCTGGCCATCGTAGAAATTGATGCCCGCGGCCATCGCGCCCAAGGCCGTGTCGCGCTGCTGCGTAACCGTGGTATTGCGCGCCAGCAGATCGATTTCGCCCGACTGCAAAGCTGTGAAGCGTTGCTGTGAATTAAGCGGCACCGCCTTGAACTTCGATGCGTCGCCCAGGGTCGCCGCAGCCACCGCCCGGCACAAATCCACATCCAGGCCTTGCCACTGGCCCTTCGCGTCCGGAGCGGAAAAGCCCGCAAATCCCGTGGTGACTCCGCACTGGACCTCGCCGCGCTTCTGGACGACCTCCAGCGTGCCGGCCTGAGCCATCGACATCGCGGCAAACATGACTGCCGCGGAGGCGGCGTACTTGAACGTGCGCATAACAATTCCCCTGTAAGAAACAACAAGCATTTTGTCGCATCTTACTGCAATCCACCGCGGGGAAAACACATAAACTTATTCGTAACTGCGTATATCGTCGATCACCTTGCCGTCATTGGGCAGGCTGCCCGGTTCCACTGGCTGGATATCCGCGCGCAGCTTGGTCAGCTCACGGACCGAATCAGCGATGCGCGCCAAAGCGTCCTGGCTGGGATCGGCCAGTTCCGCCTTCAGCACCATGACATCGCTGCCCACATTGCCGCTGACCACCAGCCGGACCTTGCGGACCTCGGGGTGCCGCTTCAGCACGCCCGCCACCTGCCCCGGATGCACGAACATCCCCCGCACCTTGGTGGTCTGGTCCGCCCGCCCCATCCAGCCCTTGATGCGCATATTCGTACGGCCGCAGGGCGACGCGCCCGGCAAGATGGCCGATAGATCGCCCGTACCGAAACGCACCAGGGGATAATCGGGATTCAGCGTGGTCACCACCACCTCGCCAACCTCGCCCTCCGGCAGAGGCTGGTTCGTTCCGGGCCGCACGATTTCCAGGATGATGTCCTCGTTTACGACCAGGCCTTCGCGAGCCTCGGTTTCGTACGCCATCATGCCCAGGTCAGCGCTGCCGTAGGCTTGATAGCCGTCGATGCCTCGCTGCGCGAACCAGGTGCGCAAGGATGGCGGGAATGCCTCGCCCGAAAACAGGGCGCGCTTCAGCGACGGCAGCTCAACGCCCAATTGTTCGGCTTTCTCAAGGATGATCTTCAGGAAGCTTGGGGTGCCGGTATAGCCCGACGGCGCCAAATCGGCAATGGCCTGGACCTGCTGCTCGGTTTGCCCCACGCCGCCCGGAAACACCGTGCAGCCCAAGGCGTGCGCCGCTGTCTCCATCATGGAGCCGGCCGGCGTGAAGTGATAGGAAAAACAGTTGTAGACCAGCTCGCCCGGGCGGAAGCCCGCTGCGTACAAGGACCTCGCAAACCCCCAGTAGTCCGGGCGCTTGCTTTCGGGTTCGTAGATGGGGCCGGGCGATGCGAACACACGCATGGCCTCGCCCCAGCCTATGGCTGAAAACCCGCCGAAGATGCGGGATACCGCCGGCAACTGACTGCCGGCCTGTCCTTGCCGCATGGACAACTGTGCCTGCAAAAGCTCGCTTTTCCGGATGACCGGTATCAGCTCCAAGTCGGCCCGCTGCGAGATGGCGTCCGGATCCAGCCCCTGCAACTGCTGGCCAATGGCGGGTGCCCTTGCGCGGGCGCGCTTCAGTGCGGCGGGCAGGCGCGCCAGCAGGCTTTCCTCGCGCTCGCGCATCGCCGCCGCCTCGCGATCCTCGAAATAAGTAGTCATGGTAGTTCCCGCCAGGCCTAGGCAAGCCAGCGCTTGCGCCGCCGATAAAATTTGGTGTCGCGAAAGCTTTTTCGCTCGCCGCTTGATACGCCAAGGTAGAACTCCTTGACGTCTTCGTTTTCCGCAAGCTCTCTGGCCTGCCCGTCCATCATGACGCGCCCGTTCTCCAGGATATATCCGTAGTCGGCGTAGCGCAGGGCTATATTGGTGTTCTGCTCGGCCAGCAGGAAGCTGACACCCTCGCGCTGGTTCAGATCGCGCACGATTTCGAAAATCTCTTCCACGATCTGCGGCGCCAGGCCCATGGACGGCTCGTCCAGCAGGATCATGTTGGGGTTGGCCATCAGGGCGCGCCCAATGGCCGTCATTTGCTGTTCGCCGCCGGACGTATAACCGGCCTGGCTGCCCCGGCGCTGTTTCAAGCGGGGGAAATACTGGTAGACCTTTTCCAGCGAGGCGTTCAGCTCGCCGCGGCCTATGTCTCGCGTATAAGCGCCGGTCAGCAGGTTCTCTTCGATGGTCAGGTGGGCGAAGCAATGGCGCCCTTCCATGACCTGCACCACGCCGCGCTTGACCAGATCGGCCGGGGTGAGCCTTTCGATGCGCTCGCCGCGGTAGTCGATATTGCCCTTGGTGACGTCGCCCCGCTCGGCCTTCAAAAGGTTGGACACCGCGCGCAAGGTAGTGGTCTTGCCCGCTCCGTTGGCGCCAAGCAAGGCTACGATCTTCCCCTCGGGCACGCAAAGCGACACCCCCTTGAGCACCAGGATCACATGGTTGTAGATGACCTCGATCCCATTGACGTTAAGAAGAATATTCGGGGCCGGGGCCTCAGCATTCGCATTCATACACTTGTTCCCTGTATCGGGTTGGGGCCGGCCGCCGCGTCGGCGGCGGCCGGAGTCCAGGCCTTAGCCTAGCCCTCGCACTTGCGGACTTCCAGCTTCTTCTCGGCGGCGTACTTCGCGGCCAGATCCTTCACCAGCGGATCGACGAACTTCTTGTCGGACTGGTACCAATCGGACACGATGTTGAACTTCGCGCCATCCCACTGGATGATGCGGGCCCAGTCGTCGCCCATGTGGTTGCTGCAACTGGTCTTGACGGGACGCATCAGCTTGGCGAAGCCCAACTCTTCAAGGCGCTCTTTGGTGATGTTCAGGTTCTCGAACCCCCACCGCACCTGTTCGCGCGTCATGTACTTGCCCTTGCCGAATTTTTCCTGGGCGGTGCGGATGGCCTCCACTTGCAGCATCGAAATCATCATGCCGCGCGTGTGAGCGATGGTGCCGACATACTTGCCGTTGGTGTCCGTACCCTGGCCCTTGTCATACACATGCTTCTTCAGGTCTTCGTGCACTTTGCCATGATCCGCGCTGTTATGAATGGTGATGCCGTTGTAGCCCTTGGCGACCTGGCCCAGGTCCTGGACGTCGTTCTCGGAACTGGCCCACCAGATGCCGTACATCTTGTCGCGTGGATAGCCGACGGCTTGCGCCTCGCGTATGGCCGTGGGCGTCATGATGCCGGCGCTCCAGAGCAAAACGTAGTCGGGACGGCTCTGACGGATTTGCAGCCAGGTGGATTTCTGCTGCACGCCCGGCGCCGTGACGGGATAGAGCTGCAACTCGAAGCCGTTGGCCTTGGAGCGGGACTGCAGCAAAGCGATGGGCTCTTTGCCATAAGGCGAATCGTGATAGACCAGGGCGATCTTCTTGCCTTTGAGCTTGTCTACGCCGCCCAGCTTCTTGGCGATATCCTGGATCATGACGTCGGCCGCCGTCCAGTAGGTGCCCAGTAGCGGGAAGTTCCACTTGAACACCGAACCGTCGGCGGACTGCGACAGGCCATAGCCCACGGTTTCAATCGATACGCCATCCACGATGGCCTTGTCCGTCAGCGCAAAGGTAATGCCGGTGGATTGGGTGTCGAAGCCAGAGGCGCCGCCATTCTTGTCCTTCAGGCGCTCATAGCACTCCACGCCGCGGTCGGTCGCGTAAGCGGTTTCGCATTCTTCGTAGACGATCTTGACGCCATTGATGCCGCCGTCGCGCTCGTTGACGAGCTTAAGGTAGTCCATTTTTCCGTCGGCCCAGGGTATGCCCAGGGGCGCAAAGGAGCCCGTCCGGTAGGCCAGTAAAGGCACGAACTGTTCTTCGGCGGCGGCGGCCGGCATCGATACCGTGGCCAGCGTGCCCGCGACCGCAAACATGGCGGCGGCGAATTTCAAAGATGGTTTCATCTCCAGGTCCTCCTGATGGTGTCTATCTGCACCGTTTGTGTTTCGGCATGGCCCAGATGGGTCAGCCGGCTTGCTGATGTGTTGCCATGAAAAAACTAATGAGGGAAAGGCCAGATACGCAGCTTTTCCTTGCCTATGCTCCAGAGTCGCGCCAGACCGTGCGGTTCGACGATCAGGAAAAACACGATCAATGCGCCGAACACCATGTGCTCGATATGCGACGCGGTATCGACGGCCAGCGACATGCCGAACATATGGGGAACATTGGTCAGCAGCACCGGCACCAGCACCATGAAGGCCGCGCCGAAAAAGCTGCCCACGATGGAGCCCAGTCCGCCGATGATGACAATGAAGAGCAGTTGCAGGGAGCGGTTCAGGTCGAAGGCCAGCGGCTCCCAGGATCCCAGATGGATGTAGGCCCACAAGGCGCCGGCCACGCCGATGATGAAGGAGCTGACGGCGAAGGCGGTGAGCTTTGCATAGACGGGGCGTATGCCTATGACGGAAGCGGCCACATCCATGTCGCGAATGGCCATCCATTGGCGGCCGATGGCGCCGCGCACCAGGTTCTTGGCCAGCAGGGCGAAGACAACCACGAAAATCAGGACGAACAGGTAGCGCTCGACCGGCGTCTGCACGGGCAGCCCGAAAGCGGTCAGCGCCGGCACCGAGACGTTGCCCGACGACGAGTAATTGGTGAAATAAGGAATCCGCAGGAAAGCCCAGTCCACGAAGAACTGCGCGGCCAGCGTGGTGACAGCCAGGTACAGGCCGCGTATGCGCAGACTGGGAACGCCGAACACCACGCCAACCAGAGTGGCGAAAACGCCCCCCAGCAGGATCTGGACGACCAGCGGGGTGGCCGGCATCCGTACGCCGAAATTCCAGGCGGCGTACGCCCCCACCGCCATGAACGCCCCCGACCCGATGGATATCTGGCCGCAGTATCCCACCAGTATGTTCAGGCCTATGGCGGCCAGGGACAGAATCAGGAAGGGGATGAGAATTGCCTGCAGAAAGTAGTTCGACGCCAGGAGCGGAACCAGCACGAAGGCGGCAAGCAGCACCCCCAGCATGAAAGTCCTGTCCTGGCGGATCGGAAAGATCTGCTGATCGGCACGATAGGTGCTTTTGAATTGGCCGTTTTCACGATAGAACATAGTGTCGTTACCTGATCTTCTTAAACACGGTCGATTATTTTTTCGCCGAACAGGCCCTGAGGCCGGAACAGCAGGAACACCAGGGCAAGCATGTAGGCGAACCAGATTTCGATTCCCCCGCCCACGAACGGGCCCAGATAAACTTCGGACAGCTTTTCGCCCACCCCGATGATGAGCCCTCCGATGATGGCGCCCGGCACCGAGGTCAGTCCGCCCAGGATCACCACCGGCAAGGCGCGCAGCGCCGCCGTCGACAGCGTGAACTGCACGCCGAACTTGGAACCCCAGATGATGCCGGCCACCAGCGCAACCAGCCCGGCCACCGTCCATACCACCACCCATATGCGGTTCAGGGGTATGCCTATGGATTGCGCGGCCTGGTGATCGTCGGCCACCGCGCGCAGGGCCCGCCCGACCGAGGTGTACTGGAAGAAGAACGCCAGCGTCGCCACCAGCAGGGCCGCCACGGCGGCCGCGGTAAGGTCTTCCAGGCTGATCAGCAGCCCTCCCTCGAAAACGGTATCGAGGATGAAGGCGGGGTCCTTGGGCATGCCCACGTCGATGGAATACACGCTGCTGCCGAAAATGATCTGGCCCATGCCGTCCAGAAAATAGCTGATGCCGATGGTTGCCATGAGCAAGGTGGTGCCTTCCTGATTCACCAGGTAGCGCAAGACCCAGCGTTCGATCGCGATCGCGATGATCCACATGAAGATGGCGCTGACGATAAACGCCAGGACATTGGCGAGGATCAGGCTTTCTATGCCCAACCAATGGGGTATCCATTCGGAGAACCGCGCCATGGACAAGGCCGCGATAAGCACCATAGCCCCCTGGGCGAAATTGAAGACGCCCGAGGCCTTGAAAATAAGCACAAAGCCCAGCGCCACCAGTGAATACAGCATGCCTGTCATCAGGCCGCCGAACAGGGTTTCAAGAAAAAATGCCATATATGTATTCCTTAGACCCTAGTGACTGGCACCGAGATAGGCTTGAATGACATCCGGGTTCTGGCGGACTTCATCGGGCATGCCATCGCCGATCTTCTTGCCGTAATCCAGTACCACCACACGATCCGAGATGTCCATGACAACGCCCATATCGTGTTCGATAAGCACGATGGTGGTGCCGTATTCGTCGTTCACATCCAGAATGAAGCGGCTCATGTCCTGCTTTTCTTCTATGTTCATGCCCGCCATGGGCTCGTCCAGCAACAATATGCGCGGCTCCATGGCCAGCGCCCGCCCCAGATCGACCCGTTTTTGCAGTCCATAGGGCAGGCGCCCCACAGGCGTCTTGCGATAGGCCTGGATTTCCAGGAAATCGATGAGGTTTTCGACGAATTCGCGGTGCGCGATTTCTTCGCGTTCGGCCGAGCCCAGGCGGAAGGCCTGTGCCAGGACGCCGCTTTTCATGCGCAAATTGCGGCCGGTCATGATGTTGTCCAGGACGCTCATGCCCTTGAACAAGGCCAGGTTCTGGAAGGTCCGCGCGATGCCCATCTCGGCGGCGCGCCTGGAATTCATTTTGGAGAACCGGACGCCGGACAGCGTGATCTCGCCATTCTGGGGGGTGTACACCCCATTGATCACGTTCAGCATGGAGCTCTTGCCCGCGCCGTTGGGACCGATGATGGCGCGGATTTCATGTTCTTTGACATCGAAGGAAATATCGGTAAGCGCCTTCACCCCACCGAAGGCCAGTGAAATATTCTTCATGTCGAGAATCGTGTTCCCGATTCGTTGTTCGCGAGCGCCTGAATTCATTATGCAGCCTTCTTCGTGTTGCCTGGATAGACCGTGGCGGCGAGGATTTTCAGGTCAGCGGAAATCCTGCCGGAACGGCCGTCCTCGAACTTGACCTCGGTTTCGATGAACTGATTGCCCTTGCCCTGGAATAGCGCATCGACCAGGACTCCATACTTCTGGGCAATAAAGGCCCGGCGTACCTTTCGGGTGCGGGTGAGCTCGTCATCATCTGGATCAAGCTCTTTATGCAGGATAAGGAAGCGCGATACCTGGGAGCCGGCCAGCTTGGGATCGCTGGCCAAATCGGCATTGACCTGATTGACGCAATCGCGGATAAGCTCGTAGACCTCGGGCTTGCTCGCCAAGTCGGTGTAGCCGGCATACGGCAGCCCGCGCCGCTCGGCCCAGTTGCCGACAGCTTCAAGGTCGATATTGATGAAGGCGCACACTTGGGACATGTTCGCGCCGAAGGCGACAGCCTCTTTGATGTGCTGGAAGAACTTCAGCTTGTTCTCGATGTACTTGGGTGCGAACAGGCTGCCGTCGGCCAGCTTGCCGACGTCCTTGGCTCGATCGATGATCTTGAGCTGGCCGTCGGTGTCCAGGTAGCCGGCATCGCCGGTGCGATACCAGCCGTCGGGCGTATAGGATTCGGCCGTGGCTTCGGGGTTGCGGTAATAGCCCTTGAACATGCCGGGACTTTTTACCTGTATCTCGCCATTCTCGGACACACGGATGTCCACGCCCTTCACGGGCGGACCCACGGTATCGGAACGAACCTGCCCGTCGGACTGGACGCAGACGAACACCGAGGTCTCGGTGGAACCGTAGAGCTGCTTCAGGTTGATGCCTATGGAGCGATAGAACACGAACAGATCCGGGCCTATGGCTTCGCCCGCCGTATAGGCGATGCGCACGCGGCTCATGCCCAGCGCATTGCGCAAGGGCCCATAGACCATGAAATTGCCCAAGGCGTACTTGCAGCGGTCCCAGGCGTTGACGGTCGGATCTTTATCGAGGATGCGCACGCCCACGCGACGCGCCAGTTTCATGAAGGCGTGAAACAGCTTGCGCTTGACCGCGCTGGCATCTTCCATGCGTATCATCACATGCGTCAGCAGTCCTTCAAGCACCCGCGGCGGGGCAAAATAATACGTCGGCCCGATGTCGTGCATATCGATGGAGACGGTCTCGGGTGATTCGGGATGATTGACGGTAAAGCCGGTGACCAGGAATTGCGTGTACGAAAACATGTTCTGGCCTATCCAGGCCGGCGGCAAGTAGGCCAGGACATCTTCGCGATCGGTCAGGTTTTCGAGTTCCTGGATGGCCAGGGCGCGATCGATAAGGGCATGATGCGACAGCATGACGCCCTTGGGCTTGCCCGTGGTGCCGGATGTATAGAACATGGCCGCCGCGTCGTCGGGCTTGATGGCGGCAATGGCCTCATCGACAAAAGAGGGATGGGCGGCCGCGTAGTCGCGCCCCATTTCCATCAAGCACTCGAAGGCCAGCAGCTTGTCTTCCTGGTAATTGCGCAGGCCGCGCGGATCGTCGTACACCACAAAGGCCATGTCCGGACAGCTATCGGCGGCCTCCAGCATCTTGTCGACCTGCTCCTGGTCTTCGACGATGGCGACGCGGACTTCGGCGTCTTGCAGGACATACAGCATCTCCTGCGCCACGGCGTCCTGGTATAGCGGGACGGGTATGGCTCCGATTGCCTGCGCGGCCATCATGGACAGGTATAAACGGGGCCGATTCTCGCCTACAATGGCGACATGCTCGCCGGGCCGGACACCCAACGCCGCCAAGCCGTTGGCCAGTGCGCGCACCTGGCTTGCGACGTCGGCCCAGGTCATGGTTTGCCATATGCCAAGGTCTTTCTCGCGCATGGCGGGGCGGGCGCCACGCACTTTGGCGTGGTGCAGCACCCACGCGGGGAAAGTCCCCGGTGCCGCCGTTGCTTGCGTAGGCATGTCTTGCGCCACGTTGTCTCCTTCGGCCAGTGTCCTGGTCCTCTTTTCGAGGTTTATGGTTAACTGTATACCCCGCCTTGTTGGCGTTATTGTTATTCAGTTGAATGCAAAGGTATAGGCTAGATCACCCCCCAACTGTCACGGATATGACATTCCTGCTTTTTCTAGGGTAAATCCTCATGCTGGCGAAAGAATCCCTGCACGACGCCGCGGCGTGGTTCGACTTGCTCACCGACGAACAGCAGGACCGCGTGCAGCGGGACGTGGCGGTGACGCAGTACCCCGCTGGAGCCATGATAGAGCGCAAAGGTGAAAAAGCCTATGCCTGGATAGGCGTGCTCAACGGCCTGGTCAAGGTTTCCGTCGGAAATTCCGACGGGAAAATGGCGTCCCTGACCGGCGTGCCCGCCGGCGGATGGATAGGCGAAGGCTCGCTGCTGAAGTGCGAATCGCGCAAGTACGACGTCGTCGCCCTGCGCGACTCCGCCATCATCCGCCTGCCCGTCGCCACCTTCAATTGGCTGCTGGACAGCAGCATACCGTTCAACCGCTACCTGCTGCACCAGTTGAACGAACGCGTGGGCCAGTTCATCGGCAAGGCGGAATACGACCGCCTGCTGGCGCCCGACGCCCGGGTGGCCCGCTGCCTGGCGGAGCTCTTCAACCCCATGCTTTATCCGGGCAAGGGCATGCGCCTGGATATTACCCAGGAAGAAATCGGCTACCTGGCGCGGATATCCCGCCAACGCACCAATCAGGCGCTAAGGACGCTCGAGGCGGCCCAGCTGCTGAAGGTCGAATACGGGGCCGTGCAGGTGTTGAACCTGGACGGCCTGAAGCATTACGGTATGTAAATTCCGTTCGTCAATCCAGCTTGATGCCCGCTTTCTTGATGACGTCCGCCCATTCGGCGCGCTGGGCTTGGGCGTAGGCCTTGAAATCGGCGGCCGTCATGGGCAGGGGCTCCACACCCATCGCTCGGATCTTGGTGTCGACTTCGGGCGATTTCAATACCGCCTGCAGGCCGGTGCTGAGCTTGCTGACGACATCGGCCGGCAAGCCGGCGGGGCCGACCAGTCCTTGCCAGGCATACGCGGTGAAATCCTTGACCCCGGCTTCAGCCATGGTGGGCACATTGGGCAGCAAGGCGATGCGGGCGGGAGTGGCGACCGCCAATACACGCAGTTTGCCGGCCTTGATATTGGATTGGGCCGCGGCTGAATCGACGAAGCCAAGGCTGACCTGCCCGCCCAGGATGTCCTGCAATGCGGGGGCCGCGCCCTTGTAGGGAACGTGGGTGATATTGACCCCGGCACGCTGCTTGAACATTTCGAGGGCCAGGTGATGGGGCGAGCCCGCGCCCGCCGAGGCCGACGTGAGCTTGCCCGGTTCCTTGCGCGCCGCGGCCAGGACATCGTCGAGCGATTTGAATGGCGAATCTTCCTTGACGGCCAGCATCAGGGGGAAGCGCGCCAGGCCGCCGATATAGGTGAACTTGGCGGGATCGTATTGCAGCGAGGAATACAAGGACGGATTGAAGGCCAGCGTGCCGGAATCGGCTGTGCCCACCACATAGCCGTCGGGCTTGGCGGCCTGTATGAAGGTGGCGCCGATAATCGTCGCGGCGCCCGGCTTGTTCTCGACCACGATGGTCTGGCCCAGCGATTTTTCCAGGCTGGCGGCCACGACGCGTCCGATCACGTCCGAACCGCCGCCCGCCGGATAGGGGATGACCCACTGAACGGCCCGCTCGGGCCAGGAGGCGGCGTGTGTCATGCCGGCCAATCCCAACAGCGAGGTGGCCAGCAAGGCTTTCAATAGTTTAGACATGAATGATTGCTCCGTGAAATGTATAAGCGCAGACTATTTACGCTTGCGATTATGCAACGGATCAATCATTTTTAGAATACGGGCTACCCCTTTTCCGCCATTCCGTCCATCAACGCACCATGCCCGCGGCCGCAGTCTGGTGGGTAGCGGCGTCTATCAGGATAAACGCTCCCGTGGCCGCATTCCCCGCATAGGAATCCAGCGCCAGCAGATCGCGCGACACCAGCGTCGCATGGCCTATGTCGTTCATGTTCAGGATGTCGCCGGCCTGCACATGCTGCAAGGCATGCATGTCGCGACGGGTATGGACCGCCTTGATCCGCGCATGGGTCAGCCGGGTCCCCTGCTTCAGCCAATACTGGCGGGCCGGATTCAAGGCCTGCTGGTCCAGCCAGCACAGCTCGGCGTCGAACTCCCTGACCACTCTAAGCTGAGCGTCCGCCGGAACGACAAGATCACCTCGCGACACATCGATGTCCCGGTCCAGCACCAGGGTTACGCTATCGCCGCCCGCGGCAAAGGAAAGGTCATCAGCGCCGCGCAGCAGCCGCGCCACCCTGGCCGTCAGGCCCGAAGGCAGCACCTTTATCTCGTCGCCGACCTTCAGCGCGCCGCCCGACAACTGCCCCGCATAGCCGCGAAAATCCTCCCGCTGGCTGCCGCCATGGCGTATGACCCACTGCACGAAAAAGCGCGATGAAACGCTCGTGTCGGCCGCCGCCACAGGAAGGGTTTCCAGCAAGGACAACAGGGGCGGGCCATCGTACCAGGGCGTATTTCCCGACACGTCAACCACATTGTCGCCCTTCAGGGCGGAGATCGGAACCACATGAAAGCTGGGTATGCCCAGCGTTTGGGCCAAGTCCGCATAGGCCTTGCCTATGCGTTCGAAAACCTGGCCGTCCCAGCCCACCAGATCCATCTTGTTGACCGCCACGATCACGTGCTGCAAGCCCAGCAATTGCGCCAGCGCGCTATGGCGCTTGGTTTGCGGCAGCAACTGGCCATCGGCGGCGCGGCTGGCATCGATCAGAATGATGACCACTTGCGCCGTGGATGCTCCAGTGACCATATTGCGGGTGTATTGCTCGTGTCCGGGCGCATCGGCCACAATGAACTTGCGCAGCGGCGTGGCAAAATAGCGGTAGGCGACATCAATGGTGATGCCCTGCTCGCGTTCGGCTTCCAGCCCATCGGTCAACAGGGCCAGGTCGATTTCGCTGGCTTGGGTGCGCTTGTACTTGGATCGGGCAATGGACGCCAACTGGTCCGCGAATACGCCCTTGCTGTCATATAGAAGACGGCCTATCAGTGTGGATTTTCCATCGTCCACCGAACCGGCGGTGATCAGGCGCAGCACGTCGGTGCCGCTGGCGGACACCCATGATTCGTTGATTGCATTCATTAAAAGTATCCCAATTTTTTCCGGCGTTCCATAGAGGCCTCGGACGTCTGATCGTCCATGCGCGTGGCTCCGCGCTCGGTAATGGTCGTGATGGCCGTTTCGGCAATGATCTGTTCGGGGGTGGCGGCTACGGACGCCACCGGGCAGGTGCATGAAATATCGCCCACGGTGCGAAAGCGCACCGTCCGGATTTCGGGGATTTCCGTGGCCTTGGGCGGCGTAATGGGCGTCACCGGCACCAGCAGGCCGTTGCGCTGCACCACCAGACGTTCGTGCGCATAATAGATCGAGGGCAGGCTTAGTTTTTCGCGTGCGATGTATTGCCACACATCCAGTTCCGTCCAGTTCGAAATCGGAAATACGCGCATGTTTTCGCCGGGATGCACCTTGGTGTTGAACAGGTTCCAGAGCTCTGGGCGCTGCGCCTTGGGATCCCATTGCCCGAACTCGTTGCGAAAGGAAAACACCCGCTCTTTGGCGCGGGCCTTTTCCTCGTCGCGGCGCGCGCCGCCTATGCAGGCATCGAAGCCGAACTCCTCGATCGCTTCGAGCAGGGTGGTGGCCTGCGCCGCGTTGCGCGAGTCCGTCGCCTTGCGCAGCGCCACAGTTCCCCTTGCGATGGAGTCCTCGACCTTGCGCACGATCAACGTCCCGCCCAGTTCAGCCGCGCGCCTGTCGCGAAATTCGATGACCTCGCTGAAATTATGGCCGGTATCGATATGCATCAGGGGAAACGGAAAGCCCGCGGGGTGAAAAGCTTTTTGGGCCAGACGCAAAAGCACCACGGAATCCTTGCCGCCCGAAAACAGCAGCACCGGACGTTCGCACTCGGCCGCCACTTCGCGCAAGATATATATGGCTTCCGATTCCAGCCAGTCCAGATGTGTTCTTGAGGAGATATCGCCCATGGCTTTCCTTTTCAATCTTTCAAATTGCCCGCATGCAGGCCGCATTCCTTGGACTGCTTCTGCTCCCACCACCACCGCCCGGCCCGCTCGTCTTCGCCCGGACGTACCGCGCGGGTACAGGGTTCGCAGCCTATCGATGGATATCCTCGGTCATGCAAGGGGTTGTAGGGGATTCCAAACCGCCTGATGACGCTCCATACCTCTTCCTGTGTCCAGGACGCTAGCGGGTTGTACTTCCACAAGCCGAAAACCGGGTCGAACTCCGACTCCGGCAGCTCCGTCCGGGTCAGTGATTGGGAGCGGCGCTGCCCTGTCAGCCATGCGGAATGTCCTTGCAGGGCGCGCCGTAGAGGCTCGACCTTGCGTAAGGCGCAGCACTCCTTGCGCAAGGCCATGCTCTCGTAAAAGGCATAAGCGCCGTGGGCATCGACATGCGCCTTGATTGACGCGGGATCCGGCTGGATGCGCCTTACCGCGACGCCATACCGGTCTTCGATAAGCTGTATCAGTGCCAGGGTTTCCGCATGCAGGCGGCCGGTGTCCAATGTGAATACCTGGATGGGCAGGCCTGCGGCGAATATGGCATGCGCCAGGACCATATCCTCGGCCCCCAGGGACGAGGCGAACACCGCATCCGGATGCGTATCGGCAATGTGTTCCAGGGCGGCTTGCAATATGGCCCACGAGCTTGACAGGGCAGGCTCGGGCACCGAAGAAAGAATTGCGCTCATGGTTCGCTCGACTTGCGCCCACTACGCCGCCCCGCCGTCCGGGGTTCGCGCCAACAGGCAAATAAAGCACACAGTCTGACGCGGCCGCGCCCGCTTTGGAACGACTTAATAGTTGGGTAGTTATCACCGGCAGCCATTAATAGAAATGGACATAAGCTCATGCCGGATCAAGCCCAGCCTTGCCTCGGGCGTGATCCGGTAGCACAATCGTCCAGTCCGGCGGCGAAAACGGCGGCCGGGGCCCTTTTGATACGTCCCCAATTAATTGAATTAACTATTAATCGGGGACGTAGTAAGCTCTCGCACTAAAATAACCGCATTCGGCCGGGCGGTGCCTGGCGCATTCCAGTTCGCTTTCTTCTTTACGCTAAGGTCCACATCATGTCAGAACACCCGACGCATGCTCTTCCCTCTTATCTGAATTCCAATGACCTGGGCCCCTGGGGCATTTATCTGGAGCAAGTCGAGCGCGTTACGCCCTACCTGGGCAAGCTTGCCAAATGGGTTGAAACCTTGAAACGCCCGAAACGCTCGCTCATCGTGGACGTGCCCGTCGAACTGGACAACGGCACCATCGCCCACTTCGAGGGGTACCGGGTGCAGCACAACACGACGCGCGGCCCGGGCAAGGGGGGCGTGCGCTTCCACCAGGACGTCACCCTGTCCGAAGTCATGGCGCTGGCGGCCTGGATGTCGGTCAAGACCGCCGCGGTGAATCTGCCTTTCGGCGGCGCCAAGGGCGGCATACGCATCGATCCCCGCAACTACTCGCGGGGCGAGCTTGAGCGCATCACACGCCGCTATACCAGCGAGATCGGCGTGATCATCGGACCGCACAAGGACATACCCGCGCCGGACGTCAACACCAATGCGCAAACCATGGCCTGGATGATGGATACGTATTCCATGAATGAAGGCGCCACGACCACCGGCGTCGTGACCGGCAAGCCGGTTTCACTGGGCGGCAGCCTGGGCCGCGTCGAAGCCACCGGCCGCGGAGTATACGTAGTCGGCTGCGAAGCGGCGCGCGACGCCGGCGTACCCATCGAAGGCGCCCGGGTGGTGATACAGGGCTTCGGCAACGTGGGCGGCACCGCCGCCCGGCTGTTCTATGAAGCCGGCGCCAAGGTCATCGCCATCCAGGACCATACGGGCTGCCTGCATAATGCCAACGGCCTGAACGTGCTGGCCTTGCTGAAGCATTCGGAAGAGCATGGCGGCATTGCCGGCGCCCCCGAGGCCGAAAACCTGACGCCGGCCGAATTCTGGGCGCTCGAAACCGAGCTCCTGATTCCGGCAGCGCTGGAAGGCCAACTGAACGAGCAAAACGCCAACTCGGTGCGCGCCAAGATCGTCATCGAAGGCGCCAACGGACCGACCACGCCGGAAGCCGACGACATCCTGACATCGAACGGCACGCTTATCGTGCCCGACGTGCTGGCCAATGCGGGCGGCGTCACGGTCAGCTACTTCGAGTGGGTTCAGGACTTCTCCAGCTTCTACTGGACCGAGCCCGAAATCAATCATCGCCTGGAAGCCATGATGCGAGCCGCCTATTCGTCGGTATCCGCGGTGGCCAAAGAGCACCAGGTCAGCCAGCGCACGGCCGCCTTCATCACGGCCTGCACCCGCATCCTGGAATCGCGCGAAGTGCGCGGGCTCTACCCCTGATCGGACGCCAGCACCGCGACAGGCAGGCCGGAAAGTACGCCGGCCAGCCTTAGGGTGCCGTCGGGGCCGCCATATGCGGCGGTCCCCCGCAGAACATCGCGCAGCGCCGCGCCCAGATAACGGCGCGGCAGCACCAGCGCCGTCTCTTCCCAGAAGTCCGGCGCTATCGCCGGCAGGCCGCGGCCAGAAGCCATGTCGACGCCGCCCGATACCAGGCGCGGCGCCAGCACGAATACATGACGCTCCCCGCTGCATAGCATGAAGGCCAGCACATGCGCGTGGCGCGCTCCCTGCACGGGCAGCGGAATATACTTTCCCGACGAGAATACCTGCGAAAATTGACGCCGCACTTCCAGCAGGCGCGCCAGCAAGGCCTGCTTGATGCGCCCTGTTTTCCAGTCTGGCAGCATCGCGCAAATATCGGATGGACCGCCGTTCAGGGCTTGCAGGGCGGCGTGGCGGCGCGCGTAATCAACCGGACGGCGATTATCGGGATCCACCAGACTGAAATCCCAGAACTCCGTCCCCTGGTACAAATCCGGCACGCCGGGCGACATTGTCCGCAATACCAGTTGCGCCAGGCTGTTGACGGCGCCCGCCGGCGCCAACCGGGCGGCAAATCCGGCGATGTCGCACAGCAGCCCGTGCTGCGCCTTGCCCGGAAGCAGGCTATCCAGAAACTCCAGGGCGGCTTCCTCCCGCGCCAGGTTCGGCTTGAACCAGCTCGAATCCTGCTTGGCTTCGCGCATTGCCTTGATTTGCCATTCCCGCAGGCGCTGCACATAGCGGCCCACGCCGGCCTCATCGTCCGCATCCAGATCAATCGGCCAAGCCCCAACCATGGTCTGAAACAGCATGTAGCGTTGCGCCAAGCCCGCTGTGGATCCCGGTACGCGGGCGGTTCCGGACCAATGCATCCATCGATGGCAGGCCGTCGCCCACGCATCGGGAATTTCGCTGATGACGGCCAGCCGAGCCCCCACATCCTCTCCCCGCTTGTGATCGTGCGTGGCCGTCGCCAACAGGGAATGCGGAGCGTGGTCGGCCCTCCAGACATTGCGCCGATGAAACATATCGGGCGATATTGCAAACACATCAGGGTCGGAGCCGACCTCATTGCGCGAAATCAACCGGCCAAAGCGATAGAAAGCGGTGTCTTCGACGGATTTCGCCGCCAGCGGCGGCGTCAACTGCTGGAATCGCCGAACGGCTTCGCGCTGCAGCACCCGCGGCGATACGCCCGGCACGGCGTCGTCCGTCGAAAGCGCGATACCCCCCAGGCAGTTGTCCAGCCAGCGTAGCAACCGGTATTCGTTTTCGTCCAGCGCCAATCGGTTCTTCAGCTGCTCCACGAGCGATGCCAGCAGACGGGCGTCGGATTCGTTTCTGCCGTTCTCGCCGGCATAGCTGCGATACACCGGAAAGGCTATCAGCAGTTCATCCAGCATGCGGCCCAGCGCTTCGGTCGTCCAGTCCCTGGAGTCAACGCCCGCCTGCGCAAGACTGGACAGTACCTTCAACAAGCCCTTGCGCTCGGCCACGAAATGCCGCCGCAGCATCAGGCAGCGCGCCTCTGCCACATAGTCCCGCGCCGGACGCTCGCCGCCGGCGATGCCGTTCCATTCTCGCGATAGGGCGGCCTCTCCGGCTGGATCGTGCAGGACGGCGCCGGCCTGGTCCATGAAGTCGTAGCCGGTGCTGCCGTCAACTTGCCAGTCTTCTCCCAGAACCTCATCGGGCGCCAGGATTTTTTCCACAATCAGCCACGGCCGGTCCACCGCAAGACCGACTGGCCGCAGCGGGCTGCGCACATCCAGCGCGGCGCGCAAGCCGTGACAATAATCCAGAGGCCGCGCCAAGCCATCGACATGATCAATGCGCAAGCCGTCCACCAGACCCTCGGCATAAAGACGCAATGGAAGGGAGTGAACGGCATCGAACACTTCCGGCCGTTCCACGCAGACGCCTATCAGTTCGCTTATCTCGAAAAATCGGCGCCAATTGATGCAATCGGCGGCGCAACCCCACCACGCCAGACGATAGTTCTGGCGCTCCAGCAAGGCATGCAAGCGCTGGCGTCCATCCGCATGCCTGCCGTCGTAATGCCTGCGCGCCGCCGAGGCATCCATGCCCGCAAGCCGCAGGGTATCGGGAGCAATCGGATAGCGCATGCCGCAAGCCTCTATCTCTGCCGAAGAGGCCCGTTCGTCGAAGATCAACTCAATATCGCCCTTGCTCAGGCAGCTTCCGTAAGGCTCAGGCAAAAAGGGGGCCAGTATCTTGCCGCGCAAGGCCGGATCGGCGGGCTGCCAATCGATGTCGAACCACCGCGCGTACGGGCTGGCGGCGCCAAGGCGCAGCACATCCCACCACCAAGCGTTGCCGGGATGCGCCGCCATGTGGTTGGGAACGATATCAAGAATCAGCCCCATGCCCTGTGTACGCAAGGCTTGGGACAGCGCCACCAATGCCGGCTCGCCACCCAGCTCGGGATTCACGACCGAATGATCGATGACATCGTAACCGTGCATTGAGCCCGGCCGCGCCTGGGTAATGGGGGAAAGATAGAAGTGGCTGATGCCCAGTTGCGCGTAATAGGGCACTTGGGCCCGCGCATCATTCAGTGTGAAGCCGCCATGCAATTGCAGGCGGACGGTGGCGCGCGGGATGCTCATGCCTCGCCCCTGGCCCGGCGTATCGCGGCAATGCCGGACACTACGCCTCTATCGGTGAATATCTGCTCCACGCTCATGGGCAGAGTCTGCATCCAATTGGGATGAGCCGCTACGCCGGTGCCGGTATGGCCGGGAAGATTCGGCTGATCCTCCATGCCCAGCAAGTCTTCCATCGACACCATGACCAAGGGGCTGGGCGTACTCGCGACAAAGCCAAGGACGGCGTCGCGCGGCACCTCGGCCGTCGGGTTCGCGGCCGCAACCGGAAGGCAACCCGCCGCCTGCATGGCGTTCCACAAGGCCTTTTTCTCGCCTTCGCGCCAGTGCGCGGCCTTGGACCATTGCCCGTGCTCCGGCGCCTCCCCCAGCCGCTCGCGCCAGTGCAGATCGCGCCCACGCCACCAGCCCGCTATCGTAGGCAGATCGTGAGTCGTGGGCATGGCCATCGTCCAGGACGGCCATTGCGAGGGCAAGGAAAACGGAGCGGGCTCTCCACCCTCGCCCGCTTGGCCGTCCCGCTGGAACCACAGTACGCTCATGCCCAGCATGCTTTTCTCCCGCAGCCGTTCGTTGAATCCCTCGGGCACTGTGCCCAGGTTTTCACCCACGACAACGGCCTGGTGCCGCCATGCCTCCAGGGCCAGGAGGCGCAGCATGTCATCCAGCGGATAGCGCAGATAGGCGCCGTCGGCGGGAGACTCCCCCTGTGCGACAAGCCACATGCGTGCCAAACCAAGTATGTGGTCGACTCTGACGCCGCCCGCATACCGGAATGCCGCGCGCAGGATTTCGATGAAGGCCGCGTAGCCGGTATCGCGCAGAGCGCGCGGCGACATGGCGGTCAAGCCCCAGTCCTGGCCCAGCGCCTGATACAAATCGGGCGGAGCGCCGACCGACACCCCGGCTAGGATTTCCTTCTGCCGGCTCCAGGCGTGGCTGCCGCGCGGATCGGTACCTATGGCTAGGTCGGTAATCAAGCCTATGGGCATGCCCGCAACGCGAGCGCCGCGCTGAACATCCTGCATGCCCTTGTGCGCCAGCCACTGCAGGAACACGTGAAAATGGACTTCGTTTTCATGCGCGGCGGCATAGGCGCGCAGACCCGGACTGGATGGATCGCGAAAGTCTTCGGGCCAATCTTGCCAGCCGCTTTCCGCTCCGAAATCCAGGACATGGCGGTCATGCAGCGCCTCGAATCGCGCATGGCTTTCCAAGGCCTCGCCGCCTTCCCGCGAGAACTTCTCCAGATCTTCAAGCAGCGACTTGCCGCCGCGCCTGCGGAAATTATCGTGCATGCGTCTGAGCAGCCGAAGGCGCTGTGGCAGTACCCGCGGCCAATCGATGCGCAATGCGTCCTCGTCCATACGATATCCATCTTCGCGCTCGCCCTGATCCAAAGCCTGCAGGAAGGCATCGTTGCCCAGAACGTGCGCCGGATCGATATACGCCGCATTCAGGAACAGTCGGCTGGATGGGGAGTAGGGGCTGAATCGCTGGGGAGCCGCGCTGAACATGGCGTGGACCGGACTGATCGCCACAGCTGCGGCGCCCTGCCTGCCAGCGTGTTCCGCCAATCGGGCAAGCAGTGAATAATGGCCGGCAGGCTGGCCGCGCAGGCTATAGACCTGTGCGGCCACGCCCCAATGACGGCCTGGGTGGCCGGCCAGCGTTTCGACAGACGGACAACGCGGCGGGCTCACCGCCAATACAAGCTCAGAATCACCGATAGACAAACCGTGGTAACCCGGGCGGCTTACCGGTGCTATCCGCAGCAAGCCGTTCCCGGCGTGCTCTGCCGACCCGCTGCATTGTCCGCCTCCGTCGAGTGCCAGCCGATAAGCCGTGGAGCCTGTATGTGCGAATACGGGCGCCTCGTCCGCCTGGGCGATAACCATGCGGGCGACGGCCTGCCGTGCCTCTTGCTCCAGCCAGCTCCGGCTTTCACTGATCTGGGCGGAGCAGCCGCAAGGCAGTTCCAGTGCGACCAGCATCTTTCGCAGGATCTCATCGCGCACCTGATGCCGTTTACCAAATACATCGGTCCACTGCGTGTCCAGCCCCGCCGCTTGCGCCAGTGCAAGCAGTGCGGCATCGCCGTTCACAGGCCGGCTCACGCCGCCGCTCCATGGTTTTGGCCGGCCTCGGGGTCCACGCACCGCTCCATAGTCGCGACGGTGCTGCAGGCGGCCATGCGTCCATCTTGCAAGCTGCGGCCGGCATGGTCGCCAACCGCGTAGAAAATCCGTTCCTCTGCCGACATGCCTTGTTCCAGTGTTACTTCGTCCGCCGACAGATTGCAATAAATGCGCAGCAGCCCGCCGTCGCTCAACCGCCAAGCCGCCAACAGCGCAAGCGATCCGGTTACCCTGGCCGGCAAGCTCTGCGCTCCTTCCAGATAAGGGCTGACGAACTCACGGCGCGCGGCCAACAGCGTCCGGTACCCCTCGCGCCACTTTTTGCCCTGTGCATCCCGCGCGCCCGAAAAGGGCCATGAGTGCTCCCAGGTATCCACATCGTTGGGATCGGGTATGCGATCTCTTGCGCGCGGATCGGAGAAGGGCGGAAAAGCGGCGAATTCCTTGCGCCGCCCCTCGCGCACGGCCTTGGCCAGCGCGGGATCCTTGAAACTGGTGAAATAAAGAAATGGCGCTGTCGATCCGTACTCTTCGCCCATGAAGATCAAGGGGATATGCGGCGTCAGCAATTGCAGGGCGATGGCCGCTCGCAGACCCTCCGTTTTCTTGCCGCAAAGCGTCAATAGGCGCTCACCGCAGGCTCGATTACCGATCTGATCATGGTTTTGCAGAAAGAACACGAACGCCGAAGGGGGCAGGCCGGCGCTGGATTCGCCGCGGGGCCGGCCGCCACGCCAAGCGCTGGGCTGGCCCTGATACAGGAAGCCTTCGCTCAGGCAGCGGCCCAGTTCGCTCGCGCAGTCTTGGCCATAGGCGGCGTAATACCCGTGGCTTTCCCCCGTCAGAATGCGGTGCAGCACATGATGCGCATCATCGTTCCACTGAGCGTCGAAGCCTTTCTTCAGCAGGCTCGCCGCGTTATCGTCGTTCTCCAGAATCAGATGAACGTGGCGCTCCGGGTCCAGGTGGCTACGGACGAAGCTTGCCATTTCCGGCAGCCAATCGGGATCGGAGATGGCATGCACAGCATCCAGGCGCAAACCGTCGAATCGATACTCCCGCAACCAGTACAACGCATTCTCGGCAAAGAAAGAGCGCACCTGACTTCTGCCAAAGTCGATCGCCGGACCCCATGGAGTGACCCGATCTTGCCGAAAAAACTCGGGCGCATAGCTGGGCAGATAATTCCCTTCAGGGCCGAAATGGTTGTAGACCACATCCAGGAACACCTGTATGCCCATGCAATGCGCCGTATCGATAAGCAGCCGCAGATCGTCGGGGCTGCCGTAGGCGCAATCGGGCGCATACGGCAGAACACCGTCGTAGCCCCAATTGCGCGGCCCCGGAAAGTCGGCTATCGGCATGAGTTCGATGGCCGTAATACCCAATTCCGACAGATCGGCCAGCCGCTCCTGCACACCCCGAAAGCCGCCGGCCAGCCCAACATGGATTTCGTACAGCACCGTCTGCTTCCATGGCAGCCCGAGCCAATCATTATTGCGCCATGGATAGGCACTGGTATCCGCGACGATGCTGGCATCGTGAATATCGCCGTCCTGCAGCCGCGAAGCCGGGTCGGGCACGCGCAAAACGCCATCGATATGATATCGATAGCGCGTGCCCGGCGCGCAGGCGCAAATAAGCTCGTGAAACCCCTGCCCGGACGTCTCCATGGGCCGGGGAGGCTGGCTGGCCAGCTCCAGGCAAACCTGCCGGGCCCCAGGCGCCCATATGCGGAAGCGTACCGCCCCCCCTCCGATACATACTGCGCCGAAGGCGTAATCGAAACCGCTGTCTGGCGCGGTGCTCGCCGCGCACCGGTAGGCTGGCCGTGACTTTTTGCCCGTGGGTTGGGTCCTAAGCATAAGGGCGCTCCACATCAACCGTCGCGGCCAGCAAGACCAGGCCATGGGCGCAAACGATCACGCTGCCGCCTTTCACCGGACCGGACAATGCATCGGGATGGGCCGAATCCAGTTCGCGAATCCAGGCGTAGTCCGGCGCTGGCAGCTGGAACTCGATGTCGTCGTCTCCCGCATTGACCAGCAACAGCGACAGGTCGATCATATCGCCCGCAGGGCAGGCGCGCCGCATGCCCAGGACCCGCCCCTCGGCGAACTCCCAGGCTTCGGGGCTCATGGCTTGCCCATCCATGTCGAACCACGCAACTCGCGCCACGCCGGGCAGGACTTCCTCGCCGCCGTCCATGAAGCGCGGCATGCGCACGGACATGTGCGCACGCCTTAGCGCGGCCAGTTTCCCAGCGAAGGCCGTCAGCCGGCGCCCCGCGGGCTCCGCCGCCTGCGCCCAGTCCAGCCAGGATGTCTCGTTATCCTGGCAATAGGCATTGTTGTTGCCGCCCTGGCTATTGCCGAACTCATCGCCCGCCAGCAACATCGGCGTGCCATTAGAGAAGAACACGGTGGCCAGCATGGAACGCAGGACCCGATCGCGCAAAGCCAGGATAGCCGGGTCTTTCGTCTGGCCTTCCTCGCCCCAGTTGTTGCTGAAGTTCTCACCATGCCCGTCGGCGTTCTCGTCGCCATTGGCCTCGTTATGCTTATCGTTGTAGCTGACCACGTCCCTGGCCGTAAAACCGTCGTGCGAAGCCAGGAAGTTAATGGATGCCCAAGGCCGGCGATGGCGCCTGTCGAAGATATCGGGCGTTGCCATCAGCCATCCGGCCAGGTCGCCGCGCAAACCGGCCTCTCCCACCCAAAAGCGGCGGATGCCGTCCCTGAACTTATCGTTCCATTCCGCGAAGCCGGGCGGATGATTGCCCAGCTGATAGCCGTCGGGACCCGTGTCCCAGGGCTCGGAAATCAGCTTCAGGCGCGACAGGACGGGATCCTGGCCTATGGCATCGAAGAATCCCGAGCCTTGGTCGAAGCCGGTTCCCTCGCGCCCCAGCGTAACGCCAAGATCGAAGCGGAAGCCGTCGATACGATAGCTTTGCGCCCAGTAGCGCAGCGAGTCCATCACCATTTGCAGCACGCGCGGGTGAGACAGGTTGACCGTGTTACCGCAGCCGGTGTCGTTGATGTAGTAGCGCTCCTCGCCCGGTATCAGGCGGTAGTAGCTGGCATTGTCCAGCCCGCGCCAGGATAGCGTGGGCCCCAGCTCGTTGCCCTCCGCCGTGTGGTTGTAGACCACGTCCAGAATCACTTCTATTCCGGCGCTTTGCAAGCGGCGGATCGCCATGCGCAAATCGTTGGTCTTGCCATGAGTCAGGTAAGCCGGTTCGGGCGCGAAAAAGGCCAGTGTGTTGTAGCCCCAATAATTGCGCAAGCCGCGCTCAACCAGGAAGTGGTCCTGCAGGAAGGCGTGCACCGGCATGAGCTCGATAGCCGTTACACCCAGTTTGTGCAGGTGGTCGATGAAACGCGGATTGGCGAGCCCCTCGCTACTGCCCCGCAGTTCGCGCCGCAGATCGTCGCGGCGCATGGACACGCCGCGCACATGCGCCTCATAGATAACCGTTTCCGCCCATGGCGTGCATGGACGGCTCTGTCCGCCCCAATTGAAGCTCTCGCCCGTGACCACGCATTTGGGCACCAGGGCGGCGGAATCGCGCCGATCCAGGCTCAGGTCGCCCTTGGGATGCTGGACACGATAGCCGAACAGTGCGTCCGACCAGCGCAGCGGCCCATCCAGCTTGCGCGCATAAGGGTCGATGAGGAGCTTTTGCGGATTGAAACGATGGCCCCGCTTGGGATCGTAAGGGCCATATGCGCGATACCCGTACAGCAGGCCGGGCTCGGCGTCGGGCAGATAGCCGTGCCAGATCTCATCGGTGCATTCGGGCAGGGTATAGCGACGCAGTTCCTTGCGGCCCCTGGCATCGAAAATGCATAATTCGATTTTACTGGCGTTGGCCGAAAATACGGCAAAGTTCACGCCCAACCCATCGCTGATCGCCCCCAGCGGGTAGGGTAGTCCTGAAGCCAGGCGATCAGGCAAGGAACCGTTCATCATGACTTACCTTCCGCTATGAAAATCAAGGTCGCCAGAGGCGGCAGCGAAAGCGACAGCGACTGCCCGTACCCATGCATGGGCTGCGCAATCGTGTCGGCCGACCCGGCGTTGCCCACCCCGGATCCGCCGTAGGCTTGGGCATCGGTATTCAGGCGCTCCGACCAGCGTCCCGCAATGGGCACGCCTATCCCGTATGCCATGCGCGGCACCGGTGTCATATTGCTGACGGCCAGCGCCGTCTGTCCATTGTGTCGGCGTAGAAACGCAAACACGCTGTTGGCATCGTCATCGCCCACTACCCACGCAAATCCTTCCGGGACCGCGTCGCCCCCATAAAGCGCCGGCGTATTCCGATACAGCATATTCAGATCACGCAGCAAGTCCATCACGCCGGAATGCAAACTGTCGCCCAGCGCTCCCCAGTCCAGCTGCGCATCATGATTCCATTCGCTTTCCTGGGCAAGCTCGCCGCCCATGAAAAGCAGTTTCTTGCCGGGATGCGCCCACATGAATCCGTAGTAGGCGCGAAGATTGGCGTAGCGCTGCCAACGGTCGCCCGGCATCTTGCCAACCAGCGATCCTTTGCCGTGCACGACCTCGTCGTGCGATAGCGGCAGGATGAAACGCTCGGAGTAGGCGTATATCATGCCGAAAGTCATATCGTGATGGTGGTAGCGGCGATGCACCGGATCGTGCCCCATGTAGCGCAAGGTGTCATGCATCCAGCCCATGTTCCATTTGTACTGGAAGCCCAGCCCGCCCTCGCTTGCGGGCCGGGTCACGCCCGGCCAGGCGGTGGACTCCTCCGCGATGATGATCGCTCCCGGACATGCCTGCGCCACATCGGTGTTCAACTGCCGAAGAAAATCCACCGCCTCGAGATTCTCGCGTCCGCCGTAACGATTGGGCGTCCACTGTCCCGGCTCGCGGCTGTAATCCAGATACAACATGGACGCCACCGCATCGACCCGCAAGCCGTCCACGTGATAACGCCGCAGCCACTCCAGCGCGCTGGCCAGCAGAAAGTTGCGCACCTCGTTGCGGCCCATGTTGTAAATCAACGTGTCCCAGTCGGGATGCAGGCCTTGCTTGGGGTCGGCATGCTCATACAGCGCCGTGCCGTCGAACCAGGCCAGGCCATGGGGATCCGACGGAAAATGCGCGGGGACCCAATCCAGGATCAAGGCAAGGCCCGCCTGATGGCAAGCATCCACAAAGCCGGCGAATTCGGCGGGCGTCCCATAGCGGGCCGAAGGAGCGAACATGCCCAGGGGCTGATAGCCCCAGGAACCGCCGAAGGGATGCTCCGTAATCGGCATCAGTTCCAGATGGGTGAAGCCCATGCGCGCCGCATGCTCGATCAGGCGCGGGCCTACCGTAGACCAAAGGCTGCCTTCTTCCTTCGGATGCATCCAGGAACCCAGATGCGCTTCATAGATGGAGATCGGCGCATCCGCCCGCTGCCTGGCTTCGCGCCCGGCCATCCAATCGCCATCGGTCCATCGGAAGTCGGCGGGCTCGGGCACCACGGATGCCGTGGCCGGCGGCAACTCGGTTTGACGGGCAAGGGGGTCGGCTTTCAATGCCAGCAGTTCGCCGTTGGCCGCCAACAATTCAAATTTGTACAGGGCTCCCGCGCCTACTTCGGGAATAAACAATTCCCATACGCCGCACTCGGGGCGCAAGCGCATGAGATGCCTGCGCCCGTCCCAATCGTTGAAATCACCCACCACGGCGACGCGGCGGGCGTTGGGCGCCCACACGGCAAAGCGGGTGCCTTCCATTCCTTCCACCGCCATGGCATGCGCTCCCAGGCAATCCGCCAACTGCCAGTGGCGCCCTTCCGCGATGAGATGCATATCCAGCTCGCCCAGCAGCGCGCCCTCCCTGCCGGCCTGGCTGGGGCCGCGTGTGTCGTCCCTGGATGATTTCGTGGTTTCCCGCTTCATGGTTAGCCCTTGTCCTTGCCCTGTTCGGTTCGTCCCGCAAGCAGGCGGCGGGCGACACGAAGCAAGCCTTCCAGCGGAATGCCCAGCCAGTCGGGGCGGTGCGCCGCTTCGTAGCAAATTTCGTAGGTGGCCTTCTCCAACAAGGCCAGCTCCAGCAGGGATCCACCCTCCATGACGGGTTTGGCAGGAGCGCTTTCATCAGCGGGATGATCCTGCGTGTCCCGGACGCCTTGCCGATAGCCGTCCAGGAACGATGTCGTGGCGCTGGTGCAGAACTGTTCCAGGAGAATGCGCCTTTGCTGTGGAAGGGCGGCCCCTCCCATGGCGGCGGGGGCCAGGCCGCCGCCTTCGGCCATTGCGGAATCCGCGCCTATGGGTTCCGCGGCGGCATCCGATGCCAGGAAGGCGGCGCAGGCATAATCGAAGGAGCGCAGCAAGCCGGCCACATCGCGCCATGGACAGCTTTTCCCACGGCGCTGTTCCAGTGAACGCGCCGGCTCACCTTCAAAATCGATCAGATAAACATCGTTCTGGGAAATAAGCACTTGGCCCAGATGAAAGTCCCCATGAATGCGGGTTCGCATCGTGCCGGCCAGCGCCAGTGCCTGGATGCCGATCTCTTCCATCAATGCTTTCTTCAAAGACTTGAGTTCATCAAGTTGAAGGACTCCCGCCTCGGAAAGCGTGGATCTGCGAGCAGCGGCGGCCTTCATGGCGGCATTGAACAGATCCCGGATATCTTTCGCCCATGCCTGCGCATCGTCCTTGCCGGCCTTTTCAGGCTGGAAAGCCGGATCGTCGCAAGGCAAGGCCAGCACCGCATGCAACTGTGCCAGGCGCTGCCCTATCGTCGCGGCGATCGTTGTATAACCCAATAAGTCTTCGCGGTAGTCGGCCTGGCTTTCACCGATCAGCGCGGCATTTTCCAGCGTACGCTTCAGATAATCTTGCGTCCAGCCCCAGGCGTCGCCCTGATTCGGTATGCGGGCGTGCAGCAGGGCCAGCGTATGCGGAGTTCCATCCTCATCCACGCGCACGAGCTCTCCAAGCAATGCGGCGGAATTGCCATAGCCCAACAAGGTCAATTGACGAGTCATTTCAGCTTCCGGGTGCACGCCGGCCGTGACATGGCGCAACAACTTCAGGACAGCCAGGCTGCCCAGCAGCATTGAACTATTGGACTGCTCGCCGTGAAACCAGTCCACGGTCAGGTCTTCCGGCCAGTCCATGGTTTGCAGCCCAGGTTCCGCCCGAAAATGCAGCAGGGACCGTCCGCGGCTGACATCGATGGATATCTGCCGCTCTTTCCGCCAGCTCTCCAGCAAGGCTTGCGAGAAGTCCGGCAGGGAATAGGCATCGGTGGCCAGACCCAGCTCAGAGCCCCTGCGTACTCGGGCCATTGCGTACTGGGCCGGCATGCCATCGATCGTTTCAGACCATATCAAGGCCAGCGGCAGGAAATAACGTTGCGATCCATCATCTCCCGGGACATCGAACTCGGCCAGGAACAGCTCGCCGTGATCGGCGGCGCTCGACGATAGCGGAACGATGTACGCGATCTCGACGGAATCGGGCGCCCGCCCGCCGGCATACCATCGCTGGCGCTCAAAATAAAGCGGCAGGACCTGATTGCACAAGGCTTTGCGCGAGCCTTCCACCAATTGATATCCCGTCTTTCGGCGCAACACCAGAGTCACGTATTCCGGCATTTGCGGCGGGCTGCTCGCATGCCAGGCGGGCGGGGCGGCGCTATCGCTCAGCTCGAACCAATAAAAGCCATAAGGGGGAAGCGTGAGCAGGTAGGGCAGTGTCCCGATGGTGGGGAAAGGCGTGCCGCCCAGCAACTCGATGGGCACCCTGCCGGCCATGGGGGCCAAATCCAGTTCGACCGGCTGCGAAGCGTCGGAGAGATTGGCGACGCACAGCAGCGCGGTTCCTTCATACTCTCTCTGATAGGCCAGGATCTTCCGGTTTCCCGGAAATAGAAAGCGCAAGCTGCCACGGCCGAAAACATGGGTTTGCTGGCGTTTGGCCAGCATGCGCCGCGTCCAGTTGAGCAGGGAATGCGGGTCGCGCTGCTGGGCTTCGACGTTGACGGCCTCATAGCCGTACAAAGGGCCCATCAAGACCGGCAGCGACAGTCTTTCAGGATCCGCCCGCGAAAACCCGCCGTTCCGATCGGGACTCCATTGCATAGGCGTTCGGACGCCGTCGCGATCGCCCAGGTGAATGTTGTCGCCCATGCCGATTTCGTCTCCGTAATACAGCACCGGTGTGCCCGGCATGGAAAGCAGCAGGCTGTTCATGAGTTCGATGCGGCGCCGGTCGCGCTCCAGCAACGGCGCCAGGCGCCGCCGTATTCCCAGGTTGATGCGTGCGCGCCGGTCGACGGCATAGACATCCCATAAATAATCGCGTTCGCTGCTGGTTACCATCTCCAGGGTCAGCTCGTCGTGATTGCGCAGGAAAATTGCCCATTGGCAGCCCTCAGGAATCTCGGGCGTCTGCTGCATGATGTCCGTGATCGGCAGCCGATCGGCCCGGGCAATGGCCATGTACATGCGCGGCATCAATGGAAAATGAAAGGACATGTGGCATTCATCGCCCTGCCCGAAGTATTCTTGCGCGTCCTCGGGCCATTGATTGGCTTCGGCCAAAAGCATGCGATCAGGGTATTCCTGGTCCAGGGCGGCGCGTATGCGCTTGAGGATTTCATGCGTTTCCGGCAGGTTCTCGTTGTTGGTGCCCTCGCGCTCGACCAGATAGGGCACGGCATCCAGCCGCAAGCCGTCCACACCCATGTCGAGCCAGAACCGCATGACGCCGATCACCGCTTCCAGCACCCGAGGGTTGTCGTAGTTCAGATCGGGTTGGTGCGAATAGAAACGATGCCAGAAATAAGCGCCCGCGACGGGATCCCACGTCCAGTTGGACTTTTCGGTGTCGCAGAAAATGATGCGTGTGCCCGCATAGGCCTGATCGTTATCGGACCAGACATAGAAATTCCGGGCCGCCGAGCCCGGCTTGGCGCGCCGCGCGCGCTGGAACCAGGCATGCTGGTCCGAGGTATGGTTGACGACTAACTCGGTAATGACGCGCAAACCGCGCGCATGCGCGGCGCGTATGAGCTTCCTGACGTCGGGAAGCGCTCCGTAATCCTCATGCACGCCGCGGTACTCGGCAATGTCATAGCCATCGTCAAGCCGGGGGGACGGGTAGAACGGCAACAGCCAGACCGTATTGACACCCAAGCCGGCAATGTAATCCAGTTTCGTGATCAGTCCGGCGAAATCACCCTGGCCGTCATCGTTCGCATCGAAGAACGACTTGACATGCAATTGGTAGATGACCGCGTCTTTGTACCAGAGCGGGTCATGCGCTTGTTCTGATCTGTCTTTTACTGCCTGGGTCATGAAGCCCTCTGTCATTGCCCCGTTGCGCGACGGGTAGCGGTAGCCACCATGGCTCTACACAGCGCCTTCCACACTCCAAAGCAGGAAGGGGCGCTCGGGCGCCAGTTCGATGCGGTGGTGCATGCCGTGCAAGCTGAAGCGCTGGTCGTCGTACAGCTCACGCATGGATACTGCCTCCTTGCCTTGCAAGCCCCATTCCCATAGGGGCAATTCCAGTGTTCCGATCTGTCGGGCGAATGGATCCAGGCTGATGGCGACCAGTACTATGCTGTCCCCTTCCGGAGCCGTCTTGGAAAAAAAGAGAATCCGCTCATTGTCGATCTGGTGAAACCGCAGCCCCAGATGGGACTGAAGCGCGGGGTTCTGACGGCGCAACTGGTTCAAGCGGGTTATCTCCGCAATGATGTTTCCCGGCAGGCTCCAGTCCCAGGAACGCAGCTCGTACTTTTCCGAATCAAGATATTCCTCCTTGCCGGGCAGATTCCTGGCCTCGCAAAGCTCGAAGCCGTTGTACATGCCCCATAAGCCCGATGTGGTGGCCGCCAGCGCCGCCCGAATAAGGAAGCCCGGCCTGCCGGAGTCGTGAAGGAAATAAGGGTTGATGTCGGGCGTATTGACGAAGAAATGCGGCCGGAAGCAATCGGCCGCCGGCGGCGCGTTCAGTTCGGTCAGGTAGTCCGTAAGTTCCTGCTTGCCGTGACGCCAGGTGAAGTAGGTATAGGACTGCGTAAACCCCAATTTGGCCAGCCTGTACATCATTTTCGGCCGCGTAAACGCTTCCGACAAGAACAGGACATCGGGATGCTCCGCCTGCACCTGCGCAATCAGCCATTGCCAGAACGGCAAGGGCTTGGTGTGCGGATTATCGACCCGGAATGCGCGCACTCCCTGCTGTACCCAGAACAGCACGGCATCGCGCAAAGCCCGCCACAAGGCCATCTGCGGCGCCGCTGCGGTCGCATCGGCATAAAAGTCGGGGTTGACAATGTCTTCGTAGCGTTTGGGCGGGTTCTCCGCATAGCGCAAAGAACCATCGGCGCGCCAGTCGAACCATTCGGGATGCTCCTTCAGCCAGGGATGGTCGGGCGAACACTGGATGGCAAAATCCAACGCGATCTCCAGGCCGTGATCGTTTGCCGCACGCAGCAATTCCCGGAAATCGTCCAGCGTTCCCAGCAAGGGATGCACGGCCTCATGCCCGCCCTCGGAAGAACCGATGGCGTACGGGCTTCCGGGATCGTCGGGCCCGGCCGACAAGGCATTGTTCCGGCCCTTGCGGTTGGTTTGCCCGATCGGGTGGATAGGAGGGAAATACAAGGTATCGAAACCCATATCGCGTATGGCCGGCAGGCGGTCGATCACATCCCTGAACATGCCATGGACGCCGGCAGAGCGGCTTTGCGAGCGCGGGAACAGTTCGTACCAACTGGAAAAACGCGCCTCGCGCCTGTCCACGGTAAGTGGATAGATGGGGGCGCAAGCCTCAAATGGGCGTGTGTCGGCGGCGCGCATGATTTGCTCCGCCGACTCGGACAACAAGATGCGCACCTGTTCCGGTTCGGCGACCGGCAAGGGACGAACCTCGGGCTTGCGGGCGGAAACCCCTGTCAGCGACAGCCCCCGCTGCGGCCTGGGCTTGTTTCCCTGCGGACGACCGACAGTGCGCAACAGGGCGGCGACTTCGGCGGCCACCTCCGGCATTTCGTCCTGCATATGCTCCAGCGCGGAGGCGATAAGGATGCGGCCTTCCTCGACATCCAGCGACACATCCTGCTCGGCGGCCTGTTTTTTCCGCAGGCCGTCGCAGTATGAACCCCAGACATCGAGCCAGGCTTGCACTGTATAGCAGTGCCGTCCCAGGCGCTCGGGCATGAACTCTCCTTCCCACCTGTCGTTTCCCAGGGCGCGCATCGGTACACGGCGCCATTGGGCCTCGTCGGCAGCGCGCCACAGCAGGCAGGCCGCGATCCGATCGTGGCCGTCCATGAAAACATCCGCCTGCACGCGCACGGCATCGCCCATCGCGCGCTTGATGGGAAACTGCCCATCGGCTATGCGCGGCGCGATGTTTTCTATGGCAATGCGCGGGCCTTGCGTGGCCTGCTGCGTCGGCTTGGACGGCCCAGGCTGGCGCAACGGTGCCTTGACCGGCCGAACGGAAGCAGCGGACAGCACCATCCAGCGCCCCGCCTCCAGAGAGACTGGAAGGGCGGGGTTTGCATCGTCAGGCACGCTATAGCTGCCCGGCATCCGGGAAGCGATGATCCGTCGATCGACGGCGGCCGAAGCGCCATCATCCGGATTCAGCAAAAGCAATTGCGCCGGCTCGCCCCCGCGAAACCAGACAGTGATATCCGCGGCCGGGCCGGACAAGCGGCGCAAGGGATTCGATGCCGCCATACGGCACCTGGCCAACCAGCGATTCGCCGCGATGACAGCCTCTTCGCCTGCGACGTCCTCGAAGCCAGCCGGCATCAGGATCCCATCGCCGAAGAACGCCGCCGCCCAAAGCCGCCTGCCCGCCGGCCAGCCGATGGCGGCGCTGCCGTCCCATGGGTCTTGAGCAACGCCGGCATCGATATCCCATACCGGTTGAATGACAGGCGCCACCCGCCGCAAGCGGTCGGACTCTTCCATCAACCAGAGCGCCCGATAGTTCCACCATGGCGCAGATCCGAACGTAGCATCGAATCCGCAAGCTTCCAGTGCATGCACTTGCTGGGGTGTCAGTCCAGGCGTCCAGGCCAGAAAGGCGCAGTCGGGATGCCCGGCATGCACCTGGCTTATCAGCTCGTGCCAGGCTCGGCCGGGCACCGACGCGGGTTGTCGGCAGCGAAAGCCCGCAACGCCGGCATCCAGCCATGCGCCCAGCAACTGCGTCCGGCTTTCAAGGCTGGCAGTCTTGTCCAGATCCAAATCCATGAGCAGCATCAGGCCATGGCGCCGGGCTGCGTCTCCCGCCCGCGCCGGTTCTTGAAGCGGGCCCGCCAGTAGGCAATCGAACCCCAGCGCCTTCGCGCGCGCGCAGGAAGCGTCCCACAATGCGGGAGCCGGCCGCCCAGCCGAAGCGGCCCCATCAGAAGAAACATGGTAGATGCGCATGGCCGTCATGCGGCCGAGGCCTCATGCCCCGTTGCGGACGATGCGCGGGTGTCCTTGCGCACGCGCCGCGCCAAGGCGCCGCCAGCCGATTCCGGAAAATATCCCGCAAGCGCCGCATTGGCAGCCCCCGGCTGCCATACACGGCCCGGCAAAATACTGCGATAGCGCTCCGGAATACGGCCTAGCGAAACATCCGGCCTCAAGGATTGGTAAACGCTCAGATAAGAGGGCGCGGTCTTGGCCCAGCTGAAATCGGCGCGCATGCCGTTGGCCTGCATCACGCTCCAGATTCCGGGCATACCGTGCAGCGCCATCGCACGGTCTATGGCCAGGGCCATATCGCGCGGGTGATCGCCCTCGAACAGAATGCCGGTTGCGCTTCGCATGGCGGCGGCCGGCCTGTGCATGCCCGGATCCAGGATGGTGTCGGCCATCCCGCCGACCCGCGAAGCAACGGGGATGGTGCCATAGCGCATTGAATATAAGGGCGTCAGGCCGAAGGGCTCGAATCGGCTGCCGTGCAGCAGGATATCGGCCCCCGCATGCAGCAGGTGCGCCTGCGCTTCATCGAAGCCAATGTGAACGCTGCAACGGCCCGGATAGCGTTGCGCGACCTCGGCCAGCGCTCTTTCCAGCCTCTTTTCCCCTTGACCAATCACGCAGGCCTGAAGCTGCGGATGTTTATCCAGCGCAATCGGAATCGCCTCGACGGCCACGTCGGCCATTTTCTGGTTGGTGAGCCGGCTGCCCATGGCCATCACCATGGCGTCCGGACGCTGGGCCAGGCCGAAGGCTTGCTGCAACTCGTGCTTGCAAACCGCCTTGTTGGCCAGCCTGTCGACGCCGAATTCGCGGCCGTGCAAATAGCCATCGGCCTCCGGGTTCCACAGTGCCGTATCTATACCGTTAGGAATTGAGACAAGGTCGCCCCGCCGCTCTGCCAGCACACCCTCAAGGCCGCAGCCGAATTTAGCGGTCAATATTTCTTGCGCGTAGTTCCGGCTTACCACGGTGATCAAGTCCGCGTAGCGTATGCCTGCTTTAAGAAAATTCAGTTGTCCCCAGAACTCCATGCCCGCATCATTGCAATAGCGTTCGGCTATGCCCAGAGAATCAGCCAGCGACATGGGGAAGACGCCCTGAAAGGCTACATTGTGCAAGGTAAGGACCGTTTTGGCGCCTTCAACGCCAAGCTGACGCATCAGCAAAGGCACCAAGGCGGCATGCCAGTCATGCGCATGCACAATGTCGGGGCGCGCCATCGCATCGATCCCATTTGCAACATGCGCGGCCGCGTGCGCCAGCGCCGCAAAACGGATGGCATTGTCATCGTATTCCGTCCCATCGGGCGCCGCGTACAAGCCATCGCGGTTATACAAGGCATCATTTTTCAGCAACAATACCGGCAACTTCAGCTCCGGGCATTCGGCGGCCAGCAGGACCGACTCGCCACCGGGGATGCCGCCAAGCACCGTTGCGCGGCGCACATGGCGCACATGCTGCAATGTGCCGCGGTATGCGGGAAGCAACAAGGTCACACGCACGCCGCAGTCGCTCAGCGATTGTGAAAGCCCGCTTACCGCGTCGCCCAAGCCTCCCGTCTTGGCCAGGGGAAAAGCTTCGGAGGAAACAGCCAGAATATTCAATGCCACGATAGTTCTCCAGTATTCCGCCCCGATGGCCGGGCGTGCGCCGGAGTTTGCCGCTGCCTGGAGTCCGGTAAAAACTGCCAGGAAACGTAAATCCTATACAGTCCCCGGAATCCGCTACAGGCGCGCTTGCTCTTGCCTGTATTCAAGCAAGTGGCGTGCCCAACAGGAGCGGGCACGGGGATTGCCCTTTGATGCGGCGCACCGAACAGTCACCAAGCCGGGGCGTTTACTCAGGAGATCGCCATGAATATGCCGACCAATAGCAATTGCCCGCTGATCATCATTCCGCCCTTCCTGCGGGCGCATGTGCCCGAGCCGCCGGAGCACGACCCGTCGACCCCGCCCGACATACCCCCTTTGGACGAGCCCGATAAGGAAGTGGACTTGCCGCCCCGGGAAGACCCCGATGAAATACGCGATCCACAGACGCCTCCGCGCGAAGAGCCTCCGATGCATGTGGCGGACGGCCGCCGTACGCACTGAAAGCCTTCAGGCCGGATGGTGGTCGGGGCCGCGCGGAGAGAGGTCGGCGGCGGCGACATCAAGCAGCAATTGCATTTTCTCCACCGCTGGCGAGATGACCTTTCGGCGCCGCAAGGCCCTTGGCATTCCCACCAGCGCCTGCCACAGGATGGGCCACAAGATGCGGCGGGAATGCGCTTGCCGAATGCGCAGCAAGGTTTCCCGCCAGGCGGCCCGGACGGGCCGCCGCATCCAGGCCACCCATATTGCGTTCCGTATCAACAAGCGTTCCCGCAGCGTGGTATCACGGACGCTGGAAGGGAAATGCCGCGTGATGACATCGGCCGCATACACAATGCGCCATCCATGCTCCACCATGTCCAGGGCCATCAGTGATTCTTCGCCTCCGATGAACAAGGGCGGCCAATAGCCACCCACCTCGTAGAAGGCGCGTGTGCGCATGACACAGGCTCCCGCCATGAACCCCAGCAATTGCGGCCCCGGAAGGCTGTCCCGTGCAAGCGGGCTTTGCGCCATGGTTTGGCAACTGGGATCGAGACGGCGGGTGGGGCCTACGTGTATGCAGGCGCTGAGCACGCCGACGTCGGGCGCCCTGTCAAGCAGATCCACCGCCCGCTCGAGCGCATCCGGCTCCCATTGCGTATCGTCATCGCTGAATGCAATATAAGGAGTATGCGCATAAGCCACGCCAATATTGCGCGCCGCCGCGCCCAGGTTGCGCTGGGCGCGTATCAGCATGATCGCCGGGAAACGACGCGCCACGGCTGCGGCGGTTCCGTCAGTCGAGCCATTGTCCACGACGATGATCGGCCAGTTTCCAGGAAGCTTCTGCAATGATTCCAGCGTGCTCAGCAGTTGCACGCGCCTGTTATATGAAAGGACGACAATCGTCGCCCTACCTTCAACCGTCATGGGCGCTCACCTTGCTAATGCCAATGTGTCATGCGCCGGACAGCATATAGCGTGCCAACGGGCTGGACCTAGCGCAAACCCGAGGATGGTTCGTCCATGTCGCCGCTTGCGCCATATTCTTCCAGGCGGTTGTACAAAGTCTTCAGGCTTATGCCCAGCATTTCAGCCGCCGCTTTCTTGACCCCGCCGCACTGTTTAAGAGTCGCCAGAATAAGCTGCCGGTTGGCATCCGCCAAAGGAACCCCGACAGGGACAAGAATTTCGAAGCCCCATCCCGCTGAATGGCCGTGCAACTCGAATGAGTTGAAATCGCCCTTTATGACATCATCCGCCAGGATATAGCTGCGGTAAACATAATTGCGCAGTTCGCGGATATTGCCCGGCCAGGAGTAGTCTTTCATGGCTTGCACCGCCTCAGGCGCAAAGGTCTTGGCCGTCCGGTTTTCCTCGTTCAGCTTCTGAAGAAAATTATTCGCCAACAGAATTACGTCGTCCTCGCGTTCGCGCAGCGGCGGCAGCTCCAGTGGAAAAACGCTCAAGCGGTGGTACAGATCCTCGCGCAGCGTTCCATCCGCGACCGCCTGTTCCGGGTTGCGATTGGTGGCGGCAATGACCCGCACGTCGGCGACAATCTCTTCATGCGTTCCAACCCGCATGAAGCGGCCGGTTTCCAGTACACGCAACAGGCGCACCTGCAGGTCCATCGACATTTCGGTGATTTCATCCAGGAACAGCGTACCGCCGCGTGCGCGCTCGAAAAATCCTTTGTGCTGACGATCGGCGCCGGTGAAACTGCCTTTCTCATGCCCGAACAACTCGCTTTCTATCAGGTTGGGTGAAATAGCGCCGCAATTGACCGGCAGAAAGGGTTTTTGATGGCGCGGGCTGGCAAGGTGTATCGCCTCGGCCGCGAGCTCCTTGCCCGTTCCGCTTTCACCCACCAGCAACACCGTGGCCTGCGTGGGCGCGACCTTTTCAATATGCGCGCACAAGAGCTGCATGGCGCGCGACTGGCCTACCATCTTGGCGAAGCAATCGGACGCTCCTGGCAGCGGATGCTGCTGCAGCATCAGTTTCAACTCGCCAAGCACACCCCGAAGACGGCGCAGGCTGAGGGGCTTCAACAGGTAATCGACCGCACCGCAACGCAAGGCCGCGATGGCGCTATCTACGCTGGAATAGCCTGTGACGAACACCACCTGGGTGTCGGCCAGGGCCAAGCCCTTCCAGAACTCCATGCCGTCCCCGTCGGGCAACTGCATATCCAGCAAAACCACATCGGGTTTCTGCCGTTCAATTTGTATACGGGCGTGGCGTATGTCGCCCGCGTGGGCCACCGTATATCCGTCCTCGGCGGCGACTTCTGAAATGAGCTCACATATGGCCGGCTCATCATCGACAATCAAAAGATGCGGCATATAAAATAAGCTTCTTTAGCAAAGTTTCTCCGATCGGCGGTAGCCCCCGCATCTGTGCCGGTTGCAATCGCCGCCCCTATTTTTTCCGGTTTCCCCCCTGCTTGGCTGTTCGAACCCATCCTACGCGTTTTTCGAATCCGTTCCCGTAAACATACATATCAATTGAAACAAAATTAGATTATTTTATTGTCACGGAATTTTCGTACTAGACTGATTTGTATGATCAAATCGTCCAAAATCCTTGGCCGCTCACCCGCAGCGTTTGCTCTGGCCCGTTCGATTGTAAAAGCCGCGCCAACCGAGGCCAGTGTACTTATCATAGGAGAAAGCGGCACAGGCAAGGAAATCGTTGCCAGGGCCGTTCACGACCGCAGTTCCAGGCGCGAAGCGCCCTTTGTGGCTGTCAATTGCGGGGCCATTTCACCCTCGCTGGCCGAAAGCGAATTGTTTGGTCACGAGAAAGGAAGCTTCACCGGCGCATCATCCACCACCATGGGATGTTTCGAACGCGCTCATCCAGGCACCTTGTTCCTGGACGAGGTTACCGAAATGCCGCTGGCCATGCAGGTGCAGTTGCTGCGAGTGCTGGAAACAGGCCAGTATCACCGGGTCGGCGGCACAGAGCAGCTAAGCGTCAATCTTCGAATCATTGCCGCCACAAATCGCGATCCCAAGGAAGCGGCGCTGGCGGGCACTTTCCGCATGGACCTGCTGTACAGGCTGGCTGTATTTCCCATCCGCGTGCCCGCGCTGCGTGAACGGCGGTCCGACATCGCTTACCTGGCCCAACGCTTCGTGAATGAGCTGAATCAACAAGAAAAAGCCGATAAGGTATTGGCGCCCTCGGCGATAGAAGCATTGGAGTCCTATAACTGGCCGGGGAATATCCGCGAATTGAAGAACGCCATCACGCGTGCTTACATACTGGCAGATCATGAAATAGAGATCGGTCCTTTCAATACCGCCCGCCGCTCCGGTTCGCCGGAGCTGAAGCAGGGTTTCCTGAAAATACCGATAGGCACTTCGCTGACACAAGCGCAGCATGCGCTGATCATGGCAACCCTGGATCACTATGCCGGCGACAAGCGGCGCACCGCCCTGGCCCTGGGAATCAGCCCCAAGACGCTTTATAACCGGCTGGAACAATTCCGGAAGGCTCCAAGCCTGGCTGAGTCCGTCTGAAATATTCGACTGTTCTGCGCAAACCCGTGTCCATATCCACAGAGGGGTTCCATCTCAGGAACCGGCGGGCGAGCGTGATATCGGGACAACGCTGCAAGGGATCGTCAATCGGCAGCGGAAGGAATTCAAACACTGAGCGGGAGCTCGTCAACCGGCGCACCGCCTTGGCGATATCCAGCACTGTATTTTCATCCGGGTTGCCCAGATTGACCGGGCTGCTCAGTCCATCCTCACTGGCCATCAGGCGTACCAGCCCTTCTATAAGATCGTCAACGTAGCAAAGCGAACGGGTCTGGCTGCCGTCGCCGTATATGGTCAGCTTCCGCCCTGTCAGCGCCTGGAGGACCAGATTCGACACCAGCCTGCCGTCGTTCCGCGACATGAATGGGCCATAGGTATTGAAGATACGGGCGATTTTTACCGTGACTTGCTTGCGCTTGCCATAATCCGAAAAAAGCGTTTCGGCGCATCGCTTCCCCTCGTCATAGCAGGACCGGGGGCCGACCATATTGACATTTCCCCTATATGCCTCCGGTTGCGGGTTGACGCTGGGATCGCCGTACACCTCGCTGGTGGAGGCCTGCAAAATGCGCGCTCCGGTACGGCGGGCCAGCTCCAGCAGGTTGTAGGCGCCATCCACGCAGGACCGCAGGGTATGAATCGGGTCCGCTTGGTAATGCGGCGGCGAAGCGGGGCAGGCCAGGTTATAAATCTGCGTTGGAAAAATATCCGTCGGTATCGGTTCGATGACATCATGCCGGATCAGCGTAAAGCGCGGATTGTCCCGCAATGGGGCTATGTTCCTGCTGTCGCCGGTCAGGAAACTGTCCAGGCATATCACGGCATGCCCCTGGCGCAACAGGCGCCGGCAAAGACTGGCGCCGATGAATCCCGCGCCGCCGGCCACCAGAATGCACTCCTTGGCTCCGTGGGCATTACTCATGGCAATTCACCTCCGCCAACAGAGCCAAGGCGTTCACCCCTGTGCAGCTGGACGGTCGCCTGGGCCAGCACCTGATCGACGCTTATGGCTTTTGCGCAAACGTGCCCAATTGGACACTGCCGGTATGCGCAAGGCCTGCATGGCACGCTGTGGTGCAGTACAGGGTGCAGGTCAGAGTCCAATGGCGCCCAGCGGGCCGCATCGCTGCCGCAAGCAATGACCACGCTGGGCGTGGCGAGCGCGGCCGCAATATGCGAGATGCCGGTATCGTTGCAGATCAGCAGACGGCTCCGTTGCAACAGGCTGGCCAGCGCGCCCAGCGATGTCTTGCCGCACAAGTTCACCGCGCGCGAAGAAAGCTGCGCGGCCAGGCGCTGCGCCAATGGCCCCTCGTCCCCATTTCCTGTGATGACTATCCGCCAGCCTTCCCTTTCGAGCGCGGCGGCTACGGCGGCGAAGCGCTCGACCGGCCAGCGCCTGGATTCCAGCCGCGCTCCCGCATGAATGAAGATGCTGTGCCTCGGATCCAGGCCCGCCTGCGCCGCCAGGGCATCGGCCTTGACATGATCGTCACGGTCCAGCGGAAACTCCAGCTCTGCGCTCCCTTCCGGCAAGCCCATGAAAGATACCAGGGACAGGTAGCGCCGAACCTCCGGCTGATCATCCGGCCAGGCCAGCAGGCGACCCGGCTCCTGCTGCCCCGCCTCGGGTACGAAGCCTGCCCAGTCGCGCGCCGCCATGGCTTGAGCCACAGTGTTGGATTGTGCGCCGCTCCCATGCATCTGCAAGACCAGATCGAAACGCCGGGACCGCATGCTGCGATAAAACGCGGGCAGTTCAGCCATGCGCGGCGCTTGCTCCGGAAAAGCGCTGTGCCCGGGAAACAGGATCAGCTCGTCCAGATAGCGGTGAAAGCGCTCCACCACCGGCCGCGCGCTATCCAGGCCGACCAGCGCGATCCAGGCATCCGGCAAAGCCTTGCGGAGCACGCGCAAGGCAGGGATGGAGCATAGAAGATCGCCCAGATTCAAGGCGCGGAACACCGCAATCCGGCGAGGCAATGGATGCCGAAGTATCATGCAGTCCGTCATGGTAGCGCCCATCCGAAACGCGCCGCGCCGACCGCCCGCCAGAATACCGACAGGGGGGGAATCAGCACCGAAGACAGCAGCAACTCGCCGATATTGCGCAAGGTGAATGCGCTTAGCCAAAGCCGGCGGATGAAGAAGCCAAGCGTCATCAAGGCCCACAGCGACAGCGCTGCCGCGCCAAAGGCCGATTCGCCAGCCAGGAAGCCGGCGGCGGCCAGCAACAGCGCCAGCGTGACCGAAAGATAGAACCACGGCGGGCCGCTGCGTATGCGCTGTCGATACAGAGCGGGAAATTTCCGATACAGCAGCACATCGAACATCACCTTTCTTTGCATCCCGATGGCGGCGGCGAAACGCGCTGGCCGTATCGGATGAATAACGATGGCGCGCGGTATCGGCGCCACGTTGAATCCCTTTTCAATCAAGGAGAAATGCAAATCGGAATCTTCGCGCCACGCTTGTGTGAAACGCTCATCGAAGCCTTGCACCGCCTCGAGCGCCTCCCGCCGCACAAAGCAATTGGCGGTGGCGAATTCCGCCTCGCACAAACGCGCGGCATCACGCTCGTAATCGCTGGCGCGCGCCGGCAAGGGCATGACTATCCGTCCCACCGCGGCTTGCACCCCGGAAGCCATGCCCTCCAGTCCCGCCTTCAGCCAGCCCGGCTCCGGTATCGTGTCGTCATCGGTGAAGGCGATGATGGGCGCTCGCGCGTTGCGCCATCCCAGGTTGCGCGCTCCCGCCGGTCCTTGGGTTTCAAGGACCTCAAGGTAGCGGACGCCGGGACGCCCATTGCCGCGGCGGCTTGCAAGCATCGCCACATCCCGGGCCTGCCGGCTGGGACCATCGTCGCAAACGATGATTTCAAAATTGTCATGGGGCAGCGACTGCACCAGCAAGGCCGACAGGCAGCGCTGCAAAAGATCGGGCCGCTTGTAAGTCGGCACGACGACCGAAATCAATGGCGCCTGATCTATCATGATTTCTCCACAAGGTAGCTGCCTATCACCAATGCATCCAGGGGCGACGTCCAGAATGATTCCAATGCGTCGCGCGGCGTGCATACGACAGGCTCGCCCCGTGTATTGAACGAGGTATTGACCAGCACCGGTACACCGGTCTTCTCGCCGAAAGCCGCCAACAGTTCGTGCAGAAGCCCATTCTGATCATGGGTGACGGTCTGCACCCGCGCCGTCCCATCGATATGCCTGACCGCCGGAATTGCGGCCGCCTTGTCCTTCAGCACATCGAATACGAACAGCATGAAGGGGGCATCGATGGCGGACCGTCCACGAGCATCGAACCATTCATGCGCGCGTTCCGCCAGGACCACGGGAGCCACGGGCCTGAAGTCTTCGCGGTCCTTGAGCGCATTCAACCGGGACTGCATGCTGCTGTCGCGTGGAGATGCCAGAATGGAGCGGGCGCCCAAAGCCCTCGGGCCGAACTCCATGCGCCCCTGGAACCACCCTATGATTTTCTCGTCGGCCAGCAGCTCCGCGGCGGATTCCGCAATATGGGCCAGACGCGTGAAGCGAACTCCGGTGTAGCCCAGGAAGGCTTCGATCTCTTCATCGCTGTATTCCGGACCAAGATAAGCATGGTCCATCGCCCATTGCCGCCCGCCCTCGCGCTGGTGCAGGTCGACCCATAGGGCCGCCCCCAGGGACGTTCCCGCATCGCCCGCGGCGGGCTGTACCCAGATATTCGTGAAAGGGCTGTGGGCCGACAATCTAGCGTTCATCACGCAGTTAAGCGCCACGCCGCCCGCCATGCACAGGTTGTCGGAGCGCGTCACGCCATGCAGCCATTGCGCCATGGCCAGCACGGTTTCCTCGAGCACGCATTGAAGGGAATGCGCGATATCCATGTGCTGTTGCTCGAAGCGTTCGCCGCGCCGCCGCGCGGGGCCGAACCGTTCAGTCAGATTCGCACTTTGCAGGGTATAGCCTCCCGCGTCATCCATTTGCACGATTTCCCTGAAGTCGCTCACATACAACGGCTTGCCGTAAGAAGCCAGCGCCATGACCTTGTACTCGTCGGATGAATGCAGAAACCCAAGATGGCGTGTGACATCTTCATAGAGCAGTCCTAGCGAATGGGGCAGGTTGATCTGCTTGATCCGTTCATACCTTCCATCCCGGTAGAGTCCATAGCTGGTCGAGGCACGCTCGCCCCGCCCGTCCATGGTCAGCACCGCCGTTTCGCCGTAGGGACTGGCCAGGAAGGCGCTGGCCTCGTGAGTCAAATGGTGCTCCACGAACTGCCATTTTTTCAGGACGTCATCCAGGCCGGCTCCGGCGAAACGCTTCTGCAAGTGGTGGGGCGCGCCATCCACCAACTGCCGCGGCGCATTGATGATGTAAGACAGGAATAATGGATCCCACGGCGAAGCCTGGCTTTGCGGCCGGCTGGCGGCCGAAGGCTCCAACGGCAGCGTCAGCGTTCCGTTCGGTGCAAGTGTCGGCTGCAGCAAGGCCGGATCGAAGGAATAGGCTATGTGGTCCACGCCGGCAAGGTCGATGTCGGCCACGCGCAGACAATAATCGATGGCATGGTACGGGAGCTGCCATGTGGAAAAGGGCACGGGGCGCTTGCCATGCTTTATGCGGGTGAACCGCTCTTCTTCGGCGGCGGCCAGAACCTTGCCATCGCGCACCAGGGCGGCCGAACAGTCATGGAATGCCGCATTGATCCCTAGAGTATGCATGCTTTTTCCTCCAGCAGTTCCCAGGCGGCTCGCGCCACGTCCTGGGGAGGCACGCCGTTCAGGCACGCGTTATGGCCTTGCGGACAAACACTGCGGTAGCAGTACTTGCATGGAACGTCCCGGTACAAGAGCCGGTGCGCAACCTGCCATGGCGTATGCTGCGGATTGGTCAATGCATACAAATCCACCACGGGCGTCTGCACAGCGGCGGCGATATGCACCGGGCCGGTATTATTGGAAATAAGAAGGTCAGCGTCTTCAATAAGGCAGGCGAATTCACCCAGTGCCAGGTCTCCGGTCAAGTCCATGATGTCCAGGCCGGGCTCGCAGTGAGCCGCAATGCGAGCCACCAAGGCGCATTCCGCGGAAGTTCCCGTAAGCATGATGGTTCGCCCCATGCTCCGGAGCAGCGACAACGCCCGCGAGAATCCATCGGCGCCGTAGCGGCGCGATTCGGCCGTGGCGCCGCAATGGGCGACGATGTAGCGTTTTCCCTCGGCTACGCCCTTCTTGTGCATGACGGCGCGCAAGGCATCGCGGTCCGAGTGGCGCGTGACGAAAGACAGCCGCGTGTTCTCGCAGCGCGCTCCCACCGTCGCCACCAGGTCCAGCTGCCGTTGCACCTCGTGCCGGATTCCACTGTCCGGCTCGGTATCTCGCACCCAGGGATTCAACAGCCGGTAGGGATTCTCGCGGGAATGCGCCAGAATCCGCGGAATGCCGGCAAGGTGGCACATCAAAGCGGCTGGCAGGGCGCTTTGGCTGTACACGGTAAATATGACCGCCGCATCGAACTTGCCGCGCTGCAAGGCCTGAATGGCCGCATGGTCATGGGCCCGGCCGCGCGAACCATTCTTGACCCAGGCCGCCTCATAGCGGATCGTGTCGTCGACGTCGGGTAAAAAGGGCGCCAGAAGCGCACCCGAGGGGGAAGCCAGCAGCGTTATCCGCCTTCCATCGCCGGATTCCCTCAAGGCCCGCAAGGCTGGCGTCGTCATAAGCACGTCGCCCATGTTATCCAGCCGTATGCATACGATGCGGCGCACATCGCTCCAGTCCGTTTGCTCATTCATGCCGGAGCTCCCACTGTGCGGAGGGATGGAGGCCCGCCCTGCAAGCCGCCCCGATCCAGGCAACTGACGATCCAGCGGCTGGCGCCAGCCAGATCTTTCTCTACGCGATCCGGCCGGCGCCATTGCCCGCCGCGCCATTCCGTTTCGTTGCCATTGTCGATAAGCACCGTCCGGCACCCCGCCCGCCGGCCTGCCTCGACATCGTCGAGGATATCTCCGACGAGCCACGAAGCCGCCAGATCGATGGACATCCGCTGGGCCGCTATATGCAGCAGGCCGGGCGCCGGCTTGCGGCAATCGCATATTTTCGCGTAGGCCGGATACACGCCGCGCGGATGATGCGGACAAAAATAGAATCCGCTTAGCCGCGCTCCCGCCTCGATGAACATATCTTCAAGCCGCTTGCGCATCGGCCCTACGGCATCGATGGAGAATTTCGCCAATGCGATGCCCGGCTGATTGCTGATTACGATCAAGGGAAGCCCTAACGTTCCAAGCAGCGCAAGGCCGGCGGCCGCCCCCGGTGCGAATCGCATCCGGCGGGGATCCACGTTATACGGGACGTCGGCCAGCACCGTGCCGTCCTTATCCAGGAAGATGGCGGGAGTCATGGCCATGATGTCTCTTTCATGGGCAGCACCATGACCTCCGGAATCACGGTTTCCGGAGGCTGGGTCAATACGAACTTCACCGCATTGGCGACGTTCATGGGATCCTGGAGCAAGCTCGCATCGATATCGGGAAAGCGATCCAGCAGAAAGGGGGTGCGCATGCCGCCGGCAATCACCGCTGAAACTTTGACTCCCGCGGGACGCAGCTCCGCATGCAGGGCATGAGTCAGCCCCATCAAGCCCCATTTGCTGGCGTGGTAAACACTGGCATTGGGCCAAGCTCGCCGGGCGGCCGTCGAAGCAATATTGACAATATGGCCATTGGGTGCGAGATGCTGCAGGGCATGCTTGGCCAGCAGGAACGGACCCGTCAGATTGGTGCGTATGACACGGTCCCAATCCTTGCTGCTCAGGTCTCCAATGCCCGTCGTGACATCCACGCCCGCATTGTTGATCACCGCATCCAGGCGGCCCAATTGGCGAGCCGCGGCCGCCAGCACTTGCAGCACCTGCTCTTCGTTGCCCACATCCAGCGCGAATGCGCAAGCGGTGCCCCCATTTGCTTCGATACGCCGGGCCACCAGCCGGGCGGCGTCCTCATTCAGATCGGTCGCGGCAATATGCGCGCCGGCCGAAGCCAGGCTTTCGCAAATAGCCGCACCCAGCCCTCGCCCCGCCCCGGTAACAAGGACAACACGCCCCCTCAACGTATCGTAATCGTACGCATCCATGCTTTCTTCCTTCAAAAATAATCCGGCGATAAGCCAGCTATGCAGGCAGCCCTTGCCCTTCTGACAATTCCCTTATCGGCCAAGATATTCCCTTTTGCCCGGTCAGCTCATCGAACTCCCGCGCCAGCTCCAGCCCGACCCTGTCCCAGGTAAAAAGCTTCTTTGCGCGGCGCAGGCCTGCCGCTCCCATGCGCGTTGCCAGCGCTCCGTCGCGTGCGAGTATTTCCAGCTTGTCGGCCAACAAGACCGGTTCGCGAGGCGGCACCAGAAAGCCGGTTTCGCCGTCCACCACGGTGTAGCGTATCCCGCCCGTATCCGATCCCACGACGGGCCGCGCGCACGCCATGGCCTCGACCGGCGTGATGCCGAACGGCTCATACCAGGGAGTCGTCACAAAAGCATCGGCGGCGCAGTAATACTGTCGCAACTGGTGGCGGGCCCTGCGCCCGGCGAATTCCACATGATCCTGCACGCCTTCTTCCTGGGCGATGGCCCTGAGGCGAGCCAGCTCGGGGGTTGTCGCATCGAGCGGATCCCGGGTATTTCCGCCCACTATGCATAAGCGCGCATCCACTGTGCGGCGCTTGCGCAGATGCGCCAATGCGCGAATAACATTGTCTACGCCCTTGCGCGGAACCATGCGCCCCAGTTGCAGCAAATAGAAAGCACCGGGCTCCCAACCCAGGCCCGCCCTTGCGGTAGCCCGATCCATCGGCCACATTTCCTGCTCATCGAATCCGCAGGGAATCATGCCGATGCGCTGCGGATCCGCCTGATACAGATCTATCAAATCTTTTTTATCCTGCGGGCACTCGGCAATGATCCGGTCGGCATGGCGAACAATGTCGTCCTCAATGTCGAAACGGGCATCAGGGAAAAGGTCGGCTTCCGCCTGGTGCCGCCGCCGCACACGGCCCAGGGCGTGAAACGTGACGGCCAAAGGGATTCCGGCCCGCCGGGCCACCGGCAAAGCCGCCATTGCCGACATGAAGAAATTGGCATGAATCAAATCGTAGGCATCTCCCGCGCCGAAATAGCGATTCATGTACACACTGAAATCATCCATGTAGGGCAGCAGAGCCTCTTTGGGCAGCGAACGCGCCGGACCCGCTGGTACATGCACAATGCGCACATTCTGGCCCCACTCCATCTCCGAAGGCAGATAAGGATTGTCCAAGCGGGTAAACACGTCTATCTGCATGCCCATCGCCGCCAGGCGGCGCGCAATCTGCGCCACATATACGTTCTGCCCGCCGCTATCCACCCCGCCTGCCTGAGCGAGCGGGGAGGCATGTTCGCTGACTATCGCAATTTTTCGCATCATGATTCTCCAATGGACAGGTCGCCCTTGCCGCTGCCGGCCTGCTGAACCCGTATCCGGTTGTCCACGTCCTGGACTCCTAGACAATCGTCCGCCAGGTTCTCGATGGCGTGCTTAAGGCGACGGCTATCCACAGTGCCTTCAAGCGTCACCTGGCCCTGAGAGACCTCCACCGATACATCGCTCACGTCCAGGCCGCTATGGCTCAGCCTCTCGCATATGTCTTCGCGCAGGCGCTCATCGGAACGGGTGTACCCCTTGGGCAATATCCGGCGCTGTTGTGGCTCACGCTCAAAACCGCCATATCCGTAACCTCCGTAGCCGCCCCTTTCCGGATATGGCCCAAACTGTTGGCGCTGTCGGCGCGGGTCCTCGTTGGTAAAGCCGCCATAGCTGCTCTGCCCTGGATCCGCGCTGCGGCTGCGAATTGGTTCATCCGGCCTGGCAGCATGCACACCGGAGTAGCCCCGGCCCGCGCCGCGCTCCCCGCGCATGCGTCCGTAGCCTTGGTCAAAGTCATCGCGCGGATCATCGCGGTCCTCGGCAAACCCGCTCCGTCTGTGATAGTTGCCCATGGCATCTCCTTTGAACTGTATGTCCCGGCAAGGTCGGATCCGCCCAACCGTCTCGCATGGGACTTAGCAAACGGTGTGCCGACATAAAGAAACGAAAACCCGGCACGCCATCACGGGCGCGGGCAAAGCACTTCTTACAAAGGCCGGTAAATTAGCGCTGGACAGTGCAGTCCGATTTCCGCCAGGACCGGCAAGGATGCTTGGCGTCCGGCTGGTGGAACACCTGAAGAATCGACCTTGCTTCGAGAGCCTCCGCTCCATCGGAAACATTCCGAAATACCATCAGCATCGGCTTACAGTCGCTGGCATGGATGTTGCTTGAGTACCTATTGCGTGTTCATGCAAACGTATCTTTCATAGGGAGACACGAAGTGGCCCAGATTTCTTTTGAATTGCAGACCCGGCAGCAGACCACGCTTACACCTAGGCTGCAGCAGTCTGTCAAGCTTCTTCAAATGTCCACCTTGGACTTCAGCCGCGAAGTGGCCGAGGCCATCGCCAACAACCCTTTCCTGGAAGAGCAGGAAGATTCGTCCGCGACCGCTGATGCGATAGCCTCGACTCCGGACAGTGAGCATGAGCGTGCTTCATTACAGCCTGCTTCATCGTCCCGGGACGAGCAAGAGCCAATGCCGGCAACCCAGCATATCGAGGCCGATGCCCCGTCAGGATATTCCGGCGACTACCCTGTCAGTCGAAACGCCGACTCGTCCGACCCGGATGTCGGTCAATGGGCGCGCAGCGAAACCTCCTTTAAAGAGAGTCTTCTTGCCGACGCATGCGCTTATAAATTAAGCGAACGCGATTACACCTTGGCGCAATACATTATTGAGGCCCTTGATGACGATGGCTATCTTCGGATCCCCTTCTCGGACTTGGCAGATGCCTCGCAATTTTCTCCTCCCCCCCAGGACAGCGAATGGGAGATCGTCCTGCACCTGGTGCAGCAAATCGGAACGCCGGGCCTGGGTGCGCGCAATCTGTCGGAATGCCTGACGCTGCAACTGAACGCCTTGCCGGAGGATACCGCCGGCCGCGCGCTTGCCTTGCGTATCGTGACCGGACACCTGGACAGGCTGGGCCGCTGCGATTACCCCGGCCTGGCGCGGGTGCTTGATTGCGCTTCGCAGGACCTGCAGCAGGCTTGCGCTTTGATACGCTCTCTGGATCCCCGTCCAGGAGGGCGTTATAGCGCGGTAGATCCGTCTTGCTATGTGGTGCCGGACGTTATCGTACGCAAGGTCGGCAAGGCCTGGGTGGCCATCGGCAACGACAGCGCCATTCCTCAGGCCCGGCTTAACACGGCTTACGCCCAGGTTTTCAAGGAAACCCGCTATAACGGCCGCTCGCTTATGGCGCAGGCTTTGCAGGAAGCGCGCTGGCTGATGCGCAGCCTGGAGCAGCGCAGCACAACGATACAGCGTGTGGCGCAAGCCATCGTGGCGCGCCAGCAAACCTTCTTCGACTACGGCGAAATCGCGCTTCGCCCACTGATGCTAAGCGAAATAGCCGATGAGCTTGGCCTTCACGAATCCACCGTCTCGCGTGCGACCAGCAACAAATACCTGGCTTCGCCTCGCGGCATCTATGAATTCAAGCACTTTTTCTCTCGTGAGCTGGCAACGAGCTCTGGCGGCACCTGCTCCGCCGTTGCGGTGCGGGCGCTGATCCAGGAAATGATCGAGGAAGAAAACCCGAAAGCGCCGCTCTCGGACGTAACGCTTGCCAGCAAGCTGGCGCGCGAAGGGGTGGTCGTGGCGCGGCGCACCGTGTCCAAGTACAGGGCCCAGATCAAGTATCCCTCCGCCGAACTGCGACGCGCGCCCTAATGCTCCAGGGAGCGTCGCAGGGCCGGCCGGCCAGACAGGACACGGGACCGTCGGAACGGCCCGGGGACACGGGCGGGGCGCGCAACAGGGTAAAATGAACGCTTTTTGCGCCGACGCAAAAGCCATGCTTATCCTGACCATTCCTTACGCCGCCGCAACGCGTTGTGCTCCATGAGCGCAAGCGATTACGCCGTCCGCCTGGAGAATATCCACAAGTCCTTTGGCTCGAATGAAGTCCTGCGCGGAATCTCGTTCTCGGCCAGCCAGGGCCATGTCCTTTCCATTATCGGCGCCTCGGGCTCCGGGAAAAGCACGCTCTTGCGCTGCATCAACCACTTGGTGGTGCCCGACGAAGGCTTGGTTCACATAGGCGGCGAAACGCTGCGCAGCCACAAGCGCCGGGACGGCGTGGCGGTCAGCAGCGATCCCCGCCAGTTGGAACGCGTGCGCGCGCGCCTGGGCATGGTTTTCCAGAACTTCAACCTGTGGTCGCACCGCAGTGTCCTGCAAAACATCATTGAAGGGCCTGTGCATGTGCAAGGCGTTCCCAAAAATCAGGCCAGCGACTACGCCCTTCATCTGCTGGCCAAGGTCGGCCTGTCGGAAAAAAAAGACGCCTATCCCTCGGAGTTGTCGGGGGGACAGCAACAGCGCGTCGCCATTGCACGCGCCCTGGCCATGAACCCCGAGGTCTTGCTGTTCGACGAGCCCACCTCGGCGCTGGACCCCGAAATGGTGGGCGAGGTCTTGCGCGTCATTCGCCAACTGGCGGATGAGGGCCGCAGCATGCTGCTGGTCACACACGAAATGAAGTTCGCCCGCGAAGTCTCGGATCGGACCATATTCATGCATAACGGCTTGATAGAAGAAGAAGCGGCCCCCGATGTCCTCTTCGGACAGCCCGAATCCGAGCGCCTGCGCCAATTCCTGCGGCCCACTCATTAATCCTCGCCCATGCCGGATATCGCCTTGCGCCGGGGCAGACATTCCCGGCACTTTGGTAAGATCTTGGTTCCAGGGACGGCACCGCCCATTGCGATCATCCCTGCCATGGCAAGCAAACCACAACAATTGCCGGCTGCTTGCGCGGCCTTATCTAGGAAGACTCACGTGATCAAACCTATTATCCCAAAAGCCGCGCTGTGCGCGGGCCTGGCGCTGCTGGGGCTGAACATTGCCTCGGCCGCGACGCTTAAAATCGGTACGGAAGGCGGTTATCCGCCCTGGAGCATGGTCGATGCCGCCGGCAAGGTCAGCGGATTCGATGCCGATGTGGGCAATGCGCTTTGCAAGGAACTGGATGCGGATTGCCGCTACGTTGTCCAGGCCTTCGACAGCCTCATACCGTCGCTGGACGCCAATCGCTTCGACCTGATCATCTCGGGCATGTCGGTCACGCCCGAGCGCAGCAAACGTATCTCGTTCAGCATTCCCTATGCCGTCGAAGATGCGATTTTCGTCCTGCCCAAGGGCAGCGCCCTGATTTCCGCAGGCAGCGCCGATGCCATCTTCAAAGGGCTGGCCGGCAAGACGGTGGGCGTGCAAGGCGGCACCACCCACGGCGATTACTTGCGCAAGTCGGCCCCCGACCTGAAGATCAAGAATTACGATACGCTGGATCAGATGCAGATCGACCTGGATGCGGGCCGCCTGGATGCCACCTTCGCCGACCTGACCTCGCAATCCAAGTTTCTTAAGAAAGTCGGTGACAAGAACTTCGCCCTGTCCAAGCTAATCATCAAGGGGTCCTCGGCGCCGGAAGTCCTGGGCTATGGCATCGGCGTGGGGATCAACAAGGAAAAAACCGATCTGAAGAAAAAGGTCGACGCCGCCTTGTGCAAGCTTATCAACGACGGCACCGTCAAGGCATCCAGCGAAAAATGGTTCGATATCGATATTTCGAACTACGAGGTCTGCAAGAAGTAAGTTTCCATGCTCGAGACTATACAGTCGGTGTTGCGCGAAGGATGGGGCTGGACGCTTCTGCGCGGCACCGCCATGACCCTGCTCATCTCGATACTCGGCATGGCCCTGGGCATAGTCATAGGCATAGCGGGGGCCAGCATCAAGACCGCCGGCTCCCGGTTGCCCGGTTTGCTCGTTACCGTCTACACCACCGTGGTGCGAAGCATCCCCGAGCTGCTCGTCATCTATTTGCTGTTCTTCGGTTCGGTCCAGGCGGCCGCCGACCTGGCCGATGCGCTGAACTGGCAAGAGGCCATGACCAGTTGGTTTCCCGCCCTGGTCGGCATACTGGCGATAGGGCTCATAGCGGGCTCTTACGGCGTCGAAGTGTTTCGCGGCGCCCTGAACGCCATACCGTCCGGCCAGATCGAGGCCGCCAAGGCCATCGGCATGACGCCGGGCCAGCGCCTGCTGCGCATCGTCATCCCGCAAATGTTCTGGTATGCGCTGCCGGGCACCAATAACGTATGGCAGACAGCGCTCAAGGACACGGCGCTCATCTCGCTGGTGGGTCTGGTGGAAATCATGCGCGCCGCCGTGCTGGGCGCCGCCGCCACGCGTGAACCTCTGGCGCTGTATTTGATGGCCGGCGCTTTGTATTTTATTGTCGGCGTCGGCAGCCAGGGCTTGTTCGTATTGGCGGAGCGCCATTTCGGCCGCGGCATGAAGGGGCATTGACCGATGATAGACTCGGCCCTCTTTCAGCACACCGTCGCCAACCTGTTCCAGGGCTTCGGCCTGAGCGTCTACATCGGCCTGACGTCCATCCTCCTGGCTTCGTTCATCGGCCTGGGCCTGGCGCTGATGCGCATGTCGCCCAACACGCTGGCATCGCGCTTCTCATTCGTCTACAGCACCTGCTTTCGCGGCACGCCGCTGCTGGTGCAATTGTTCATTCTTTACTACGGCATAGGCACCCTGCCTTTCGTGCGCGAAAACCCGGCCCTGTGGTGGCTGTTCAGCGATGGCGGACGCTGCGCGATACTGGCCATCGCGCTGAACAGCGGCGCCTACGTCAGCGAAGTGCTGCGCGGCGGCTTCCAATCCGTGCCCAAGGGGCAGATCGAGGCGGCCAAGGCTTGCGGCATGTCCGCCACGCTGCGTTTTCGCCGCGTGGTCTTTCCGCTGGCCATCCGCCAGGCGCTGCCGGCCTATAGCAACGAGATTGTCCTGGCCATCAAAGGCACCAGCCTGGCCTCGACCATTGCGGTCATGGAATTGACCGGGCACGCCAAGCGCCTCATGAACCAGAACTATGCCATTATCGAAACTTTCATTCTGGCGGGCATGCTGTACCTGATGATCAATTTCTTCCTGCTGGCCTGCGTGCATATGCTCGAGCGCTGGCTTAAACACTGAACGCCGCCCAAGAGGCGGCCGGCCTGGGAATATTTCGATGACGCGCAAGCAACTCCCCCATATCGCCTTGCTGGGAACCGGCGGCACTATCGCCTCGACAGCCGGCGCCGCCACGGCACTGGCTGATTACTCGGTGACCGAGGGCATAGAGGCCTTGCTTACCGCGGTGCCTGAAATCACGACTCTGGCCGACATCCGGTGCGAGCAAGTGTTCAATGTGGACAGCCGCTGCGTCACGGGCAAGATGCTGTTGAAACTGGCGGCGCGGCTCGACAGCCTGCTGGCTGATCCAGCCGTCGATGGCGCCGTGATCACCCATGGGACGGATACCCTGGAAGAGACCGCCTACTTTCTGAATCTGACGATAAAAAGCGGCAAGCCCATCGTGCTGACCGGCGCCATGCGGCCCGGCTCGGCGCTGAGCGCGGATGGCCCTCTTAACTTGTATAACGCCATCCTGCTTGCTTCCCGGCGCGAAGCCTGGGGGCGAGGCGTGCTGGTCATGCTGAATGATCGTGTCCATGCGGCGCGCTTCGTCACCAAGACCAACACCACGCAGGTCGAGACCTTTCAGTCGTCCGGCCAGGGCAGCCTGGGCCAGATCGTCAATGGCCGGCTGCACCTGTATCAAAAATCCGAAAAACTGCATACTTTGGACACGCAATTCAGCCTGGCGGGCGTTCGCAAGCTGCCCGCGGTGGACATTATTTACGATCATCAGGACGCCGGCCCGCATCTGTACGATGCATCGATCGCCTCCGGTGTACAAGGCATCGTGGTGGCTGCTTGCGGAAACGGCAGCCTGTCGCCGCAAGCCGAGAAAGGCCTGAAGCGCGCCGTCAAACACGGAATCGCCTGCGTGCGCTGCAGCCGCAGCGGCTCCGGCATAGTGACCGCAAGCCCCAATGATGCCCGGCGCGGCCTGATTTCGGGCGATTCGCTGAATCCCCAGAAAGCACGGATACTTCTTATGCTGGCCTTGACGCTAAGCCGCGACCGCGACACGATCCAGTCCTGCTTCGACCGGTACTAGGGCGTGTCACCCTGAAGGGGAAGCCTCACGCGCCGCGGGTGGAATCCGTTGTCGGGCATCGCAGCCTGCGCACGCTTTCAAAACGCCGCGCACGGCCGCTGATGGGGTCGGCGAACTCAATGGCGCGGGCAAGCAGTTGCAAGGGCCGGCTGAAATCGTCGGATTCGCCATACGGCCTCAACTCCGGGTAGAAACTGTCGTTGCATATCGGCATGCCCAAGCCGCTCATGTGAACACGCAGTTGATGCTTGCGCCCGGTACGCGGCCGCAAGCTGAACAAGCCCAGGCCCCCGGTTTCGGTCAGCAGTTCAATATGCGTTTCGCTGTTCGGCTCACCGTCGACCTCTTGCATGGTGAAATGGCCTGGCCGGGGCAGGATAAGGCTGCGCCGCAACATGGGCAGCGCCACGTCTCCTCGCAGCGGCGCCAGGGCCTCATACTCCTTGCGCACATCACGGGTCTGGAACAAGGTTTGATACGCGCCCCGGCTTTCCGGATCGGCGCAGAACAGCAGAACCCCGGCGGTATCCCGGTCCAGACGGTGGATCGGACTAAGCAAAGGCATGTCCAGCGCCTGGCGCAGGCGGGTCAAGGCGGTTTCGCGCAGGTAACGGCCGCCCGGCGTGCTGGCCAGGAAATGCGGCTTGTCCACAGCCACCAGATATTTATCGCGAAACAGCACCGGCAACTCGAAGGGAAGCTCGGGCTCCTGGGGCACCTCGCGGTAATACCAAAGCCAGCGCAATCCTTTGTAGGAATCGCCGGAAGCCTGCGGCACACCCGCCTCGTCGACGATTTCCCCACGCTCCAAGCGGCCTTGCAAAACCGGCGGCGGCACATGCCCGAAGCGCTCGACCAGAAAATCCAGCAGCGTCGTCCAAGACCCCGCAGGCAGATAGACCCGGCTGGGCGCCACGCCATCGCGCAAGGGCAATGGCGCATTGCGCACGAAATCTATACGACGGCTTTTCTTCAAGGCGCTATGCCGCCCAGTCCAGGATGACCTTGCCGCTTTGTCCGGACAGCATGGCGTCGAAGCCTTGGCGATAATCATCGACGGCATAGCGGTGGGTAATGATGGGCGACAGGTCCAGCCCGCTTTGCAGCATGGCCACCATCTTGTACCAGGTTTCAAACATTTCCCGACCGTAGATCCCCTTGATCTCCAGGCCCTTGAAAATGATTTTGTTCCAATCGATGCCGAAGCCGCTGGGGAGTATGCCCAGCATGGCGATCTTGCCGCCGTGGTTCATTTCTTCGAGCATGGATTCGAAGGCGCTGGGGACACCCGACATCTCCAGGCCCACGTCGAACCCTTCGGTCATGCCCAGTTCGGCCATGACATCATGCAAGGATTCCCGGCTTACGTTCACCGTGCGGCTTGCCCCCATGCGGGCGGCCAGTTCCAGGCGGTAGTCGTTCACATCGGTAATGACGACATTACGCGCGCCCACATGCCGGGCGATGGCGGCAGCCATGGCGCCTATCGGGCCGGCGCCCGTAATCAGCACATCCTCGCCCACCAGGTTGAACGCCAGCGCCGTGTGCGTGGCATTGCCGAAAGGATCGAAGATCGCCGCCAGCTCGTCCGGGACATCGTCGGGTATCTTGAACGCATTAAAAGCCGGCAACGCCAGGTATTCGGCAAAGGCGCCCGGCCGGTTGACGCCCACGCCCGAGGTATTGCGGCACAGGTGACGCCTGCCCGCCCGGCAATTACGGCAATAGCCGCAGGTGATGTGCCCTTCGCCCGAAACCCGGTCGCCGATCGTGAAGCCGCTGACCTCCTGGCCGATTTCGACAATCTCGCCCACGTATTCGTGGCCGACATGCATGGGTACCGGTATCGTCTTGCTGGCCCAGTCATCCCATTTCCAGATATGAATGTCAGTGCCGCAAATAGCGGTCTTTTTTATTTTTATGAGGACATCGTTGTGGCCAACCACCGGGCGCGGAACGTCTGTCAGGGTCAAGCCGGTGTCGGGTTCGAGTTTTGCGAGGGCTCGCATGGTGTGCTCCGATAAAGCGTAGTAAGCGGTTTGCGTCAGATCACGTCCAGCTTGCGGCCCGCGCGCTCGAAAGCCGCAACCGCCCGGGCGATCTGTTCCGGTGTATGGGCCGCGCTCATTTGGGTGCGGATGCGGGCACGGCCCATGGGCACGACCGGATACGAGAAACCGATCACGTAGACCCCCTCGTGCAAGAGCTCCTCGGCCATCTTGCCGGCCAACTGGGCATCGCCGAACATCACGGGAATAATGGGGTGTCCGCCCGGCACCAGGTCGAAACCCAGATCCTGCATCGCTTGCCGGAACAGCCGGCCGTTCTCGTGCACGCGCTGGCGCAAGGCCAGGCCTTCGTCGCTTTCCAGCAGTTCCAGCACGCGCAAGGAAGCCGACACGATGGCGGGCGCCAGGGTATTGGAGAAAAGATAGGGGCGCGAGCGCTGCCGCAACAGCTCCACGACGGACTCGTGCGCCGCCACATAGCCCCCCGAAGCGCCGCCCATGGCCTTGCCCAGCGTGCCGGTAATGATGTGGACCCGTCCTTCGACTCCGCAATATTCAGGCGTGCCGCGGCCGTTTTCGCCGATAAAGCCGACGGCATGCGAATCGTCCACCATGACCATGGCGTTGAACTCATCGGCCAGGTCGCAGATGGATTTCAGGTCGGCGATGATGCCGTCCATGGAAAATACGCCATCGGTGGCAATCAGCTTGTAGCGCGCGCCAGCCGCGTCGGCGGCCTGCAACTGCGCCCGCAGGTCGGCCATGTCGTTGTTGGCATAACGATAGCGGCGCGCCTTGCACAAGCGGACTCCATCGATAATGCTGGCATGATTCAACGCATCGCTGATCACGGCATCATTGTCGTCGAGCAGCACTTCGAACAAGCCGCCATTGGCGTCGAAGCAACTGGAATACAAGATGGCATCGCCCATTTTCAGGAAGCGCGCAAGCGCCTGCTCCAGCTGCTTGTGCCCGGCCTGCGTTCCGCAAATGAAACGCACTGACGCCAGGCCGAACCCCGCCGTTTCCAGGCCCTGCCGGGCCGCTTCGATCAGACGCCTGTCGTTGGCCAGCCCCAGATAATTGTTGGCGCAGAAATTCAGTACATAATCGCCGCCCGCCAGGTGCACCTGGGCCGCTTGCGGGCCGTCCAGGATACGCTCGGCCTTGTAGAATCCGTCGGCGCGCAGTTGCTGGATCTGGCTTTGAACATGATCTAGAAAGGAATTCCGCATGAAAGTATCCCGGGTCGTATCGGATGAAAATGCTGTCGCAATCGTCAATATACTGCAAGCCTCAAAGGAAAAAAGCCAGGCAACCTTCGTCGCCTGGCCTTTTTCAATGCCGCGCCAGCCTTTACGCCGCGGGAGCCGGCAAGCCCTCGCGCCGCAATCTGACTCCCTGCCTGAACCACATCAGCGCCAGGATCAGCAAGGCCGGTATGTATGTCCAGAACTCCGATGGGCGAGACGGATTGGGGACTTTTATTTCCGCCACATCCCAGCCCTGTTCCCATCCGGCGCGGCGCGCCTGGCTGCCGAAACGAACCGCCGCGATCTGGGCCTGGTCGCCCATGGCCATGACGGTCAGGCCCGCGGCCGAGAGGCGCTGCATCCCGGCCGAGTCGCCCGTTGCGGTGTTGCCCTCGGGCAAGGCGGGCAAAGGCACGGCCACGGTTTTCTGCAGCTCTTCGCCTTCCAGGTTCATGCCCTTCAGCACTGCCACCAGACGGCCTTTGTCAGGCATGTCCGCCGCCGTCTTCAGCAGTTCGGCGGGAGGCCGGCTTTCATATTTGGGCGCCAGGTGGTTCATGAAATAATCGGGCCGGAACAGCATGAAAGTGACCAGAAGAAGCAGCGCCACTTCCGTCCAGGAGGCCTTGACGCGCATCCATTTCATGGTGGCCGCCGCGAAGGTCAGGGACGCCAGGGTGGCGCCGCCAACCACCAGTACCAATTCGCTCCAGCCTTCCACGTCGATCAACAGCAACAAGGGATTGAACACGAACATGAAGGGCAGAACCGCCGTGCGCATGGCGTAAGTCACCCCTTGTATGCCCGTCTTGATGGGATCTTCGCCCGAAATCGCCGCGGCAGCGAAGGTGGCCAGCCCCACGGGCGGCGTGATGTCGGCCATGATGCCGTAATAGAAGACGAACATGTGCACCGCGATCAAGGGAATGACCATGCCGCTTTGCGCGCCCAATTCGACCACCACCGGCGCCATCAACGTGGCCATCAGGATGTAGTTCGCCGTCGTGGGCATACCCAGGCCCAGCACCAGGCATACCGCCGCAGTGAAGAAAAGCATGGCCAGCACGCTGCCCATGGAAATCAGTTCGACGAACGCCGTCATGCGCAGGCCCAGACCGGTCAGCGTGATGGCGCCCACGATAAGCCCCGCCGTGCCGCAGGCAATGGCGATGCCTATCATGTTGCGTGCGCCCTCTTGCAGGCCGTTCACCGTTTCCATTACGCCCACGCGCACGGACTGCCGTACCTCCTGCTTGCGGAACCATGCGATCAGGGGCCGCTGCGTCAGCATCTGGATCACCATGGATACCACGGCCCAGAACGCCGACAGCCCCGCCGACAGTTGCTCCACCGACAGGCACCAGACCAGGACACCGATGGGTATCAGGAAATACAAGCCCGCACGCACTGTGGGCCAGGGTTCGGGCCGCGAGGGATTGGTGATGTTGATATCCGTGGGCAGGTCGGGATGCGATGCTGAAATACGCAGCAGCCACAAGTACAAGGCCACCAGCAAGGCGCACAGTATCCAGATGGCCGCGGCGCCCGCGACCGCCTGCACCCCCACTCCTATCCAGTAGACCAGCCCCATGACCACCAGCGAGCCCGCGATGCCCATGCCCCAGCCCGCCAGCTTTTGCAGCAGGGTGCGCGGCTTGCCCGTCGACATCATCGGCTGTATGCCCAGTTTCAGCGCCTCCAGGTGGACGATGTAAAACAAGGAAATATATGAAATGCTGGCGGGCAGCAAAGCATGCTTGATGATGTCGGTATATGGTATGCCGACATACTCGATCATCAGGAAAGCTGCCGCCCCCATGACAGGCGGCATGATTTGCCCGTTGACCGACGACGCGGTTTCGATGGCGCCGGCGCGTATGCCGCCGTAGCCGGCCTTCTTCATGAGTGGAATGGTGAAGATGCCGCCGGTGACCACATTGGCGACCGACGACGCCGATACAATGCCGTTCACCGCGGACGATACCACCGCCACCTTGGCGGGCCCGCCGCGCAAATGGCCCAGCAAGGCGAACGACACTTGCATCATGTAGTTGCCGGCCCCGCAGCGATCCAGCAACGAACCCAGTAATACGAAAATGAAAATATAGGAGACCGATACGCCCAGCGCCACGCCGTACACGCCTTCAGTGGTAAGCCACATGTGCGATACCAGGCGCTCGATGGAGGCGCCGCGATGAGCCAGCGCGTCGGGCAGCCAAGGCCCCAGGAATACATACATGACGAAAACGGCGCCCAGCACCGCCATCGGCGCGCCCAGGGCGCGCCGCGTCACCTCAAGCAGCAGGACCAGGCCGATGCTCGCCACGACGATATCCGTAGTCGTGGGGATGCCAGGCCGGGACGCCAGTTCCTTATAGAAAAAATAAAGATATGCGCCGCAAAAGCCGGCGATCAGCGCAAAAACCCAATCGAACCAGGGCATCTTGTCGCGCGGGGAGCTCTTGCGCGCCGGATAGGCAAGGTAGCCCAGGAACATCGCAATGCCCAGGTGCACGGCACGCGCCTCGGTGTCGTTGAGTATGCCGAAATTGAGCGCAAATGGCAGCGGCGAGGCATACCATAGCTGGAACAAGGACCAGGCGATGGCGCCGCAGAAAAGGACAGCGCCGGCGATCCCGCCTACGTTGCGGCCACCACGATCGACGTCGGCAACCAGTTGTTCCAGATTGGCATTCGTGGTCTGCTGCGCGGCAGCGGACGGCGGGGATGTCGTACTCATGCTTGATTCCCTATTGTGTTTCCATCAGGTACCCAATGCGCCGGATGCGGCGCCAGGATGGTCACCTATACGGGCGGCTTGTGGCCGCCCGGTTCAGCTGTGCTTCATGATCCATGCATCGGCAACAGATGCATGGACCCGATGCATGTATAGGCTTACATCAAGCCTTTTTCCTTGAAGTACTTTTCGGCGCCCGGATGCAGGGGAGCCGACAAGCCGTTCTTGGCCATATCCTTGGCCACCAGGTGCCCAAAGGCGGGATGCAGTTTTTTGAAGTCTTCGAAGTTGTCGAAAACGGCCTTCACGACAAGATATACCGTTTCTTCCGGGACATCCGCCGACGTCACGAAGGTAGCCAGCACGCCATAGGTGTTGGTTTCCTGCGGGTTGTTGGGATACAAGCCGGCCGGAATAGTCGCCTTCGCATAATAAGGATTATCCGCCACCAGCTTATCGACCACCGGACCGGTCAAGGACATCAGCTGCGCGCCGCAAGTGGTGGTCGGATCCTGGATGTTTGCCGAAGGGTGGCCCACGCCATACATGAAGCCATCGATCTTGCCGTCGCACAAGGCGGGGCCGTGCTCGTCGGGGCGAAGCTCGGATGCCAGCGAGAAATAGCTAAGGTCCAGGCCTTTGGCTTTCAGGAATTGCTCCATGGAAGCGCGCGTGCCCGATCCCGGATTTCCCACGTTGAAGCGCTTGCCTTTCAGGTCGTCGAAAGACTTGATGTTGGCGTCCTTGCGGACCACATAGGTGAAGGGCTCGGGATGAATGGAAAATACCGAACGCAGCTTTTTGTAGGCGCCGGCATCCTTGAACTGGCCCTCGCCGTTATAGGCGTTATAGCCCACATCGGACTGCACCACGCCCAGATCCAGTTCGCCCGCCTTGATGGTGTTCACGTTGAACACCGATCCGCCGGTGGACTCGACCGAGCAGCGCACGCCATGCTTGGCGCGATCCTTGTTTACCAGGCGGCAAATGGCGCCGCCCGCCGCATAGTAAACGCCCGTCACGCCGCCAGTGCCGATGCTGACAAACTTTTGCTGTGCGGCTGCGGGCAATGGGGACGCCAATGCCGCGAACATGGCCGCTGCTCCGGCCGTCATGGCCAAACGCTTGGTTAAAGGGGATGCTAAGAACTTATGCATGTCGATCTCCTTGGGGTTTCCCCGCTGTTTTATTTCCGGCTGGTAACCGGTGATTGCGCAAGCACTTGCCAAGGTGTGCAAATACCTGCGATGAACTGCAGCGCCGGCATGTGCCGCAACGCTTTCAATAAACACGATGCCGCGATGACTTGTTTCATTGGCTATTGCCTCGCGGAGTCCAATAAGCCAGTTCGTCGCGCAGGCGCAACTCGACCTCATCCAGGCGATTAAGCACCGCCTTGCCCCCTCGCGCGGCAAAGCGGGCAATAAGATGTTCGGCCAAAGCCAAGGGCCCCGCCATGGTGTGAAAGAACGACCCCGGCCCTTTGCGTGAGCCAGCCCCGGCGCTGGATTCCGACTGGAACAACAAAACATGCGCCGCGTTCAAGGCCAACGGCGACAATGCATCGTCGGTGAGCGCGACAAGCACCACGCCCCGGCGCGCCGCCTCGCGCGCCACTCGCACTGTCGGCGTCGAATAAGGCGCCTGCCCTATCGCGATCAACGCATCGCCTTCACCCAGCATTTCAGCCTGTTCGTCCAATGTGCTTCCGGAACCATCGAGCAGCACCCCGTTGCGCTGAACCAGTTGATAGGCATAGCGCATTTGAAATGCCGTTCCGAAACTGGAGCGCGATCCCAGAAAACCCACCAGCCTGGCCTTGAGCATGGCCTGGACCGCCGCGTCGAACTGCGCAGGCGTATTAAGCGAGCATGCCGACTGCACGGCGCGTCCTTGCAGTCCGGCCAGTACATCGTGGGCGGGCAGCATTCCTTTAGGCCCCCCGGATGCCTGCAATTTGGCGGCCCGCTGACGCAAGCCATAACCCCCGCTTGCCAACGCTTGCTGAAAGGGCGCGCGGAAACTGTCGTAGCTTTTATAACCCGCGGCCCGCGCCAGGCGCAGCATTGTAGCGGGCGAAACAGATAAGGCCTGAGCCTGCCGCCGCATGGACCATAGCCCCACTTCAGCCGGATGGCCGCTGACCCAGCGGGCCGCCCGCTGCAGCTCGGGAGGGAGCTGGGCGAATATTGCCAGAAGGCGTTCTTGCGGCGTGTTGGCCAGGGATGTCATAAGCTGACGGGCAGGTAAAAATCCGAAAAAACATATGCTACAGCGATTGAGAAATTTAAAACAAATGTTTTCATCGGGGTTTGCCCTAGGTTAGCGTCAATCGCATAACTTGCATGCATGCTTGACGAATTAGTCATGCGCTTCTACGATGCAACAGACATTGACATGAACTGTCGATTTGTTTCATCAACCCGTCGCAAAGCCATGGTCTTGCTTCACCTACCTAGCACGAGTTACCTATGAAAGCTGGATCGCAGTGTCTCTGGCAATGGGCGCTCCGAAGTGCGACGATTCTGTTGATGGGCTCCGCGCTGTTCGACATGTCCGCGTACGCGCAACAGCGCCTGGTGCGGGTCGGGATCTTCGAAAACGCGCCTGAATTGCATATGGACAACGGGCAACCCAGCGGAATTCTTGGAGAACTGCTCAGCGCCGTCGCAAACACCGAAAAGTGGACACTGACTCCGGTAGCCTGCGAATGGCGAGACTGCCTTGAGGCCTTGCAGGAAGGCCGCATCGACCTGATGCCGGATGTCCCTCATTCCGTGGATCGAAGCGATCTTTACGATTTTCATAAAGTACCTTCCCTGCATAGCTGGTCGCAGATGTATCAACACCCGGATGAGCGCATAACCTCGGTACTCGATCTGCAGGGTAAGCGCATCGTATCGCTGGCGGGCTCCGTGCAGGCCGATTACATAGCGTCCCTGGCCGGCAGTTTCGGAATCCGGGCCCAGCTTATCGGCGTCAGCGACCTGCAGGAAGGTTTCGCCATGGTTGCCGACAACCGGGCCGACGCCGCGGTGGCCAACTATTATTACGGAGAATTGCACGCGGCGAAGCGAGGCCTGGTCGCCACACCGCTCATGTTTCAGCCGACGCAATTGTTCTACGCCACGAAGAAAGGCCGGAACATCGATTTGCTGGACGCCATAGACCGGAACCTGACCGAATGGCAGGGCGACTCCGAATCGGTCTACTTCCGCATCCTGCAGCGCTGGGGCCAGGCCACGCCTGCCGCCTCCGTCCCCTCATCGTTCTGGTGGGTTATCTCGTCGCTGGGATTGCTGCTGGTGATGGCCCTGGGCCTTGCGGCCCTTTTCAAGGCGCAGGTCAATCGGCAAACCCGTCACCTCAAAGCCAGCGAGACCAGGCTCAATACCATACTGGACAGCGTCGACGCCCATATCTACATCAAGGACAGGCAGCTAAAGTACCGCTACGGGAACCATCAGCTATGCGAGTTCTTCGGCCTGCACGCGCCCGACCTGATCGATCGCCGCGACGACGAGTTTCTTAGCGGTACCTCCCTGTCCCAAGTGCGCCAGAACGATCTGCGCGTGATCAATAACGGCGAACGGGTGGCGCTCGAAGAGCAGGTCGCCAAGCCTGGCGGGCAAGGCGTTGATACCTTCTTCTCCATCAAGATCCCGCTGCGCGATAGCCGGGGCAAGGTTGAGGCGCTCTGCGGAATTTCCACCAACATCACCGATCACAAGGTCACTCAGGCCGCGGCGCATCGGCTGGCCTACTACGATCCGCTGACCGAGCTGCCCAACCGCCGCCTGCTGCTGGAGCGCATGGGCCATGCGCTCGAGGCGGTACGCTGCGGCGCCGGCATCGGCGCCGTCCTGTTCGTGGACCTGGACAACTTCAAGCGCATCAACGACGCCCGGGGCCATGTCCTGGGCGACGCGGTGTTGTGCGGCGTCGCCCAGCGCCTGAAAGACATGGTACGCGGCGTTGACACCGTCGCCCGCATTGGCGGCGACGAGTTCGTCATTCTGCTTGATCACTTCGGCCGCACCCAGGAAGAAAGCGCCCGCATCGCCATGACCATCGCCGAAAGCGTGCGGGCGGCGCTGGAGCAGCCCCTGATCATTGACGGACAGCCCTATTTCTCCGGCGGCAGCATAGGCGTCACCCTGTTGCGTCCCGACGGAAAATCCACCCACGATGTGCTGCGCGAGGCGGACACCGCCATGTACCGCGCCAAAGAATCGGGACGCAACCGGGTCGCATTCTATGAAACCAGCATGCAGACCGAAATCGAGGAAAGACTGGCGCTGGAACACGACTTGTCGCTGGCCATAGGCACAGAGCAGTTGGGCATGTACGCACAGCCGCAATACGACAGGAATGGAGACATAGCCGGGGCGGAGCTATTGATCCGCTGGGAGCACCCCACCCGCGGCTCGATTTCGCCATCCCGTTTCATTCCGATTGCCGAAGAGACCGGCGTCATCCTGCGCATCGGCGACTGGACGCTGCAGCAGGCTTGCAGCACGCTGTTGCGGCTGGAGCAAGCCGGCCAGCACTACCCGTTATCCATCAACGTAAGCCCCCGTCAGTTCCGGCAGCCGGACTTCGTCAGCCGGGTGCGCGAGATCGTCCTGGAATCGGGCGCGCCAGTGCACCGCCTTATATTCGAAGTCACCGAAGGCATACTCATCGAGGACCTGCAAGGCGCCATCGACCGCATGGCGGAGCTTTCCGACATCGGCATCCGCTTCTCGATAGACGACTTCGGAACCGGCTACTCCAATCTGACCTATCTGAAGCGCCTGCCGCTGTATGAACTGAAAATAGACAAGAGTTTCATACACGATGCTCCCGGCGACCCCGACAACACCGCCATCGTGAAACTGATACTTGCCATGGCCAAGCAACTTAGTTTGCGCGTGGTGGCCGAAGGGGTGGAAACCCAGGCGCAAGCCGACTTCCTCAGCGCGCTGGAATGCGACGCCATGCAGGGCTACCTATTCGCCCGCCCCATACCCATTGCGCGCTGGCTCGATTCCTCACACACCGAGCCCTTGGCCAAAACGCCTTAACCGGGCCGCGAGATCTCGGACAAGGCTTCTGCGGCCGTGTCGCTGCCCGCTCCGTCCACAGCCATATCGCCAAGCGCAACGATACCCACCAGCCTTTTATCGGCATTGACAATAGGCAGGCGCCGCACCTGATTCTCGCTCATGATCTTGCATGCTTTTTCGACCGAGTCGTTTTCATAAGCCCACAACACGTCTTCCGACATCACATCGCGCACCTTCGTATCGGGGCTCCTGCCATCAGCCACGGCCCGGATGGCGATATCCCGATCGGATATCGTGCCTATCATGCGATCGTTCTCGCCAACCGGCATCAGGCCGAAATCGCCGTCCCTCATTTGCCTGGCGGCATCCTTGATCGTCGCGTCGGGAAACACGACTTTTACATCGTGACTCATCACATCTTTAAGCTGTTGCATTTTCATCTCCCTTTCCAACATAACTGGATAAAGTCCGAGCCTTACACGCGGTCGCGCAATTGCGTCACGCCCCGCTGCTCGGCGCAGTGCTTGCAGCAGAACATGACCCCGTCCTTCTCCAAGCCATGGCCGATGATCTTCACACCGCAGTGCGAGCATTCGGGTGCAAGTTTATGGATAGCACATTCATAGCTGTCGAATGTGTAGCTTTTACCGGCCGCAACGATCTGGAAAGCCTTATCGTAGTCATTGCCGCAAGCATCGCATTTGGGCATATCCTTCCTCCTTGAAAGCGTTGAAGAAGGCGTCGCGCCTGGCGCCGCCACCCGAAGGGAAGAGAGCAAGCGACATGCCGCCGCTTCGGCCGGTCAGGCCAGTGCGGTATCCAGCAGCATCATCAACACGAATCCCAGTATGAGCCCCAGCGTGGCATGCGATTCATGGCCTTGCCGGTGCGACTCCGGGATGATCTCGTGGCTGATCACGAACAGCATGGCCCCCGCGGCGGCGGCCAGCCCCCAGGGCAGGAGTGCCGCCGATAACCCGATGACGGCCACGCCCAGCACCGCCGCAAGCGGCTCGATCAAGCCCGAAAACACCGCCACGCCCACCGCCATGCCGCGCCCATAACCCACGCTGCTTAGCGCCAGGGCCACGACCAGCCCTTCAGGCACATCCTGGATGGAGATACCCATCGCCAACGCCCGCGCGCCGATTTCGTCGGGTCCCGCAAAGCCCACGCCTATGGCCAGGCCCTCGGGAAAGTTATGCAGGCAGATGGCCAGCACGAATAACCACACGCGCTTCATCTTTCTGGCGCGCGAGCCCTCCAGCCCCTTGACGAAATGCTCATGCGGAACCGATCGGTCGATCAGGAGCAGCAGCGCGGCTCCCACGATGATGCCGCCGCCCACGATGCCGCCCGCCCCCCAAGGGCCGGCGCCTTGCTCCCTTGCCACATTCAAAGCCGGAATGATCAGCGAGAAGGAACTGGCCGCCAGCATCACACCGGCGCCGAAACCCAGCATCGCATCGTTGGCGCGTTGTGAAAAAGGGATGGAAAAAATGACGGGCAAGGTTCCCAGCGCCGTTGCGAAAGCCGCCATGGCGCCCCAGCGCAATGCGCCCACCAATTGCGGATCGTCCATCACCAGCCGCGCATAGAAATCCACCAGGACGAGAATGGCCGCAATGACAAGAATCAGCAGGCCGATGGAAAAACCGGACCGTATCGACTGAGCATCATCCATGGGTTAGCTCCCCCCGCTTACAAGGCACTGGAAAATCATAAACCCGTCCTTTATACTCAATAGTTATATATAAGTTTCCACTAATTCGTAGTAGTTTTATATGTCGGCTGGTAATTTACTGGTTTACCCCTAATCAATACCCACAGCATGACCGCCTCGATCCGATCCCTATTCCGTCCCCTGTCCGCGCTGTTCAAAGGCGCCCTATTGGGCACCGCCCTGCTCGCAGCCGGCTCCAGCCACGCAAGCGAATGGCCGGAACATCCCATAACGATGCTGATGGGATTTCCCGCCGGATCGGGCGTGGACGTCATTGCGCGCAGCATTCAGGAACCTCTTCAGCAGGCATTGGGCGTGCCCGTCGTCATCGACTATCGCTCGGGAGCGGGAGGCAATCTTGCCTCTGCCGCCGTGGCACGCGCCAAGCCCGACGGTTACACCATCTTGCTGGGCACCGCCGCCACCCATGGCATCAATCCCGCCATCTATAAAGAACTGCCTTTCGACGTCGAAGAAGACTTTACTCCCATCGCTCCGCTGATCGATGTATCGAATGTGCTGACCATCAATCCCAAGGTCATCGATGTCAACACCGTCGAAGACTTCATCGCCGAGGTCAAGGCAAACCCCAACAAATACTACTTCGCCTCGACCGGCGTGGGTACGGGAACGCAATTGGCTTTCGAAGAGTTCAACGCCCGCGCTGGCCTGAAAATGGTGCACGTACCTTACAAAGGCGGCCCCGAGGCGCTGCAGTCAGTCGTGAAAGGGGAAACCTGCTGCATCTTCAATCAAGTGCAAACGGTTCTGGGCCAGTACAAGGCCGGCACTGTGCGCTTGCTGGGCGTATCGACTGCCAAGCGCATCGATGTCGTCAAAGACGTGCCAGCCATCGCTGAAAAGGCCATACCCGGCTTCGACAGCTATATCTGGTTCGGGCTTTTCGGACCCAAGGGCATGGATCCGGCACTCGTCCGGAAAATCAATGCCGCCGCCACACAGGCCCTGCAAAATCCCGATGTCGCCAAACGGCTGACCTCGACGGGCAACACCATCCATGTATCCTCGCCCGAAAAATTCCGTCAGACCGTGCACGACAACCGGACGAAGTGGGCCGAAATCGTAAAGGCCGCCGGCGTGACGATTCAATAAGCGCAAATCAATGCAGTCAAAACGGGCGGCTCCAATGGGAGCGCCCGTTTTTCATTTCACCATGGCGCCACCGAAATGGTTACGCCAGGAGCAAATTCGATCAAGCCATCGCTTATTTGGCCTGGGAATACTTGAACGTGCCCACCGCCGTCGCCATCAACAAGGAATCATCCAGCAAGACCTCGGCGCGGGTGAAGAACACGCTGCGCCCTTTGCGCTCGGTGTACCCCTTCGCCACCAGGATTTCGCCCTCGCCGCTGCCGATGAAGTTGGTGGTCAGCGACAAGGTCAGGCTGCGCAGCGGCGGCTCTCCGGGCTCCGCATACAGTCCGCTATAACCCGACACCGAATCCAGCAGGGTGCATATGACCCCGCCGTGGACCCGCCCCGTCCGGTTTCCCAGTTGGGTCGACATCGGCAGATGCATCTCGGCATAGCCGGGCGACCACTTCACCAGAGTGACGCCCATCCACTCCAGGAATGGGTTGTTGATAAGTAGCGGTGTCTTGCTTTCGGGTGCCATACAGGTTGAAGTCCAATAGTTTGGGAAAACGTTAGCTTAACGTGTATGAGACATCCGGCGGGGCGCGAGCCCCTGCGTCGCTTCAGTCCTGTATTCCCTTCGCATCGCCGTCAGAACCATCATCGGACAGCTTCACCGCCTCGCTGGCAATCAGCTCCAGTCTTTCGCCTTCGAAATCGGCGTGCAGCGGCTCCAGCGCCGGCATGGTCCTGTTGGCTTTGGACGACAGCTCGCTGAAGCGTGATGCCTTGCCGTACAAGCCTTGCTGGCCGGCCACGGCCGTGACCGTGCTGTTGTAGTGCCGGCTGACGGTGTCCAGGGTTTCGCCCAGCTTTTTCAGGCGCTCGGCCACGACGACGACCTGGTTGTAGATCTCGCCGGCTCGGGCACTCAGTTCGTGCGCCTGCTCGTTGCTGCGCGCCACCATCCACAGGTTCGCGACCGTCTTCAATATGGGCATCAGGGTCGTATGCGATACCAGGATGACGTTGCGCTGGTAGCCGTAGTCGAACAGTTCCCTGTTGTGCTTCATGGCCTCGATATAAGCCGGTTCGATAGGCATGAACATCAAGACGAAGCTGGGGCTGCGCATGCCGATCAGATTGCTGTAGTCCTTTCTTGCCAGGTCGTCGATATGATTGCGCACGGCTTTTACGTGCGCATCCAGCGCCCCACGTATTTCGGCCTCGGTTTCGGCGGCGATGGCGCGGTCATAATCCACCAGCGACACTTTACTGTCGATGACGATGTGCTTCTGGTCGGGCAGCTTCACCACGAAATCGGGCTGCCGATTATTGCCCTGCTCATCCTTGAAGCGAGGTTGCGACTCGTAATGATCGCCCTTGACCAGGCCGGCCAGCTGCAGCGTCCGCTCCAGTTGCACTTCGCCCCAATTACCGGTGGCCTTCTTGTCGCCTTTAAGCGCGGTGGCCAAGGTATTGGCCTCGGCGCTTATCCTCAGGCCCACTTCGAGCACACGCTTGATCTCGGAACCCAGCGATACATTGCCGCGCAAGGTTTCGTCATGCACCTGGTTCACACGCTGCTGGAAGCCGTCGATCTGCTCACGGAAGGGTTTTAGCAATGCATCCAGGGAGCTCTGGCTATTTTGCGCGAAGGTCTTGCCTTTTTCCTCGAGTATCTGATTGGCCAGGTTCTGGAATTCCATTTTCAGTTGGGCGCGGGACTGTTCGAAGCTGGTTTTCATTTCCTGAAAACTGGCCTGCCTTTCGGCATGCACCGCCTGCATTTCGGCCAGCTCCTTGTCCAACTGCGCATAGCGCTGGGCCAAAAGCTGGAAATCGGCATCCTTGACCGTCACGCTCAAGCGGGCTTCTTCCAGGCGTTCCTGCAGGCTTTGAACGGTCGATTCGCTGCGTGCCAACTGACGGTCGATATGCACTTTCTCCGATTCCACGCCTATTACCTGATTCTTGGCCTGATCCAGTTCCGCGCGCAGCTCGGTCAGTATCTCGCCACGCTGCTTGGCAAGGTTCTGAAGGACAGTCATGCCATCGCGGGCCTGTGCCAGAAGACGGCGGTAATACATGGCCGCCATGATGAAACCGGCCGCGACGGCCAGTACCAGCAGCCATATGCTGTCGGCATCCATGGGTAATTGATCCATACCTTATTCCTTTAGCGATACCGCGGCGCGCCATCGCGTTGTTGACCTAATCTTTTTCAAGTTCCGCCCGGGTTGAAGGTATAGTATGTCGTCGTTGATGACATATCCATACTGTATACATATATACGTCCATTTTTCAGGCAGGCCCATGAGCAAGACAAAATCCCCCTGGCCGTTGCGCTGGGACCTTCTGCTGCGCTATCGATTGATTGAAATCATCGCTCAATGGGAGGGGCGCCTGACGACCAATCATTTATGCAATAGCCTGGGCATAGGCCGCCAGCAAGCATCGAAGGATATCAATTGCTACCTGCGCGACGTCGCACCCGGCAATCTGGTGTATGACCGCCACTTGAAAGGCTACAAGCCGACGCCGGATTTCCATCCGCGGCTGACCACGGGCAATGCCGACGAGTATCTGCACATCCTGGGACGCAACAAGGATATCAGCCATACTTTCGATGCGCTTGACCTTGAATTCACCAACACGGAAGTCCTGCATGTGCCGCTGCGCAATATCCATCCCACGGTACTGCGCCCGCTGGTCCAAGCGGCAAGAGAGCAGAAACGTGTCGAAATAAGCTACATATCATTGACATCGCCCGTTGCCGAGACGCGCGTCATAGCCCCGCACACGCTGGTTTGCACGTCGCTGCGCTGGCACGTCCGCGCCTATTGCGAGAAAAACCGCGGCTACCGCGACTTCGTCCTGAGCCGCTTTCGCGGCCAGCCCGAAATCATAGGCGATTCCCCCAACGCCAAGGCGGAAGACGTTTTATGGAATACCGAGGTCATTATTCGCCTGGCGCCCGACACGCGGCTCAGCCCCGTGCAACAAGAGATCATCGCGCATGATTACGGCATGGCTGACGGTACGCTGGATGTTCCCACGCGCGCGTCTCAGGTCGTCTACGTTCTGCAGGCATTCGATATCGATCCCTACAAGCAATCGGTCAAGCCGGAAGCCCAACAACTGGTCATTGAAAACTACAGGGAAATAGAGCCTTACCTGTATTAGTATCCCGCCTCCGGTGCATTACAGTAAACTTCTGTACTTCGAATTCCTGCAAGCATCGGCATCAAGCGCCTTGTATGAACCAAACCATGCATAGAATCTGCACCCGTCTGGCCGAAACCGCTGTATTGACCCTTACGCTGACCGCCGCCGCGCTGGCACATGAGGCCTGGCCGCCTCACGACCACGCCGTGCAGCTCGTCGTAACCGCACCGGCGGGCAGCATTGACGACACGATAGCGCGCCTGGTCGCGGAGCAACTGAACAACCAGCTTCACGCCAAGTTCGTTGTGGCAAACCAGTATGGCACCAACGGCAACACCGGTGCCGGCATGGTCGCCGGGGCTCCGGCCGATGGCAGCCGCTTGCTGCTGTCGAGTGCGGGCACCCTGGCGGTAAATCCAAACGTGTTCAGGGATCTGCCTTTCGACCCGCAAAAGAGCTTCCAGGCAATCGGGCTGATCGCGGACATACCGAATATCCTGGTGGTCAACAGCGACCTGCCTGTGCGCAGCCTTGCCCAGTTCAACGACTACGTCAAGACCCATCCCGGCGAGGTCAACTTCGGCTCCAACGGCAATGGCAGCTCCACACATCTGGCCGGCCAGCTATACATGAACGACATCGATGCCAATATGGTCCATGTCCCCTATAGCTCGCCCGAACTGGCCACCAACAACCTGATTGCCGGCGAGATCCAGTCCATGTTCCAGCTGGTTCCCGGCATCCAGAGCCAGATCAAGGCGGGCAAGGTCCGGGCGCTGGGCATTATGGCCCCCAGCCGTTCCAGCGCCTTGCCCGATGTGCCGACCATGGCCGAGCAGGGCCATCCCCGCCTGCTTGCCACGCACTGGCTCGCACTGCTGGCGCCCAAAGGCACGCCCCCGGACATCATCGAACAGGCAAACAAGGCCCTGAACGACGCGCTGAATGATCCCGCCCTTAATCAAAAACTGACCGGCATGGGTGCCATCGTCCTGGGCGGCGCCCCGCAAGACCTGGATGACACGCTGGCATCTTCCTTGAAGAAATGGCGCAACGTCGTTTCCAGCGCCGATATCCGGCTGCAGTAAAGGCCCGCCTTTACCCATTGGCGGAAGCGAAGGCCGCCTCTACAATGGTTTCATGGCCTTAATCGGCAGCACTCATGCAAGGAGCCATCATGCAAGACACCATCGGCTGGGTAGGCTTGGGAAAAATGGGCCTGCCCATGGCACAGCGCCTGTTGCATGCCGGACACCCCTTGCATGTCTGGGCGCGCAATCCCCAGCAAACGCTGGCCCTGCGCCAGCAAGGGGCAAAAATCGCCACCGACCTGATCGAGCTCGCCCAACGGTCGCGCACGGTCTTTACCATACTGGGCGACACCCGCGATGTCGAAAGCGTCTATAGCGACATGACGCAAGGCATCCAGCCCGACACCTTGTTCATCGACATGACCACGGCCGCGCCCTCGATCGCCGCCGACATCCGCAAGGCTCTGGAGCAGCGGCACGCCCGATTTCTGGATGCGCCCGTCACCGGCGGTGTGGCCGGCGCCGCCAAAGGTACGCTGACGCACTTCGTGGGCGGCGACACGCAAGATATCCAACGCTGCGCGACGCTGTTGGCGCAATTGGGCCAGCGCGCCGTTCATTGCGGAGAAGCCGGATCGGGCTATCGCATGAAGCTCGTCAACCAGACCATCATCGCGGGAACCTTCCTGGGCCTGGCAAACGGCATGGCGCTTGCTCGGGGCGGCCATTTTGACACCGGACTGTTGACCTCCGCGCTGGGCACGGGCACCGCGTCGGGCTTGCTGTTCAATTCGTATGCCGAACGCATGATGGCCGGCAGCGGCGAAATCACGTTCACGCTAGGCTTGTTGCGCAAGGATTTGCGTCTGGCGCAAGCCGAAGCCGAGCTGCAGCAAAGACCTTCCCAGTTCCTGAACTTCGCGGTCCAGCGCCTTAACATCGCCTGCGAGCGCTTCGGCGCGCATGCCGGTGTCCAGATGCTGGGCCAGCTGGACGATTGACCGCCTTAGGCTTGCGGCGCCGGAAACACCGGCTCGCCCAAGTTCTGCATAAGGCGGTTGGCCCACGCAAAGATCGAACCCGCATGCAGCAGATCCAGTATCTCAGCCTGTGTCAATCCCACATCCTTAAGCGCCTGGATATCGTCCGGCCCTATGTTTTCCGGCTCTTCGGTCAGGCGTATGGAAAAGTGCGCGATGGCCTTTTCACGTTCGTTGACGCCGGCGCTGCGCGGATCGTCGAAGACCTGTGCGACAGTGTCGTTGCGTTTGGCCAGTTGTTCGAAACGCTGGGCATGTACAGACGCGCAATACACGCAACCGTTTATTCGCGATACCACCAGAGAGCTTAGCTCGCGGTCGGCCCGCGCAAGTCCGCCCGGCGCGTACATGATGGCGTTGAACGCCTCGGACCGCTGTTTCAGGATGGCTGGCTGATGCACCAGAAAAAGATAGTAGTCGGATACCTTGGCCTTGGGATGGCTCATTTCCAGCACCTCGGTCTGCAAAGGCGTGCAGTTGTCCGGGTCGACCACGTCCAGCCAGGCTTTCCACTCCAGCGTTTCGTTGGTGTAGCCATTGTTTTCGATAACGGCGCTCATAGCGACTCCAATGCCTTCATGGCGGAAAGGCCGGCGACCAGCCGAATCTGATACGACAGGAACGCCACCAATTGCGCCAGAGTCACGATATCGGGGGTGGCCATGCCGGCATCGCGCAGTTGCTCGAGCGCCGCCTTGTCGCCGTCGACTGGCTTGAGAATCAGTTTCCCGGTGAATATCAGCATGGCCCGCAAGCGCGACGGCGGCAAGTCGTCGACCCGCCCGCCCTCGATGGCGGCTATTGCCGAAGCGTCCACGACATGATCGGCAAGCGCATCCCGATAGTGCTGCGTCAATGCGACGGAGCGGGACAGGATACTTGCGTGCCAAGCCACCAACAGGCGCTCTTGTATCGGCAGCCCCTGGCTGGAGGGATCGAAGAAAAGCTCGTAGCTGCCCTGTGTGGCATGCACGACCTTGTGCCGGGCGTGGCGAACGCCATACAACGGATCGGCCGGTGTCAGGCCCACGATTGCATCCACGGCATCGCCGGGGCCCGTCTGGGCCCCGGCCGCTGGAGAGGTGATGTCATTCATAAACTTCCTTTTCTGGAACCGGCTTATGCCGGCGTCCATTCGTCGCCGAATATCTCAGGCTCGTTATAAGCCTGCAACTGGACAAAATGCGTATCGATGTTTTCAACGTACAACAGGCTGGCGATCCCTTTGGACAAGCGCTCGGCGCCGTCGCTGATGGCTGGGATATCGCCCGATACCGTTCCATGCGTCAGGGTGGAAGGGTAGCAAAAACAATGGATGCGGGACAAGCCAGGCATGGAACCGGCTCGTTTTTCCTGGAACTCGAAGGCGGGCCCCAAATCGGGCGAATCCTGCAATTCCTTATCATCGCCGCCCTCTTGTGGAGAATAGCGATCCGACCAGACCCGCAGATGCCGGGCGATCCTCGCGTATTCCGGGCGGCTTTGCCAATCGATGCCGAATCCTGTGGACAGAATCAGGAAATCCAGCGCAAATTCCTTTTTGGGCGTAATCACCCGCAGTTCGCCGCCCTGCTCGCTCACCTCCAGCACCGGCGCGCCCAGATTGAAGCGCGCATTAGCATGCCGCGACACACGCAAGACGCTGGCGCGCGGAGGCGGCACCTGCTGCACATTGATGTAATGCCGTATCCGCCACTTCCACTCGTCGGGCAGATCCACGAACCCGTGTGTGTAGCCGGGGTTGCCCGCACCCTTGCTTTTATTGATGCGCGGCAGTTCAGCGCGGCGTATAAGCAGATCGACGCTGGCCGCCCCATTTTCCAGCGCCGTGCCCGCGCTGTCCATGGCCGAGGCGCCCGCCCCCACCACACCGACCCGCATTCCGCGCAAGGTCGAATAGTCCATATCGTCGGAGGAATGGGCCCAAAGCCGGCGCGGCAACCGCGCAACAAAATCCGGAACGGATGCGCCGCCCAGGCCGTCGCGGCCGGTGGCCAATACTGCGCGGCGCGCGTATATCGTGGACAGGCCCGCCGGCGATGAAACGCTCAATTCCACATGATCGCGATAGGGCACGATGTCCCGCACATGGTGCTCGTTGCGCACGTCCAGACTCAGCACGCGCCGGTACCAGCGCAGGTAATCCATCCATTGCAGGCGCGGAATCTTGTCCAGGCGATTCCATTCCTCCACACCGAACTGCGCTTCGAACCAGGCCCGGAACGTCAGCGCGGGAAAGCCCAGCGCCGGACCGGTAAGCTGCTTGGGCGAGCGCAGCGTTTCCATGCGCGCCGTGGTCGCCCATGGACCTTCGAACCCCGGCGCCGCGCTATCGAAAATCCGGGCCCGCATACCCTTGAATCCCAGCGAGGCCGCCGCGGCCAACCCTGCCATGCCGCCACCGATAATGGCGACATCCAGCAGCTCCTGTCCGTTTATCGATGCCGACGGCACCCACTGCCTGGCAGGAAGGTCGAGCCAGGCGATGTCCTGCGCAAGGCGCTGTTCAAGCGCGTCCAGCCCCTGAACGGGGGAGAAAAAACGAGTATGAGTCATTATGCGGGAGGAAAAACGTAGAGAAAATTCAAAAAACGAGGCGGCAAGGTTGCGGCTCAGGCGGCATCTTTGTCGGGCGCGGGCTGAAAGGGATCGGCGTCCTTGGGCAGCCCGCTTGGATCGCCCGCCACGAAGCGGGGTACATTGGCGCTGGCGTAGTCCCACATTGCCTGGACCAGCCGGGAACCTTCGTCGGGCAAGGTCCGGTCGCGATGCTTGATCACACCCATAAGATAGGGAACATGCCGGTCGATGCCGCGAAACACCACACCTTCGGGCGACATGGTTGTCGCGGTGAGCGGATCGACCAGCGCCACGCCAACGCCGGCACGCACCATCATCAATGCGCTCAGCGACGAGGTCGTCTCGATTTGGCGCCTGGGCCTGGCGGTGGGATTGTTATGCAAAAGCGCCGTCGAAAGGCGATGCCGCAAGCCCGTGCGATTGGACATTGTAATAACGGTGTTGTCGCCCAGCTCGCTCAAGCGGACGACGGTGCTGGCCGCCAGGGGATGGTTGGCGGGCAACGCCAACACGCAAGGAGCCTGCCCGGACCACAACAGTTCGCAGCGCCCCAGATCTATGGGCAGGCTGATCACGCCGATGTCCGCCTGCCCGTCGGCCACGGCCTGAACAACGTCGTGGGGCTGAAAGGTGTCGATATACAGCTTGTATTCGAATACGGGCTGGCTGCGCTCCAGCAGCCCTATCGTGGTGGGCAGCAAGCTGGAGCCCAGGGAATAGGTCGCCGCAACCCGAAGCGGGCGACTCTGGCCGCCTGCGATCTCGCGGGAACGGCTATCCAGTTGCTGCAGGCCAGCCAGGACATTGCGCACTTCTTCGTAGTACTCGCGCCCTTGTTCGGTCAGGGTTACCTGGGGGCGGGTGCGGGTGAACAGCATGAAACCGAGTTCCTGCTCCAGATCCTGGATTTGCCGGCTGACCATGGGCTGTGACCGATCCAGCAAGCGTCCGGCCGCCGTGACGCTTCCTGCGGAATACACGGCGGCAAAGGCTTCGAGTTGACGGATTTCCATTATTGGACGCCTGAAGAAACAAGGACGGTCCGACTCACCGGACAATATGCAAATTATACATTTACCAAAAGTAACCATTCAATAATTGAATGGCAATATCTGCACACGGTTTTATGGCACAAGCGGTTGGGGAAATATATCCCATATTGACCATGGGGATTATCGTTTTACGCCGAAGCAATGCTCCAACCCCGGGAAATCGCCCCCTTTGACATCGGCGGCATAGCGCTCGGCCGCCGAGCGCACCATGGCGCCAACGTCGGCAAACTGCTTGGCGAACTTGGGAATCCGGTCTCCGCTAAGGCCCAGGATGTCCTCGGTCACAAGGATTTGCCCGTCGCACGCAGGGGAGGCGCCAATACCTATGGTGGGCACCGCCAACGTCTCGGTAATGCGCCGTCCCAGGCTCTCGGCAACCCCTTCCAGCACGACGGCGAAAGCGCCCGCTTGCTCGTGGGCCACGGCATCGCGCAGGATGCGCTCGGCGGATTCATCCGTCATGCCTTGCGCCTTGAAGCCGCCCATCGTATTGACATACTGCGGCATCAAGCCCACATGGGCCAGCACGGGAACGCCTCGCTCGACCAGGAAACGGGTGGTTTCCGCCATCGCCATGCCGCCCTCCATCTTGATGCCGTCGGCGCCGCTGGCCGCCAGCATGCGGGCGGCATTGGCGAAGGCCTGTTGCGGTGACTCCTGATAGCTGCCAAAAGGCATGTCGACGATAATGCAGGCATGGCTGGTCGAACGCACAACGGCGGCCGCATGCGAGGCCAACTGATCTACGGTAATCGACAAGGTATTGGGCAAGCCGTAGCCCACCATGGCCGTCGAATCCCCGATCAGGATCATATCCAGCGCGTCGTCCAGCAGGCGGGCGAACGGGGCCGTATACGCCGTCAGGGCGGCTATCTTCTGCTGGCCCTTATACGCCACCAACTGGGGTACGCTGACTCGCTTGACCTGATTGTGAACACTCATATCTTTCTCCTGACTCTTCCTGAATAACGCTTGTGCGTGAAACCAAATGAAGCCTTACCGCACTGCAACAACCGTATAATCGGGTAGATTACCCGAAAGAACAAGTCAACAAATGCGATGTCTTACGGAGGGCACCCGATGTCTACAAATCAAAACACCGTTACCTTTCACGATGGCCGCGAGGCGCCGCAATTGGGCCTGGGCGTATGGCAGGTTGAAAACGATGTTGCCGCAGCCGTCGTGCAAACGGCGATAGACGTCGGCTACCGGTCCATCGACACGGCAGCCATCTACGGAAACGAAGAGGGCGTGGGCCGGGGCATAGCCCAGTCTAACGTCAAGCGCGCAGACCTGTTCATCGCCACCAAGCTCTGGAACGACCGCCACGGCCACGATACATCCAAAGCGGCTTTCGAAGAAAGCCTGGAAAAGCTCGGTCTGGACTACGTGGATCTGTACCTGATCCACTGGCCCGTCCCCAAGAACGGGCTTTACGTCGACGCGTGGGAAACCATGATCCAGCTTCGGGACGAAGGCAGGGCAAAGTCCATAGGCGTATGCAATTTCAATATCAACCACCTGCAAAAGCTGCTGGATAAGACCGGCGTGCTGCCTGTGGTGAATCAAATCGAACTGCACCCGAATTTCCAGCAGGCCGATCTGCGCGAATTCCACGCCGAACACGAAATCATCACCGAAGCCTGGAGCCCCCTTGGGCGCGGCAAACTATGGGAAGACCCCACCCTGGTCGGCATTGCGCACAAGCACAGCCGGTCCGTCGCGCAGGTCATGATTCGCTGGCATACGCAACTGGGCAATATGGTCATCCCGAAATCCATCACACCCAGCCGCATCCAGGAAAACTTCCATGTGTTCGACTTCACGCTCGACGCCGAAGACATGGCCGCCATTGCCGCACTGGATCGGCCCGATGGCCGCGACGGCCCCGACCCCGAACTTTTCCGGCTGCCTAAATAGCAGGACAGCCCCAACCAGGCTACACGGCGTCGCGCGCCCCACGGGTCATAAACGCAGCCAGCCCCGGCGCGCAAGCAAACACCGCAAACAAGGCAAGGGCCGCTTGCTGCGCGCCCTGCATGCCCCCGGGATCGGTGAATCCAGCCGCATTCGTGACCATGCCGGCCAGCGAGGCGCCCATGGCCATGGCATAAAGCTGCAAGGTGGTGATGGCTGCCGACGCGATGTTTTCCTGCCCCTTGGGCGCCGACTTGAATACACGGGTCAACATATTGGGCCAGCATAGACCCACGCCTACCCCCACGCCCAGCAATGGAGCCATCAGCCAGTTGGCGCCGCCCTGCGACGACAAGTCGGCCATGGGCAGCATCCAGGCCAGCATCGCCAGCGATGCGGCCGATGCCAAAGGGCCGGCCACCATGAGGCGATTGGCCGTGGCCGTGGAACGGCTGGAGCTGACGAATGAGCCCAAGGTCCAGCCCGCCGACATCAGCGCCGTCCAATAGCCGGCCACCAATGGGCTTTTCCCGTGTATCGATTGCAGGAAATAAGGGATATAGATTTCCGTCGTCACGCCTATGCTGAGCAGGCAAATGCAGGCATACAGGCTGCCAAGCGCCGTTTGCGCCGAATACGAGCCCGTCGGGAACAAACGCACGCGGGCGCGGCCGTCGATCTTCGCGATCAGGACCGCAATCGACAAGCCCGCTGCAATACCCGCCGCGTTCCATGCCCAGCTATGAACAAGGCTGGCGACCGATACGACAAGCACCGACAGGGCCAGCAACGATATGCTGCCCAGCGGCGCCTGGGTCCGTTTGCCTGCGGCCCGTCCATTCTGCACCAACTGCGTATGCACCAGCAGGGCAAGAATCGCCGCGATCGGCACCACCGCCCAGAACGCCAGCCGCCAGTGGCCCGTCTGGGCGAAGATGCCGCCTATCGCCGGCCCGGCAAGCGTGGCCACGCCCCACATGCTGGACACCAGAACCATGGCCCTGGACCAAAGACGTTCATCGAAAACCAGCCGGACCGCGGAATAGCTGAGTCCCAGCAGCAAGCCGCCGCCCAGCCCCTGCACCGTGCGCGCCGCCAGCAGCCAGAGCATTGCAGGCGCCATCGCGCAGGCTATTGTGCCGCCCACGAATACGGCAATCGCCAGCAGGAAGGCGCGCCGCAGTCCGAACTGCTCCATAGATTTGGGCGAAAGCGCGGAGCCCAGGATGGAGGCAACGACAAAAAGCGTCGTGTTCCAGGCGTAATATTGCAGGCCTCCGATGTCATCGACGATGGAGGGCAGGATGGTGGTGACGATGTACACATTGACGGCATGCACCGCTACGCCGCCCGCCAAGGCCAGGGACCGCAAGCCGTTGCGGCCCCATAAAAGCTCGGACCATGACCCTGTATGTTTTGTATGCATAGTTGATGCCGCTTTGAAATACCGGTTCAGCAAGCCGCATGCTGGTCATCCCGGCATCTTCCTGAGCCCCACCGCAAAGCGGTTCCATCCGTTGATGGCCACGATCAGAAGGGTCAGATCCGCCAGTTCCTGATCGCTGAAATGCGGCCGCACGATATTCCAGACCTCGTCCGGAACATGCGTTTCGGCCACTAGTGTAAGCGACTCCGTCCATGCCAATGCAGCCCGCTCGCGATCGGTGAAGAAAGGCGTTTCACGCCATGCGACCAGCGTATCAAGCCGGCGGTCGGTTTCGCCGCCCTTGCGCGCATCCGTGGCGTGCATGTCGGCGCAGTATGCGCAGCCATTGATCTGCGAAGCACGCAGGCGCACCAATTCCGCCAATGGTTTTTCAATACCCGATTTGTCTATTTGTTTTTCCAGGCCCAGCATCGCCTGAAGCGCTCCAGGGCTGGCCTTGTAAAAATCCATACGGGGTTCCATATTCTGCTCCTATGCGAAAGTTGGTTGAAGCCGCCGGCCGATGCGGGCGACAGAGCAGAGTCTAGGCTTTAAACTGGACCTGAAAAATAGCCATTTTTTATTATTTTCAGGTTACCAGTTTGGACATCCACATAACGCTGCATGCCAACAGCGATCTTGTCGGCCAGATCTACCGCCAGATACGAGCGGGAATACTGGACGGCCGCCTGCAATCGGGCGAACGCCTGCCTTCGTCGCGCTATCTGGCCGTACAGCTTGGAGTTTCCCGCAAGACCACACTGGAGGCTTTCGAACGGCTGGCGTCGGAGGGCTTTCTTTTCGCACGGCCCGGATCCGGCACCTATGTTGCGGATGCCATGACACGGCTGCCTACAATCGCGGCGCGCCCCTCCGGCGCAAAGGCCAGGGCCGGGTCCCTCTGGGACACCTTGCCCACGCCAATCTCCATGCCGCGCCCCACTGCCGCTCTGCCAATGAATTTCGCGGGTGGCGTGACCGACAAGACGGTGTTTCCCGTCAGTGCCTGGAGGCGCTGCGTAAACCATGCCTTGCGCGATCAGCTGCGCGATGCGGGCGGCTACCGCGAGCCCGCCGGCGAGCCTCAATTGCGGCTGGCGGTCTCGCGCTACCTGGGCTTTAACCGAGCGCTCCACTGCACTTGGCAAGATGTCATCGTGACGCAAGGCGCCCAGCAAGCGCTCGACCTTATTGCGCGTGTCATGATCCGTCCCGGCGACACGGTCGCCATCGAAGATCCCTGCTATCCGCCCGCCCGAGCCAGCTTCACGGCCCTGGGCGCCAAAATAGCCCCCACTCCCGTGGAGACGACCAAGGGCTGATCGTCAGCGCGCTGCCAGACAGCGCGCGGCTGGTCTATGTAACGCAATCGCATCAGTTTCCGCTGGGCATGCCCATGAGCGTGGAGAGGAGGCTGGAATTGCTGGAATGGGCCAAACAGCGCGATGCCGTGATCATTGAAGACGACTACGACGGCGAATTCCGTTTCGAGGGCCGTCCCCTGGAACCGCTTAAAAGCCTGGATAAGGCAGGCTTGGTGGCTTACGTAGGCACATTCTCGAAGACGATCTTTCCCGAACTGCGCATCGGCTACATGGTTCCTCCCGCCAGCTTGGCCTCGCCCCTGCACAAGGCAAAGCAAATCGTGGACTGGCACGGCAGCACGCTAATGCAGACCTCGCTTGCGCGTTTCATGCAGAATGGAGATTTCGCCAAGCACCTGCGCCGCGTGCATAAGCTTTATTCGGCCAGGCGCGAGATGCTGCTTTCGCATTTGCGCGGCGAGCTTGCACCCTGGTTCCATCCGCCGCTCCAGGCAGCGGGCATTCATCTGGCGGCTCGATTCAGCCAACCAATGCCAGAGTCCGCGGTTATCGAGCTGGCGGGCAAAGAGTTCGTAGGCCTATACGGAATATCCCAGTTGTATATCAAAGCGCCCGCCCAGCCAGGCCTGCTTTTCGGCTACGGCGACATCGGCAAGGAAGACATTGATGCGGGACTGAAAAAACTGGCCCGCGTCCTAACCACCATGCAGGCCTGTAGCGGCAACTAATAATGCGGCGGCTTTTCGACTGCGTACGGATCGGCGCCGCCTTCGCTGGCGGCCTCGCCCAGCCGTTTTACCAATGCGGTGCATAGCGCGCGCAATTCATCAATCTGCTTTTGCTGCTCGTACACCTGCCGGTTCAGTTCCAGCACCAGATCTTCCTGCGCGGTCAGTTTCAGCTCGATATCGATTAAACGCTCTTCCATACCCACGGCCATGCTCTCAGCTGAAAACCGCCATTTTAATCCGCCCGCCGTACAAGACGGGAATCAACGGTTCTCAATCGACGGACAATCGCTTACGATCATCCCTGCGCAGTTATGCATCGATCCCGCAGGACAAGCCATATGAATAAAGATTCGGCACTCGTTTCACAACTCAAGACACTGGCTGCATACCATGGCTGGGCCAACGCTTTGCTTCTGCGTCAATTGGAGGCCGTCGCGGACGAGCATTATTTTGCGCCGGCGGGGTTGTTTTTCGGTTCCATACACGGCACCCTCAATCATCTTCTGCTGGGCGACAGGTCGTGGTACGGCCGCTTCGCGGGCGCGCCCGAAATATTTTCCAGCCTTGCTCAGGAAGTGGAAGCCAGGCGCCCCGAGCTTGCCCAGCAATTATGCGTGCGCAGCGGGCTCTGGTTGTCCCTGATAGAGAACACACCGGCCCGGGTCATGGCCGGTACGCTGCATTACACCACGACGGCCGGGCAGCCGGCGGCAACGCCATGGATAGGCACGCTTACCCATGTCTTCAACCATGCCACACATCATCGAGGCCAGATCAGCGCGGCGCTGACCCGCTACGGCTATGAGTGTCCGGAGCTTGACCTGATTTATTTCCTGCGCCAAGCATAGCGTCAAGCTGGTCGCCTATTCCTGAACGCCCTGGACGACGGCCCATGGCGTCGGAAAAGCATACGCCTGGGCCAAGTACTCGACCATAGCCCGCACTATTGCCGGCGGTTGACGTTCCGGGGGATACACCGCATATATGCCTCCTGTGGCCGCAACGGGTTCATCCAGCTGCAGAACCTGCAGCTTTCCCGCACCCAAGGCATCGGCAACGATAAAGTCAGGCTGGTAGATGATGCCTTGTCCGCCGACTGCGGCGGCCGTCAAGGCCTCTACATTGTTGGCGCAAAGGTTGCCGCTGATCCTTATGCGGGTCCCGCCGTCCTGGCCGAATGCCCACTCCTGGCTGCTCAACAAGGCCAATGAATAGGCCAGGCAATTATGGCGCGACAGTTCGGCGACCGTCGACGGTCTGCCATACCGTGCCAGATACAAGGGCGACGCGCAAACGACCATCGAGCTATCAGCCAGTTTCCTGATGTCCGAATGCGCACCCATGATGGCGCCGGCGCGTATGCTCAGATCGCATTCCTTCCGCATCGGGTCAGTTTCGCGATCGCTGAATCCCAGCTCAACAGCCGTCGAATGATAGCGGCGGCTGAAGGCGGGCATCAGCGGTGCAATATAGCGGACGCCGAAGTACAGGGGCACGCTCATGCGCAGTCGCCCGCTTACCTCTACCTTTTGCGACATGGCGGCCGCTTCGGCCTCGTCGATATCGAACAATATGCGCTGGCACGCTTTAAGGTGGTCTCTGCCTTTGTCGGTCAGACTCAGGTGCCGCGTCGTGCGATGAAACAACCGGACGCCCAGGCGAGCCTCAAGTGTGTTGATATGCTTGGTCGCCATTGCGGCGGACATCCCCAGGCTGCGCCCTGCCGCCGAAAGGCTGCCTTCGGAAGCGGCGCGTACAAGGACTCGCATACTCATCACCCGGTCAAGCATTGTTTTCAATCCGATCCAGATCAAACGCTAGAATATTTCAGGCTGTTACGCCTCTGCAAGCAGGCGAACGCCGCGTTGCCAGGCATAGGACTCCGAGGACGCATAGCTTTGATGAATTGCCCCGATATAAACATTCAACTTCCCCCATTCAAATGATAGTGATTATCATTTAATCGAATCATAATCATTTGGAGAAGGTCATGTTGCTGCTCGCCCGAAAAACCAGTCAGATGGCATTGCACATGTCGGTTGCGTTCGCCGTCACTTATATCTGCACGGGCTCGCTTGCCACGGGTGGACTGGCCGCCATACTCGAGCCGGTCTGCAATGTAGTGCTGCTGCCGTTGCACGACAAGCTTTGGAGCAAGGCGCAAGCACGGCGCCGGACAGAGAACCATCCCACCCTGGCCCGACAGGCCATCTGAATCACCTGTACTTGTCATAGACCCCAGACACTAGCGTACGTTCAGCCGGGCCATCAAAAACTCAAGAAATACGCGGGTCTTGGCCGGCATCAGGCGCGATGGAAACAGCGCCATCAGCGGGATGGGGTCGAATTCCCAATCAGGCAATACTCGCTGTAGCGCTTCCTCTTCCGTGTTCCATGTCAGGTTGTGGGCAGTCAAGGGTACGATGCCCATGCCCAACCCCGCCATGCGCATCAACATGGCGACATTATTCATGGCCATACGCCCTTTAACCGTAATTTTTTCCACCCTGGTCTGTGAACGAAGCTCCCAGACTGACTCCGCCCTGCCGGCGGATGTCCGCAGGCATTCATGCCTTGCGAGATCCAAAGGCACGATGGGCGTCCCTTTGCGGGCCAGGTATCCCGGCGCCGCATAAAGCCCCAGGGTCACATATCCCAAGCGACGCGAAACCACGCCGGAGTCGGGTTGATGCCCGATACGTATAACGATATCGAAAGGTTCCGCCAAAAGATCGATGTGCTTGATTCCCAAGTCGTATTCGCATTCGATTTCGGGATACTCCTGCGCAAAATCCCGCATGATCAGTGGCATGGAAAGCAGCGCAAAGCTGACAGGCATGGATATTCGCAACCGGCCTTTGGGCCGTTGCGCCATCTCGTCCAGCTCTTCGTGGGCGATGCGCGCCTCTGCGATGACGTGCTGGCAACGCTCGAAATAAACGGCCCCCGCTTCGGTCAGTTCCACCTTGCGGGTACTGCGATTCAGTAAACGCACTCCTATGTAGCGCTCCAGCGCGCTGATCCGGCGCGAAAGCGTCGAGGCGGGCATGTCCAGAGACTCGGCCGCGCGGGTGAAGCTCCTGCTTTTGGCCACTTCAACGAAAAGTGCAATGTCATCCAAGGATGGACTCATAGATTATTCCAAAAATACGGATAGATATCTTCTATTTTCCTAGGGAACGATACCTATTATTAACGTTTTTGGAAATATGTTTACAAGAAATACGGGTTTATCCCAATACATAATCGGCACATACTTCATCCATCGAAACAAACCTTGCATCGCAAGGAAACGCCAAATCCGGCGCAATTCGGTTCCCTTAATTTAATTGGATGGAGTTCTAACCATGAAGACCCTTGCAACCACACTGATGATTTCCCTTTCCGTTTTGGCCGGCGCAGCCCAAGCCGCCGACGAATCCACAAAGACCCGCGCCCAAGTCGTGGCGGAACTGCAGCAAGCACAATCGCAGGGCCTGATCAGCTACGGCGAGCAGGCCTACCCTGTGGAAGTCGGCACCGCCAACAGCAACAGCCGCGCCGACGTGCTGGCTGAATTGGCCGCTGCCCAGAAGGCGGATGCCATCAGCAACGGCGAACTGGACTACCCGCCTGTCGCCGGGATCGACAGCAATAAAACTCGCGCAGAGGTGCAGGCGGAATTGTTCAACTACGTATCGTCGGGCCATGCGCATCAAGTCGAAGCCTGATTACCTTGAGCAGAAAGCAAAATGGCCGCAACTTGCGGCCATTTTGCTTTTGTCCCGCGATGCCGGGCCAGTGTCGGCCTACGCCTTCATTGCCGAATCGCACCAGTACCCGCTGATTAACTGATCGGGTCGGGCCTGCGCAACCACCCTGGCCGCATCGGCCCAGGCATCCAGCCGCACGCGCAGACCCGCATATACGCCATGGCCCAGGCCTGCCGCAATGCGTCCGGCAGCAGCCAGCCCTTCGCCTGCCTTGATCGACCCGTCCGCAACAATATCGCAGCCGGACAGCATGCCCCAGCCCGTTTCGATATGATTGCCGGCTACGATCGATTCTCCCGCCTGTATTCCCCTGGCCACAATAATATCGTGCTCGGCCTGCACCTTCCCGCCGGCCTTGATGCCTTGGTCGCACTTGATCGACCCGCCCGCCACCAGGCATTGACCCACCCGTATATCGCCCGCAACCGATATGCCTTGGCCCGCGGCAACGTCCCACTTCGCGCGCACATTGCCGCCGCATTCGAAGCGGGACTGCGCTTCTATCCCCCAGCCCGCGGATACATCGCCCTCGGCGCGTATGTGCCCGCCGCTGACGATTCCGCCTTGCGCCTCGATGCCTTCGCCCGCCACGATATCGGTACCCGCCTTGATCCCGCCCTCGGTGCGTATCCATCGGCCCGCACGCGCCACCGTATCCACATTGATTCCCTGCCGCAGCACCAAGGTGCCGGCAAATACGATTGCATTGGCGTCCACGAAATCCAGGGTCAGGACCGCATCGGTCGGGCCGAACTGATCCAGCAGCCAGCAGGCATCGTCGATCCGGTCATGGGCCACCAGGGCATCCAGGATTTCCTGATAATCGCCCTGGCCATTCTGGTCGCGAAGAAACCATCGATATCCCGACGCGCAGGGGTTCTTGGCTTTGACGAAATTTTTAGTAAGTTGCATGACGATTCAATTTGCGAGTTTGCGCCCGCCTGATAGAGGCGGGTCTCATCGATTGCGAAAACAGGGATGCGGCGGTAAGCCGGATAGGAGCCCACGCGGGGCCCGTCGCCCTTAGCCGGGCTTGGACCGCGCATAGGCCGACCGCACGGCCGCTTCCTGAGAACCCAGGAAAAGCGCGCGGGACGGCCAGGGACGGATCGGCTGGACAACAGAGTGTCCGGACAGTCGCCCGTGTTTTGACATGAAGGTCAGCATGGCACGATTGTAGTCGAATCGGCGTAGCCGGATATTCGCCAGGAGCGGGCCCGCCGCTGAATGCCTATGGCGTAAATCCGGCTACGCCGGGGCCGCATCAGACGGATTCGCGCCCGGCCTCGACCCCAGCGCCGCGCCGCAACGCAAGCCAGTATCCCACCGCCACCACGAACAAGGCGCCCGCTGCCTCGATAGCGATCCTGGCCGGCCCCTCCACTTGGCCGAACCGATTGACGATCGCCACGTCGGTAACCAGCATGCCCGCGGCGATCCAGCCCAGCAGGCCCGCCCCCACAGTGACGATTATGGGAAAGCGGTCAAGCAACTTCAGCAGCAGGGTACTGCCCCAGATGATGATGGGGACGCTAACCAGCAGGCCAAAGATAATAAGCAGCACCTGGTGATCGGCATGCGCGCCTTGCGCCGCGCCGGCGATTGCCACGACGTTATCCAGGCTCATGACAAAGTCGGCAAGGATTATGGTCTTGATGGCCGACATCAAGGAACTGCCGCCCTGGATATCTCCGGTTTCGTCCTCGCCCACCATAAGCTTTACGCCTATCCATAGCAGCAGCGCCCCGCCGACCAGCTTGACAAAAGGGAGTGCCAGCAGGGTCAACGCGAAGATGATCAACACCACCCGGAGCCCTATCGCCCCGCCCGTGCCCCACAGAATCCCTTGCATGCGTCGCTCCGGCGGTAAATTGCGACAGGCCAGCGCAATCACCACGGCATTGTCGCCGCCCAGCAAAACATCTACCATGATGATCTGAAATACGGTTATCCAGCTTAGGTTTTCCAGAAACTCCATCACCCCGGCTCCATGAAAAGGATTTGCGGACATGTCGGAGCGCCCGCAGACTTAATCGCATTACGATATATTTACATCCTACATCCAGGCCTGCGGCAAAGTCGAAAATAACCCTTATGCCGCCCTGGGCATTTTTTTGGAGCCGCGACAAGTGAATTCGCTACTGCAAGGGTTGTCCGCTTTTCCGATCACGCCGGCCGACAAGCATGGCATCGTGGATACCGAGACATTGGGCATGCTTGTGGCCCGCCTTCGCGACGCCGAGGTCGATTCCATCTGCGTGCTGGGCAGCACAGGCACGTACGCCTATTTAAGCCGGCGGGAAAGGCGACGCGGCATTCAGGCCGCGCTATCCCATGCCGGCCGAACTCCCGTCATGGCGGGCATAGGGGCCTTGCGCAGCGACGAAGTCCTGGCCTTGGGCAAGGACGCCCAGGAAGCCGGCGCCGCCGCGGTATTGCTGGCGCCCGTTTCGTACACGCCTCTGTCTGACGACGAAGTTTTCGGATTGTTCGAAACCGTTGCCGCGCAGATCGACATCCCCATTTGCATCTACAACAATCCCGGCACGACCCACTTTGCTTTCAGCCCGGAACTTATCGGCCGGCTTAGCGCCTTGCCGGGTGTGATCGGCGCCAAGAACCCGGTACCCGACCCCGAGAACATCGCACAGCAGCATGCGGCCCTGAAAGCCTTGGTGCCGACCGATTTTTCCTTGGGCTATAGCGGCGACTGGAATGCCGCCGAAGCCCTGCTTGCGGGCGGAGAAGCCTGGTACAGCGTAGCCGCTGGCCTCTTCCCCGAACCGTGCCTGGCCATCGTGCGCGCCGCGCAAGCGGGCCAAGCCGATCGGGCGCGATCACTGAACGCGGCCATGGAACCTCTGTGGAGCCTCTTTCGCCGGTTCACCAGCCTTCGCGTGATGTATGCCGCCGCCAATAGCCTGGGCGTGACTCAGGCCGAACCGCCGCTGCCCATTCGGCCGCTGTCCGGGCCGGACCATGTCCTGGTGCAAGCCGTCGTGGAAGAGCTTGCGAACATCAACGCCGGCTCGACCAAGGCATAGTCCGCCGACTTACAGAACAAATATCATGCTGCCCACCCTTATCGAATTACAAGAATCGCTGGTTCGCGGCGAAACATCGTCGCTAAGCTTGACCCAGGCTGCCTTGACGCGCATCGACGATGCGGCGGGCGAAGGCGCCCGGGCTTTCACCAAGGTCTACCACGACCGTGCGCTCGCCGCCGCCCAGGCCTCCGACATCCTGCGGGCGGCCGGACTGACTCGCTCGCCCATAGAAGGCCTGCCCATTTCCATCAAGGATTTGTTCGACATCGAAGGCGAGGCCACGCTCGCCGGTTCCACTGTGTTGAAAGGTGAGGAACCCGCCGCTCGCAATGCGACGGCGATCCAACGCTTGATCAATGCCGGCGCCATTGTCGTAGGCAAAACCAATATGACCGAGTTCGCCTTTTCGGGACTGGGGCTGAACCCCCACTACGGCACGCCAAGCAGCCCCTGGGATCGTGCCACCGGGCGGATTCCCGGCGGCTCTTCCTCGGGCGCGGGTGTTTCGGTGGCCGACCGCATGTCTGTTGCGGCAATCGGAACCGACACAGGCGGTTCCGTTCGCATACCGTCCGCATTCTGCGGACTCGCCGGATTCAAACCCACCGCCCGCCGTGTTCCAACGCAGGGCGCGCTGCCCTTGGCCTTCAGCCTGGACTCCATCGGCCCGCTGGCCGCATCCGTGGCTTGCTGCGCAACGCTCGATGCCATCCTTTCAGGCCAGGCCCGCGAAACCGGCGAAGCGCCTCGGCCAGCCCGATTGCGTTTCGCGGTTCCGGCCTCCGTCGTACTGGATGGAGCCGACGACCACGTGCTTGCCGCCTTTCAGCACACTCTGCAAGAAATCCGCCGCGTCGGCGCGCAGGTCGATATCGTCGACTTTCCCGAATTCCAGCAATTGGCCCACATCAATCGCCTGGGCGGCTTCGTATGCGCCGAAGCCTGGGCATGGCACAAGGACCTGCTGCGGGATCGCGCGGCGCACTACGACCCGCGTGTCGCCTCACGCATAGCGCGCGGAAAGGATATGTCGGCTGCCGACTATATCGACCTGGTGCAGGCGCGGCCCGAATGGATCGCTTCCGTCGAGGCGCGCTTGCGCCACTACGACGCCTTGCTGATGCCCACCGTTCCCATCATTGCGCCGTCCATCCAAGAATTGCTGGAATCCGACGAGGCCTACTTCAAGGCCAATGCGCTTATCCTGCGCAATCCGACCCTGATCAACTTCCTGGATGGTTGCGCGCTCTCCATCCCCTGCCACCGAGACGGCGCCGCGCCCGTCGGCCTGATGATCGCCGGGCCGGCCATGCGCGATGACCACATACTGCGGGTGGGCATGGCGCTGGAATCCGCCCTCCGGCCAATGCCGGCCTAAGCGCGTTTACAAATGGCCAGGGCGCCATGGCCATATCATGCGCCTCCCACCGTATAAAATACGGCGGTTACTGGAACATCTCGCTTGAAAGGAAAAACGTGAGAAAAGTTGTACGCGGCAAATTACACGGCATACGGGTCACCGGGGCCGACCTGGACTATCACGGCTCCATTACCCTGGATCCCGATCACTGCGAAGCCGCCGGCATACTCCCCATGGAGTTCGTGGATATCTGGAACAAGAACTCCGGTGCGCGCATCAGCACCTATGTCATCTATGGCGAACGCGGCTCGCGCTGCTGCATCCTGAACGGCGCCGCGGCCCGCACCTGCCAGCGCGGAGACGAAGTCATCATATGCAATTCGGTATACGTGACCGAGCGGGAAATCGAAGGCATCAAGCCGGCCATCCTTACCTTCAACCCCGACAATTCCATCAATGAACGTCTGGGCTACAGCGTGGCGCGCGACGAGCAGGATCGCCTGACATTCGAAATCATCAAGTTCGACTGACATCCCCCGCGGACTTGCCGCCGGAAGCGGCGGCTTTTTATATCGTGGGGCGGCAGGCGATAAAAAACGCCTTGCCGGGCTATCGATGTTCACGAAGTCCGGCAAGGCGTCCGCCTCTATGCGATGGCATCAATCCAATGAGATTTTCGCCTTGGCGGCCACACCTTTCCACTTGGTGATTTCGTCCTGAACGAAGGTGCGCAACTCTTCAGGGGTGGAACCAATGGTGTCCGCGCCAAGGTCGGCGAGGCGCTGCTGCACCTTGGGATCTTTCAGCACTTTGGCGAATGCGGCGGACAACTGGTCCAGAATGTCCTGAGGCGTTCCAGCCGGCGCGAAAATGGCATTCCATTCATATGAAGCATAGCCAGGCAAGCCCGACTCGGCAATGGTAGGCACCCCTGGCAGCAACTTGCTGTGCTCAGCGCCGCCCAGGGCGATCGCACGCAGCTTGCCGCTCTTGATGTGCGTCCACGACGAACCCAGGCTGGCGAACATCATGGGAACCTGGTTGCCCATCACGTCGATCATGGCCGGACCGCCGCCTTTGTAAGGCACATGGATAAGCTTTGTGCCTCCCAGCACGTTGAATAGCTCACCCGCCAGATGCTGGGCCGAACCGGGGCCGGACGACGCATAGTAAAGGGTATGTTCGCTGGCCTTGTCCTCGGCCTTGACATCGTCCACCGTTTTGATCGACGAGGAAGGATTGACGACAAGAACGTTAGGCACCTTGATCAGCAAAGAGATCGGCGAAAAATCCTTCAAGGTATCGAAGGTCATTTTTTCGCGCAATGCCGGGTTCTGCGCATGGTTGGAGGCGTCCATCAGAATCGTATAGCCATCAGGCTTCGCGCGGGATACATAAGCGCCGCCCAGCATGCCGCCCGCTCCGCCCTTGTTGTCGACGATGACGGTCTGGCCCAATTCCTTTTCCAGCTCGGGCGCCATCAGGCGCGCCACCAGGTCGACGGTGCCGCCGGGAGGGTAGCTGACCACCATGGTAATGGGCCGTTCGGGATAAGCGGCGCTTGCGGCCGCCGCGCTACCCAGGGCCAGTGCGCCCAGGGCGAACTTGGCCTTCAGGGCAGCTTTCTTGAATGCGTGCGTGGTATTGGACATAGTTATCTTCAGAATCTAAAAAGCGATTTAGGGGTATGCGACAAAATTTCAGCCAAATCTTCCTGGCATGCCACGGCATGGGTCAACCAATGCAGCGACTTGCGCATCGAACATAAGGACTCGTGTTCCGTATGGGGCCAATCGCTGCCCCACATCAAGCGCCGAGCCCCGAAACAATCGATCAGATGCTGCACGATGGCCGTGCATCCCTCGATCGAGCCTTCCGGCCAAATCCGGTATACCGCCGACAATTTGACCCATACGCGTCCAGAGCCGGCCAGACTGCATAGATATTCAAGCTGGCCAGGCTGGACGCCGTGCTTGAAATCCGGGCGGCCAAGATGATCGACAACTATCTTGTCCGCCCTTTGCAACAGGGCCGGCATAATGGCCGGCAATTGCTGATAGGGGCAATGAACCTCCACATGCCAGCCCATCGAGTTCAGTCTCTCAAAAAATCTCTGCCAGGATGCTTGAGTGAAATCGGGCAGAGGGCGGCCGAACAGGTTCAGCCTGGCCCCAACGACTCCATGGTCATTCAGCGCATCGAGCGCTTTGAGATCGATGTCTGGGTCCACCACGGCAACGCCGCGGCAGCGGCCTGCGGCCTGCTGCAACGCCCCAACCAGGTAGGCGTTGTCGGTGCCCAGGAAGCTGGGTTGAACCAGCACCCCGTATGCCAGTCCCTGCTCATCGAGCTGCTTCAGGTATTCATCCAGCGGCGCGGCGTAATCGGGGGTATAACGCCGCTGGGCCGCCACAGGCAGGCCCGGCACAAAAACATGGGCATGGCTGTCGACGCTGGCGGGCGGCGGGAAGCCGGAAATCCGGCCGGCCATCGATTTGTCTTCTGTAAACATTTAAAACATTCTAGCGAGGCTACGCATATTCATCTATTATGGAAATAATATTTATGCATATCACTTAAGTATGGAAATAAGTCAGCTGAAGAATTTCCTGGCGGTGTTGGAACACGGTGCCATAAGCCAGGCGGCCCATCAGTTGGGTATGGCCCAGCCGGCCCTCAGCCAGTCCATCGCCCGCATGGAAAAGAGCTTGGGCGTCAAGCTGTTTGAGCGCTCCCGCAATGGCGCCCTGCCCACGGCGGCGGCGCTGGCCATCGCGGATGACGTCAAGAGCAGCCTGTTCCGCCTGGATGAAGCGGCGCGAAAGGCCCGGGCCACTCGCAAAGGCCTGGCGGGTTCGCTGGTCATCGGCCTGGTATCGTCCGCCCTGTTCGACGTACTGCCCAAGGCTCTGCGCAACGTGCGCAGCCATGCCCCCGACCTGGAAATCACCCTGAAGGAAATGGGCAACGACGAATTGGCATCCGCCCTTGAACTGGGTATGGTGGATATCGGCCTGATGCACGCGCCGGTAAAAATAGCCGGCCATATGTATGAAAAAACCTTGCGTCAGGACCGCCTGATTGCCGCGGTGCCCACGACCCTGGCCCGCTATATGCCGTCGGAAGTCACCCTTGCGCGGATCGCCGAAGTGGGCCTGGTCATGTATCCGCAAGATCAACTACCCGTTTTCTATGCCGGCATTACCGATGGCATACGCAAGGCCGGCTGCAAGGTCAAGATCAACATGCATGCCAACCGGACCTTGACGGTCATGGCCTGCGTGGCCGGCGGCATGGGCATCGGCCTGCTGCCCAGTTGGATACGCACCCTTGATTTTCCCGGCGTCACATTCCTGGAAATTTCGGATTCCCACCACCTGCCCGACTTCGATCTGGTCGCCATATGCTCGGCCAAGTCGGCTGCCGCCATGGACCTGCTTTTCGCGGATGTATAGCGGGTTTCGGCCGCCTCCAGTCCCTGGCCAAGCGAAGTCCACCCACCATACAAACTCCAATTGACGCGGCAAGCCCTGCGGGTTAAACCCTGAGGAAGCCCCACTCCAGCTTGCATCGGATTGCTCGTATAACTCGTATAAGAATTGTTGCGCGCAACAGCGCAACATCAACAGCAGCGTTCTAGGAGACACTATGAAGACTTCAATAAAGCAGTTTGCCTTTATGTTGTGCTTTTCGCTGGCGGCCATACAACCGTCCATGGCAGAGAACATCTCCATCGCGACCGGCGGCACCGGTGGCGTCTACTACCCCATCGGCGGCGGCATCGCCTCGGTATTGTCCAAGAAGGTGCCCGGCATGGAAGCAACCGCCGAAGTCACCGGCGGTTCGGTCGACAACCTGAAGCTCATAGACGGCGATGCGTCCTACATCGGGCTGTCCATGGCCGACGCCGGCCAGGATGCCTATAAGGGCGAAAACAAATTCAAAGGCCATAAGGTGCCGTTGCGCACCCTGATGATCCTGTATCCGAACCGCATGCATGTGGTCACGGTGGAAGGGCGCGGCATCAAGACCATGGCCGACCTGAAGGGCAAGCACATCTCCACGGGCTCGCCGGGCAGCGCCACGGAAGTCATGGCCTTCCGCATGCTGGAAGCCGCCGGCCTGGACAAAGACAAGGACGTTCAACGCGAACGCCTTAGCGTGGCCGAGTCGGTCAATGGCGTAAAAGACAACAAGATCGATGCCTTCTTCTGGGTGGGCGGATTGCCCACTGCGGCCGTCACCGACCTTGCCAATACACCGGGCACGAAAATCAAGATGATAGACAATGCCGATCTGGTTCCGGCCATGAATAAAAAGTACGGCAATCTTTATGTCCAGGACACCATACCAAAATCCACCTATCGCGGCATGGATGCCGACAACAAGCAGGCAACGGTCATGAACATCCTGGTTGCCAACGAAAAAATGAGCGACCAAACCGCCTACAACATCGTCAAGACCATTTTTGAAAGCCGCGACGACCTGATTGCGGTACACAAGGACACGGCCGAATTCAAGCTTGAAAACCAGAAGGCGGCGGCTTCGCCCATACCCTTCCACCCAGGCGCCATCAAGTATTTCACAGAGCGCGGCGCCAAACTCAATTAAGCCCCCAACCCACTACCCCAACCCGCGCGCGGTTGGGGTTTTTCTTTTGGCTCGCCTCCGTGGCACAGCAAGGCACATAGATGCCGGACACATTTAACGAGACCCCAAGCATGAGCGAACCCATTGAATCGGATCCGAACAACGCGGTCAGCGAAGAGGCCTTGCACAAGGCGGAACAATACATAGAAGAGGAAGAGGGCGCGGCCAACCGCATGGGCGGATGGTTGGGGATATTCCTCTCGGCCGCCGCCATCATCATGTCGCTGTTCCATATGTACGCGGCCTATGCCATCGTGCCCACGCAGACCTTGCGGCCCGTGCATGTCGGCTTCGTCCTATTCCTGTCCTTCCTGATATTTCCCGTCAGCAAGCGCTTCCGCCACCGCATCATGTGGTGGGATTGGCTGGTCTCCCTGCTGGCCATCGCCATCGTCGTTTACCTGATCATGGGCGGCGACGACTTCACCGACCGCAATACCATGCCCAATGCGTGGGATATATTTTTCGGCGTGGCGCTTATCCTGCTGGTGCTTGAAGCCATGCGCCGCACGATAGGCTGGATACTGCCCGTCATATCGATCTGCTTCCTCTTGTATGCATTCCTGGGGGCTTACCTGCCGCATCCCTGGACCCATAAGGGCTATGACATCGGCCGCGTCGTCGGCTTCATGTACATGACGCTAGAGGGCATCTACGGCGTGGCCGTCGACGTATCCTCCTCGCTGATCATCCTGTTCACGATTTTCGGCGCCTTCCTGCAATTCTCCGGCGCGGGCAAGTTCTACATCGACTTTTCTTTTTCGGCCATGGGCGGCAAGCCCGCGGGCGCCGGCCGCACTGTCGTCTTGGCCTCCTTCCTATTGGGCGGCCCATCCGGGTCGGGCGTTGCCACCACGGTTACGCTGGGCACCGTAGCCTGGCCCATGCTGGCCAAGGTGGGCTATGAGCGCAATGCGGCTGGCGGGCTACTGGCGGCGGGAGGACTGGGCGCCATCATCTCCCCCCCCGTCATGGGCGCGGCCGCCTTCATCATCGCCGAGTTCCTGAAGATATCGTATCTGGACGTGTTGTTGATGGCAGTCATACCGACCCTGCTGTTCTATCTTGCCCTGTTCCTGATGGTGCAGATCGATGTGCGCAAGTACGGCATGGGCAACATCATCTTCAAGAAAGTCGACACAGTCTGGAATTTGACAAGGCACTACTGGTTCCATTTCCTTTCGCTGATCTCTATCGTTGCCTTCATGATGTGGGGGTTCTCGCCGGTCATGTCGGTGTTCTGGGCCACCATCGTCTCCTGCCTGACCAGCTTCCTGCGGCCAGATACCGCCATGATTTCCTACGACTTCTTCCGGGGTAAGGGAAACCTGTCTGAAACCTTCTTTCAGTCTCCGCTGATTCAGGCATTGCGGGCCGGCTCGGTCGGCATGCTTAGCGTGGGCGCCACTTGCGCGGGCGCGGGCATCATCGTCGGCGTGGTGACGCTGACCGGCCTGGGCCTGAAATTCAGCGGCATCGTCATCGACTACGCCGGCGGATCGCTGCTGCTCACGGCCGTCTACACCGCCCTGGTGGTCTGGATCATCGGCCTGGCCGTACCCGTAACCGCCTCGTACATCATTTGCGCGGTCATCACCGCACCGGCCCTGATCAAGCTTGGCGTGCCGGATTTCGCGGCCCACATGTTCATTTTTTATTACGCCGTGCTGTCCGAGGTTTCGCCCCCGACAGCCTTGTCGCCGTTCGCCGCCTCGGCCATCACCGGCGGCGACCCCTACAAGACCACCATGCAATGCTGGAAGTACACCATACCCGCCTTTCTGGTGCCCTTCATTTTCGTGCTGGACCCCAGCGGGCAAAGCTTGCTTCTGATGGGATCGACCAAGGCGCTGGCGGCGGCAAACTGGCTGGAAATCCTACAGGTCACGGTGACGGCGGCGGCGGGGATCTTTGCACTGGCGGTCGGGTTCCAGGGCTGGCTGCGCCGGCGCGCCACTACCCCGGAGCGCGCGCTGTTGATCATCGCCGGCTTCGCCCTGGTCTATCCGGGCCCCATAGCCAATACGATAGGTTTCGTCCTGATTCTGATCGCGTTGGGACTGCATTGGCGCAAGGGAACGCTTGCGGCGCCTTGATAGGTATAACATCGGCTGTAGGCGGCATGCGAACGACCATATCGGAGCATGCCGTGCTACCAATTGGCTTGGAACCCTATGTATACAGCGCGAGTCTGTCCGGGATAAAAAACCGCCCTGTCGCGCGAACCAGCGTTCACGACATAATCCGTTGTGGCCACGTAATATTTGTTTGTCAGGTTGCGCGCATCGATAAATATCCGATAGCGCTCCCCGGGATCTTTGTAACCCAGGGTGAAATTGACCAGGCCATAACCCGGCGCCTTCAACGTATTGGCCTGGTCCACGTCCGAGGAAGAAGCCAGCTCGATGCTGGGCCCCCCGTAGAAGCCTTGGGGATGACGATACACCAAACCAAAACGGGCGACATGCTGTGGAATGCCGGGCAATGCATTGTTGCCGTAAGTCGCATCGCCGTCGAAGCGGAAATGGTTCCACGTATATGCAATATCCCATTCCAGGCCGCCAGGCACACGGGCCAGCGGCAGCGTTCCATGCAGCCCAAGTTCCAGCCCCATATGCCGAGTGCGGTCAGCGTTGCGCGCCAGGACGGCTCCCGGATAAGCTGCCAAGGGAAACTCCACCAACTCATTCCTGATCCAGGCATGATAAACGGCCGCATCCCATCCAAAATCCTTCCCCCCGCCCCGGGTACCCAATTCCAGCGTCGTTGCCCGCTGCGCCTCCAGATTGCCTTCCTGTGTGTAAAACGCCAAGCTGTTGGGCGGCTCGAAGCTTCGGCTGATATTGGCGAAGACCTGTGCCTGCGGCCGGACATCCCATAGCAGGCCCAGCTTGGGACTAAAGCCGAAGTAGCGGTCGGAACCGCTTCCGTCCGCAAAAAACGACGCCGCGACAGGCGATACTTTATTCGCCGTGCGGCGCTCCGCCCATGCCGCTTGAGCGCCCACAATCAACGCAACATCGGAGCTGATGCCAAGGCTGTTTTCCGCAAACAGCTCGAATGAACTTCGCCTGGCGCCGATCGATACCACTTCAGAGCCTGGAGCGGGCAAGTAAGGCGATCTGGGCCAATCGTCGGGTAAAAAAACCTGGTTCTCGCTGGAGCCCCGTCCATAATTGGCGCCCCATACAAAACGATGCTTGCGGCCGTCACGTTCACGATTGATTTCGTGGCGCAAGGAAGCTCCATAATCCCTGGCGTCGTAATGGGTAACTCTGCTCGCCGCCGGAGAAACAAACTTCGTACCGGTATGGAACACACCCATCGATAGCTTGTCCGCATCGCCCACACGCCAATCATGCTGATATGCCACATGCCAACGGGGCGCTGTCCTGATATGGGAATCGGACCGCAAATTGTCGGGGTTTGCCGCGGACGGATCTTCCAGCAACTGGCCTAGAGTCAAAGGCCCGGGCATCTGGACCCGATAATGCTCGCTAGTCACATGCAAACGGCCTTGAGATCGCGCATCAAACCGATACCCCAGGTTTCCATAGAATCGCGTTACGGTGTGCCCCGAATTTTCACGGTAACCGTTGGTTCGCGCACTGCTGATGGAAGCATAGGCGTCCAGTCCATTGCCGAATGATTGTCCGGCTCGAACCTGCCCCTTCAAATAACCATCCGGTCCACCTTCCATACGCCATTCCGCACCTGGATGCGTGTAGCCGGTGGGCGAGACCAGATTGATGGCTCCGCCCAGTGTGGCCGCGCCATATTGAAGCGAATTGGCGCCGCGATACAGTTCGATATAGTTGGCGCCGGCCGGATCGGCATAAATGGTATCTCCGAGGTCATCGGTGCGGCCCAGCGGAAGACCGTCGCGCAACAAACGGATTCCACGCAAGCCGCTGGGCGCCGAAATCCCCGATCCACGTATCGACAGCCGTGCGCTTACCTGACCCGATGGATTCCGGACATAGACGCCGGGGACACCTGCAAAGGCTTCTTGCAAACCCAGCACCACGCCTTCTTGATATTTATCGGCGGGAATGACGGAAACATTACCCGCAATGCCTCCAAGCTCGGCTCTGGCCGTATCAATATCCCGTTCCAAGCCTGACACATTGCCTTTTATACGGATGGCTTCCAGACTATGGGCATCGTCAGCGCCCGAATGCGCTATGCCGGGCAAAAGAGAAAAACAAGCAAGGACTGCCGTAGAGAATAAATCGATACGTCGTTTATGCATAGTGAAAGAAATTCAGCGGCTGGCGAAAAAAGGACGCCGCCAACGGCGGCGCCCAACTAAAGCTCATCTCTGTAACCGCCAGCTTGCCACTGTCGATCAATGAAGCAATAAGTGCGGCCTGGTCAAGGCCTCCTGCGGTAAGGTCGGTATTCTCCAGTACGATCTGCTGATCGAAACCACTGCAGTTGCCGGACTGTCGTCGACCAGCGATATGCGGAATTTTGGGAGTGTAGAGTCACAAAATGGCATAAAAAGAAAAATTTACTATTCTTGACCGGCTTTCAGCATGAAACACGATTCATTTCGTTGCAATGGCTGAGCCAAACAGCGTAACTTTCGCAACCATGACCCGTATTTATATATCACGGCTGTTCCTGGCACTCGTTGTATCCGCCTGGGTATCTCTTTGCCAGGGCAAGCCCCTACTCTTGCAAGACAACGATAGCTGGCCCATTCCGCTTTCGAACCACGTGCAAGTGTACGAAGACGCTAGCGGGACCATGACCATTGATCAAGCCGCCCTGCTGCCCCTTGATGATCCTCTCGGCTTCCAACCTGGGACGGCCAAGGCCTTGCAGATCGGATATACCAGATCGGCATGGTGGTTAAGCATGGAAATCGTCAACGGCCAGGCACAACATCAATCCTTTCGGCTATGGCCGGGCATGCCGGCGCTGGCCCGCCTGGATTACTACATAAAGAGCGGCACGAGCTGGCGCCACGTTGCGACCGGACAAAAAGTTCCATTATCGAAACAGGATCAAAACCTCCTGCATATGCAGGCGCTTGCTTTGCCATTGAAGCCAGGCGAACGAAATCACATACTCATTCGCCTGGAATCGACCGCAGCAATTCATCTGCACCCCATGATCTACTCCGAGGCTTCATTTCAGAGCGCCGTTGATCGTACGACCCTATGGGACGGCGTGTTGTTTGGCGGTCTGCTTTCGCTGGCATGGTGTGCCCTGCTGATCGGCTTTCTATCCCCCAGCTTCCGGTTCATCGTACTGTCTGCCTTGTGCGTAATCATCGCACTGTACGAAGCGTCGATACGCAACTATACCAAGCTATACCTTTGGCCAGAAACGGTGGAATGGGCCCACCGCAGCCCCATTGTCCTGGGTCATCTTTCGCTGTCCGTGTTCATGGCTTTCGTTCTTATTATGGCCAGGAGCGAAAAAATCCATTGGCCTGCCCGCCCTTATTTCATGGCGCTGGCCGCCCTCGAACTGGCCGTGTCTGCCATGGGACTGCTCTTTAATCCACACTTTGCGGCTCACCTTGGGTTGTTCACATCCCTTCTTTTCGGCCTCAGCATGCCCGTCGCCGCATTTATGTTGCTCAAAAATGCCGCCCCCACCGGACGGCTGATGTTATTGACCGGCCTGTTCATCTTCTTCCATTCCTCGTTGCGTACGGCCGAGCGGCTGGGCTTCCTGCCTCAGTTCGTCACCGATATAGGCCTTGGCAATCCAGGCACCAATCCAGTCATTGCGCTGGGCGGCCTGGCGATCAATCTGGCGGTGCTGACGGCATGGATAGTACTGATAGGAAAGCAGCGTCAGGCGGCGCATGACACTCTTATCGATTGGCAGGCCCAGGAGCAGGAGCGCTTGAAAGAACAAATCGCCTTAAAGACTCGAGAGTTGCATAAGGCCTTGCAGTATGCCGAGGAAAAAAACCGTCAGAAAACCGAAACTTTGGGCTACATAGGACATGATCTGCGCGCACCCGCCGCAACCATCGTCGGCTACACCCGTTTGCTGGGAGACACCATGGCAGCCGAACAGGACCGTAACGTCAGAGCTATAGAGCGTAGCGCCCAGTACCAATTGAAGCTGATCGACGAATTGCTTGAATATGCCAAGAGCGAACTCAAGCCGCTCGAGCTACAGCCAGCCCCAACCGATATGGCTCAGACTCTGGATGATATCCTGCAGTACGCCCTTAGTCTCTGCTCTCAGCAAAACAACCAGTTCCAGATAGAGACTGAGAACCCTATACCCGCCAACGCCGTATTGGATAATCAGCGCCTGCAACAGGTCCTGCTGAACCTGATTTCCAACGCGGCCAAGTTCACCCGCAATGGCTATATCCGCCTGGCTGTCCATGCGGATCCGGATCAATCGGAGTGGCTATTGACATTTACCGTATCCGATACGGGACGCGGAATCGATCCAGGAAAACAGTCCCTTATTTTCGGTGCATTCGAGCAGGAAGAGATCCACCCAGGCAGCGCAGGGCTTGGCTTGTATATCGCTCAACGCATTGTCGAAAATATGGGCGGAAAGCTGACGGTAAAAAGCGTAGCTGGGATGGGGAGCCAATTCAGCTTCCAGGTTCGGGTGGAAGCCATGGACGCGGAAACGATCACTTGGTCGGGTCCTCCCCAAGCCGCTATGTCCGGGCAAGTCGGCGGCGGTCTCGGCATAGCGGACGAAACTCAGGTGCCCCCAGCCGAAATTCGCATGGATTTGGCTAAGCTTGCGCGTAACGGGCAGCTTAGCGATATCGAGGACTGGCTACGCATCCAGGCCAAAAATCATCCCCGTTATGCACGCTTCTTTGATGACATCTGGAATGCTTTGCATATCCTTGATCTGGAACGAATAGAGTCGATGGCATTGTCAAACGGCGGGCCCGCCCATTGACTTATTTACGGCCAACGCCCTTGCCAGACTGATTCTGTACCGGCGGCGCGCCAGGCGTCGCTCTCCCCGGATCCGAGACATCCTCGGGCTCCACTCCCGGCGGGAAATTAATGCGTGTCGTCGGGGAATTGGGGTCGACGGGCGCGTTTACCAGCGAACGTTGCCCTTCTTTTAGTGCTTTCGTGTTTTTGTCCCGCTCTTTCTGGGTGGTTTCCTTGCGGTATGACTCGGCCATGATATCTGGGGCCGCTTTGTCGTTCTTCGTCGCCATGGTTGACCTCGCGTCGGCTTGCGGTAAATCTACCGGTTTAATGAGAGCAATACAGCAGACGGCAGCAAGCACCATTCCCACTGCCCATCCGACGCCACAACGGCGCTGAGGCTGCATACCGGAGATCGCCCTTGCGGCCGGCGGCTATAGCGTCCCCTTTCGCTTGAACTGCTCCGCCAGCTTCTGAAGCTCTTCTTCGGATAAATCCTCGATATCTATCATTTCGTCGCGCGCCTCCTTGATGGATTGAAGCAGTTCATCAAGTTTCAGGTGCACCGCCTGGCTGTCCTTGTTCTGGCTCTGCTGTATCAGGAAAACCATAAGAAAAGTTACGATCGTCGTACCGGTATTGATGACCAACTGCCAGGTTTCCGAATAATCAAATAGCGGCCCGCTTATGGCCCATCCCAGCACCACGAGAAAAGCCAGGCTGAAAGCCATGGGCGATCCCGCCCACTTGGTCACATGCGAAGCGCATTGATCGAACACGTGCAGTATCTTGTGATGCGGGCTGTCGTTCCGGCTCTCGTCCATATTCATGCTCTCCGGGTATGCATGTGTATTTCTGCGGCCCATATCCTGCGATCTCCTTCGTTGCCACTTGCCATGCTGCCCTAGCAATTTTCATGCCGGGACGCCGCACAAAGAGTCTTCCCTATGCTGAATAGCGAGTCACTGTGGCTTTGGCACGATCGAAGAGCTGGCTACAGAAAACCTATCCATCTTCCCGCCACGACCGCACCCAGCCAGATCAGCAGGGAAGCTGCGGCATGCGCACGCACGGGCGTTGGCATCCTGGGAAATTCAAGTCCTTCGCGCCAATACTTGCTTGCATGCAACCACAAGGCATTGGCCGCGCCAAGGATCACCAAACAGATCTTTGCCAGAAATGCCGGATTCCCGGCATACTCAGTGGCCTTTACTGAAAACAGCCACAAGCCCGTAGCAATCGCAAGCGCAAGGCCTGTGGCGGCCATTCGCGACAGGAAGGGCGCGATCTGGTTCAAGGGCGGCCCCCGATAAATGCCCAGCAACAACAGATCCAGGGATACGATGGTTCCCACCAGCATGCCCAGCGATGCAATGTGCGCGGCGTTGACCAGCAAGTAGGCCATCTCCGAATGCCGCAGCCACACCGCGGGCGTCAGATTCTCCAGCCATTGAAGCAGCACGTTCAGCGTGCCTTCTGTATGCGTTCTGGATACAGGTCGTAGGTCTTGCCGTCCACTGTGATCTGTACCGCCTTCATGCGCCTTTCCGCATGGTCTTTTGACCGATTGCCTGTTGCTGAAATGCGGTCGCCCGCCTTGGCCGATCCCTCGATAAACCCAGCCTTCCGGGTCTGGGATGGATTTGCCAGTTCCACCCGCCAGACGCCGTCGCTGGCCGTTTCAACATCCAGCCGCGGATGTGGCGGCGCCATCCGCACAGCTTGCACGACACCGGTAAGTTGTATCTGCTCGGTGTCCGCCCACGACCAGCCGTGATGCCCGTATGCGCTATTCATGAACAAGCCGGCTGCCAGCCCAAGCGCGGGCCAGGCTAGAAATCGATAAGGCATGGTACCCCCCGTTATCAGTCAGGAACAGCAGCCTATTCTCCACCTCCCTTGAAAAGATGTCCATGCCCGAAGCCCGTGTTGACTATGCCGCAGGTTTCGAGCGGCATGGCGCGACCAGCGGCTTTCCTCGGTTTGGGCTAGGATTACGCCAACTTGCTTGGCCGGCATGCCATGGACTGGCGGTACCGCGACGGCAACAGCGCGGCATAAAGGAGCGAAAACATGTATGAATCCAAGAATGAGCCTCTGTTGGCCCGAAGCCATTTCACTCTACGCGTATTAAGGCATCTAGGACTGGCCGCGATCGTCGTGGGGATTACACTGGCGGTGGGAGTCATGGGTCACCTATGGTTGGAGCCCATACATTGGCACGACGCAATATTGAACATATCGCTGATATTGGCAGGCATAGGTCCATTCGTCATGCCCGCCACCATAGCGGGAAAACTGTTCTTCGCCCTGTACAGCATTCTTGTCGGGCTGGTGTTCGTCGGCACGCTAGGCCTGGTGCTGGCACCGCTCGCGCATCGCCTGATCCATAAATTCCACCTGGATGGCGACAACGACTAAGACAATGCTTTTCTGCCGGCGTCCCTTAATAGCCGTAGAATTCTTCGCTGCGTATATCGTCTTCATCGATACCTGCCTGGTTCAAGGCCCCCTTCAAGGCTTCCACCATGGCGGGCGGCCCCACAACGTAGAATATCGGGTCGGCCAGGCCGGTAATTTCACGCTTGATCAATTCGCCGCTTACCATGGCCTGCTCGCCCGTCCAGGCTTGCGCTGACTTCGACGCCTGCGTCATGGTGGCCATCAGCCGGAAGCGGGCATTTTTCCGCTCCAGCTCTTGCAGCTCGCCAAGAAAGGCGGCATCTTCGGGCCGCCGATTCGAATACAGCAACAGTATTTGATGCGGCAGGGCTTCGTGCGCGGCCTGCCGCAGCATGCTCATGAATGGCGTAATGCCTATTCCGCCGGCAATAAAGACCGCCGCCCGCGCGGATCTGCCATGCAAGGCCAGGGAGCCGAAAGGGCCATCTATCTGGACCGACGCGCCCAGGCTCAGCGCATCCAGCCGGCGCTTATAAACCGTGTCGCGCATCCGCGTCGTTATACAAAGCTCATCCTGGAAGGGCGCGCCGACCAGCGAGAATGCATGGCGCTCGCCCTCGGCCCCCGGATGCTTCGGGTCGGGCAAGATCAGGTCGACCGCCTGGCCCGGCTTGAAAGTGAAACCCTCAGGCCGGGAAAAATAAAATGCAGTCGTGCTTTCTGCTACCGTGCGTTTCGATTTCAGCTGCGCAATATGGGTCATGGCTCATTCCGCTTGAAGGTGGCTTCAACGGATTAGATGTCATGAGGGATTCCGGCGTTCCCATAGCCGAGACAACGGAATCCAGGCTATGCGCCTTTCAACCGTCAGGTTGCCGATCGCGCACTGTCCTCACTTGTGCCTCTTGGAAGCCGGGCTCTCCAGGCATCGATATACGGCGCTTTCGATATATTCAAATGCTGGCCGCACAATGCCGCCAGCCTTCCAGGATCGCCGGCCTTGAGCGCATCAATCATTGCCCAGTGCTCTTCACGAGCCTTGATCGCATATTCTGGCTTTAAGACCGAATACGAGCGTATGACATGCGCCTTTTGTGCGAAATCCTCGATTGCCGTAGAAAGGTACGCGTTCTCGCACAAAGAGAACAGCCAGCGGTGAAATGCATTGTTGGCGTGAAAAACGCCTATCGGATCGCCCTGACTGATCGCTTCATCGTGCTTGCGCTGCAAATTGACAAGTTCGTCTATCCATTGCTGATTCGGCGGCATGGACATCCTGGCGACAGCGGATGTTTCCAGAATCTCTCGCACCGAATACAGGTCGTTAACCTCGCCCGGCATGAAATCACGCACTGCCGCGCCGCGATTGCGCTTGCGGTCTACCATCCCGATGCGCTCCAGTTCGATCAGCGCCTGCCGGATAATGTGCCGTTTGACCTGGAAGCGCACAGCCAGCTCTTCCTCGACCAAACGCTCGCGCGGCAGCAGCCGCCCCAGAACAATTTCAATTTCCAGCGCACCGACAACTTGCTGCACTTCGCCAGGCACCATATCGTGCGCCCGGCCGACCGAAAAATCTGTTGCTGGCAAATTCATGAGCAAATTCTAGTTAGCGATGGATGGAAGCGGAAGCGCTTCGACATTCTACGATAGCTCTTCGCCCTAGGACCAAGCGATCAAGAACGCCTGTTTCAATAGTAACGCGATTCCCAAAAATATTGGCAAATATATTGTTGACAATCTTTGAGTGCAGTTTTAGACTCCCTTCAACCTGGTTCACCTTCCCGGAAAAAAGATAAGCAACCAGGATAGCCAAGCCTCCTTCGGTCGAAGGCGGGCTAATTGAGGAGACACATTTATGTTTGCCGGACTATTCAGAAGCGCGACTTTTCTTGTCGTTACCACACTGGCCTTGGTGCTGCCGCAAGTCGTCAGCGCCCAGGATTACCCCTCCCGCCCGGTCAGGATAATCGTTCCCTTTTCGCCTGGGGGCGCGTCGGACATCCTGGCAAGGGTGGTGGCGCAGAAGATGACCGAAAGCATGGGGCAATCCGTAATAGTGGAGAATCGTCCAGGCGGATCGGGCATCATTGGCACGGAGGCGGTTGCCAGGGCGCAGGCAGACGGCTATACCTTGCTGTTTGGCACCATCAGCACTCTCGCCGTCAACCCCAACATTTTCTCGAAACTGCCCTACGATCCGCGGACAAGCTTTGCGCCCATCACGCTTGCCGCCGATGTGCCGCTGGTATTGGTGGCCAATTCCACGGTGCCGGCCCAAAGCCTGGCAGAGCTGATCAAATACTCCAAATCGGAGGCCGGCTCTTCGCTCAGCTATGCGTCGGGCGGCAATGGCACATCGCAACATCTTGCCGCGGAGCTTTTTAAATCGCTTGCCCATGTCAATTGGCTGCATGTGCCCTACAAAGGCAGCGCGCCGGGCATGGTGGATTTGGTGGGCGGCCAAGTCAACCTGATGTTCGATAACATCAATACGGCGATGCCGCACATCAAAGCGGGAAAACTGCGCCCTCTTGCGATCACAAGCTCTCGCCGCTCCTCCCTGATCCCGGATCTTCCAACCGTCGCCGAAGCCGGATTGCCTGAGTTCGAGGTCAGCACATGGTTCGCGTTCCTGGCCCCGGCGGGAACCCCCGCGGAAATCGTTTCCCGCCTGAATGCGGAGATGGTCAAAGCCTTGGCCGATGCCGAGGTCAAGAAAAAACTTAGCGTCCAGGGGCTGACCACCATAGGCAGCAGTCCCGAGCAACTTGCCGCATACATCCAGAAAGAAATTCAGAAATGGGGGCGGGTTGTAAAAACCGCCGGCATCAAAACCGACTGAACGCCGCGGCACCCGCTAAACCGCATTGCCACACCAATATCCTTCCAAACCTCATCAGGAGAAAACCCATGGCATCGACGCCTCCGGCTCTGGTCATCCGAAAGCATTTCCCCCGGCCTACGGCAGAACAGTTGGCCGCATTCACTAGCACCCAGACCGGCTTTGTCGTCGACGCCCAAGGCAGGCGGGGCGCGCTGAATCATCGTATCCGGCCGCTTTCGCAGGCAGTCCGCTTTTGCGGAGTAGCCCTTACTGTACAAAGCCGTGCACGCGACAACCTGGCCTGCTGGGCGGCGCTCGACGCATGTCGACCAGGTGACGTCGTCCTGATCGCCGTCGACGAGTATGAAGAAGCCTCTGTTGTGGGAGACGTTTACGTGGCAATGGCAAGGAACAACGGCGTTGTCGCCTGCGTGACCGATGGCATGGTCCGGGACATCCGCGGCATCAATGAAGCGGGTATCCCGGTTTTCGCCAAAGGCTTGTCGCCCAACTCGCCATTCAAGGATGGCCCTGGCGAAATCGGGACGGCCATTACGCTGGGCGGCGTACATGTCGGTTCGGGCGACATCGTCCTGGGCGACGAGGATGGGGTCGTCGTCGTTCCCTATGCAAACATCGACCAGGTCATCAAGGATCTTGCCCAAGTCCAAGCCAAGGAAGCCGTCATGGAGGCGGGCGTCAAAAAAGGCGACAAGACTCCGCCCTGGCTGCAACAAGCCCTTGCCGCCAAGGGAGTACGCTACATCGGTGCTGAAACGTCATGATTCCTGTTTTCTATAACAGCTACGCCACGGAACAGGTTTACGACATTATCCGCGGAGCAATGCCCAATGGTTTCAAGCTGCTTACATTAAGCAAGGACTCTGATGCCGAGAGAATGCGCCTGGCCAGTGAATGCGAGGTGGCGATATGTGCCGCACATCCGCTCTCGGCGGAAATAATCCATGCGGCAACCAGGCTAAGGCTGGTCCACCACCAAGGCGTCGGCTATCACGATACCGTAGATATCGCAGCGCTTCGCGAGCGCAAGATTGCACTTGCGCTCACTCCGGAAGGCACGACGACGGGCGTGGCGGAACACACAGTATTGCTGATGTTGGCAGCCTGCAAACAACTGTCATTTGCCGATTCAGAACTGCGGCAAGGGCGCTTCCATATCAATGAGCTCAGGCCGGTATCGCGCGAAGTGTCGGGCATGACCATAGGCTACATAGGCATGGGCCGTATTGCACAGGCCGTCGCGGAAAGGTTGCGGCCATTCGAAACCAGGGGTATTTATTACGACCAATACACCGGATTGAATACCAGCCGGGAACAGGCCCTTGGTCTTGAACGAATGGAGACTCTAGAGGCCTTGCTGCAAACAGCCGATATCGTCACGCTGCATCTTCCCCTGACACCACTGACCAGGCATCTAATCAACGCCGGGAGCTTGGCAAAGATGAAGCGGGGCTCCATTCTGATCAACACGGCGCGCGGATCCTTGGTAGACAACAACGCCCTGGCGGACGCATTGGCCGGACGGCACCTGGCGGCGGCCGGGCTTGATGTATTCGAACAAGAACCGTTGCCCATTTCCAGCCCGCTCGTCGGCCTGCCAAACATCATACTCACGCCCCACATTGCCGCGGGTACGCGTGATGCCCTGACCACGAAAATGCGGGCGCTATTCGCCAACATCGAACGGTTTTACCAAGGCATGCCGCTGCGCAACCAGGTAGCCCTTGATTGATGCGCCCAATCGCACGATCCGCATTCACCGCCCACCGATAATCGGATTCATGGTATGTCCGTATGATCCTTAAGCGGCATATCGTCGCGTATGGGTACGGTCTGGCGTTCTATCATGCGGTGTACACGGGGCGGGTTCTGGCCGCGGTGCAGCGCCTTCAAGCGGTCAAACACATCGGCGTCCGCCTGCGTGCGGCGCTGATGGTGGCGCACATACTCCAGCCATGTGGGCACATGGTAGCTTTCGGTCCAGATGCGGGGGTTTTCCAGGTCGCGCAACAGCGACCATTGGCGCGCGCCATCGCGCAGCCGGATGCGGCGCCGCTGCGACATGGCTGAAAGAAAGGCATTGACGTCCTGTTGCGCAATTTCATAGTCCACCATGATCATGATGGGTCCGCTGCGCGGCCTCAAATCCAGTTTCAATGCGGGTTCGTTGAAATGATCCAGTGGGTCCAGGCTAAGTTTGCTGAACTCGGGCAGTACATAGCGCAACCCCACTGCCGCGCCCAGTACCAGCACGACGCCCGATGCGGTCAGGGCGCCGTCCGTCCCATGGGCTTCGGCGCTTACGCCCCATATCCAGCTGCCCACCGCCATGCCGCCGAAGGTGGCCGTTTGGTATAGCGACAGGGCCCGCCCCACCACCCAACGTGGCGTCGAAAGCTGTACGGTCACATTAAAGAGGGACAGCGTCATGACCCAACATGCGCCCGCCGGCAGCACCGCCAGACAGCTCAGCCACATCTGGCGGCTTTGTGCCAGCACAAAGACACTCAGCGCAAAAATCAAGAAGGTGGCCCGCACAATGGTTTCATTGTTCCAGCGGTCGCGCACCCGCGCATTCAACAGGGCTCCGCAAATGGCCCCTGCGCCGAAGCAACCCAATATGATGCCGTATGAGAACGCACCGCCCGCCACGAGGTCGCGGGTGACCAGTGGGAGCAAGGCAAGAACCGACACTGCGGCGAGCCCAAAGATGAAGCTGCGGCACATGACCTTCAGCAGATTCGGCGACATGGCGATATAGCGCAGCCCCACCGATATGGCACTGCCGAAGGACTCACGCGGCAGCGTGTTTGCGGCGCGTTCCGGCTTCCAGCGCGCCAGCGCCCTTATCAGGGCGATGTAGCTGACAGCATTTAACGCAAAAGCAAACGCCGCGCCCGCGACCGCAACGATCAGGCCGCCGACCGCCGGGCCGATACTGCGCATAAGGTTGTAGCTCATGCTGTTCAGTGTGACGGCGCCTGGAAGATCCTCGCGCGGGACAAGATCGCCCATCGACGCCTGCCACGATGGGTTGTGCAACGCCGTGCCGCAGCCGATGAAGAAGGTAAAGGCCAGCAGCAGCCAGGGCGTAAGCAGTCCCGCCACGGCAAAAATTGCCAAGCCGGTGGACACCGCCATCATCAATATCTGCGCCACCAGCATGATATTGCGGCGGTCGAAGCTGTCGGCCAGCGCCCCAGCCGCCAGCGAGAAAATCATTATGGGCAGCGTGGTGGCCGCCTGTACCAATGCAACCATATCGTCCGAGGTCGAAATGGTGGTCATCATCCAGCCGGCGCCCACGGTCTGGACAAGGCCGCCCAAATTGGACGCCAGGGTGGCGGTCCAGAGAGCGCGGAAGGTAGCGTGCTGAAAAGGGGCTAAAGGGGAAACGCTCATAAGGATATCGGTCCATGGCGAGGCGAGGCTGTCCAAGTGCTAAATGGCATCTTATGACAGTTGGCCCGCAAGAGCTACGGACGGATATCTGGAATTTTGCGCCGCCAGGGAGGGGGCGCTAGTCAGAAAGTACCCGGATAGGCGCCGCCGTCAAGCAGTACATTCTGACCTGTCATATAGCCGGCATGAGCGCTGCACAGGAAAGCGCAGGTGGCGCCAAACTCTTCCGGGCGGCCAAAGCGGCGCGAGGGATTGCTGGCGATCCTGGCTTCGCGCACGCTGTCCACCGAGTCGCCCGACATGCGCGATGCGGCCTCCAGCGTGGACGCCAGCCTGTCCGTATCGAATGGGCCGGGCAGCAGGTTATTGATAGTGACATTATGCTGGGCCACGGCACGGGCCACCCCGGCGACGAAGCCGGTCAGGCCGGAACGCGCGCCATTGGACAAGCCGAGAATGTCGATGGGCGCCTTGACGGCGCTGGATGTAATGTTCACGACCCGTCCGAATTTGCGTTCGGTCATCGCGTCCACCGTTGCCTTGATGAGCTCAATGGGCGTCAGCATATTGGCATCCAGGGCCTTGATCCAGTCGTCCCGGTTCCAATCGCGGAAGTTTCCCGGCGGAGGACCGCCGGCATTGGTGACCAGGATATCGGGGTCCGGCAATACCGCCAGAACCTGCTCACGTCCTTGCGCGGTCGTGATATCGGCGGCGACGGTGGTCACTTTTCCAGAGCCCTGCTTGCGCAGTTCGCCGGCGGCCGCCTCAAGCCGCTGCGCGCCTCGCGCCACCATGACGACATCCACCCCGGCTTGGGCCAAGGAGCGGGCGCAGGCCAGTCCAAGCCCGGCGCTTGCGCCACACACAACAGCCCGTCTTCCCTTGATTCCCAAGTCCATGCTTCCCTCCGATCGAATATTCATGTGCCATGCACCAGTGCCAGACATTCTATAGCAGGTTCCTAGCGTTTCCCCGCTCTTGCTTGCCTCGCTATCATGGCGCATCGTGAAACACCAGTTCCAGGCCGATGCGCTCGCCGCTGCGCACGCGGCTGATCGCGTGCCTGGCGTTGACACGATAAAAGCCCTTGCCGCCCTTGAAAGGGCGTTGCGCTACCGCGATGATGGCCGCATCGCCCATGCCCAAAGGAAGCACCATGGATCGAGACTGCATCCGGGGCCGCTGCTCGATCATCACCAACTCGCCGCCCGTAAAATCCCGCTCCGGCTCGGACAGGAGCGCCACGAGTTGCAGCGGGAAAATCCACCGACCTTCGGCATATTGGTGCAAGGCTTGATAAGCCGGCCCGCGCAGCCTGCTCAGGCTCGATTGCGGACGGGCTTGGCCCGCCTTCCCGTTCTGTGCGCGAAACGCATCGAAAGTGGGCGGAAACCTTCCCTCGATTCCCAGTATCTCGTTCCATCGATTGGCAATGGGCAGCAGTTGCGCATAAAGGGCGGTGCGCAATGCATTCATGGGCTCGGGCAAGTTTTGCGTCAAGCGGAGCACCTCGCCCCCGCCTGACTCACACAAGCCCGGCATCGGATTCTGAACGGCTTCTGCGCCGATCAGCGCAGCCATGGCGCCTGCCTGTCCATGATCGAACAAGCCCGGCAGGACGGCGCATCCATCCTGATCCAGTTCGGCGGCAATCCGCTTCCAATCCAGCATGGCAAGACGATGACTGAAGGCAACCATGATTGATTTCCCGCCCTATCGATCCCGCGTTTCACGCCGCAGCAATTCGCGCTTGCGCTCGACGCCCCAGCGGTAACCCGAAATATTTCCATCGTGGCGCACCACCCGGTGACAAGGAATGGCCACCGCCAGGTGATTGGCCCCGCAAGCCTGTGCAACCGCGCGCACTGCCTTGGGCGCACCGATACGTTCGGCAAGCTGCGCGTAGCTGACCGTGGCGCCCGGTGGTATCTCGCGCAATGCCCGCCAGACTCTCTCCTGGAACACCGTACCCCGCACATCCAAGGGCAAATTCAAGCCTATCGCCGGCGCTTCGATAAAGCCCACAACCTGCGCCACCAGCCGCTCGAACTGGCCGTCGCCACCAACCAGCTGCGCCTTGGGAAATTGATCCTGCAGATCGCGCGCCAGTTGGTCGGGATCGTCGCCCAACAGTATTGCGCAAATGCCGCGCTGGCTTTGCGCGACCAGGATGGCGCCCAGCGAGCACTCGCCCACGGCAAAACGGATCTGCGCATTCCGGCCGCCGCCTCGATAATCCCGCGGACGCATTCCCAGTATAGATGCCGACTCCTCATAGAACCGGCCATTGGAGTTGAAACCGGCTTCATATATGGCGTCGGTGACCGTGCCAGGCTCACCCAGCTCTTCGCGCACTCTTGCGGCGCGCACGGCGTTGGCATAAGCCTTGGGGGTAAGGCCTGCTTCAGCCTTGAAGACACGGTGAAAATGAAATGGGCTCATACCGGCCCGCGCCGCCAGCTCGTCCAGGCTGGGCGGGGTTTCGGCCGCCTCGATCCGCCGGCACGCCTGCGCAACGATGGATGCGCGTTGCATCGCCGCCGCGGTTCGATCGCCCAGCGCACGCCGGCTGGCCCGGTACCCGGCAGCTTCAGCCGCTTTGGCGGTGGTGAAGAATTCGACGTTCTCCCGATTCGGCAGGCGCGCCGAAGAACTGGGCCTGCAATAGACGCCGGTCGTCCTGACCGCATAGACAAAGTGGCCGTCCGCCGCCGGGTCACGGTTTCGTACCGCCGCCCAACGCTGATCGTCCGTAAGATAAATGGAACGATCCGTGATCGAACCTGGATCGAGAGTCGCTTTCATGGCATTTCTATTGGCAGAGAGAGTACAGTCAGGATATGCCGGAATTCAAACGCAAGCACCCTGTTTCTTGCGCTTGAATTCAGCGCGAAGCCGGGAATCTTTCATCCTGCTTTGCGGAAAGTGAAGTTGATGCGCTGGCTGCCCAATAGCGGGTGGGGATGTTCTTTAAGCGGCATCACGCCGTGGTAGCGCAAGCGGTCCTCGCCGCCCCATACCACGACATCGCCGTGATAGAGCGGAACCTTCATCGCCTTGTCGGCCCGCTCATGCCCGCCGAACAGAAAAACGGCGCTCATGCCCAGCGACACCGATACGATAGGCGCGTCGTAGTCGCGTTCGTTCTTGTCCTGATGCAGCGACAGCCGCGAATCGGGCTGATAGCGGTTGACCAGGCAGGCGTCAGGCTCAAAGCCCGAAAAGCCCGCGGCTTGGGCCGCCTCGCGAGCCAAACGGTCGAATGCCGCCGGCATGGCCGGCCAAGGCCGGCCGCTATCGGGATCGATTTTCGCGTAGCGATAGCCGCGGCTGTCTGTCGTCCAGCCCAAGGCTCCGCAATTGGTCAAGGCCACCGACATGGAAAAGCCGCCCGGCGTGACCATATGCCTGAACGGCGCGTCTTGCTCGATGACCAGAATGGCGGGCAGCAGCGCGTCCACATACGGCAAGGCGAAGCCGCGCAGCACAAATGCGCATCGCCCCAAAGCCTCGCGCTCACCCGCTACGGGGGGAAACAATTCTCCATTCATATCCGAACGTTCATTTCGCCTTCATTGCATCAGCGCGCATCATGAAAGATAAGGCCGGCGGTGTAACGGCGTCCGCTATGGACTCGGCTGACGCCGTGGCGCATCGCCGCTTTACGCATCCCGCCCCGCCTGCCCGGGACCGGGCGCTGATTGACGGTGAAGATCACGGCATCGCCCTGCCGCAGCGGCACGACATCGGCGCGCTGATAACCCGAACCGCTTTCCGTCATGACAAACTCGCCTCCCGTAAAATCGGTGGCGGGGCGCGATAGCAGGATGGCAGCCTGCAATGGAAATACATGCTCGCCATATAGATCCTGATGCAGACAATTGTAATCGCCCAGGCCATACTTAAGCATCAGCGGTGTGGGCCGTGTCTGGCCGGCCGCATGGCAGCGATCCAGAAACGCCTGCAGCGTATCGGGATAGCGCACATCGATGCCAAGCTGCTGGTTCCACCGATTGGCAATGGGAGCCAGATGCGGATACAGGGAACGCCTTAGCTCCTGTATCAAGGACGGCAGCGGATACGCCCAGTATTTGTATTCCCCCCGCCCAAAGCCGTGGCGCGCCATGATGATACGCGCACGATAGCTTTCGTCCAGGGAATAGAGGGCAGCCAGATCAGCGCACTGCGGCGCCGTCAGCAAGCCAGGCATCACCGCATTGCCGTTCGCATCGAGTTCCCGCTCGATGGCTGCCCAATTTTGCCGATCAGCGCATAGCGCATCGTCGGTTGGCGGCATGATCGCCGTCACATCTGTTCCCGGCGCAAGAGATCGCGCTTCCGTTCAGGCCCCCAACGATAGCCGGTAATCGACCCATCGCTGCGCACGATCCGATGGCAAGGAACGACGATGGCCAGCGTATTGGCCGCGCAGGCGCTGGCTACGGCACGCACCGACTTGGGCAGGCCCAGGGACTGGGCCAGTTGGGTATAGCTAAGCGTCCGGCCCGCGGGGATATGGCACAGCGCCGACCAGACCCGCTGCTGAAAAGGCGTTCCGCCGATGTCCAGGTCGATAGGCGCAGCGGTTACCCGCCTATCGACATAATGGACGATGCGCTCAAGATCGTTGCGCATGGACTGTGCAGCTTCCACCAGCTCAATGCGCGGAAAAGCCTCACGCAGTTGATTGCGCAGTTCCGGGGCATCGTCTCCAAGAAAGATTGCGCAAATCCCCTGCGTACTGCGCGCAACAAGAATCGCGCCATGCGTGCAGTGGCCGATGGCATACTGTATGGAATCGGCCGGGCGTGATCCCGGCGCACGAAAATGAAGTGTGAAGTCAGGAATGTTTATCGTTTCCATGGTCGGCACTCGCGGTCATTGTGAAGGAATACCAAGTTTAGGAAAACCAGCCGCCTGGAACACTCCGCTCCTTGCGCTTGAATAAATTTAACAGACTTGGGGCGTCTTCAAAACGCAACGCCACCGCAGTGGCGACGTATAATTCAAAGATGCCTGAAAAAGACCATCATCCCGAGTTCGTCACCGCGCTTGCTCGCGGATTGGATGTCATTCAGGCGTTTTCCAGTTCAACGCCGGAAATGACGCTCAGCGAAATTGCTGCGCGCACCGGGCTTAGTCCCGCCACCGTCCGGCGCTCGCTTATTACCTTGGCTACCCTGGGTTATGTGCGCCAGCACGGCCGCCGCTTCGTCCTGACGGCCAAAGTGCTTCAGTTGGGCTCGGCCTTCGTCGAGTCGATGAACCTGAATGAAGTCGCTCAAATTTACTTGCAAGAGCTCGTTGACACCTTCCACGACGCCTCGTCCCTGACGACATTGGACGGCAACGATGTGGTCTACATCGTGCATATCCCCAGCAATCGCCCGGCGCGTCTGCGCCAGCACATCGGTGCGCGCATGCCGGCCCACGCCGCATCCACGGGTTATGTACTGCTGGCCTACCAGGACGAACGGCAGCGCGCCGATTACCTGGCGCAAGCGCCTTTTCCCGCGTTCACGCCGAAAACACCCGTGACGGCCGAAGCGCTGCAAGCGCATTTCAACGAGGTCGTCGAGAACGGCTACGGCATCGCGGAGGACGCGATTGCCTTCGGGACAATCGCTATTGCGGTTCCGGTGCGTGACCACCACGGCCGAGTGGTGGCAGCCATCAATTGCTCAGCCGACTCCACACGCATAGACAGGGAAACCCTGGTCCACAGCAGGCTGCCCGCGCTGCTGCATGCCTCGGGCGAAATCAGCCGACAGCTTGCCCGATACCCCGCCCTGACACTGGCCGTTCAAGCATGACAGCGTCCGGGCGGGCAAGCACGAAGGCGCCCCGGCCTGTTTAATCGATAGATATATTTGCCATTGCGGCGATTTTCTTGGTTCGCTCCACTTCAGTGGCCATTCTCTGCTTGAACTGTTCTGGCGTCAGTTTCAAGGGAATGGTTCCCTGCGCAATCAAGTCTTTCCTGAAGTCGGGCTTATCCAGCACCTGGGCCAGGGACTTGTTGAGCTTGTCGATCACTGTGTCGGGGGTTCCCGCTGGCGCCAGAAAGCCATACCAGCCGCCAATATTCATCTCGGGGTAGCCCGCTTCGGTGAACGTGGGCACATCCGGCAGCAAAGGCGAACGCGCCTCCCCCGACAGAGCCAGCACTTTTACTTTGCCGGCCTTCAGGTGGCCCTGCACGGTTGCCATTGCCGGAAAGGTGAACAGGGTCTGACCGCCGATCACATCGACCACCGCAGGCGAGGATCCTTTGTAAGGAACATGCGTCACTTTTGAACCGGTCAGCTTGTTGTACATTTCGCCCATTAGATGCGGCTGGCTCCCTACACCGAAAGAACCGTAAGCCGACTTGTCGAGATTTGCCTGCGTATATGCGGCCAGCTCCTTCATGGAATTGGCGGCCGTGGTCGACGACACCACCAGGCCCAAGGTCAGGTCGCATACCGTGCCAACGGGTTTGAATTCCTTGTCGATATCGTAGTTCAGCGATTTGAACAACGCGGGGTTCAGGACAAATGTCGCGTCATTGGTAAAGAGCAGCGTGTAGCCGTCGGCGTCCGCACGGGCAACCTGTGTCGCGGCAATACTGGTATTGCCGCCGGCCTTGTTTTCTATCACCACGGGCTGGCCCAGATTCTCCGACAACTGCTTGCCTACCATGCGGGCCAGTATGTCCGTCGCGCCGCCCGGCGCGTAGGGCACCAGGACACGAATGGGTTTATCGGGATAATTTGCGGCCATGGCGGGGCCGCACAGCGCCGCCGTGACAATGCCGGCAATCAATGCCTTGTTTAGGCGATGTACTTGATTCATGGTGAGTCTCCGTGGTTGGCACAGCGCTCTTGCCCCGCCGCGCCTATTATGTTGAGTTGCTAGCTGGCTGCTGAGGTGACCGTGGCGCGTGCCAGCAATTCGCGATCGGCCTTGAGCTTGAATTTTTCCACCCGATGCGTGGCGGTTTTGGGTAGCGCTTCTGAAAACACAACGTACTTCGGAATCTTTATGGCAGCCAACTGGCTGCCGACCCAACGCGCAATGTCGTCCGCTTGCAGCGTCGAACCCGGGCGGGCCACAACGACGGCCAAGACATCCTCCTCGCCCAAATCCGACGGCACGCCTATGGCCGCGGCCTCAAGGACATCCGGATGGCTAGCCATGATTCGATCCAATTCGACGCCAGAGATGTTTTCCCCTCGGCAGCGGATTATGTCCTTCTGGCGCGCCACGAACCAATAAAAGCCATCGGCATCGCGCCAGACGATATCGCCCGTGATGAACCATCCCTCGTGAAACGCAGCCTGGCTGCGCTGCGGGTCTCCGTAATAGCCTTGCATGACGGTTGGCGTACTAACCAGCAATTGCCCTTGCTGGCCGTCCGGCAGGTCGGTGAACGATTCATCCACGATGCGTAGCCGCGGCTGCGGCAAGCCCGGTGCAAGATGCGGCGAGACCTTGCCCATGCTACCCAGCTTGCGCGGCCCCTTGAAGGGATTGGATAGAACGCCTGGGATTTCCGTCATGCCGTAACATTCGATCAGCGTGGGCACATTGAAGTCATTGCAAAAGACGTCTATCAACCTCTGGTCCAGGGGAGCTACAAAGGCCTTGGACATCGCATGGCCCGCCACGTATTCTGCGCGGTCGCGCTTGGCCAGAATCGTAGCGGCCGCGCCAATCAGGTTGACGGTGGTCGCCCGGGTTTCCGATACGGTCCTCCAAAAGCCGCCGGCCGAGAACCGGCGCGCCAGCACCAGCGTTGCCCCCGCGGCCAAGGTGCCGCCCAGCGAATAGAACAGCGCATTGATATGAAATAGGGGCAACACGCATAGGATGCGGTCTTCCGGTTGAAGATATAGACGCACCACGAAACTTTCGGCGGTAATGACGTAGCTTCGCTGGCCATGCATGGCTCCTTTGGGCGAGCCCGTGGTGCCGGAGGAATATATGAATACGCAGGTGGAGTCAGGCGCCGGCGCCAAGACAGCGGCCTGACATGGCGCCGCGGCAACTTCCTGGTCCATAGACCTTGCGTCCTGAACACCCGTCTCGTTCGTCACGATCCACGGCGCGTAATCCAGGCTGGCGCAGGCTTGTAGCGTCCGGTCATAGGCTTCGGGGGAACACACCACGCCGCGCACCTTGGCATTGTTCAACACATAGGACGCTTCGGACACGCCGAACTCCGGATTGACCGGCACCATGACGCCTCCTATGCGAGCCAGGGCCAGAAAAAGCATGACGGTGGATGGGTGATTGGTGGAGAACACGCCTACGCGATCCCCAGCCTGTACACCGTTCTCGATCAGCCACCAAGCCGTACGCTCGACATCCCGCGCCAGCTCGCTGTATGTCCAGGTACGCCCTTCGAACACCAGGCAAATCTTGTCCGGCAAGGCCTGGACGCGGCTGGCCAGCAAACCGGTAACCGTATAGTCATGCGGTGGATAGAGGCCCATGACCTGCGCCGGTTCCTGTAGTACGGCGGCGATACTTTCCATCAGGCGCTCCGATCGCCAGGCGCCGGACCGTCGTAAGCTATGCCCTTCTCGGCATGCGCCGCGATCTTGAAACCCAGCGGATTATGTTTTTCTTCAAGCAGATGCGCAACCAGCGAACCGGTGCGTGCCACCAGGGGAACCCCGCGCAACGCTTCCAGCGGGAAGCCGGCATCCAGCAGTACCGCGGGAATCGCAGCGGATACATTCAAAGGCAAAAACCGTCCATAAGCGGATTCAATCTGCCGCTCCACCGCCTGCAGCGCCTGTATGTGCTTTCCACTCACGCCCAACTCAGCGGCCAGCGTCAACAGCCTGGTAGCGCGAGGATCCTCGGCTTTATGCACGGGATGGCCGAAACCTGGAACCGGCAGCCGGGCTACCCGCATCTCGCGCAGGATAACGGCGGCTGCGGCATCGATATCGATGGCATCGGCATCCCGCCGCTTCAGAACATCCGAGAACAGGACGCCCGCTGTTTCAGAGGCGCCCAGAATTACCGTGCCGCAGCCCAGCAAGCCTGCCGATACCGCGCCTTGCAGGGCATCGGGCGCCGCGGCGTATGTCAAGCGCGCCGCTTGTATGGAAGGCACAAGGCCGTGCTCGGCAATCGCCACCAGACAAGCGTCCGTCATGGCTACCAACTCCTGGCTAGGCTTCCCTCCCGTAAGAAGGAACAGAAAGTAATGCGTAAACGAGGTTTTCCCGATCAAGTCTTCGCATAAATCCTGGCCGCGGATCGTAATCCTGTCCGGTTCGACCTGGGCAATGGAGCTTGTACCGAATATTTGCGTTGTGCCTGCCACTTGCTTCTCCTGCTGGAAACGTAGCAACCCATTAAAGAAATGGACGATTTTCGTATACCGAATAAATATTCGATAAGCGAAATCAGTATCGCCCTGCTTGCCGTATCCTGTCAAGCGACTTCAAGAACCCCAAAAACCGGTACATTCCCCTCAAGCAGAACCATAATGACCAGGACAAATATGAATAGCCGCTCATCCTTGTCAGCCCGTCCGGCGAAAGCCGAAAATGAAGTCAAGCGCCGCAATCTTAAGGATATGAAGCGTCTTGCCGTGGCAGTCTTGGCTTTCTTCGCCATTATTTACTTCGCTTCGATAAAGCTTCAGGATGAATACACCTGGCTGGAATATCTGGCGGCGTTTTCAGAAGCGGCGATGGTCGGGGCGCTGGCCGACTGGTATGCCGTGGTCGTGCTGTTTCGCCATCCACTGGGCATAAAGCTGCCGCACACCGCCATCATCCCTAGAAACAAGGATCGCATCGCCGATAACCTTGGCGACTTTGTCCAAGGCGAATTCTTTTCCACCGACCGGATTATTTCGGTAATAAGAAAAATCGATCCCGCCACCCGGCTTGCCGAATGGCTGTCCAGCAAAGAAAACGCAGACAAGGCCGGCGGCATGGCTGCACGGTTCTTCTCTTATGCATTGACCTCATTGGATGATCAGAGTGTTCGGCACTTTCTGAAAGGCGCCGTCTCCGACAAGATAAGAGCGTTCGATCTGGCCAGCCTGCTGGGAAAAATCCTGGACCTGCTCACGCGCAACAACAAGCATCAGGAGCTGTTGAATCAGTTAATCGACTATCTGGCGCACTACCTGCAAGACCCCGCCGTCAGGGAAAAATTCAACAGCATGGTCGCGAAGGACATGCCGCTGTATTTCAATAGCCTGAAAGGCTGGGCCGGCACCGCCCTGAGCGAGCGGTTCATTACAGCGGCCGCCAAAATACTCGTTGAAATCAACGAAACCCCCGGGCATCCAGCGCGCATTGAACTGGACATTAAATTGAAAAACCTGATCGAGAAGCTGCAAACAGACCCCGCTTTTCGCTACTAGTTGGGTCAGTTCCAGGATCAGATCGCCAATCACCCTGCGGTGTCCGCCTATCTTGACAGCCTGTGGCAGGACTTTCTAGCCTGGGTCCGGCAGGACCTTGGCCGCAAGGATTCGCAAATCCAGGCCGCAATCACCGAGCAGACCTTGCAGTTCGGCCAGTCGCTCAAGCGCGATGACAACATACGCCAGTGGATGAATGAACAGCTAATTCAATATGCGCCCGGATTCATCGACGCATACCGCCCCAAGCTCGGCCGCTTCATTTCGGACAAGATGAAGGAATGGAAAGAAGATGAGATAGTGGAAAAGCTGGAGCTCAATATCGGGCGCGATCTGCAATTCATCCGAATCAATGGAGCCGTGGTCGGCGGCATTGTCGGAATAATCATTCATCTTGTGACTGGGTGGTGGGTATGAGGCATGACTTGCCGCTTGAGTTCAAGATGGTTTTACCTGACGCATACCAAAAAAGCCCCAGCATCTTGCCACGAGAATGCGGATGCTTTAAATCGACCCTATTAGTTCAAGCCGCCCAACCTCCGTCTATAAGATACGCATGGCCCGTGGTGTAGGTAGCCGTGGCCAAATATAAGGCAAGGTCAGCGACCTCGTCGGGCGTGCCAATACGGCCTAGTGGTTGGCGATCGATAAAGTCTCTAAGTGCCGCATCGTAATCACCGGAAGCGTGCAAGCGCTCGTGCAATGAAGGGCTATCCACCGTGGCCGGGCAAATGGCATTGCAACGAATACCATCGGCGATGTAATCAACAGCCACCGACTTGGTCAAGCCAATGACCGCCGCTTTTGTAAGACTGTAGGCGCAGCGGTTCGGCACGCCCTTTACGCTACTCGCGACAGAGGACATATTGATGATGACGCCTTCTTTCTGGTCCAACATGCTTGGCAAGTACGCCTGGATCATCCGCAGCATCGCCCTGACGTTCAGGTTGAATGCAAAATCCAAGGATTCATCATCAATGTCCATCACCGTCCCATCGTGCACAACGCCTGCACAGTTAAAAAGGATGTCGATCTTACCGATACTTTCCACACTGGCTTGAATGCCGCGCGCAGACATAACATCCAGCTGCAGGGTTTTGATGGCGGGATGCCTCAGTGTATCCAGCAAGTCGGTATTAATGTCCGTTGCGAATACCTGAGCGCCGGCCTGCGCATAGCGCAGCGCCACAGCCCGGCCTATACCCTGACCAGCTGCGGTCACCAGCGCTCTCTTGTTCTCCAATGTTTGAATCATGATCAATGCCCCTCCTTTTTGGGCCAATCAGCACTAAGAAAGACAGGCCAGGTACTTTTGCCATGGCTTGAGCTGATTCCGTATGGCGCCGGGAGCGTCCTTGCCTGATGGCCAGATCAACGTTTTCTCTTGACCCGTTTGTAGATCGATTACCGTGAGCTGATCGTTGGGAGCATCCATATTTGCCAACCACGATGCCACGTCGTGACCCTGCGAACCGGAAATGGAGAGGATGACGTCCTTGCTGCCGGCCCGAAGTTGTGCTTGCCAACCATCATGCTCATCGGTATGGCTGGATACAAAAACAGGGGCTTCGCCAAGTCGATCAAAGAGTTGGTGGACATTGCGCATCAATTGACCAGCGGGGCGCGGATCATAGCGTCTATCCATCACGCCATGTCGAGGGTAATAGCCTCGGTCCAAGTCCGAAAAGATGTCCAACATCACTTTGCAGCCAGGCACGGTGGCGGCTGCGGACAGCTTGAGAACGTAGCTTGTGATTGCCGCGTCATCGGCCTGAAACTCGCCCGGCTCCGATGGGGCCCAAGAAGCCGTCATAATCGTTTGCAAGGAAGAGTCTTTGAGCTGCTTTCGAGTCGCTTGGGCGAAGGCACTGGGATCCTCCGACCAGCTTGTACGATACACGAGGCTATTGAGAATTTCAGGAGCATCTGCGGTTTTGGCAATGAGTTCGGCAATCCATTGGTTGTCGAGTCCGGGATTAAAACCGGCCGCCAAGAAGTGAGGATAATTGATTTGCTCATGGCGATACTGAGCCGAATTCTCGAATTTGGCCAGCGCAACGCGCACGTGCCGATACGGCAACCGCGGCAAAAGCGAAAGCAACATGGAATGCTGCTCGACGGGCAAGACAATCTCCCAGCAATGGATATCCGAGGCATTTGACGTAATGAGCTGTATATCCTGATTGGTGGGCAGGCCCGCGGACTGAATATGAACCTCATATCCTAAGCTCGATAGCAAAGCCAGCCGCTGCCGACTGTCCTCGGCGTATAGATCGTCCATGAAAACCCGGATGGTCTTGATGCCCAGGTGCCAGATGCCTTCCAGGACATAGTCGGATCGAACCTGCTTGCGGATAAACTCGTCCGTGGTGTTGTTCGCTGACAATGTGGTGATTCCGAACCAGCGATGGCGCAGTGTCACTCCCAGTCCGATGCCATTCTGGCAGAAAACTGAAGAGGGTAAGGAATCGGCCGGGAGGGTATCGGCAACTTCAGTCAAGCCATAGCTACGTACATAATGCGGTCGGCATCCTTTAGCCAATACATCAACCAGCAGGAACCCCAGCTTGCCCGGTTCGTTACGGCCAAACTCCGCATCTTGTCCGGGCTCAATATTGAATAGCTCTGAATAATCACGGCGGACAAAGGCAGTGGAGGGCAGAATGTAATAGTCCGAGTTTTTTCTTCTGGTGTAGAAAAAGTTGTGTACATGACCCGCAAAGACCGCTTCAATTCCATAGCGGTCAATGCGTTCTAATAACCAGCCCCGGGCAGGCTCATCAATGTTGTCGTAATGGCTCGGCTCGTGCTCATCAAGCAAAAAAATCGGATAATGCGTGATAAGAAAAATTCGTTCACCCTTTGCTTTTTCAAGATAGGAATCCAGCCATACACGTTGCTCCTGCTCAATAGTGTGGCCCGAATTCAATATGGGAGAGTTTATGAAGACAAAGTGGCAGCCCTGATGCACGACACTTTGCCACGCCGGTCCATAATGCTGCTCATACATTTTGGTGTATTCGGGCGTGGCCGCCGGAGCCGGCATCCACGCTGACGGTTTGTCACCAATGTCCTGATTGCCCGGCGTCGAGTAGATGGGCATTTCCAGGGCGTTGTAAATCGATTTGGATATGCCGGCAGCATCGTGAAAATGAGGCCCAAAAGCGGGAACATGCAGGATGTCTCCACAATGAATAACAAACTCGGGCTGATGTGCGTTAAGCATGCGAACGACAGCGGCGTTACGCAGATTGTTCCGCGTCGACGTGCCGTTCGGCTCCGGTTCGATATGTGAATCAGCAATGACTGCAAATCGAAATAATGGTGATTGCATACTGTCTTGTCTCTTTTCCTGGCCGCGCCTGTGAATGTTTTGATAAAGCGTTAAATAGGCATTACCGGTTTTCAAGCTGTTCTACCGCTTTAGACCAACGGCCAATTTCTTCATCAAGAAATGCCTTCAAGTCATCCGGCGTACTCACGACAGGGTAGTTGCCGGCTGACACCACGCGATCCCGGATGGCGGGATTGTCCATCGCGGTTTTCGCTGCCTGGTATATCTTTTGGAGAATGGGCTTGGGCAGGTTGGCCGGACCGAATAGCGCCAGCCAACTTGATACCTCGAAACCAGGCAGCCCCGCTTGCGAAAATGTCGGGATATCTGGAAATTCCGACCAGCGCTCTGGTAAAGCAATAGCCAGAATTTTCAGTTCCTTGCTCTCTACAAAAGGCTGCACAGCAGAGATGTTGTTGAAGGAAAGCTGTACGCGGCCAGCGATCAGTTCCGGCACCAGGGCGTTCTGCCCCTTGTGCGGAATGTGGACAATGTCGGTATTGGCGATTTTGTTGAACATTACGCCCGCAAGATGCTGTGTAGTGCCCACGCCGCTGGTCCCATAGTTCAGTTTTCCCTGGTGGGTGCGCGCATAGTCTATAAATGACTGAACAGAGTCGGCCGGAATATTAGCGGGCACCACCATAACCGAAGGCACCATTGCAATCAGCGAGATCGGAGTGAAGTCATCGACCGGATCAAAAGGCGTGTTTTTGATCATGCTTTTATTGATCGCCAGCGATGCGCTTGACAAGATGATTGTGTAACCATCTGGTTTGGACTTTGCAACGTAGCTCATGCCGATATTGGCGCTGGCACCTGGCTTGTTCTCGACGATAATTGGTTGGCCAAGCGATTTCGCCATGTCATCGGCCATCAGACGCGCCACGACATCGGGTGCGCCCCCCGGAGGAAAGGGCACGATCAGGCGTATAGGATGAGAGGGGTACATGTTTGCGGCAAAGAGGTTGCCCAGAGGGGCGACCAGCAACGCCAAGCACAGTGCTATTTGTTTTTTCATAATGCTCCTCTTTGGTGGTAATAGTATGGTCGCTGAAAAGACGGCTTCATCACCGACCTAGCTTTTGAGCTATCAGGCCTATCTCTTTCTTAAGCAAAGTATCGATGCGGTTGCGGGTGCAATCATCAAAACGATTCTTCAAGCCCGATACGCTGATGGCCCCCAAGACATTGTTGGCACTGTCCAGAATCGGACGGCCAATGCAGTAGGCGCCCACTTCGTTCTCTTCGAAGTCCAAGGCTGCCTGCCCCTGCCGGATTGCGTCGAGTTGTCCGTACAGCACAGCAACATCGGTTATGGTGGATTCAGTAAGCGCAATCAAGGGCGATGCTTCACAAATATGGCGCCGTTGCTGCTCTGGCAGATGCGCCAGCATGGCTTTGCCGCAGGAAGTGGCATGGTAATAGGAGCGTGTGCCTGCATAATAGGCAGCACGCAAACCGTAGTTGCCTTCCAGGCATTCGACAATCAGCAGACGATCTGGCAATGGCTGCGCCAGATTGACGGTTTCCCGGGTTTCGCTGCATAGCCGCAGCAGGCTGTCGTAGACCAGATCCCGAAATGGCAGATGACGGCGCACCATGCTGCCCAGCTCCAGGTTCTTGAGCCCGAGGCGATATTTGCGATTGCCTTCGGCACGGCTGACGAAGCCCAAATCTTCGAGAGTGGCCAGAATGTGAAACGCTGTTGTTTTATGCAAGCCGCTTTGGCGCGACAGCTCGGCAATACCAACGCCTTCGGGCTCGTTGGCTGAAATCAAATCCAATAATTGACTCGCACGGGCGATGGCTTGAATACGTTGCGACCCGCCGCCATCCTTAACCTGTGTCGAACTCATCAAAACACACCGTAGCTTTTATACGTCTCTGCCGCGGAAGCTCCTGCTGCCAAGGCAGTGCGAACTTGATCCTCCGTGAGACTTTTATCGGCCGCCTCGCGAATCACCAATTCGATCATTTTCCCTGGTATGACAACGACACCGTCAGCGCCACCCAGAGCCAAATCGCCCGGCTCACAGTAAACGCCCGCGCATGAGACGGCCTGGTTGATGGCAATGATCTCGCGATGATAGAGCAGGTCGCTCATATGACGCCCACGGGCAAAGACCGGATAACCTGAAGCCAATACGCGTTCTGCATCCCGATAATATCCATCGATGATTACGCCGTTGCTGTTTCGGCGTTTGGCACGCTCCGCGCAGAGCTCTCCCCACACGCAGCAGTCGACGGTATCGGTGACGAGCACCTCCCCAGAAGATAGTTGATCGATCGCCTCAAACAGTAAACCGTATTCCTTGCTCGGATCGGGAGCCTGCTCGCGGGGGCGTGAAGACATGGTCCGAATGATGCCGGCTGTTTTCATTCCCGGCGCAATGCCTTGCAGATCGGCTCGCATGGTGCGTTGACTAAAGCCATACTTGTTGAGCACGTCTGATACGGCGCAAGGATCAACACTCAGGCACAGTTGCCACAACTCACTTGAATGAATCCCATTTGGTTGATGAAATTTATACACAGCCTCTCCAGTTGTTTTACATAGTAAAACCATTTAAATTCAATTAAATAGCTTTGTTTTTTCTGGATTATGTATGGCTTGTTATGCTTCAGTCAATGCGCATACTGGCTAATATTGTTTTTTATATTTAATTTATTATTATTGTTTTATATAGAAAAACTTTTCAGGCAATTCTGACGCTTATGACACACGTTCTTGGCGCGAACGCTGTGTGCGCAAGGGCCGCTGGCCGTCGATCTTGGCGCCTCACTCCTCTTTCATGTCCCTGAACGTCTGCGCCAGAAAATCCAACAGTGCGCGTACTGCCGGCAGTTGGCCCCGGCGCGATGCGTAGACAGCATGAATGATTTCCGGCCTTGGCTCCCAATCGGGCAAAACCCGAACCAGAGTGCCGTTGCTTAGTTCATCTTGAATGAACATGGTTGGCAACTGCACCACGCCCACTCCGCTGGCGGCGGCATCACGCAAAGCGAGCATGGATTGCGTCACGTAGCGCGGGCTATGTCGCACTTCAGCCTGTACTCGTTCCGGCCCCTGCAGCAGCCAACGATGTGTATCCTGCGGCAGCCCCATTTCCAGGGTAGGCCAATGCGATAAATCCATCGGCCCCGAAGGCGAACCACACTGCTTCAATAATTTGGGGGATGCGACCAGGCATTGGCGCCGCTCGGCCAACGTGCGCAAAATCAGATCGCTGTCCTGTAAAGGCGGTGGGCGCACGCGGATGGCCAGATCCAGGCCTTCCGCCACCACATCCACACGACGATTGGTTTCATCCACGTGGAGCACGACCCGTGGGTACTCGGCCATGAAGCGGCCCAATATCGGCCCCACGCGCGCAGCCAGCAGGGCGACGGGGCAGCTCATACGGATCACGCCGCTTGGCTCGGACTGCGCCAACGCCGCAAACTCCTCAGCGGCTTCCGCTTCGATCAGCATCGCCCGGCAGTGCTCGTAGTAGCGCCTGCCCACTTCCGTGACGGTAAAGCTGCGCGTCGAACGCAGCAGGAGCTGCACCCCAAGACGCTCTTCCAGCAGGGCAACGCGGCGGCTTAGTTTCGACTTCGGAATGCCTAGGGCACGGCCGGCCGAAGCAAAGCCGCCGTGCTCCACGACTTTCGCAAAGTAGTGCAGTTCATTGAGATCGGGCAGTTTCATCGTTTCAAAAATAGGACATTAAGGATGAAAATCAGGGTATAGCGAATCATTAATTACAAATATATACTGATTTCCATGTTCAGTGAATCGCATTGCGTCTCAGACAGCGATTCCGTCAAATGGAGAAAAGTCATGCTGAGAAAAATCCAAGGCATTTATCAAGCGCCCCGCCCTCATTGGGTAGGCGACGGTTTTCCGGTTCGTTCCCTGTTCAGTTATGGGGATCATGGCAAAGCGCTGAGCCCGTTTCTGCTGCTTGACCATGCCGGCCCATACACTTTCGACCCGACTACAACCCGGCGCGGCGTCGGTACGCACCCCCACCGCGGATTCGAAACGGTGACCATCGTCTACGAAGGTGAAGTCGCGCACCGCGACTCCACAGGCGCAGGCGGCACCATCGGACCCGGCGATGTGCAGTGGATGACTGCGGCTTCCGGCATCCTGCACGAAGAGTTCCACTCCGAAGCCTTTGCCCGCCAGGGGGGGCAAATGGAAATGGTGCAGCTATGGGTCAACCTGCCGGCCAAGGACAAGATGTCCGCACCCGGCTACCAGACGATCTTGAATCGCGACATCCCGACGGTGGCGCTGCCCGACGGTGCCGGCCAGGTCCGCGTCATTGCAGGCGAGTTCGATGGCCAGCGCGGCCCGGCACGCAGCTTCACGCCGATGGACGTATGGGACGTGCGGCTGGTTCAAGATGGCGTTATGCGCTTCGACACGACGCCGGGTCATACGCTGGCGCTGGTCGTATTGCACGGCACAGTGCTGGTCAATGGCGCCGAAATTGTGCGAGAGGGTCAACTGGTGCAGTTCGATCGCGACGGCAGCGGCCTGGAAATCGAGGCCAACAACGATGCGACGCTGCTGGTGCTAAGCGGTGAACCGATCAATGAGCCGGTTGTCGGCCACGGCCCCTTCGTCATGAATAGCAAAGCCGAAATCCTCCAGGCATTCGAAGACTTCAACAGCGGGCGCTTCGGACAAATGCAGGCCTGAACCACTTACTGCTGCCCGGCCGATTCGCCCCGGCGGCCGGCGCAGTCCAAGGTATCGCGGGCATTTAACCGTGCAGTTAAACTTTTCAAGGAGTCAATCATGACCAAGCCCTATGTTCGCCTCGACAAAAACAATGCCGCAGTGTTGCTCGTCGATCACCAGGACGGCCTCCTGTCGCTGGTGCGGGATATCGATCCCGACAAGTTCAAGAACAACGTATTGGCCCTGGCCGACATCGCTCATTACTTCAAGCTGCCGACCATCCTGACGACCAGCTTCGAAGACGGCCCCAATGGCCCGCTGGTACCCGAGCTGAAAGCACAATTTCCCGACGCGCCATACATTGCCCGGCCCGGCCAGATCAATGCCTGGGACAATGAAGACTTCGTCAAGGCCGTGGAGGCGACCGGCAAGAAGCAGTTGCTGATTGCAGGGGTCGTCACCGAGGTGTGTGTGGCCTTCCCGGCACTATCGGCCATCGAAGCCGGTTATGACGTCTTCGTCGTCACCGACGCCTCGGGCACTTTCAACCAAATGACTCGCGATGCCGCGTGGAATCGGATGTCGCAAGCGGGTGTGCAACTAATGTCCTGGTTCGCCGTGGCCAGCGAACTACACCGCGACTGGCGCAACGATGTGGAAGGCCTGGCCACGCTGCTGAACAACCATATCCCAGACTACCGCAATCGGATGAACTCCTATAGCGCGACTGCCAAGGCCAAATAACCTGGACGAGGATATCTGCTGAGCGAAGGGCCGCCCATACAAGCGGCCCTTCGCTCATTGGCGTCGGCGCCAAGCTGGACAGTTTTAATGCGGTGTACCATGAGCACAAAAATATCGCATACTTGCCGAAGACGTCCCTCCATCTTGTCATCATGATGCAATCCATACTGCAACTCATTGAAGAATACGGCCTGCTGGTCGTGTTCTTCAACGTGCTCATCGAGCAGGCCGGCGCCCCGGTGCCTGCCTACCCCATTCTCGTCATCACCGGAGCATTGCAGGATTCCGGCAGCTACAGTGGATTCGCCCTGGTGGGTATCGCCGTCCTGGCCGCAATGATTGCGGATTTTGGGTGGTATCTGGCGGGCCGGCGCTACGGCGCCAGACTGATCTCCACGCTTTGCCGCATATCCCTGTCTCCTGACTCCTGCATCAGGCAAACTGAATCAATCTATTTACGCTGGGGGCCGTCCTCGCTGATGGTGGCCAAGTTCATCCCCGGATTCGCATCCATCGCCAGCGTACTGTCCGGCACGGTAGGCACGCGCAAAAGAAGTTTTTTACTGTTCGACGGCATCGGTGCCGCCATCTGGTCGGGCTCCGCCGTCTATCTGGGTTCGCTGTTCAGCACGGCCGTTGATGAGTTGTTGAACGTACTGGTCAACCTGGGCATGCTGGGCGCGCTGTTGCTGGCCATCGCGCTTCTACTGTTCATCGCAAAAAAATGGTGGGAGCGCCAGCGCTTCATCAAGTCGCTGTGCATGGAGCGGGTCAGCGTTCAAGAGCTCTACGATATGTTGCAGTCGGAGTCCCGCCCCATCGTTGTCGATGTACGCTCCCCATTGGCGCAAGCCCAGGGCCGCATCCCCGGCGCCATCGCCTTTCGGGCTGGAGACATTGCACCAAGCGCAATGCCTGGCGAAGAAGTCATCGTGTATTGCGATTGCCCTAACGAAGCATCGGCCGCAATCGTATCCAAACGCTTGATGAAAAGCGGCTATAGCCGAGTCCGTCCACTAGCGGGCGGACTCGATGCCTGGCTGAACGCGGGATATGCGGTGGATACCGATACGTAATTGACATGGCCTGCTTATCGTTCCCACCTCCCTTCTGATCATTTCGGAGGCGCTTTTGCTCCGCTCATTTGAACGCTTGCTCAATCCCTTCCCACCCGAAGATACGCCTCTTCCGCCCAAGAGCCTGTTTTCCTTCCTGTGGGCATGCACACGCGGTTCGCGCCGCTATCTGGCGGCGCTGGCCCTGTTTAGCGCCAGCGTATCGATCTACGAGGCTTGGCTATTCGCCTTTCTCGGCCAGGTCGTCGAACTGCTCTCGGTCTGGCAAAGAGGCGAGCCCGCGTCCGCGCATGAGCAGCGTGTACTGTGGACGGTTGGCATCGTATTGCTTGCCAGCATCGGCCTGGTGGCGCTGCGCACCATGGTGCAGCACCAGGTGCTGGCCATCAATCTGCCGCTACGGCTGCGCTGGGACTTCCACCGCCTTATGCTACGCCAAAGCCTATCGTTCTTTTCCGACGAATTCGCCGGCCGCGTCACCACCAAGGTCATGCAGACGGCGCTGGCCGTGCGCGAGGTGCTATTCACCTTCATCGAAATCGTGCTGGGCATTGGGGTGTACTTCATCACTATCGTTGCGCTGGCGGGCGGGTTCGATGCGCGGCTGATGCTGCCCTTCATCAACTGGATCATCCTGTTCGGCCTGGCCATGGTGTATTTTGTGCCACGCCTGGGCAAAGTGGGGCAGGAGCAGGCCCATGCCCGATCCTCCATGACCGGGCGCGTCACCGATGCTTATGCCAACATAACGACCGTCAAGCTATTCTCGCACACCAGGCGCGAGGCCCATTTCGCGCGCGAGGCCATGGAGGATTTCAAGGACACCGGCTTTCGTCAGATGCGCCTGGTCAGTCAGTTCGAGATCGTCAACCAGGCTCTGGTGGTCGTACTGATCTTTACAGCGGGCGGTTATGCTCTATTGCTTTGGCATGACGGACAAGTCAGCACAGGTGCCGTAGCCGCCGTCACGGCCATGGCCTTGCGCGTAAACGGCATGTCGCACTGGATCATGTGGCAAATGACATCATTGTTCGAGAACATCGGTACCGTCCAGGACGGCATGGCCACACTCTCGCGCGTGGCCAAGGTGCAAGATATACCGGGCGCCCCCTCACTGAAGGTGGAATGCGGCAAAGTGGAATTCGACGACGTCTTCTTCAACTACAACGGCGAACGCCAAGTGCTTGACGGCCTGAGTCTGACGGTGAACCCCGGCGAGAAGATCGGCCTGGTGGGCCGTTCGGGCGCCGGAAAATCCACGCTGATCAGCCTGCTGCTGCGCTTCTACGATTTGGACAGCGGCCGGATACGCATCGATGGACAGGACATTTCCCAGGTGACGCAGGACAGCCTGCGCAGCGCCATCGGCATGGTCACGCAAGATACGTCATTGCTGCACCGGTCCATACGCGACAACATTGCCTATGGACGCCCCGACGCGAGCGATGCCGAGATCCAGGAAGCCGCCATCCATGCCCAGGCCGATGACTTCATCCACCAATTGAGCGATGCGCATGGACGCAGCGGCTACGACACTTTGGTGGGTGAGCGTGGCGTCAAGCTCTCCGGCGGGCAACGCCAGCGTATCGCTATTGCCCGCGTCATGCTAAAAAACGCACCTATCCTGCTACTGGACGAAGCCACCAGCGCCCTGGACTCCGAAGTGGAGGTGGCCATACAGGAAAGCCTGGACGAAGTGATGGAAGGCAAGACAGTCATCGCCATCGCCCACCGGCTTTCCACCATTGCCGCCATGGATCGCCTGATCGTCATGGATCAGGGAAAGATCATCGAACAAGGGACCCACGCCGAGCTGCTGGCGAAGAACGGCACTTATGCGCGACTATGGCGACACCAGTGCGGCGGATTTCTAGCCGATGAGCGAGACGAGATGGCAGACTAGTTCCGTTGCTCAAATGCCGGCTCGTTGTATCCTATGTTTGCAGAAGGAACTTTAGCGCGCTCGAAGAAGTGCATTCAAGTCAAGCAAGAAGGGCTCCAGAAATGAGCAACAAACGGTTATTGAACACGGTGGAAAGCCTGACACGCCTGATGGAAGGCCGCGCCCCCGGGGATGACGGAGTCCTGGATCAAGCCCGCGAATTAATGAGCGGCCTGGTCGCTCAAGACGACTGGCTGGCTGAAGCCTTTGCGGAACCGCATCCGGAGTTCTATAGGCAATATCTGCTGTACGGCGATCCGCTGGACCGCTTTTCGCTGGTTAGCTTCGTCTGGGGGCCGGGGCAGAAAACGCCCATTCATGACCACACCGTATGGGGCGTCATTGCCATGCTGCGAGGCGCCGAACTGGAACAACACTATCGATGCACCAGCGAAGGCATGATGGCTGTCGGCCCGGAAGTTCGCTTGAACCAGGGCGAAGTCTCTTGCGTATCACCCACTATCGGCGATATCCACCGGGTCAGCAATGCCTATGCGGATAAAGTTTCCGTAAGCATCCATCTATATGGCGGCAATATCGGGCGCATACACCGCTCGGTGTATGACCCGCAAAGCGCTGAACCAAAGGAGTTTGTATCGGGCTATTCAAATGCGCTGACACCTAACTTGTGGGCAGGCTGACGGCAACCGGCAATGGCATTCCGCCGGTTCGCAAAACTATCTACTCTTGTCTGCCCAGCTTTCGCCCGCCATATTCAGCCAGACTGATTCCTGCCAGAATCGCTATCAGCGCCACCGCGTGATAGAGGTGAAACTCTTCTCCCAGAATGGTCACCGCCAGCAAGGCTCCCCACACGGGCAGCAAGTTGATGAACAGGCCGGCTCGATTCGCGCCGATAAGTTCGACTGCCCGGATGTACAAGACTTGACCTATAAGGGATGGGAATATAACGACATAGGCAATGACTGCCCAGCCTCGTGTATCCGGCAGAATGGTTTGACCCCGAGCCGCTTCGAAAGCCAGCATGGGCAGAGACGCCAAAGTGGCCCCCACGCACAGAATGAATATCAAGCTTGTCCAATGCATCTGAGGCTTGCTGCGTAGCGCGGCGGTATAGATGCCGTAAGCCATGACGGCGATAAGCATCAACGCATCGCCAACATTAATGTCAAGGCCAATCAAGTTGCCCAGATCGCCGCGCATGGCGATGACGATCACGCCTAAAAAAGAGAAAGCAAAACCTGCCGCCTGCTCTGCGCTTATGCGGCTGGAAAATAAAATGAAGCTCGCCGCAAACACGAAAAGAGGCATGCCCCCTTGCAAAATACTGGTGTTGATTGCGGTGGTGTAGATAAGCGCGTAATAAAGCGCCACGCTAAAGACGGTGAAGCCAAGCGTTCCCAGCAAAAGCAGATAGCCCAATCGCGGCCGGATCGCCGTCCAGTCGGCGGCAATCTGCCCTCTCTTTAGCAAATACAGCACCACCATCACACCGGCCCATCGCAGGGTAACAAGAACCATCGGCGAAGCATGGCCGACCGCCAACTTGCCCGCAATCGAATTACCCGCCCAGAAAAGTGTTGTCAACGCCAGAAGAATGTAGGCTTTATAGATGGCAATTCTCCGCATCGGAGCCAGAGCAAACAACTCGGGCCCCACCCCGAATCAAGCCAACAATATACCGCGTCACGTCGGCGAAAGCCTTGCTTCCACTGCGGATTCTTCGACGAGTTGGCGGGCTTGCAGGACGCGGTCCGCCATTTCGACGAAGCCGGCGCCATGGCCAGCGTCGCAAACCCAACGGGGAGGATGGGACAAACTGTTCAGATGAGGCTTTATGTTCGCCACACCCACGCTTAATGCGTAGGCGCGAAAAAGCGACTCGTCATTGGGCGCGTCGCCAATGAACAATACCCGCCGCGACTGATCCCGAGGATCAATATCCAGGTCCTCAGCTAGCATTTCAATTGCCATGGTGGCCTTGTCATAGTCGCCAAACCAGGCATTGACGTGTATGGAACTGGCGCGCGCCCGTGCGCCGGCGTCCTCGAATATCTTGATGATCGTGGCTATGCTGGATGCGGGCAGTGGGCCCACATCCTGCGAGTGGTCAATGGCCACATCGGCAAGCCGGTATGCCTGGTCGGCTGCCATGCGCGCCTCGGGCACGGCAGCCAGCGCCCGACGCGCAATTTCCAATAGCCGCTGCTGGTCGGCCCGCAATTGTTCGAGCGGCCGTACGAAACGCCGTCCGAGTCCGCCGTTGGCCCGCATCTGAAATCTGAATGCGCCGCTTTCTCCGATAACGGCGGCCACCGGCCATGCGCGCACGATGTGGTCGCACCAGCCCGCGCAGCCGCCCGTAACCGGTATGACCCGCAGCCCGCCGCATGCCAACCGTTCCATGGCGTCAAGCGTCAAGGCCGACAACTTGCCGCCCCGGGTCAGGGTATCGTCCACATCCGTCAAAATAACGTCGACCTGGGCGAGCAATTGCAGATCCGCATCGGCGAAACGGGTCATTTTTCCTCCTGGGAATGGGGCAAAACGGGATCGGTCGTGTCGGCGTTCGACGCGACATGGCAGGCGACGCCGGCCTCACGCAACGCATGTGCCAACGGACCGGGAGGCGCCCGGTCGGTGATCACCCCGCTTAATGCATCCAGGGGGGCCACGACCTCGAGCACATGCAGATCGAATTTCGTATGGTCCACCAGCAGATAGATGTGTTCGCAGCGCTCGATCATGGTTCGCTTGACCCAGGCGGCCTGGCGGTTTACATCCATGACACCGCCGGCCCCCAGGCCGCTGGCGCCGATAAAGGCAATGTTGGCGTGGAAGCGCCCCAGAAACTCGGTGGTGTCCTGCCCGAACACGCCACCCTCGTGCCCATTGAATTCCCCCGGGCAGACTATGGTCGTGCACCGGGATGGCGTCAGTGCCGAGGCCACCGGGTAGCTGTTGGTGATCACCGTCAAAGTTTCGGTGCCGCGAGCCAGTTGCCAGGCCAATTGCGTGGTGGTCGAACCGGCGTCCATCATCAGCACCTGCCCGCTGGACACGAACGAGGCGGCCAGCGTTGCAATGCGCGATCGTTCATCCACGGTCGATTGTTCACGCTCGAATATCGACGGTTGCACCCCCATGGGCTGGGCAACCACCCCTCCGTGCGCACGATTGACCAGGCCGCGCCTGCTTAACGACTCAAGATCGCGGCGTATGGTCTCGGTCGTAACCTTGAAACGCTCGGCCAGCAATGCGATGCGAATATGAGGCGTGTGGCGCAATGCCTCGAGAATCCGGGCTTGCCGTTCATCTTTGCGTGGTTTACGGATCATGACGTGAGAGGCCTGATAAGAAGTTGGCTGCGCTGCTACGTCGCCTTGTAAAAGAAAATTTGCGGCTATGGGAAAGACGCCTGCCACATCGAAAGTGTGATGATAGCAACATTTTTTGCCAACAATTATTGTAATAAACAACTTTTATGGGTAATCTACGTTGGCAGACAACAACATTTCTGTTGAATAGACGTAAAAATCAAAAAGAGAGAGGAGCCATGAAAATATCTTTAACCGGTATGACTCGCCCCATCTGGCGGCTCACCTGCCTGGCAGCATTTGCCGCCATGATGCTTCCCGCAACGAACGCCGGAGCAGCCGAATGCAGCAATCGCGGCGCGCTCGCCAAAATTTATTGCGACGTAAACGGCGACCTCGTCGCCGATCCTCCTACTGATCCGAAAAAGCTGTTGAATCCCGATACGCTGGTATTCGCCTACACGCCGGTCGAAGATCCCGCCATCTACGCCGACATATGGAAACCGTTTATCGAGCATCTCAAAAAGGTAACGGGCAAAGATGTACGTTTCTTCGCCGTTCAGTCCAATGCCGCCGAAATCGAAGCCATGCGCAGCAATCGGCTGCATATTGCGGGCTACTCAACCGGCCCCACCCCATTTGCCGTGAATCTGGCGGGCGCGGTGCCATTTGCCCTGATGGGTTCGGAAACGGGCAATTTCGGATACACGCTGCAGGTCTATACGCGCAAAGACAGCGGCATCAACACCATGGCCGACCTAAAAGGCAAGCGCGTTGCCCATACATCGCCGACATCCAATTCCGGCAACCTGGCTCCGCGCGCGCTATTCCCCAAGCAGGGGGTCACGCCTGAAAAAGACTATAAGGTCGTGTACTCGGGTTCGCACGATCAATCCATGTTGGGCGTGGTCGCTGGCGATTACGATGCCGCGCCAGTGGCGTCGGAAGTTGTCGAACGCATGGCCGAGCGCAATCTTTACGACCCCAACGACGTCAAGATTATCTATGAATCCAAGCGCTTTCCCACCACATCCTACACATACGCCCATAACCTTGATCCCAAGCTGGTCGAGAAGATCAAGGAAGCTTTCTTTAGCTTCGACATGAAGGGCACGGCGCTGGGCAAGGAGTTTTCAGGCGTGACCAAGTTCGTTCCTATTACGTACAAGGAAAACTGGTCGGTCATACGAGACATTCAGGAAGCCAACGGCGTTACCTACACCACTGAAAACCTGAAATAACCTCCGTCGACATCAAGGCCCGGCATGCCACTCGACGGCGGGCGGCATCCCGGCAAACACGCTGCAAGAAACACAAAAGAGCCACCTATGCTTCGTATTACCCGCCTGGTCAAACGCTACGGTGACGGGAATCCCGTCTTGCAGGGCCTCGATCTGGAGGTTCCCGACGAGTCGATCGTATCCATCATCGGCGCATCCGGGGCCGGCAAAAGCACGTTGCTGCGCTGTATCAACCGCCTGGTGGAACCCACCTCGGGCAGCATTGAATTGAACGGCGTCGAACTGACATCGCTCAAACGCGAGGGGCTGCGCCGTTCGCGCCGGCATATCGGCATGATCTTTCAAGGCTTCAACCTGGTCGACCGCCTGACCGTCATGGAAAACGTGCAGTGTGGCCGCTTGGGATACATCCCGTACTGGCGAGCCGCCATGAGACGCTATCCGGCCCAGGACATAGAGCGTGCATTTCATTTGATGGAACGCGTAGGGATCGCACACTACGCCAACAAGCGTGCGGATGAATTGTCCGGAGGCGAACGCCAGCGCGTCGGCGTCGTGCGCGCGCTTATGCAAGAACCACAGATTCTGCTGGCCGACGAACCGACCGCCTCGCTCGACCCGGTGACATCGCGCCAGATTATGGAGCTGCTTCAAAAGCTGGCCGACGAGTTCAAGCTGCCGGTGCTGATCAATATCCACAATGTCGCCGAAGCCAAGGAATTCACACGCCGCATCGTGGGCATGCGCTTCGGCCGCTTGATTTTCGACGGCACGCCCGATGAGCTTGATGCGGATGCGATGCACCGCGTATATAGCGGCACACCAGCTGACGAAAGAGTCAATGCCCCGCTCGAAGCACTGGAAACCGCAGCCTTATGACCCGCCAGTCATCCGCATTGCCACGAACCTGGCGCAAACCGCCCTTTATCGCCAATCCGCTGCTGCGTTGGGGGCTGATCGCGGCGACGATTATTTATCTGGTCTGGGTTGCCTACACTCTGCCCTTCAACTGGGCGCGCATCAGTGAAGGCCTGACTCGGGCCGCCCGCATTTTTTCCGGCGCCATTCCACCCAGCTTTGTCCGTCATGAATTATTGATCGACGGCTTTCTGGAAAGCATGCAAATTGCGATTCTATCGACGCTGCTGGGCGTGGGGCTTAGCATTCCCATCGCATTCATGGCGGCACGCAATATCGCCGCCCAGCCGATTTACCTGTTGGGGCGCACCCTGATCATCCTGGCGCGCAGCTTTCATCCTGTGATTGTCGCAATCATATTCGTCAAGGCGGTGGGTTTTGGTCCTGTCGCCGGCATCCTGACCCTGACTATTTATTCGATCGGATTCGTGGCCAAGATGCTTGCTGAACGAATCGAGGAAATTGACTGGGGCCAGGTCGAGGCCCTGCGCAGCACTGGCACACGCTTCTTTACCGTGCTGCAGTTTGCGGTTTTGCCGCAGATCATGCCGCGCCAGATCGGCCTGTCGATGTATCAACTGGACAGCAATCTGCGCGCGTCCGCCGTGGTCGGCATTGTGGGCGCCGGCGGAATCGGTTCAACGCTCATGAATGCCTTTGGCCGCTACGACTACGATTTCGCCCTGGCCATAACCATGATCATCATTGCCGTCATTTTAATAAGCGAAGCCGTCAGTGGCCGCATTCGGAGGGCTATCTGGTGACACAGTCCATTGCCGACCGGGCCTGGGCCCGTTATACCGGACGCGAGCGCTGGGCGCGCCTGGGAATTTTTGCCATCATGGCACTGGCCGTCAGCTGGTCTCTGGCTTCCATCAATATCATCTGGCCCTGGGTGTGGGACGCCCCTGCCCAGATCAGCGATCTGGCAGGCCGCATGATGCCGCCCGATTTCTCCAGCATTCACGCGATCATGTGGGCACTGATCGAAACCCTGAATATTGCCACGATCGCAACTTTTATTTCGATTTTCGTCTCGCTGCCGGTGGCCTATATCTCGGCGCAGAACACCACGCCAAACCGCGCAACCTTATGGCTGGGCCGCTTCATACTGGTATCGAGCCGCTCGGTCAACACGCTGATCTGGGCTCTCTTGTTTGTGGCCATTTTCGGCCCGGGCGTGCTGGCAGGCATCATTGCCATCATGTTCCGGTCGCTGGGTTTCCTGGGCAAACTTCTGGGCGAGGCGATTGAAGAGATCGACCGCCGGCCGGTCGAAGCACTGGAAGCCACCGGCGCCTCGCGTGCCAAAGTCATTCTATACGCCATTGTCCCGCAGGTTGTACCCACCTTTTTCGCGGTCAGCATATTGCGCTGGGACATCAATCTGCGCGAATCGACCGTACTGGGCCTGGTGGGCGCCGGCGGCATAGGTGTAATCCTGCAAGGCTCCATTGATACGCTGGACTGGCGCACGGTAGCCACCATTTTGCTGGCCATCATCGGGCTGGTAGTCGCAGGCGAGGCCATTGCCGCATGGTTGCGTAAAAAGGTGATTTAGCTAGCCGCACTCTGCAAAGCGAAGAGCAAAAATGCACGCAGCGGTACCAAGCCCCCAATATCGAGCGGCTAGTGTCCCAGTCTGTTGATAGCGCGACAGGCCTGCCTGTGATTCTCAGGCAGGCCTCCAGCGTGATCAGAATTCGACGATAGCGCCGTCTTCCGGGATCTCGACACGATCCTGTATGTTCTTTTCCTGTACATATTCCCTTAGTTCCTTGCGGGTTTGGAACATGTGATTGATCGCATCCATATGGGTGGCGACAATGCTTGCGTCTGGGGCGGCTTGAGAAGCACGCAGCACGTCTTCCTTGCCCATGATGATCGAGCCTTCATAGCCGTCCATTACCGCATAGCCCGCATTGATGACGATGATTTGCGGATCGTACTGCGCCAATGCCTGATCGACGTCGTCGCGCCAGATGGTATCGCCGACCAGATAAAGCGTCTTGTGACCCGGTGCTTCGAACACGACGCCCATGGCAGGGCCGAGGGCCTTGGCCACTTCCGCCGAGGCAAACATTTCATCGGTTCCGTGCTGCCCACCGGTCTTGCTGAGCGTCACGCCGCCGAACTTGGCCTTATCGGAAAGGACACGAACATTGGTGAAGCCCTGGGAACGAATAAGGCTTGCGTCGGCTTGGTTCTGGACAAAAAGCGGGATGCCTTTGGGCAGGAATTGCTGTGCGGCATCGTCCCAGTGGTCAAGGTGGGTGTGGGTGATAATTACCGCGTCAGCGCCGGCAATCACCTCTTTCTCGGACATCGGCAGCTCGACCAGGGGATTGCGCAGTGTGCTGCGGTAGGTCCCGTCAAAGCCCGGATAAGCGCCTTTCCTGGCCAGCATCGGGTCGATCAGGAATGTGGTGTCGGCGTAGGTGATTTTTACCGTTGCATTGCGGATCTGTTGCAACTGGACTTTTTCGTTAATCGGCTGGCGGCCGGCGGACGCTTTCGTTTGGGCCAATGCGGCGCCGGTTGTAACGCTAAGGGCCAAAGCCAGGGTCCCGGCGAGAGTTTTCATGTACATGCGCTTACTCCAATGTGTCGCTAGTTAAAGAGCCTCCATTGTGGGTTTGGAGCGCCGAACGCAACAGTGGCCTGAATGACAATATAAGTAAAAATCAGGCCAATCTATTGGCCCAAACAGCCTTATAGACTAAAATTAGGCCAATCCCACCACTGCTATCGCCCTTTTACCTATGTCTTCCATCCGCGTCGCCGTCTTCGCCTTCGATGGCGTAAGCCTGTTTAATCTGTCTGTGCCGGGCGTTGTCCTTGGTACTGATAACGGCCCCGACCATGCCCACTACGATCTACAGTATTTCGCCCAAAGACCCGGGCAAGTACGCAGCGATCAGGGCGTCGCCATCGAGGTCGTCAATGGATTGGAAGCCATGGACCAAGCCGATATCATCATCATCCCCGCCTGGAGCGACCCCGAAGTGCCGGCGCCCGCCGAGCTCACAGAGGCGCTGCGGCGGGCCCATGAACAAGGCACGTTGATCGTGGGCTTATGCCTGGGTGCGTTCGTGCTGGGCGATGCGGGCTTGCTTGATGGAAGGGAGGCCACGACCCACTGGGTGGCGCGGGAGGTGTTTGCGCGGCGCTTTCCAGCAACCCTGTTCCGTCCAGATGTACTGTATGTGGCCAGTGACAACATCATCACATCAGCCGGAACGGTCGCCGCGATTGACTGCTGCCTGTATTTGCTTCGCGAGCGCCATGGCTTCGAGGCGGCGAACCATATCGCCCGCTTGCTGGTCACGCCGCCACACCGGGCGGGCGGCCAAGCCCAGTACATCGAGCGGCCCGTGCCAAAGCTTCTTAACGATAATCGCCTGCCCGGCGTGCTGGAATGGGCGCGTGAAAACCTGGCGGAGCCTCTGTCGCTCGACACACTTGCCGATGTCGCGAAAATGAGCCGGCGCACCTTTACCCGGCGCTTCCGGGAAGCAACGGGCACCACCGTCACCAAGTGGCTGAATGCCGAGCGGGTCGCCAGGGCGCAGCAGTTGCTGGAAACCACCGACATGCCGATCGAATGCATCACCTCGGAAGCCGGCTTCGGCACGACCTTGGCTCTGCGCCAGCAGTTTGCCGCCCAACTGGGCACGTCGCCATCAAATTATCGACGCAACTTCTGCAAAACGTTGAGTCCGGCAGCGCAGCTTTAGTTCGGGAACGTCAACTAATTATTGGCGTTATCACTCCGCAGCGAAGTATGCCTGCGTGGATTTCACGGTACCGTAACCGAACTCGAGAGCCGCCATCATTGCCGCATGCACATGGGCCGCCGGTACCGTCACGCCGTCAAAAGTCAGATCGAGCGTTGCGCAGGCGTCATGCAGCACCGTAGTCGGGTAGCCCATATCCACCCCGGCGCGCACGACAGCGTCAATACACATGTGGCTCATTGCACCCACAACCACAAGCTCTTCGACACCTTTGGCATCGAGCTGTTGCTTCAGATCGGTTTCGCGGAATGAATTGATGTAATTCTTGACGATCACCGGCTCATCTCCGACCGGGGCCACCGACGGCTGAATCTTCACGCCATCGGAGCCCCGAACAAACACGGGGGCATCCGCGGCGGCGAATTCGTGGCGGATATGGAAGACCGGGATGCCCTTGCTTCGGGCGTCGCCGAGTACCTGGGCGGCATTGGCGGCAGCCGCCTCGATACCCGACAGCGGCAGCTTGCCAGTGGGCAAGTATTCGTTCTGCAAATCAACGATGATCAGACCGCGCTTCTTCATGGTGTCATTCTCCTGTATTCGGTAAGCGAAAGCCTACATCTTCGCCGGCAAACCTCCCGGCGTGAAGTGGCGCCACCGACAATTTAAGAGCCAATATCGACATCAAGGTCCGGCACGGCGGGCATCCCGCCAGCCCGCCCATGCTTTTATTTGACTGCGCCTTGGCCTGCGCTAAAACGGCGGCGGTATTCGCCTGGCGATAATCCCACGATGCGTGTAAAGACCTTTCGAAAAGCCCCTGGGTCGCTATAGCCAACTTCCCAGGCCACGCGATCGATGGACGCGTTTCCGAACTGCAACAGCTCGCGAGCCTTGCCGACCCGCAGGCGCTGGGCGTACTCGGTGGTCGTCATGCCGGTCGCCTTCTGGAAGCGGCGCAAGAAAGTGCGCTCTTCCAGCCCGGCCTGTGCGGCAAGAGCCGCCAATGCTGTTTCCTTGGCCTGGGTGGCTTGCAGCCAGTGCTGCGCTTTGAGCACCGCCGCATCTCCGTGCGTCAGGCGGGGAGAGAACACGCTGTAGTAGCGCTGCTCGCGGCCAGGAGGATCGACAAGCAGCATGCGTGCCGTCTCGAACATGACCGTGGGACCCAGAAAGCGATCCACCAGCCGCAGTCCCAAATCCGTCCATGCCATGAGGCCGCCAGCCGTAATGATGTCACCGTCATCGATGATCAATTGATCGGCATCCACGGAGACATCGGGAAAGCGTTGTTGCAGCAGCTCGGCATAGGACCAGTGCGTCGTCACTCGCCTGCCAGCCATCAAGCCGGTGGCCGCCAGGACAAACGCGCCGGCGCAAACCGATGCCAAGGCAACCCCGTCCGCATGCCGATCGCGCAGCCAGGCCGTCAAGGACGCGGCCTCGTTCACGCTGATCGGTTCGCTTAAGGCGGGCGGCAGGATCAAGGCCGACAAAGCTTCCGGAGGTTGACTCGGGCAAGTGTCGAACACACAGCTTGGCTTGCGAGTGGGGTGGTCCTGTCGCCAGTGAGTGACCCGTAATGCAGGCTCTTGCGCTTTCCGATGCGACGCCACAATTCGATTCGCGACGCCGAACAGGTCTGTCAGCCCCAGCACGGCGGCCTGCTGCGCGCCGGGATAAATCATCAGGCCTATCCCGATCATCTTCCACCCCCCTTTGCATCGATTGCGACGGTATACTGGCGAAAAGCTTTACAAGGCGTGGCCCTCGGCGCCGAGCCATTCGAGCACATGGCAAGGCCTTCGCAGCACACAGTTATATCATAGGCAGTCGCGCCAACTTCCCGCCCTTCCCCCCATGGACCCACTCGATCGTCAGCTACGCTACTTTCTTAAAATCGCCGAACTTTCATCCCTGTCGAAGGCCGCCGAGGAGCTTGACGTAAGCCAGTCCGGCCTGAGCCGCCAACTGGCCAGCCTGGAAGCCTTTCTGGGGCAGGCTTTGTTTACGCGCACGGGCAGGGGCGTGACGCTGACCGAAGCGGGCAAGCGGCTGCAGCAAGGCACGGAGCAACACTATGCTCAGATCGATGCTGCGCTGGAGGCCGCCAGGATCACCGAAGGCGGGCAGGAAGGCAGTTTGCGCGTAGCCACCATTCACACCTTAAGCCATTATTTCGCCAATCTGCTGACCAAGTTCGTCAGCCAGCACCGCCGCGTCAATCTGTCCGTCATGGCGCGCAGCTCGCCCGATGTGGTCGAACTGGTGGAAAAAGGAAAGGCCGACATCGGCTTTGTCTATGACTCGGCCGTAGCATCCGAAACGCTCACCTCGGTCACGCTGTTCGATGACAAGATGTGCTTCATTGTGCAGAAGGGGCACTACCCCGCCGACGCACGCATCAACTTGCATGATGCTGAAATCGCACTGGTCGCTTTTCCGGAAGACTATGCCTTGCGCCGCATGCTCAAAAGCGCCGACCTGGACGACGTGGTCGTGGCCGAGGCCAATACCATCGATGCCATGCTGCAACTGGTGTCGCTGGGCATCGGCGGCTGTATCTTGCCCGAACACACTCCCTCGGGACTGCTGGACGATCACGGCCTGACCAAGCTGCCTTTGGCCGAACCGCTATTGCAGCGCCGGGTGGTGGCCATTGTGCGCAATACCGGCACGGTACCATCGTTGGCCCAGCAACTGCTCGAGATGGCCGCGGGTTTTACCCGATAAAATCAACGGCTCTGGCCGCATCGCCGCGGGGCCTTCCCGCATAACTGCTATGAGCGCTGCTTCATGGTTCTTTGCCGTTGGTATTCCTAGAATTGATCCATATCAATATTTGCCCAGATTGGGTCAAGTTGATGATATCCAGCATGGGAATACATTATGAATGCACCACTACGAGCAAAAGAGTATTTTGACGAACGCGCCACGTCTGAAATGAAGCAGCATTTCAAACCTGTGCAGCGCAACGTCCAGGAGAGCCTGGCATACACCTGTCGCATCCTGGCCGCCACAGGCCAGGAGGCCGGCCTGGCGGGACAGATCAGCGCACGATCCGAACGGCCGGGCGCGTACTGGACGCTCCGATTTGGCCTGGGCTTTGACGAAGCCACGCCCGACGATTTCATCGAAGTGGGGCCCGATCTGGAAACCCTGACCGGACAAGGCATGGCCAACCCGGCCACGCGCTTTCACCTGTGGGTTTACAAAGAGCGCCAGGACGTGAATGCCATTGTGCATGCGCATTCGCCGTGGGTCTCGGCCCTGGCCGCCGCACGGCAGCCCCTGGTCATCTCGCAAATGGACATGACCCCTTTTCATGACGACTGCGCCTTCCTGGCAGACTGGCCGGGGGTGCCCATCGCCGACCAGGAAGGGGTGCTGATCTCTGAAGCCCTGGGCGGCAAGCGCTCCATTATTCTGGCGCATCACGGCTACCTGACCGCGGGCAACACGGTCGAAGAGGCCACGTACCTGTCCGTGTACCTGGAACGCGCCGCACGCATGCAAACGCGCGCCCGTGTCTACGGCCCCTTGACGCCGGTGGCGGATGATCTGGCCAGAGAAGCCCATGACTATCTGCTGAAACCATCCATCGTCAAAGGCACCTTCGATTATTGGTGCCGGCAAGTCGACAGCGGCAAGCCGATGGCGGACAGCGCCACCCGGTAATCCCTTACACACAACAACCATTACATCCAGCCCCTGGAGGAGATCATGTCTTCTATACACACCCGGTCCTCTGCGACCACGCATGGCACACGCTCACGCCGGCAATACGTCACCGCCGGCGTGGCCAGCATGATGGGCACCACCATCGAGTGGTATGACTTTTTTCTTTACGGCACCGCCGCCGCGCTGATTTTCAACAAGATATTCTTTCCCGAGTTCGACCCGCTGATGGGCACGCTGGCGGCCTTCGCCACCTATTCTGTCGGTTTCTTTGCACGTCCCTTGGGCGGCATCATCTTTGGTCACTTTGGCGACAAGGTGGGCCGCAAGTCCATGCTGCTGATCACACTGGTCATGATGGGGGTGCCGACCATACTGATCGGGTTGATCCCCTCGTACGACACCATCGGCTATTGGGCCGCTGTGTTGCTGGTCCTCATGCGCTTCCTGCAAGGCATTGCAGTCGGCGGCGAATGGGGCGGCGCGGTATTGATGGCCGTTGAACACGCCCCCGAAGGCAAGAAAGGCTTCTTTGGCAGCCTGCCTCAGGCAGGCGTCGCACCCGGGCTGATTCTTTCATCGCTGGCCATGGGCGCCGTCGCCAGCATGCCCGACGAAGCCATGCTGGCTTGGGGCTGGCGCATTCCCTTCCTGGCCAGCGTCGTCCTGCTGGCGGTGGGCTGGTTCATCCGCATCAAGGTCGCCGAATCTCCCGACTTCGAAGCCATGGAGCAAGCCGGCAAGAAGGCGGACGTGCCCATCCTGACCGTCCTGAAGCAACACCCCAAAGACGTCTTGCTGGTGGTCGGCGCACGCCTGGCCGAAGTGACCTGGTTCTATACCGTCGTGACCTTCGCCCTGGCCTATGCCACCGGCACGCTGGGCGTTGAAAAAACCATCATGCTCGACGCCATCATCTGGGGCGCGTTGCTGGCCTTCTTTACCATGCCCCTGTTCGGCATGCTGGGCGATCGCATCGGCCACAAGTGGGTCTTCATGCTGGGCGCCATCGGCATCGGCCTGTTCAGCTCCTACTTCTTCGATCTGCTGGGCACGCGCCAGGAAACCTGGATCACGGTCGCCATGGTCGTGGCGGTGGGCGTGGTTTATGCCTGTCTGTACGGCCCTGAAGGCATCCTGTTCTCGAACCAGTTCCCTTCCGAAGTCCGCTACAGCGGCATATCACTGGCCGTGCAAGTGTCCGGCGCAATCGGCGGCGGCATGGCGCCCATCGTCGCCACCTGGCTATTGGCCGCTGGCGATGGCAGCCCGCACTACATCGTCTGGTACCTGACCGGCCTGGGTGTGATTGCCTTCCTTAGCGCCTGGCGCATGCGCTCCAGCCCGCCGTTGCTGCACCACACAGCGAAGCTGGCAGGGCAACACGCATGAGCATCATTGACTACTACTTCTGGATCAACTCGGACTGGGCCTACCTGGGGGCCGACCGTCTGGAAGCGATCGCTGTCCGCTGCAACGCGACGATCCGCTACAAGCCGGTCGACCTCCTGGACGTATATGCGCGCACCGGCGGAATCCCGCTGGGCCAGCGCGCCCCCGAGCGGCGGGCCTACCGCGAGGCGGAGCTGAAACGCTGGATGCAGCGGCTGAACATGCCCCTTAACATCACGCCCCGCTATATGTGTCCCAACGGCGACCTGGCGTCACGCTTCACCATCGCGGCTGATCAACTGGGCTTGAATGTGGCCGCGCTGTACAAGGCCATACTGGAAGCCGAATGGTGCAAGGAGCAAGACATCTCTGACGCGAAGGTTCTGCTAGCCGTCGCGGCAACGCTGGACTTGCCGGGCGACCGCATCATGCAAGGCGCATTGGCGGATGAGATCAATGCCTTGTACCGGCAATACACCGACGAGGCCGTGGCGCAAGGCGTCTTCGGCTCGCCCACCTATGTGTTCAACGGGGAACTGTTCTGGGGTCAGGATAGACTTGAGTTTCTGGAAGTAGCGGTGGCGGCCGCACCCTCGCCAGTCCGTTCCTTGTGCCAATCATAGATTCACGTCAACCACGGTACGCCCCCGGACCTTGCCTGCAAGGACATCGCCGGCGACACGAGGCACGTCCGCCAGTCCGACCTCTTGCGTGCTGCGGGCGAGCTTGTCCAGATCCAGGTCGCGGGCAAGACGCGACCACGCCTGCAATCGCACCTCCCGCGGCGCGTTGACCGAATCGATGCCAGCGAGCGTCACGTTGCGCAGGATGAAGGGCAGCACCGACGCGGGAAGATCCGCACCTTGCGCGAGTCCGAAGGCCGCGACTACGCCGCGATATCGGGTCTGCGCCAAAACGTTGGCCAGCGTATGGCTGCCAACGGAATCTATGGCACCGGCCCATTGTTCGGAAGCGATAGGCTGGCCCGGCTCGGACAGTGTGCAGCGATCGATGATTTCCGCTGCGCCCAGCGCGTGCAGGTAATCGGCCTCTTCAAGACGGCCGGTCGATGCGATCACCCGATAGCCCAGCTTCGATAGCAGCGCGATCGCCACCGATCCGGCGCCGCCGTTGGCGCCGGTCACCAGAATGTCGCCACGGTCGGGGGTGATGCCGCCATGTTCCAGGGCCAGCACGCTCAGCATCGCAGTGTAGCCAGCGGTGCCGATAGCCATGGCATCGCGGGTCGAGAACACATCGGGAATCTTGACCAGCCAATCGCCCTTGACCCTCGCCTTCTGCGCAAAGCCGCCGTGGTGGGTATGGCTCAGTTCCCACCCATTGGCGACCACACGATCGCCAACAGCGAAGTCTGCATGCGAGGACGCTTCGACGACACCCGCGAAGTCGATGCCGGGGACCAAAGGAAACTTGCGAATGACCGGTCCACGGCCGGTGACCGCCATTGCGTCCTTGTAGTTCACCGTCGAGTATTCGACCGCGACAGTGACGTCGCCCTGCATGAGGTCTCGCTCATCGAGCGTCACAATCTCTGTCGAAATTTTTTCGGCGGTCTTGGTTGCCAGCAATGCTTTGAATGTCATGATTCTCTCCTTGTTTACGTTCAAGTAGGTATTCCAGCGGAACCCCAGCTTGTGGACTGAAAACCTCCACAGCGCCGAGGGGGACCGAAGTGGCTGCGTGTCGGGGATGGCGGCATCACTCGCTCGATGGCTCGTCAGGATGGCTATCAAGGCATTCAATGCAGGCATCGAGCAGATCGTGCAAGGCGGCGACCCGCTCTACACCCAAGCGCTCGTTGAGGGCCGTTTGCGCCGTTTGCCATGCACGCTGTCCTTCGGCTTGTTTCATACGCCCCGTCTCGGTTGCTTCGACCAGACGACTGCGTGCATCCTTGCCCGCGCCGGTCTCCAACAACCCCTGCGCGGCCAGCGGCTGCAGGTTGCGCGTCAAGGTCGACGCATCCATCCGCATGTGTCTGGCCAGATCGACCGGTTGAATAGGGCCCAGCCGCACGACATACGACAGCAATGCGTATTGCGTATTCTTGAGCCCCGTCTGGGCGACATAGTCATCGTAATGACGCGTCACCATGCGCGTAAGCTGGCGAAGTTTCAGGTTGGTGCAACCCTGCGGCTTGCTTGAGTTTTTCATGTAGTATATTGTACCTACAACTATTGTATATACAACTTTAATAGAACGGGAATGGCTAATGGACGTTGATCAGGTGGTGGCGCGCTGGGTAGCGGACGAAAAACACGTTCGAGCGAGATGGAGCGCGTCTGATACTGAGCCCAAAGCACAGATGTTTGGACTCTCGGGCATGCAGGTGCTTGACGCGATCTTCTCCGGCAAGCTGCCGCCACCGCCCATGGGCGACACGCTCGATTTCGTCCCGATTCACATTGAACCGGGTGCCGCGGTCTTCCAGGGCCGGCCGCAGCGCCGGCACTACAACCCACTGGGCACCGTGCACGGCGGTTGGTTCGCCACACTGCTCGACTCCGCCATGGGCTGTGCGGTGCATTCGACGTTGCCCGCCGGCAAAGGCTACACCACCTTGGAGCTCAAGGTAAACATGGTTCGCTCGCTGAATGACGGGGTACCGCTGGTACGCGCCGAGGGCAAGGTGATCCACGCAGGGCGGCAGGTGGCGACGGCCGAGGGCCGCCTCGTCGGCCCGGACGGCAAGCTGTATGCGCATGCCACTACGACATGCCTGATCTTCGAGCATTCCGCGGCAGCTTAACCGTGCAAGGCTGATTCAGTGGGACTCTTGCATCTTCGATGCCTGGCCGAACTCGTATTCCGTACGTATTGCTCAAAGAAAATAGAAATCAACACACTCTATTTTCAATCTTCACAACCCGTACAAAGAAGCCCCCTATCACTCCACCGTCACGCTCTTGGCCAGGTTCCTGGGCTTGTCCACATCCGTTCCCCTTGCACACGCGGTGTGATACGCCAGCAGTTGCAGCGGTATCGTATGCAAAATCGGCGACAGTTTGCCGTAGTTTTCAGGCATGCGAATCACATGAATCCCGTTGCTGTTCACAATCTTGGTGTCGGCATCGGCGAACACGTATAGCTCGCCGCCGCGGGCGTGCACTTCCTGCATGTTGGACTTCAGTTTTTCCAGCAGCTCGTCATGCGGTGCAATGGTCACCACGGGCATGGCCTCGGTCACCAGAGCCAGCGGGCCGTGCTTCAGCTCGCCGGCGGGGTAGGCCTCGGCGTGGATGTAGCTGATTTCCTTCAGCTTCAGTGCGCCTTCCAGGGCGATGGGGTAATGCATGCCGCGGCCCAGGAACAGGGCGTTTTCCTTGCTGGCAAAGCGGTCGGCCCAGGCCATGATCTGCGGTTCCAGCGCCAGTACGGCGCCTATGGCAACCGGCAGGTGGCGCAGGGACTTCAGCATTTCGGCTTCGCGCTCGTCGCTTAGCTGTCCCTTGGTTTGCGCCAATGCCAGCGTCAACAGGCATAGCGCCGTCAATTGGGTGGTAAAGGCTTTGGTGGATGCCACGCCGATTTCAACACCGGCCCGGGTGATGTAGTTGAGCTTGCATTCGCGCACCATGGCGCTGGTCGACACATTGCATATGGTCAGCGTATTTTGCATGCCCAGGCTGCGGGCGTGCTTCAGGGCGGCCAGGGTATCGGCCGTTTCACCCGACTGCGATATCGTAACGACCAGGGTGCGCGGATTGGGAACGCTGTCGCGATAGCGGTATTCGCTGGCGATCTCGACATTCACAGGGATCTTGGCGATGGATTCTATCCAGTAGCGCGCGGTCAGGCCGGCGTAATAGCTGGTGCCGCAGGCCAGGATCAGGACGTTGTCGATCTCCTTGAATATCTTGTAGGCGCCGTCGCCGAACAGTTCCGGTGTGATGCTTTCGATGTCCTGCAAGGTATCGCCCACGGCGCGGGGCTGCTCGAAGATTTCCTTCTGCATGTAGTGGCGATAGGGGCCGAGCTCGGCGGCGCCGGTATGCACTTGCACGGTATGTACGTCGCGCTCGACCGGACGTCCGTCGATGTCCACCACCCAGACCCGCGCAAGTTGCAGGTCGACGACATCGCCGTCTTCCAGGTACATGATCTGGTCGGTGGTGCCGGCCAGCGCCAACGCGTCGGATGCCAGGAAGTTTTCGTTATCGCCGCGCCCCACCACCAGCGGCGAGCCATGACGGGCGCCGACGACGCGATGCGGCTCGTCGCGGCAGAATACGGCAATAGCATAAGCGCCGGTCAAGCGGCGGGTGGCCTGTTGCACGGCCTCGAACAGGTCGCCGGCATACATATGATCGACAAGGTGAGCCACCACTTCGGTATCGGTCTGGCTTTCAAAGACGTAGCCGGCCGCCTGCAACTCGGCGCGCAGCTCGTCGTGATTTTCAATGATGCCGTTATGCACCAGCGCGATCCGCGCAGCGCCTTTGCCCTGGCCGGAAAAGTGGGGATGCGCGTTGTGCGTGGCCGGCGCGCCATGGGTGGCCCAACGGGTGTGGGCAATGCCGGTGAAGCCTTGGATATTTTCCTTGGCAACCTGGGCGACCAGCTCGGCAACGCGCTCTGTGCTGCGCGCTCGGCGCAATTCGCCATCGGCGTGAACCGCAACGCCGCAAGAGTCGTAACCCCGGTATTCCAGGCGTTTAAGCCCTTCCAGAAGAATGGGGGTGATGTCGCGTTGCGCTACAGCGCCAACTATGCCGCACATGGAGTTGCTCCTGCAAATTTAAGAGATAGGCTATTGTGCGCAAGTTATCAAGAAATATGATTTCTTATTTAACTTAAATATGATATTTTATTTCTGTGTCAAATAATGACGCAATTTTATTTCATTTATATGGATAAATAGGAATAAATATGAATACCGAGGCACTTACTGAGCTGGATGAACTCGATCTACGCATACTCGAGCAGATGCAGGCCGACAGCTCACTGACCAATCAGGATCTGGCTCGGCGTGTGCATGCATCCGCCCCTACTTGTTTGCGCCGAGTGCGGCGGCTGATCGACGAAGGCGTTATCGAAAAGCAGGTTGCCATCGTTAATCCGGCGAAAGTGGGCAGCACGCTGACCGCCATCATCGAAATCACCCTGGATGTACAAACCGCCGAGCGCATGCATGCCTTCGAGGCGGCTCTGGCGGATGAGCCCGCCGTGCTGCAATGCTACCGGGTGTCGCCGGGGCCGGACTTTGTCGTCGTCGCGCAAGTGGCCGACATGCCGGCCTACCATGCCATGGCTCACCGAGTCTTTACATCGCAGGCCAATGTGCGCAATGTGCGCAGCTTCTTTTCCATGCATCGCAGCAAGTTCGAAACCCGCATAGCCTTGACGGCCAAGCCCGCCTAGGCGGCGTGCATGCCGCCATCCAGCAACTGTTCGTACAGGGCCAGATAGGCTGCGGCCATACCCTTGGCATCGTGCTTGCGCAACACATAGTCGCGCGCCCTTTCCACCATGGCCGCACGCAAGCCCCGATCGGCAAGCGCCCGGTCCATGGCTTGCGCCAAGGCCTCGTGATCGCCCACCGCGCATAACAGCCCCCGTCCTTCAGCCAGGCTTTCTTTCAGGCCGCCCGCCTCTGTCGCCACCACGGGCACCGAATACAGGAAAGCGTCCAGCACGCTGGTTCCCAGCGCCTCGTGGCGAGAGCTCAGTACGAACACGTCCATCAGCCGGTAAAGGTCATCGATGCCGGGCTGGAAGCCCGCAAATACATAATGCTGTTCCAGGCCCAGCTCGCGCACCAGCGCGCGCGCCGGTGCTTCGGCATCGCCGCCGGCTCCCAGGTGCAGGAATACAAAGTCATCGCGCCGCCGATGCAAGCCGTGTACAGCACGCACCAAGGTGCAAGGGTCTTTCTCCGTGGTCAGCGCGGCAGCCGTGGCCAGTACGTGCTTGCCGGATAGATTGAATTCCTGCGCGAAGGCATTGACATGCGCCTGATCCACCGGCTTGGCTTCAATGGCGCTGGGAATGACGCATACCGGCACACCCAGACGCCGCGGCTCGTCCGCCGCCGCCTGGCTGATGGCGATCAGCGCATCCGCCCGCCGCCACTTCCATGCCGTTCTGCGCTCTTTGCGTGCCGGCACGGGAAATGCCGTGCGCCGGGTGAACACCACACGGGCGCCGCCCAGCCAGCGCCTGAATAAGGCCAGCCAGGTCATCATATTGGCTGTCTGTGCATGCAGAATGTCGTAGCGGCGTCCTTTGCGCATCAGAAATCCGCTGACGCCCGCCGCCGTCGCATATTCATATACCGTAAAACCTTCCTGCCTGGCTTGCATCGCCAGCTCGCCGCCGGCGCGCGCCAGCAGCGATACCGTGTGACCTGCCGTCCGGAAGTGCCGCATGGACAGCAGTGTTTGCCTTTCGCCGCCGCGCCAACCGCGCTCGAAGTTCAGTTGCAGGATATCCATGCGCCTAGAGATCCAGATCGGCGGCGGGGCTGAAAAAGTGCCGTACGATATTGATGCCCATGGCAACCAGCGCGCAGGATATTCCCGCCACCACACCCAGCGTGGCGCCATGAGCGGCGCTTAAAGTAAAAGCCACCCCCACCAGCGCCGTGCCGAAGCTCTGGCCGAACACACGGGTTGTGGCCTGCATGCCGCCGGCGGCCCCGCTGCGATGCCGCGGAGCGCCAGCCAGCAAGGCCCTGTTGTTGGGTGTCTGGAAAAAGCCGAAGCCCACGCCACCCAGCAACATGCCCGCCATGGACCAGACAAAGGCCGCGTCTATCGGCAGCAGTATCAGCCACAACATCCCCAGGGCCATGCAAGCCGCGCCCAAGCCGCAAAGCACCGCGATTGAATGACGGGTGGACAAATGGCCTGCCAAAGGAGCCATGACGGCGACTCCCACCGACCAGGCACCGAGCAAGATGCCCACATCTCCGTAGGAATAGCCCATGACTTGCTTGAAGTAGAACGGCATCGCAACAAAGGCCGACATTTGCGCGGCAAAAGAAAAGGCCGATGCGCCAACCGCATAAGCGATAGGCGTGATACGCAGCAAATCGATGGGCACAATGGGCGCGACCTGGTCGCGCGAACGGCGCACCAGAACCCAGCCAGCCAAGGCCGCCACCAGCAGGCATAGGGCCGCACGCGCCGGATCCTTGACTACAGCGTCCAGCCCGACAATGGACAAGCCGAATACCGGCACGCTTAATACGCAAGCCACCCAATCGAAGCGCCCGCGGCTGCGCGGCACATCGGGCAGGAATCGGATGCCGAAATAGGTGCCGATGCAAATGGGTATATTGACCAGGAAGATCCAGTGCCAGGATGCCAATTGCAAGATGAAGGCCCCTATGGTGGGGCCCAGAACCGCCATCAACCCCACTGTCATGGCATTAAGGCTTATCCCCATGCCCAGCTTGTTCAAGGGATATATATTGCGCACCAGCCCGCCGAACAGACACATCAGCATGGCCGAGCCCAAACCCTGAGCCATGCGGGATAGCAGCAAGCCAAGCAAAGACTCCGATGCGGCCGAGGCCAGCGAAGCCAGCATGAACAGCGTCATGCCGATGGCGAACATGCGCCGGAAGCCGATGCGCTCGGCCACCGCCGACAAAGGCAGCAGGGAAACGACAACGATCAGGTTGTACGCAATGACGACCCAAACCACATCGGCCGGGTTGATGGACAAGGCATGCGCGATGGCGGGCAAAGCCACATTGGCCATCGAGGCATCGAACACCGTAATGGTGATCGCCAAAAGCAAGGTCAGGGTGGCCCAATGCCGCCTGGGTGTTTCCAGACCGTCGGCCAGTGGCGCTGCCTTGCTTGCTGTTTCAATCACGTTCAGGCTTTCTTGCTGGGACGTTTCCAGGATTCTATGGTTTTCTGAACCGAGCGGGACAAAGTCAGCTTGTCGGCCGGCGCGTCTTTGGTCAGCGTCGTGCCGGCCCCCAGCGTGGCGCCGCGCCCCACCCGGACCGGCGCCACCAGTTGGCTGTCGGAGCCGATGAAGGCGTCGTCTTCTATGACGGTCTGGAACTTGTTGACGCCATCGTAATTGCAGGTAATGGTGCCCGCGCCGATATTCACGCGCTCGCCCACCTGGGCATCGCCAATGTAGGCCAGATGGTTGGCCTTGGAACCGCGGCCCAGCGTGCTTTTCTTGATTTCGACGAAATTGCCCACATGGGCCTGCGGCCCGATATCCGCCCCGGGGCGCAAGCGCGCGTAGGGTCCGATGCGCGCTTCGTCGGCCACCCGCGCCTGCTGCACATGGCTGTATGCGTCGATATGCGTACCCGCGCCGATAATGGCGTCCTTGATGACGCAATGCGGTCCGATGCGCACGCCGTCAGCCAGTTCGACTCGGCCTTCGAACACGCAGCCCACATCGATGAATACGTCGCGGCCGCAGATCAGTTCGCCGCGCAAATCGAACCTGGCCGGATCGGCAAGGGTCACGCCCTGCTCCAGCAAGCGGCGCGCCTGTTCGCCCTGCCAGTCGCGTTCCAGCTGCGCCTGCTGAACCCGGCTGTTGACCCCCAGCGTCTCCCACGAGGCCGATGGCTGCGCCGCGTGCACCGGCAAGCCGTCGCTGACCGACAGGCCGACCACATCGGTCAGGTAGTATTCGCCCTGGGCATTGTTATTGTCTATGCGCGACAACCAATCTTTGAGCCGGCTGGTGGGCGCCGCCAGGATGCCGGTGTTCACTTCAGTGATGGCGCGTTCGTCGTCCGTGGCGTCTTTATGCTCGACGATGCGCTGCACCTGGCCCGAGCCGTCGCGCACGATGCGGCCATATCCGCTTGGATCGCTTAGATTCTCGGTAAGCACGGCCATGCCGCCTGCCCGCGCATCCAGCAGGCCTTGCAGCGTTGCGGCCTGTACCAAAGGCACGTCGCCATAAAGGACCAGTGTGGCGCTGTCGTCGCCATCCTGCAGCAAGGGCACCGCCTGCTGCACTGCATGCCCCGTTCCATATTGCGGGCTTTGCAGGGCGAACTGTATGTCGTCCTGACCGGCAAAGGCCTGCTTGACGCGGTCGGCGCCATGCCCCACCACCACCACGATACGATCAGGTCCAAGCTTGCGTGCATTGTCCAGCACATGCGCCAGCATGGGTTTGCCCGCCAAAGGATGCAAGACCTTGGGCAGGTCGGATTGCATGCGCTTGCCGAGGCCGGCAGCCAAAATAACGATGTTCAACATGAAAGTACTTGATGGATGCATGTAAGAGTCAGAATACCCGGAAAGCCGAAATGATACACAGGCGTTCCAGACAAGAGTCAAAGCGCCTGCATGCGCCGTACCCGCTAGCGATCGTCTTTACGCGAAGCCGGAGCGCGGCGGCGCGGCCGGGCGGCTGCCTTTCCGGCTGATTTGGCCGGCGCAGCCGCGCTTTTCCTTGTGGCTTTGCGCGCCGTGCCGGCGGCTTTGCCCATTGTCGAGTTGGAAGAAACGCTGGTGGCTGACTGCCGGGCAGCCTCGGCCGCCGCTTCCGCCCCTTGCAAGGTGGCGCTGGTTGCCGCCGCAAGAGAGTCGAACTGTTTTTGCAGCATATCCCACCAGCCTTGCGCGGCAGCCGTCGCCTGCGCCGTATACGCCTCGCCGGCGACGGACGAAGGCTGGTCCGGCGTCTCGGCGGACGCAGTTGCCGGTTTAATGCCCAGCACTTGCTCCAGCGGCGAAGGCCCTCCAGTCGGGGAACCGCCTGCCGCCCCGCCCATGAAAGACTTGAGCGTGGAAATCGTGGCGCGCTGTACCTCCAGCCCCTGTATTGTGCTGGACAACATAGCCTGGTTCATGCGCAGCCAGTTCTCGACTGCCCGCAGATCGGCAATACGCCGATCCAGCTCTTCCAGCGAGGCCGGCGCAGCCATGGCCGCCTGATCCAAGCCGGCCGAGCCTGCCAGCCCCTGCCAGGCCTGCCGCATCATTTCCAGGCTGGCCATCAGCGGGTTGCCGGCCATGTCGCCGGTTTGCCCAAACCCCGGCAAGACAAAGGGATTATGATTTTGAGTAGTCATGGCGGCTCCTGGACGGAATCGTTGTGGATACGCGGCAGCCGGAAAGGCGCCGCAAGATGTACCGATAGCTTAAACTGAAGCCGTGCAGCCGTCTAATGGCCGGCCGCCTTTGCCACGATGTCCCATCACGCTTACACCTGGCGCACATGAAAACACTGTGTACTCTTGCCGACATGGAAGCCGCGATCAATTACTGGCGATCGAAGTCGCCCTCGGTGGGCGAAGAACTGGCGCTATGCCCGCAGGCCTCGGCGTTGGCCGAACCCTATGCGCTGATGATCATGGACAGGAAACGCGAAATCGCCCTGGAAACCCTGGACGAAAAAGCACGCAAGGCCCTGCTTGGCTGGCAGGAAAGCCTGTAGCCGGCCACGCTAATAGTTGACACTAATAAATAAGAAATAGAACAAGCGGCCGGACCCGGCTTACAGAATCAGCCCTTCGCGGATCCTTTTCTGCAGGCCTTCCAGGATGACCAATTCGGCTTCCCGAGTGAATTCGTCCGCCTGGACCATGGACCACAGATCGTCGACCGAGACCAGCCTGATCTCGCTGACTTCACCATCCAGATTCCTGGGTGCGACGGATTCGGCCAGCGTGCAATCGCTGACCAATACATCTTCGACCTGGTAGCCTTCCGGCAAGCGCCTGTGCATGCGCAGGATAATCCGCAGGGGCGACCGGCCTTCAATGTCCGCAGGGGCGAGACCCGCTTCCTCGTTGCTTTCCCGCAACAGCGATACATCCAGATTTTCGCCGGCGCCCGCCAGCCCGCCGACCAAGGTGTCCCACATGCCCGGGTCGGTGGATTTATTGGAGGATCGGCGCGCAATCCACAGGCGGCCGTCGGGCGACCATGCATTCAAATGAACTGCTTTGGTCAATAAACCCAAGGGACGGACCGCCGCCCGCTCGATCACGCCCAAGCGGCGCCCTTCGCCGATGACATCGAGCAGTTCGTCGCGCCAGCCGCGCAGGCAACCGGTATCTTTCAATGACACCGCAAGTTGCGCCAACACACTGTTCAACGGTAAACGCTGCGTGGGGGCCGCGGTGACATGCACCGCTTCGGGTTCGATATGCACGCCGGGCAGATCGCACAAGTGACTGGTGGCTTTCGCGGTGATCCAGCCTGCGACCTTGCCTGCGACTGTCAAAGGCCGCGAACCGCCCGGAGGCAATTGCTGGATTCGTTTGGAAAGCAGTTTGTAACGCGTGTCAAGTACTGGCGCCAGCACGCGGGCGTGTGCATCATTCATGCATTAATTGTAGTGTAAGCCGGTCCGATTATGCTGTGTTTTCGGGGCATATGACCACATCGCTGGCATGGGTCCAACCCAGCGGCGCTCTAGTTCGCTATAATTCTGCGGTCTTTAAGTAAATTCGAGCAGGTAGTTAACGGCTTTATTATTTTAAGCCTGCCGTCCAATAATTGTGTGCTCATCCGGCGTTTTTCCGATCAAGATGTTTGACCAGAATCAACGTTTGTTAAGAGCGCGTCGTATTTCGAGGTCAGCATGAAGAAGTTGAGAGGGTTACTGGGCACTGGCGCATTGCTATTGGCGGGCGTTGCCGGTGCACAGGTCAAGGATATGCCCGGAGGCCCCCGAGTCAATCAGCTCAATCTCCACGAAGGGGTCACGCAAATTGCGCAGGACATCATGTGGATACACTGGATGATGTTGATCATCTGTGCGATCATTTTCGTCGGCGTGTTCGGGGTAATGTTCTACTCCATCATCATGCACCGAAAATCGCGCGGCGCGGTTCCCGCAAAATTCCACGAGCATGTCGGCATCGAGATCGCCTGGACCGTCATTCCTTTCCTGATCGTCATCGGCATGGCGCTGCCCGCAACACGCACCGTCGTCGCCATGAAGGACACCTCCAGCTCCGACCTGACCGTCAAAGTGACAGGCTACCAATGGAAATGGGGCTATGAATACATCGACGGCCCGGCGCAAGGCGTCAAGTTCCTGTCCAATCTGGCCACTCCCCGCGAACAGATCGTAGGCACCGCGCCTCGTACCGACCTGTACCTTATGGAAGTCGACAAGCCGCTGGTCGTGCCGGTCAACAAGAAGGTTCGCATCGTCCTGACGGCCAACGACGTTATCCACTCCTGGATGATTCCCGAGTTCGGCGTCAAGCAGGACGCCATGCCCGGCTTCCTGCGCGACACCTGGTTCCGCGCCGAGAAAATCGGCACCTACCGTGGCCAGTGCGCCGAGCTTTGCGGCAAGGACCATGCCTTCATGCCCATCGTGGTCGACGTGGTTTCTCAGGAAGACTACGAAAAATGGGCCGCCGGCGAAAAGAAAGCCCTGGCTTCCGCCGCCGACGATCCCAATAAAGAGTGGACCAAGGACGAACTCGTCACCCGTGGCGAAAAAGTGTTTGCCGCCAATTGCGTGGCTTGCCACCAAGCCAACGGCAAGGGCATTCCCGGCACGTTCCCCGCGCTGGACGGCGACGAAAAATATGTACTCGGTCCCATGAAAGACCAGATTCTCACCGTGCTTAACGGTCATCCCGGAACCGCCATGGCGGCTTTCCGCGACCAGCTGAACGACGTTGAAATCGCCTCCGTCATTACCTACACCCGCAATGCATGGAGCAACGCAGGAAAAGGTCAAGATCCGATAGTTCAACCTGCCAATGTCAAAGCCTTGCGCTAAGCCAGCGGCACGTGTAAAACGAATTTGAATGTTTTTTACCGGGTCGCCGCACAGCGGCTTCCTGGTTGAGTAGGAAGGAGTCCACCATGAGCAGTGTTACTGCCGATCACGTCCCGGCCAGCCACGGTCACGACGACCACGACCACAAGCCGCATGGCTGGCGTCGCTGGCTATTTGCCACCAACCACAAAGATATCGGTACGATGTACCTGATCTTTTCTTTCTGCATGCTGCTGGAAGGCGGCGTGCTGGCCCTGTTGCTGCGAACAGAGTTGTTTTCGCCGGGCCTGCAATTCTTCCAGCCTGAATTGTTCAACCAGTTCACCACCATGCATGGCCTGATCATGATTTTCGGCGCCATCATGCCGGCCTTCGTGGGCTTTGCCAACTGGATGATCCCATTGCAGATCGGCGCGTCCGACATGGCCTTCGCCCGGATGAACAACTTCAGCTTCTGGCTGCTGCCCATCGGCGCGATCCTGTTCACCGTGTCCTTCTTCGTGCCGGGCGGCGCCAACGCGGCCGGCTGGACCATGTACGCCCCGCTGTCGCTGCAAATGGGTCCGGGCATGGACTTCAACATTTTCGCGGTGCACATCCTGGGCGCCTCGTCCATCATGGGCGCCATCAACATCATCGTCACGGTGCTCAATATGCGCGCGCCCGGCATGACCTTGATGAAAATGCCGCTGTTCTGCTGGACCTGGCTGATCACCGCCTACCTGCTGCTGGCCATCATGCCCGTGCTGGCTGCGGCCGTCACCATGCTGCTGACCGACCGCCACTTCGGCACGGCCTTCTTCAATGCGGCCGCCGGCGGCGACCCCGTCCTGTATCAGCACGTGTTCTGGTTCTTCGGCCACCCCGAAGTCTACGTCATGATCCTGCCGGCCTTCGGCATCGTGTCGGCCGTCGTTCCCGCGTTCTCGCGCAAGCCTCTGTTCGGCTACGCCTCCATGGTGTACGCAACCGCCGCGATTGCCATCCTGTCCTTCCTGGTCTGGGCGCACCACATGTTCGCCACCGGCATGCCCGTGACCGGGCAGTTGTATTTCATGTATGCGACCATGCTGATTTCCATCCCGACAGGGGTAAAGGTGTTCAACTGGGTTGCCACGATGTGGCGCGGGTCCCTGACCTTCGAAACGCCCATGCTGTTCGCGATCGGCTTCATCTTCGTGTTCACCATCGGCGGCTTTACCGGCCTGATCCTGGCGGTTGCCCCCATCGACATCGCCGTCCACGACACCTACTACGTGATCGCCCACTTCCACTATGTGATGGTGGCCGGCTCGCTGTTCGGCATGTATGCCGGCGCCTACTACTGGCTGCCTAAATGGACGGGCCGCATGTACGACGAAAAACTGGGCAAATGGCACTTCTGGTCCAGCATGATTTCGTTCAACATCACCTTCTTCCCCATGCACTTCCTGGGCCTGGCCGGCATGCCGCGCCGCTACGCGGATTATGCGGCGCAGTTCACCGACTTCAACGAAATCGCCACCATCGGCGCATTCTGGTTCGGCCTGTCGCAGCTTATTTTCCTGTACCTGGCCCTTAAGGCATGGAACGGCCGCGGCGAACCCGCTCCCGCCAAGCCATGGGAAGGCGCCACCGGGCTGGAATGGTCCGTGCCTTCGCCCGCTCCGTTCCATACCTTCGTTACGCCCCCTGTTGTCAAATAAGGTTTGCATATGACACCCGAACAACGCCGGAAGAATCGCAACACCGCCTTTGCCCTGGTCATCATGGTGATAGCCGTCGTGGTGTGGGCCTTCTGGCGCGGCGGGTCCATGGGAAGCTGATGCGACATGACTGAAGACATCAAGGAGCTGTCGCGCCGCAAACTGAACTTCTTCCAGACCATGAAAGCAGTGGCGTGGGGATTTTTCGGCGTCCGCAAGGGCAAGGGCTACACTGAGGATATCGGCAACCTGAATCCGGTTCACCTGATCATCGCCGGCCTCATCGCCGCCATTGTTTTTGTTGTAGGGCTGGTCTGGATTGCCCGTTCGCTCATTGGCTATTTGACCTAATATTTTTAATTCAATAATTCGCAGGAGAACACCATGAGTGCAAGTCACTTGGCTCAGGGCAAAGAGGCACCTTACTATTACGTGCCCGCCGAATCAGTCCACCCGGTACGCGCCAGCTTTTCGCTGCTGCTGACGCTGCTGGGCGCCGCGCTATGGATCAACAGCTACAGCGCCGGCTTCTGGCTTTTCATTGTCGGTATCCTTAGCCTTTTCACCGTGCTCTACGGCTGGTTCGGCGACGCCATCCGCGAATCCGAAAGCGGCATCAACAGCGTGCGCGTCGACCACTCCTACCGCTGGAGCATGGCCTGGTTCATTTTCTCGGAAGTCATGTTCTTCGCCGCGTTCTTCGGCTCGCTGTGGTATGCCCGCGAAGTGACGACCCCCTGGCTCAGCAACCTGGACCACCAGACGCTGCTATGGCCCAATTTCGCCGGCACCTGGCCTAATCTGGGACCCGCGGGCGTCGTCCCCGACTTCAAGACGGTCGGCCCCTTCTGGCTTCCCACCATCAACACGGCCCTGCTGTTGACATCGGGCCTGACGCTGACCATCTCGCACCACGCCTTGCGCGCCAGCCATCGCGGCAAGGCCATCTTCTGGCTGGCTGCAACCGTTATCCTGGGCTTCACCTTCGTAGCTTGCCAGGCCTATGAATACCACCATGCCTACCAAGAGCTGAACCTGCGTTTCGACTCCGGCATTTATGGTTCGCTGTTTTACATGCTGACAGGCTTCCACGGTTTCCACGTCATACTGGGCTCCGTCTTCCTGACCGTCATCCTGTTCCGTCTGATCAGGGGCCACTTCACCGCCAATCATCACTTTGGCTTCGAAGGCGCCGCCTGGTACTGGCACTTCGTTGACGTGGTCTGGCTGGGCTTGTACCTGTTCGTATACTGGTTCTAAGCCAATACGCCCGACACGGCTGCTTGCAGAATAGAAGCATCCGGAAAAAGGCTGGCTCCGCCGGCCTTTTTTTCTGCCCTAGCGGGTTACGAAGCCGGTGCTTTGTATCCAGCCCATATGATGGGCAAACAACACGAACAGGAACAGCGCGATAGACAAGCCAATGCGCACGGTCAATGCATTCACTGTGCGGTTGGTGCCGCCTTTGTCACGCATTAGATAGACGAGGGCAGAGGCTAAACTTCCTAAAATGCCCAGGAACGCTAGGATGACTACGATACGCATTTCGGCCTCCGGTAAAACCTGAATTATTGCAGACATGGCACGCCCACACACGACTTTTCACACTCTGACCGCCCTGGTTCTGCTTGGCGCGCTGGTATTCGTGTTCGCATCGCTGGGCAACTGGCAGCTAAGCCGCGCCGCGCAGCGCGATGCCATCAGGTTGGCCATCGATGCCGGACGGGGCAGCGCGCCGCTGGCCCTTGGTGTGGACACGCCAGCCGTGGAAATGGTGCCCTGGAGGCCGGCGACGGCCCACGGCCACTGGCGGCACGACCTGACAGTACTGCTGGAAAACCGAAATTATCAAGGCCGGCCGGGATACTGGGTGGCGACGCCACTGGTGCTGGACGAGTCCTCAAGCACAGCCGTGCTGGTCCTGCGGGGCTGGCTGCCGCGTCAGGCATCGTTTCCTCAGAGCCCGCCCACCGTTCCCGCCCCGGCCGGCGAACAGGCCATATCCGGCGAATTGCTGGACCGCGTTCCTAGGCTGTTCGAACTTTGGTCATGGTCCGACAACAGCGCAACCCAGCTGCCCAAGAAGCTGCCCGACCCCGAACGGCCCCTGCCCAGCCTTCAGAACCTGGACCTGGCCGCCTACTCGGCGGCAACTGGCTTAAAATTCAAGCCTGCCGTCCTGGCCCAGACGTCCGCCGCGGCGTCGCCGGAAAGCGCGGATGGCGGCGCACAGCTACTGCACGAATGGCCGGAACCCTCCCTGGATTCGGACAAGAACCGCGGCTATGCGTTGCAATGGTTCGGTTTCGCCCCCATTGCAGCAATTGCCTGGCTCGTCATCGCCTGGCGGGCCCTGCGCCGCCGTAAATCGCCCCCCATTTTGTAAGGAACCCCATAGTGGTCAGCTCATCTCCTGCAACACCGCAACACCGCAAGCCGCGATCCGCCTGGCCCCTGTTCCTGATCGTGGCCATGTGCCTGGCGCCCGTCGTCTTTGCCCTGCTGGCTTATTACGTCCCGTCGCTGGGCCTGCGTCCCCAGGAAAGCACCAACTACGGCGCCCTTGTCCAGCCCCAGCGGCCGATTCCAAGCGCCGAAGCCTTGCCGCTGACCACACCGGACGGCCAGCCTTTCGATTTGGCCAGCCTGCACGGAAAATGGCTGCTGGTCAGCGCCGATGCCAGCGCCTGCCCCGAATCCTGCGTCAAGAAGCTATTCATACTGCGAAATTCGCATGCCAGCCAGGGAAAGAATGTAGAACGCCTGGCCCGCATCTGGTTCCTTACCGATAAGGGCACCGTGCCGGACAAGATCCTCGAAGCCTACAAGGGCACGCACATGCTGCAGGCCGACCCCGACAAGCTGGCGGCCTTCCTGGCGCCGCAGGCAAGTCCGGCTGAACGCGAGGCGGCGCTGAAAGCGCCGATGTGGATCATCGACCCGCTGGGCAACCTGATGATGCAGTTCCCGGCCGACGCCGACCCCATCTCGGTTCGAGACGATATCAGCAAACTCATCCGCAACTCGCGCATTGGCTAGGAATATGGTCGAACGCATTACATCGCGCTATCGGAAGCTGGTATTCGTCACCTGGTTCCTGACGCTGGACCTGATCATGTTCGGCGCATTCGTGCGCCTGACCGATTCAGGCCTGGGCTGCCCCGACTGGCCGGGCTGCTACGGCAAGATCAGTCCTATCGGGGCCAGCGGCCACATAGAGCAGGCCCTGCAAGCCATGCCTTACGGCGCGGTCAGCTTTTCGAAGGCATGGATCGAAATGATTCATCGCTATGTCGGTTCGCTGCTGGGCATGATGATCATCGGCATCGTTTACCTGGCCTGGCGCCATCGCCGCGAACTGGGCAACACCCCGCGCCTGGCCATCGTCACCCTGGTCGCGGTGTGCGTACAGGGCGCATTCGGCGCATGGACCGTCACGCATCAACTGATGCCACTGGTGGTTACCAGCCATCTGCTGGGCGGCATGCTGCTGCTGGCCCTCATGACCTGGCTGGCCGCGCGCGAAAAGCCGCACGCTCCCATTGCGGCCGCGGCGGCGCGATGGCGGGGCTGGATGGCCGGCGGACTGATCCTGCTCTTCATGCAGGTGGCGCTGGGCGGATGGGTCAGCACCAACTATGCGGCGTTGGCCTGCATGGATTTCCCCATGTGCCACGGCCGCTGGGTTCCCGACATGGACTTTCACGGCGGATATTCGCTGTTCAGGGGCCTTGGCCTGCTTCCCTCGGGCGAAATGATTTCGCAGAATGCATTGACCGCCATCCATTGGGTGCATCGCAACTTCGCCTTCCTGGTGTTCGCCTACCTGGGTGTGCTGGGATGGAAAATGCTTGCCGAACCCGGATTGCGCGGCCCCGCCAGGCTATTGCTGGTTCTGTTGGCCGCGCAACTGCTTACCGGGCTTACCACCATCTTCTTCCAGTGGCCCCTGCTGATCGCCGTGCTGCACAACGGCGGCGCAGCAGGCCTGGTTCTGGCCAGCGTTACTCTACTGGTGCGCCTGTCGCGCGCCCATGGGGCTAAAATACCGGTATGACTTCCGTACCCATTCCCACCCCGCCCTTGCTCCGGCAATACTTGGTGCTGACCAAGCCCCGCGTTACACAGCTGGCGGTGTTCTGCGCCGTGATAGGCATGTTCCTGGCCAGCCCCGGCCTGCCCGAGCTGGTCCCCGTCGTGGCCGGCACCGTCGGAATCTGGCTGCTCGCGGCGGCGGCCTTCGCCGTTAACTGCCTGATCGAACAGGAAATCGACGCCCGGATGCTGCGCACGGCGCGGCGCGGCACCGCCCGAGGCACCATCAGCAATGCGCAGGTCATCCTGATGTCGGGCGTACTGGGCGGACTGGGCATGGTCATCCTGTACAACCTGGTCAACCCGCTGACCATGTGGCTTACATTTGCCACCTTCGTGGGCTACGCCATCATCTATACCATCATCCTGAAGCCGCTGACGCCGCAGAACATCGTCATTGGCGGCCTGTCGGGAGCCATGCCGCCCGCCCTGGGATGGGCCACGGTGGCCGATTCGGTGCCGGCCGAGGCCTGGATACTGGTGCTTATCATCTTCATCTGGACGCCGCCGCATTTCTGGGCCCTGGCGCTGTACCGCAACAACGATTACGCCAAATCCGGCTTGCCCATGCTGCCGGTCACCCATGGCAAGCGGTTCACACGCCTGCATATCCTGCTGTACAGCTTCGTGCTGTTCGCCGCCACGCTGTTGCCTTTCATCATACGCATGAGCGGTCTGCTGTACCTGGCCTCGGCCATTGTGCTTAGCGGCATGTTCGTGTGGTATGCCTGGTGCTTGTACAGGCAGTACTCCGACGAGCTGTCGCGCAAGCTGTTTCGCTTTTCCATTTTGTATCTGGCCCTGCTTTTCGCAGCCCTGCTGCTCGACCATTGGGTCAGGCTGATCTGATTTTTCATACCGGAAGTCCTATGTCTGTGTTCTCCAGCAAGCGCCGCACCCTGTTGACCCTGCCGCTGGCCGCGGCGCTCGCCGTTTCCATTGCCGCATGCGGGAAAAAGGAAGTCGCCTTCAAGGGCTCCGACATCAGCGGCACCAAGCTGGGCCAGGACATGGCCATGATTGACGGCAGCGGCAAGCTGCGCACGCTGGCCGACTACAAAGGCAAGGTCGCCGTTGTGTTCTTTGGATTTACCCACTGCCCCGATGTTTGTCCCACCGCCATGGCCGAGCTTGCGCAAACCATGGAAATCCTGGGCAACGACGCCGGCAAGGTACAGGTTTTGATGGTCAGCGTCGATCCCGAACGCGATACGCCTGAGATCCTCTCGGCCTACGTCAAGGCCTTCAATCCCGATTTCGTCGGCCTTACAGGCACGCAAGAGCAGTTGAGCAAGACAGCGAAGTCCTTCAAGGCCTACTACGCCAAGTCGGCCGGCGCGACCCCCGACCAGTACTCCATGGACCATGCGTCCTCGTTCTACCTTATCGATCCCGAAGGCGAGTCACGGGTGCTGATCAGCGGGAACGCATCCGCCCAGGATATCGCCAGCGACATCCGCCAGTTGCTATAGCCCTGCCGACGGATTCAGGCAGCACCCGTAGCGGCCGGATCGCCTGACGGCGGCGCCGGCGACGGATCCAAATCCGAAGGCTTCTGAGCCCGGGCGCCGGCATGCAGCTCGGGCAGGGGTTCGTGCTGGCGCTCGCCCGACTGGAATTCCTGCCATACCTCCAGCGCGCGCAAGCGCTGCTTGACCACCGTGTCTATTTTTTCCCGCAAGGCCGGGTCGCGCTTCAGCAGGGTGTCGAAATCGCCCTCCAACAGCATCAGCAAGCGGCTATAGCCCAGAGACGTCACCTTGGCTTCGAATTCGGTGCCGGCGACCATGGCCATTTCCCCGAAGATCTCCCCCGTGCCCAATTCAACCGTCGTCTTGTCCGGCAAGTGTATGGTCACCGCGCCCGACGCCACGATGTACATGGCGCGGCTTCTGCCGACCTGCATGCGGATATGCTGGTCAGGCACCGCCAGGCGCGGCTTGAGCAGCTTGGCTATCGCCCTCAGGGCTTCAGGGGCCAGGCCTTCGAACAAGGGTACCCGCTTGATCAGATCGCTGGCGCTCATGGCGATGTCCAGGGCGGGATGCTTCTGGACATGGCTCCAGCGGAGATCTATCTGCTTGACCAGGTCGGAATACATTTCGCCGGTAATCAGAAACTGCGCCAGCATGTCGCGGTAGCGCAGACGCTCCAGCGCGCGTGCCATGCGCCCCAGGTACGCCTCTTGCAGCCATTGAGCGAAGATGGGGTACTGGAGATTCATGGCCTGCAGGGCGTTTTCCAGCAATACCAGGCGATGCCTATGCGCCTGGATGATGGTGTCAGTGGCTTCAGGACCCAGCAGGGGCTGGATCTCTTTCTCGGCGAAGCGTATCAGTTGCTGAGCCACTGAGCGCTTGGCCATCAAATTGGTGAACCGCTTGGCCAGCTCGCGGGCCAGCCAGCCTTGAAGGCCGAACAGGTAGTGCATGCGCAGGGCCATGCGAAAGCCCGTGGAGTAGCGCAGGTCGGCGGCGATGGCCGCCTCGAAGCCTTTTACACCGCCCGAACGCACGGCGTCGCTCATGTGCTCCGCCCTGGCCAGCAGCGATTCGGCCGCACGCCAATCGACCACTTGCGCTTTCAGGGTGTCGAAGAACATTTCCTCTTCGCGGGCCGCCACCATGGCCAATCCCATGGATACTTTCTGCTCGTGGGACAGCTGCGCCAGCTCGCCGCCGTCCACGCTGGCCAGCGTGGCATCGAAGACGGCATGCACGCGCTGCCTGACATCGGCGCCGATATGCTCGTTGCGCGCCAGCTCGTCGGTTTTCTCGCGCAGATCGTCCAAGGCGACAACCACGGCCTGATTGCGCAACGTGCGCTCGAAGGGCGAGAGTTCGTTCAGGCCCAGGCGCCGTATCAAGAAGCGAAGACTGGTGCCGTTGATGAACAGGGTCATCAATACGAAGCCGGTCGTGGCCACCGCAATGAATTGGCGCGCCTCGTACGGGACGTTATGCTGCTCGGTCACAGCCAGTGCCAGCGCCAACGATACGGCGCCGCGCAAACCGCCCCACCACATCACCGTCTTATAGGCTCGGCTGACCTTGGTGCCGAAACGGGTCAGGCCCAGCAGCGGCAGCACGCCAAACACCATCACGCCGCGCGCGGCCAGCGTCGCCGCGAACACCAGCAGGATAAGCAATACCTGCATCCATGTGATATCGGCAATCATGCGGGGGATCAGCATGGCGGCGAAAACGAAAATAAGGGAATTGGCCCAGAAACCGAATTGCGACCAGGAGCTGGACAATTGCTCGAACGTCGCCGGAGACATGCGCGTACGACCGGTGGAACCCACGACCAAACCGGCGATGACGGTGGCGACCACGCCGGAAACACCCAGATAGTGCTCGGATATGTAAAAAGTCAGATAGGCCAGGGCAACGGTCAACGTTATCTCGGCCGTGGGCCAGCCCCGCAGCCAGATAAACAGGCCGCTGGCCAGCCGTCCCATCAGAAAACCCGCTGCTCCGCCGCCCAGGAAACTGAAGACGAAGCTATAGAACACCTTGCCGGTCGAGAGGTCGCCTCCGCCATAGAGCACGGTCAACAGTACCGAGTACAGGGAAATGGACGCCGCATCGTTGAACAACGATTCGCCTTCCACCAGGGTGGTCAGCCGTTTTGGGGCGCCGACCTCGCGGAATACGCCAATGACCGCCACCGGATCGGTGGTCGCCACAATGGCGCCCAGCATCAGGCACACCACCAGGCCATAGCTGGATACCGCGCTCAGCGAAAACCCGACAGCCACGGTGCAAACGATAACGGCGACGATGGCCATCATCAGGATCGGACCGATATCGTCGAGCAGGCGCCGCACATTCAACGCCAAGGCGGTCTCGAACAGCAGAATGGGCAGGAAAACGAACAGAAAGGTTTCGGAGGAGACCTCGAAATGCTGCAGGGAATCCAGGAAATCCGACATGACCAGCGGAGCCCAGCTATGGACATGTATGATCAGGCCCAGCACAAAACCCACGATAGCCAAAAGCACCGAATACGGCAGGCGCAGGCGGCCGGCCACCGGCGGCATGAAAGACACCAGGGCAAGCAGGCCGGCCAGTCCGAATACCAGGTGTCCTATCTGCATGATCGCAGTCCTTTCGCCGTTCAGCGCACTTGAAGCTCAAGAATATCGCTTTTTTCGGCAAATTTTTCCGAGGCCCCGCTTTTTTTATTCGAAATGGCAAAAGCCATAAAAAATGGGACACCTGGAAGGTGTCCCATAAACATCCGCTTCAAAAGGGAGGGGAAGAGGAGAAGCCGAAGCGGACGATGATCGGCGGCTCGCGCATCGTAGGCAATACGCCGTTCATACAGATTAGTCAGAAGCCGTGCGATTAAGTTCTGGCATTGGCCGGGAAAGGTGTAATAAAAAATTTCCCGATAACTGCTTAATCAGCCAAGGCCAGGCGCAATTTCTTGAATGCGGCGGTTTCGATCTGGCGGATGCGCTCGGCCGACACGCCGAATTCGGCAGCCAGTTCGTGCAGCGTAGCGCCGCCCTCGTCCTGCAGCCAGCGGGCCTGGACAATACGGCGGGACCGGGGATCGAGGCCCTCCAGGGCGTCGGCCAGGCCAGCGCCCTGAAGGTGATCGTAAGAGCGCCGTTCCAGTATGCGCGAGGGCTCTTGCCGCCCTTCGTCGGACAGGTAGGCGATAGGCGCGTAGCCGTCCTCGTCATCGCCAGCGGTTTCCAGCGCCATTTCGCGGCCGGACAGGCGCACTTCCATTTCGCTGACGTCTTCGGGGCGGACATTGAGTTCACGCGCGATATCGTTGACCTGCTCGGTATCCAGCGTTTGGCCATCGGGGCGCATGCGGCGCAAATTGAAGAACAGCTTGCGCTGGGCCTTGGTCGTGGCAACCTTGACGAGACGCCAATTGCGCACGATGTATTCGTGGATTTCGGCCTTGATCCAGTGGACCGCGAATGACACCAGTCGCACGCCGCGATCGGGGTCGAAACGCTTCACAGCCTTCATCAGCCCGATATTGCCTTCCTGGATAAGATCGGCGTGCGCCAGCCCGTAGCCCAGGTATTGGCGGGCAATGGACACGACCAGCCGCAAATGCGAAGTAATAAGCTGCCGGGCGGCATCCAGATCGGATTCATCGCGCAAGCGCTTGCCCAAAGCCACTTCCTGCTCTTGCGTGAGCATGGGCAAACGATTTACGGCGCTTATATAGGCTTCGATCGTGCCTAACGCACCCGGGTTGGAAATAGCCATGGCCAGTTGATTGTTGCTAAGGGCCAGGGATTGCGGATGTTGAGTCATCGGTTGAGCGATCCTCTTAAAAAGCATATCTCTAATATTAGCACTCCAGCAGCGTGAGTGCTAATCTTGCGAAAAACAGCTATGTGTATAGTTATATGAGCATTTTTCGTGCCGAAAGTTCGAAATTCGCCCCGCTTAGCCTATAAAATCCTGGTTTCGGAACCACTGCAAGCTCGCCCCTTTTTCATGCCCCTGCCCGGGGTCACGGAGACCATCCCCATGCTATTGAAGAAATTCGCCTGTTCAGCCGCCCTGCTTGCCCTGGCGGGAGTCTTTCCCGCCGCGGCACAGGTAAAAATAGGCGTGGTCACCTCGGCCACCGGCCCCACAGCCATGGTGGGCATCCCCCAAAAGAACACTGTTCCGCTATTGCCCGCCAAAATCGGCGATCTGACCGTGCAATACATATCGCTGGACGATGCCAGCGACCCGACCCAGACCGTCACCGCCTTCAAGAAGCTGATCAGCGAGGAAAAGGTCGACGCCTTCATCGGCCCAACCGGTTCGCCCAATGCCATGGGCGTCATCCAGTTCGTGGCCGAATCGGGCACCCCCATGCTGGCGCCCGTAGGTACGGCAGCCGTCGTCCTGCCCATGACGCCGCAAAAGAAATGGGTATTCAAGACCACCCAGAACGACGACATTATCGCCAAGGCCCTGGTCGGCCATATGGTCAAGGCGGGCGTCAAGACAGCCGGCTTCATCGGCTTTAACGATGCCTACGGCGAAAACTGGCTGAAGGTATTTACGGAATTGGCCAAAGCCCACGACATCAAGATCGTGGCGACCGAGCGCTACCAGCGCTCGGACAGCTCCGTTACGGGGCAGGCGCTGAAGGTCCTGTCGGCCAAACCCGATGCCGTCCTGATAGCCGGCACGGGCACGGCCGCGGTCCTGCCGCAGGCCACTCTGGCCAAACAAGGCTACAAGGGCCAAATCTACCAGACCCATGGCGCCGCGCTGCCCGCCTTCCTGAAGCTGGGCGGCAAAGACGTGGAAGGCACCATACTGGCCGCCGGCCTGATGCTGGTGCTGCCGGAGATCGCAGACAGCAATCCATCCAAGAAAATCGCCGAAGACTACGTTGCCCGCTACACCAAGATGTACGGCGAACGACCCGCCACCTTCGGCGCCAACGTATTCGACGCCGGCCTGTTGCTGGAAAAGGCCATTCCGCAAGCGGCTAAGATCGCCAAGCCCGGAACCAAGGAGTTTCGCAGCGCCCTTCGCGACGCCCTGGAGAGCACCCGCGAACTGGTCGCCACGCAAGGCGTCTATAGCATGACACCCGAGGACCACAGCGGCTTCGACGACCGTGGCCGCGAGCTGCTGACCGTGAAAAACGGCGAATGGCGCCTGCTTAAATAGCCAGGCGCCCGCTGTTCAATCGGTGCCCAGGCGTTCCGCATGGAACGCCACATGGTCTTCGATAAACGTGGAAATGAAGTAGTAGCCATGGTCATAGCCGGCATGGCGGCGCATGACCAGAGGCTGCTGCGCCAGGGCGCAAGCCGCTTCAAAGGCCTCGGGATAGAGCTGTTCCTTCAGGAAATTGTCGGCCAGCCCCTGGTCGATCAGTATGCCTTTGGGAAAAGGGCGTTGCGATTGCTCCATCAGCAACGAGGCATCGTAGCCCGCCCACGCCTGCCGGTCGCTGCCCAGATAGGACGAAAATGCCTTTTCGCCCCAAGGGCAGCGCGAAGGCGCGGCAATGGGCGCGAAGGCCGAGACCGATTGGAACTTGGCGCGGTGGCGCTGAGCCAGCACCAGGGCGCCATGCCCGCCCATGGAATGGCCGAATAGGCCCACGCACGACGCATCGCCCGGCAACTGGCCGGTGACGATGCCGAAGAGCTCGTCCACCACATAGCTTTCCATGCGGTAGTGTTCGCTCCAGGGCGCTTGCGTGGCATCCAGATAGAACCCCGCGCCTGTGCCGAAGTCCCAGTTATCGTCCTCGCCGGCTATGCCGGCCCCTCGCGGACTGGTATCGGGCGTGACCAGCATCAAGCCATGCTGCGCGGCGTAGCGCTGTGCGCCCGCCTTGATCATGAAGGTTTCCTCGGTGCAGGTCAGGCCGGCCAGGAAGAACAGCACCGGCACGCGGCCCTGCTCCGCCTGGGGCGGCAGGAAGACAGAGAATCGCATGGGCAGCCCTACGGCTTGCGAAGGATGGCGATAGTAGCGTTGCACCCCATCGAAGCAGCGATGCTCGCTGATCAGTTCCAGATTATTTTGCGGCATGGCGGCATCTCCTTTTGCGGCGATTGCGTTCGGCACCCTGCATCAGTACACCACCACGGACCGGATGGACTCGCCGCGCTTCATCAATTCGAAACCTTCGTTGATCTGATCCAGGCGCAGGGTATGGGTAATGAGATCGTCGATATTGATCTTGCCGTCCATATACCAATCCACGATCTTGGGCACATCGGTGCGGCCGCGCGCGCCGCCGAAAGCGGACCCCTTCCATTCGCGTCCGGTTACCAGCTGGAAGGGCCGCGTGGAAATTTCGGCGCCCGCCTCGGCCACGCCGATGATGATGGACTGGCCCCAGCCGCGATGGCAGCATTCCAGGGCCTGGCGCATGACCTTGGTATTGCCTATGCACTCAAAGGAGTAGTCGGCGCCACCATCGGTCAACTGAATGATGTGGTCGACAACGTTCTCGACTTCGTTCGGATTGATGAAATGGGTCATGCCGAACTTGCGCGCCATGGCTTCGCGCTCAGGGTTCAGGTCGACGCCGATGATCTTGTCGGCTCCCACCATTTTGGCGCCCTGGATGACATTCAAGCCGATGCCGCCCAGGCCGAACACCACCACATTGGCGCCGGCCTCTACTTTGGCGGTGAAAAGCACCGCACCCAGGCCGGTGGTGACCCCGCAGCCTATGTAGCAGACCTTGTCGAAGGGCGCGTCGCTGCGTATCTTGGCCAAGGCGATCTCGGGCACGACAATGTGATTGGAAAAGGTCGAGGTGCCCATGTAATGGTGCACCGGCTTGCCGCCCACGGTGAAGCGCGAGGTGCCGTCCGGCATCAAACCCTTGCCCTGGGTGGCGCGTATCGCCGTGCAAAGATTCGTCTTGCGCGACAGGCAGGATTTGCATTGGCGGCATTCAGGGGTGTACAGCGGGATGACGTGATCCCCCGCTTTCAGCGAACTGACGCCAGGGCCTGTTTCCAGCACCACGCCGGCCCCTTCATGACCTAGTATCGACGGAAAAATCCCTTCCGGATCGGCGCCGGACAAGGTGTAATAATCCGTATGGCAGATGCCGGTAGCCTTGATCTCGACCAATACTTCGCCAGCCTTGGGACCCTGAAGTTCGACATCTTCAATAGTCAGTGGTTCGCCCGCCTTCCAGGCTATCGCCGCTTTCGTTTTCATACCATACTCCTGATTACTGTTTAAACGCGGCGGCCGCCGTCCGCCTGGACCGCGCCGCCAGGACGATGTTAAACGATAAACTCAGTATTCCGACGATTTCCCGGTCAGGGCGACACCGGCACGCAGCATGAAGTAGGAAAATGCATCCACCCAGCGGCCCAGCCAGCTGCGCCGCTGCAATTGCTCTTCGGTGACGCGCTCGGCGTCGCCATGCATTTCCGCCTCGATAGCCGTCTTCAGCTCGTCGGCGAATTGCGCATCCTGCACAAAGACGTTGGCTTCGCGGGCCAGCAGCAGGCTGAAGGGGTCCAGGTTGGACGAACCCACCATGGCGCAGCGGTCGACGACGGCGACCTTGGCATGCAGATAGCTGGCCATGTATTCATGGATTTCTATGCCATCGTCCAGCAACTGGCAGTACATATAGCGGCAGGCCCGATACTGCATGGGGTACTCGGAGCGTCCCTGCAGCAGCAAACGCACCTTCACGCCGCGCTGCGCCGCCTCTTGCAATGCCTTGCGCAAGCGCCGGCCGGGAAAAAAATACGCATTGGCGATCAGGATGTCGTTCTCGGCTCTTGCCATGGTTGCCAGGTACACGTTCTCTATGGTCTGACGAAACCGGATATTGTCGCGCAGCAGCAAGGCGGCCAGCCGCCCCGGATCGAACGTGGGCGGCGCTTCTTTCTCCCGGGCCTTGCGCCATTCACCCAGATGCGTCAGCCGCCGATAGAACGCGGCCCAGTCGTCGCGCCGGCGCCAGGCCATGCGCAGCCACAGGGCGCGCTGCGCCCGGGCGGCGTCGGCGACAATAGGGCCTTGCAGGCGCACGGCGAAATCAAAGCGCGGCTTCGGCCCCTGGCCATCGTCGGGCACATCGACGTAATCATCCAGCACGTTGATGCCGCCCACGAAAGCAATGGCGCCATCGACCACCGTCACCTTGCGGTGCAGCCGGCGCAAGCGCCGCAGGTTGAAACGCACAGCCCGCAGGCCCGCGGGTTCGGGCCGGTAGATGCGGTACTGGGCGCCCATCTCCGCCAGCTTGCGCGCAATGGCCCAGGCATGCTCCTGGCTGCCGAAGCCGTCGATGACGACTCGTACTTTCACACCCCGGGCGCAGGCCCGGCTCAAATGCTCCAGGACCCGCAATCCGGTCCGGTCGAGACTGAAAATATAGGTTTCCAGATGCACTTGGCGCTGCGCGGCGTCGATCGCCTCGCACAGCGCGGGAAAGAATTCGCCGCCGTTACGCAGCAGATCGATCCGGTTGCCTTCCCGCCAGGTCAGGCGCAGTTCTTTCTGGGCCATGTCCGCCTTCCTTCCCCTGGCCGCATCGCGTTGCCATCGATGCCGATCACGGCAGCTCCAGCTCGGCGAACAAGGGCGCATGGTCGGATATCTGCCGCCACGGCAATCCATGCAACACGCGCGCCTTGCGCACGGCGAATCCCCGCTGATAGATGCGATCCAGCCGCAGCCACGGGAATGCCGCGGGAAAGGTCCGCGGCGGCGGCGTCAGGCGCGCCGCACCGTTGACGCCCAATTCATGCACTTTCTGCGCCAGCGGCAGGGGCCGGGGCAGGTTGCGCAGGCTATCGCGCAAGCGCGTCACCGAATGGCGCAGCTTGCGCGGCTCCATATCGTCTTGCGGTGCAATAGCGAACACTTCGTACAAGCCCAATTGCTGGACGAACAAAGGCGCAAGCCGGTTGTTCCAGTCGTTGAAATCGCCCGCGATCAGCATGGGCTCGCCCTCGGGCACCAAACGCCGTATGCGCTCGACCAATGCTCCGACCTGCCGCGAACGACCGCCCGCGAACAAGCCTAAATGGACGACCAGGCAATGCACCGGCACGCCCTGGACTTCGACCAGCGCATGCAGCAGCCCGCGCTGCTCCAGCTTATGGTCGGAAATATCCTGGTTCTCGTGTTGGAGTATGGGAAAGCGCGACAACAGGGCGTTGCCATGGTCGGTGTGCGGCCGCACCGCATTGCATCCGTAAGCGGTATGCATGCAAAGGGCCGCGCCCAGCGACTCGTGCTGGGCATCCAGGCTGATGCGCTGTTCGTTGCGGCCCTGGACCTCTTGCAGGAAAAGCAGGTCGGGGCGCAATCCGTACAAGCCAAGGCGCAAGTCCGACAACGATTCACGACTGCCCGTTGCCGACCGGCCCTTGTGGATGTTGTAGCTTACGACCCGGATGACCGACACGCCCCCTCCTTTGTTGCTCCTGCTACTTTACTTCGGTATTGCGCAAGCGGATATGCAGCTCGCGCAGTTGCTTCTCGTCCACGGCGGACGGCGCTTGCGTCAACAGGCACTGCGCGCGCTGCGTCTTGGGGAAGGCGATGACGTCGCGTATGGACTCGGCGCCCGCCATCATGGTCACCAGGCGATCCAGGCCGAACGCCACCCCGCCGTGCGGAGGCGCTCCGTATTGCAAGGCATCGAGCAGGAAGCCGAACTTGTTGCGGGCTTCTTCCGCGCCGATGTTCAAGGCGCGGAACACTTTGCTCTGGATCTCGGCGCGATGGATACGGACCGAGCCGCCGCCCACTTCCCAACCGTTCAGGACCATGTCGTAAGCCTTGGCCAAGGCCTGGCTGGGATCGGTTGCCAGGAAGTCCTCATGGCCGTCCTTGGGGCTGGTAAAGGGATGGTGTGCCGCGAAGTAGCGGCCTTCTTCCTCGTCGTATTCGAACATGGGAAAGTCCACGACCCACAGAGGCTTCCAGCCGGCCTCGAACAGGCCGCCCTGTTTGCCGAATTCGCTGTGGCCGATCTTGACGCGCAGCGCGCCAATGGCGTCGTTTACGACCTTGGTCTTGTCCGCCCCGAAGAAAATCAGGTCGCCGCTTTGGGCGTCGCAGCGCTCGATCAGCTTGGTCAAGGCATCGACATGGATATTCTTGACGATGGGCGACTGCAGGCCATCCGGAATGGAAGCCGCGTCGTTGACCTTGATATAGGCCAGGCCTTTGGCGCCGTAGATGCCCACGAACTTGGTGTAGGCATCGATCTCGCTGCGGGGCATGCTGGCGCCGCCCGGAATGCGCAAGGCCACCACGCGGCTGGCCGGATCGTTCGCAGGCGCCGAAAACACCTTGAAATCGACATCCTGCATCAGGTCGCCGATGTCGACGAACTCCAGCTTGACGCGAAGATCGGGCTTGTCGGAACCATAACGGCGCATGGCTTCTTCCCAGGTCATCGTCGGGAAGGACGCGGGCAGCTCCACTTTTTGCACATTGGCAAAAACATGGCGGATCATACCCTCGAAAATTTCGCGTATCTGCTCTTCGTTCAGGAAGGATGTTTCGCAATCGATCTGGGTGAACTCGGGCTGGCGATCGGCGCGCAGGTCTTCATCGCGGAAGCACTTCGTTATCTGATAATAGCGGTCGAAACCCGACACCATCAGCATCTGCTTGAACAACTGGGGCGATTGCGGCAAGGCGAAGAACTGACCTTCGTTCACGCGGGAAGGCACCAGGTAGTCGCGCGCGCCTTCGGGCGTGCTTTTGGTCAGCATGGGCGTTTCGATATCGATGAAACCCAGATTGTCCAGGTACTTGCGCACTTCGATGGAAACCCGATAACGCAGCATCAAGTTGTGCTGCATCTGCGGGCGTCGCAAATCGAGCACGCGGTGCGTCAGCCTTGTGGTTTCCGACAGATTGTCATCGTCGAGCTGGAAGGGCGGAGTGACCGATGCATTCAGCACTTCGATTTCGCGGCACAGCACCTCGACCTCGCCGGACTTCAGTTCCGGATTGCTGGTGCCCGCGGGACGCAGCCGCACCAAGCCGGTCACACGTACGCAGAATTCATTGCGTATGTGCTCGGCGGTGGAGAATGCCTTGACGTTGTCCGGGTCGACCACAATCTGGGCAAGACCTGCGCGATCGCGCAGGTCGATGAAAATCACCCCCCCGTGGTCGCGGCGACGATGAACCCAGCCAAACAAGGTGACTGTCTGGTCAAGATGTTCTTTACTGACCTCGCCGGTATAGCAGGTACGCATCAAGGATTACTCCGTATATAAAATTCTTGTAAATAAAAATCAGGGCCGGTCGTTGCCGGACGAGTCCGCTTCCTGGGCCGCGTCGATGCGCTGGGCCGCCTCGACCACCGATAGAGCCTCTTGGCCGGCTTCCAGCGCCTTGACCGATCCAGGAGCCACAACGCCCATGGAAACAATGTACTTCAACGCCGCGTCGACGCTCATGTCCAGCATTTGCACGTCGTCGCGAGGCATCATCAGGAAAAAACCCGAAGTCGGGTTGGGCGTGGTCGGAACATACACACTGACAAAATCGTTGCCCAGTTTTTCCGCCACCTCGCCGCTCGGTGCGCCGGTCAGGAAAGCAATGGTCCAAGATCCCTGCCTTGGGTACTGCACCAGCACCGCTTCGCGGAAAGCCTGGCCGTTGGGCGCAAGCACGGTATCGCTGACTTGCTTGACCGAATTATAGATGGAGCGCACCAACGGGATGCGGCCAAGCAGCTGTTCCCAGCGTTCCACCAGGGCGCGGCCCAGGAAATTGGCACCCAGCAGGCCGGTCAGCAGCACGACCGCCAGCACCAGCACCAGTTGAAAACCCGGAATGCGATAGCCGAACAACGACTGCGACGACAGAAATGCCGGCACGACGCTTTCCAGCGTGCCGATCAGCAAGGCAATGACCCAGACCGTGATGATCAGGGGTATCCAGATCAGCAGCCCGGTAATGAAGTAGCGTTTAAAAAAACGCATTCGGCTCTGCTGCGGCGCGGTCACGAGGACGCCGTGCCGGCCGGCGGCGCGGCGGGCGCGCTGGCGGCGGTGCCGCTGCTAGCGCTTGCGCTGGCTGGCGCTTCAGAAGATGCGGCGGGCTTGGCGCCCGACGCGCCCCCATTATTACGAAAATCGGTTACATACCAACCCGAACCCTTCAATTGGAAGCCGGCGGCGGTAACCTGCTTGGCATAGGTACTTTGCCCGCATTCGGGGCAATCCGTCAGTACAGGGTCGGAAATCTTTCGCAGCACATCCTGCGCATGTCCGCAGGCGCTGCATTTGTAAGCATAAATAGGCACGAGAAAATCCCAAGAAGAAATGTCTAAGGAACAACCGCCATAAGCCGTCCGCCGTGCAGGAACGGAAAAAACGCGGCCAAGCGCCAAAAACGGCTAATTTTAGCCGTTTTTAGCTGGTGGCACCGGCTACGGGCAGGACCGGCGGCCGGAAGCTGTCCTAAAAGGAATTTGGCAGCAAAAACATGAACGCCGCCACCAAAGTAGGTATGGAGGCGGAGAGCAGTAATTTCAACGGCGAGATGGCCCCGTCGGGAAAACAACCTTTAAGTATCGAGAACCCCGCCGGATTCGGCGCATTGGCGATGACGGTCAGGCCGCCGCCCGTGACGGCGCCGGCAACCAGCATGTAGCGCCACAATTCGCTCGTGCCTTCAACCAGCGAACCCAGGTAGGTCAGCGCGGCATTGTCGGTTACCGCGGTCAGCGCCGTGGCGCCCCAATACAGGACAATGGGCGACAAGCCCGCCAGCAAGTCCTGCAACCACCATTTCTGCAGTCCGCCCAACACCACCAGGCCGGCCAGGAAAAAGCCCACCATCAGGCCTTCCCGTATCAACAATGGATTCTGGTGCCGCTTGTAGGCATGGGCGTAGCCTATGAACAGCATCATGAAAGCCAGGAAAAGAATAGGGTGGTGCGCCGACAGGACGACACCCACCAGAAAGAGAGTATGAATGGCGATCACGATAAGCGGCACGGGAGGCCGTTCGGATGCCTGATTGGCATCGACCCCGCCCAGCGTGCCGTCCAGCAGGTGCGTCCGGCAGATAAAGGTCAGCACGCCCGCATTGACGCAAACCGCCAGCGCCGCACGCCACCCGAAATGAGTGGCCATATAGGCCGTATCCCAATCGAAGGTCTGCGCCACCATCAGTACGGGCGGCGCGGCGTAGGCGGTCAGGACGCCGCCGATGGATACGTTCACGAACAACACGCCCAGGGTCATGTACTTGAAACCATCCTGGCCCGGCTTGCGGAAATAGGCGTCGCGCAGCAGCAGGGCCGCCAGCGTCATGGCGGCGGGCTCGGTAATGAAAGAACCGGCCAGTGGGACGAACGACATGGTTACGAAGAACATGGCCAGTTCATTGCGTATGGGCAGGAGCCTGGCCAGCGCGCGCACCGCCATATTCACCAGTTCGATAATGGGGCGGCTGGCCGCCACCACCATGATTACGAAAACGAAGGCGGGCTCGGTGAAGTTGCGCGTGTCGATATAGCCGACCGCCTCGCCGACGCCCGACACCAGGGCCATGCAGGCCAACAATACGCAGGCCCATACGCCGAACACGGCCTCGACTTCGGACAGCAGATGCCACAAGCCTGCGTGCGGACCGCCGCGATTGGCCAGGCGCGCAAAAACCGGCACCGAAAAGGTATGAATAATGGCAATCGCAAACAAGGCGGTTGCCAGGTACTCCATAAAACTAGCCATGCCTCAACCCTTATAGAAAACTGGCACGAATTGTCGCACGATCGATTCTGTGGCCGATACGCCGTATCGGGCCAGGGCGATCCCGGCCTCGTGCAAGGCCTTGTTCATTTATGTGGAGCCATCATGCCGCGTGCCGCTTGCCCAGGATGAAGCTTGCGCCTTGTTCGGCAATCATGATGGTGGGTGAATTGGTATTGCCCGACGTGATGGTCGGCATGATGGATGCATCGATGACGCGCAAGCCCTCGATGCCATGCACTCGCAACTCGGGATCGACCACCGCCATGGCGTCCATCCCCATTTTGCAGGTGCCCACTGGATGAAAAATGGTGGTTCCGATATCGCCCGCGGCTTTCTCCAGGTCGGCCTGCGATTCAATCTGGGCACCCGGCTTGTATTCCTGGGGGCGGTAGGAAGCCAGGGCCGGCTGCGCCATGATCTTGCGAGTCACTCGTATACTGTCGGCTGCCACGCGGCGATCTTCGTCCGTCTGCAGATAATTGCACAGTATGGCGGGCGCATCGGTGGCCTTGGGCGAAACAATCCGGACATGGCCCCGGCTAGTGGGGCGCAGATTGCACACTGAAGCCGTAATGGCCGGAAAGGTATGCAGAGGATCGCCGAATTTTTCCAGAGACAAGGGCTGCACGTGGTATTCCAGGTTGGCGCGCGACTGTTCGGGACCGGAACGCGCAAACGCGCCTAATTGCGAGGGCGCCATCGTCAGCGGCCCGCGCTTCTGGGCCGCATATTGCAAGCCCATCAGGGCTTTCCCCCACAAGGTTCCCGCAATGGTGTTCAGCGTCTTGGCGCCTTCGACCTTGTAGATCATGCGCAACTGCAAGTGATCCTGCAAATTGCCGCCTACGCCGGGCAAGTCGTGCACGACCGGAATGCCCAGCGATTGCAGCAAAGCGCCCGGGCCCACGCCCGATACCTGCAGCAGTTGCGCCGATCCGATGGAACCCGAGGACAGGACGACCTCGGCCTTGGCGCGGGCGAATCGCGCATGGCCATCATCATGGATGAAATGCACGCCCTGGGCACGCTTTCCGGAGAAGGCGATCCGCTCGGCCTGGGCTCCGGTCAGCACCGTCAGGTTGCCGCGGTGGGCAACGGGATGCAGGAAGGCTTTGGCGGAAGTCCAGCGCACGCCGCGCCGCTGGTTGACCTCGAAATAGGCGCAGCCCTCGTTGTCCCCGCGGTTGAAATCGTCAATGGCGGGAATGTCGGCCTGTTGCGCCGCCTGGCGGAAGGCGTCCAGTATTTTCCATGACAGCCGCTGGCGCTCGACGCGCCATTCTCCCGTCCTGCCATGGAATTCGCTGTCGCCCGCATGATGGTCTTCCAGTTGCTTGAAAACGGGCAGCACGTCATTCCAGCTCCAGCCCGGATTGCCCTGGGCCGCCCAGCCATCGTAATCGGCGGCCTGGCCGCGCATGTAGATCATGCCGTTGATGGCCGAACTGCCGCCCAGGACGCGGCCGCGCGGATAGCCCAGGCTGCGGTTGTTGATGCCGGGGTCGGGTTGCGTGGTGTAGCACCAGTCTGTGCGCGGATTGCCGATGCAGTATAGGTAACCCACGGGAATGTGTATCCAGCGCCAGTCATCGCGCCCGCCGGCTTCAAGCAAGAGCACTTTCCGGTTCGGGTCGGCGGAAAGCCGGTTGGCAAGCAAGCAACCTGCCGAGCCTGCCCCAACAATGATGTAATCGAACTCCAATTGCTCTTGCCGCGGTGCTGAATCCGCCATTTTCTTGTCTCCTGCCGACCGTTTATGCAGATTTTTTGTATTGCTTTGATACAGCCATTCTAGTCCTTCGCGTCCTGTCCTTGCACGGCTCCATCCATCCCGGATGCCGGCGGCCCTGATTCAGAGGGGCAGCACGGTGCCCGCCAGCGCCGCAACCAGGAGCAGGACGCCCACCGCCATATTGGCGCGGAAGAGCATGAAATTACGATCCGGCCTGTCCAGGCTGAAAACCCGCATTTGCCAGAAGAAATGCGCGGCAATGGCGGCGATGACCACATAATAGGGCCAGGCCATGCCCATGCCCGCGCCGCCATAGATCCACAAAGCGATGGTCGCGATGTAGAAGCCGCTGATCCAGGCCTTGCCCTTGTCGGCGAAGCGCAAGGCGGTGGAATGCAGGCCCAGCTTCACGTCGTCGCGCACATCCACATAGGCGTAGATGGAGTCGTAGCCGACCTGCCACAGAACGGCGCCCAGCCACATGGCAATGGCGGCCAGGGGTACGGTGTTTTGCGTATCGGACCACGCCATCAGCATGCCCCAATTGAATCCTATGCCCAGCACCACTTGCGGCCAGTAGGTAAAGCGCTTGCAAAGCGGATAGACGATGACGATAGGCATGAGCGCCACGGCCAGCCAGCGGCTGTATTCGTTCAAGGCCAGCAGTAAAAGCGCACATACGAGCAACTGGGCGAATACGAACCACAAGGCGTTTTTCAGCGTAAGCTGGCCGCTGGTCAAGGGCCGAAAACGTGTGCGTTCGACCAGCTTGTCGATATCGCGATCAAAGATATCGTTGAAGCAGCATCCTATGCCGCGCATCAGCAGGGCGCCCAGCGAGAAGATGAACAGGCGCAAGAGCGTCGGCCAGCCGTCGGCGGCCTGTACCAGCGCCGCCAGGCAGGGAAGCAGGGTCAGCCAGGTGCCCACGGGCCGGTCCAGCCGGCACAGCCGCGCATACGGCCCCCAGGAACGCGGCAGCCATCGCTCCACCCAATCGTCGGGGCGCATGTCCGACAGATCGGAGGCGCTGGCGTTTGTGCTGGATTCGAGATTGGGGTCGGAAGAGTGAAGCGGCGTCATTGCAAGCTTAAGGAGTATCCGGTTTCCGGTCTGTCAGGTAGGGGATCAGTTCAGGCACAGCCTGCTGCGCCAGCCCCGCCTGGCAGGCATCGGCATAGACACGTTCGATAGCCTGGGCGGCGCTTTGCGCGGCGCCCGCTTCTTGCGCCATGGCATTGTAGTAGCCCATGTCCTTCAGTGCGTTGGACATCGAAAAGCGGAAGCCGGATGCATCGCCCTTTTCAATGTAAGGCCCTAATCGTTCCAACACCACGCCGCCGCCCCCGCCGTTGGCCAAGATGTCAGTAAAGACCTCGGGGTCGATACCGGCCTTCCGGGCGCAGGCGGCCGCTTCGGCCAGCACCGTGGAAAAACCCAGCGACACGTAATTATGCAATAGCTTCAGTTGGTGCCCCGTTCCTGTCTTGCCCGCATATACGATGTTTTCGGCATAGCAACGCAACAGCGGCAGACAGCGTTCGTATACGGCATGGTCGCCGCCGACGATCAGGTTGAGCCTGCCTTCGGCGGCCTCTTTGGGTGTGCGCGTCATGGGTGCGTCCAGGAACAGGCCACCCGCCTGCTCCACCGCGCCGGCTATCCTTGCGGTCGATGATGGAATGGCCGTGGAACAATCAATGACGATGGCTCCAGCCCTTAGTCCTTCCAGCACTCCGTCCCGGCGGAACAATACATCTTCCACCTGGGGAGAACCGGTGACGCAAAGAATAAGGACATCCACCTTGCGCGCCAGTTCGGCCGCCGTTGATACCGTCGAGGCGCCGGCCGCCAGCAAATCGCCCAAGGGTTGATTGCCCGGGTGTTCCAGCAGCGTCAGCGCATGCCCGTGCCGCAGGATGCTGGCGGCGATGCCGTGCCCCATCAGGCCAACGCCAACGAGTCCTATGCGCGCGTCCTTCATTTCCATACCGGGGTTCTCCTTGCGGGCGTCGTTGGGTTGGGCGAAAGTGCAAGCCGCGCTATCAGCTTTCCTTGATCAGCTTGCCGAGTATGGCGATGCCTTCGCGGATCTTTTCCTCGGAAACAGTAACGAAGCTAAGGCGCAAGGTATTGGCTTGCGGCTCGGCTCCGGCAAAGAACGGCGCGCCCGGAACAAAGGCGACATTGTTCTGGATGGCGCGGGCCAGCAATTGGGTGCCGTCGATATGAGCCGGCAGCGTTACCCAGATGAACATGCCGCCTTCGGGCCGGGTCCAGCTGGCCGTGGCCGGAAAGTGCTTGTCCATGGCGTCGAGCATATAGCCGCACTGTTCTTTGTACAGATCGCGCACCATGGGCAAATGATCGGTCAGGAAGCCGTCTTTCACGGTTTCATAGACGGCCATCTGGGTCAGCGAGGCGGTGTGAAGGTCGGTGGCCTGCTTGATCTGGACCAGCTTGGCGATGATGGGCTTGGGCGCCACGATATAGCCCAGGCGCAGGCCTGGAGCCAGCACTTTGGAAAACGTGCCCAGGCGGATGACGGTGGCGCCCGCCGCGCGGCCCAATCCCAGCAAGCCGGGTTGCGCCGTGCCGGCATAGCGCAGCTCGCCGTACGGATCGTCTTCGATAATGGGCACTTGCAGGGCGGCGCAGCGCTCCACCAAGGCCTTGCGGCGCTCCAGGCTTAAGGTCAGGCCGGTCGGGTTCTGGAAGTTGGGCAGGACATAAATAAAGCGGGCCCCGGCTGCGCGTTCGCTGGTCAATGCTTCCGGAATCAGGCCGCCCTCGTCGGTCGGAACGGCCACATAATTGGGTTCGAACAGGGAAAACGACTGGAGCGCCCCCAGGTAGCTGGGCGCTTCGACCAGGGCTTTGCTGCCGGGATCGATGAACAGCTTGCCCAGCATGTCCAGCGCCTGCTGCGAACCGGAGACGATAAGCACCTCATCGGGCGACACGTCCGCGCCCACGCGCTTCAGGTCTTCGGCAACCCAGGCGCGCAATGGCGCATAGCCTTCGGTGGGGCCGTATTGCAAGGCGCTGCGGCCATTGGTCTCCAGAACGCGGTCGAAGGCGTTCTTCATGACATCCACCGGAAAACCCTTGGGTGCGGGCAAACCGCCGGCGAACGAAATGATTTCCGGCCTCTCGGTAACTTTCAGGATTTCTCGGATGGTGGAACTGGTAAGTTTCTGCGCGCGCTGCGAAAAAGTGTAAGGAAGGCTATACGAATCCATAATTCTGAAAAATCCCGATAAAGAGCAAAGCGATAACCTCGTAGATTAACGCAACTGGCGGCAAGATTCAGTGCAATACCCCCCGCCGCGCGCCATTCGGCCGGCTTTCGCAACACTTTTACAACGTGTCGTCCTTGCGCCGGCTGTCCCGCCGCACCGTTCGGATCAACCACCAAAACAACGAAAACGAGCAGGCCAGGCCCACTCCGAAAATTCCAAGTACGATCCAATCGCCCGTAGTCACTGGCTATCACCTATATATGTGGTTTATTGTTGCTGAATGCCTGCGCCGGGAATCCACACGCCTGCGTCTACGCCGATTTTACGTCCACCGCCTGCTCGGCGGCGATCAGGGCCTGGACCTTCTGGCGAAAACGCAAAGGACCCGCGTCCAGCGGCAGATTCATTTTGGATGGGTTTTTTACCATGCCGGCATGAACGGCCTCGAGCACAACGCGATCTTCGCTGAAAGCATGCCGCACGTCTTCGGCGAATTGGCGCGACACGGCTTCATCGTCGGGACTGAAATTACGCATCTGAAACCAGTAATAGCGCGTTGTCGATTCGTCTACCGGCGTCAAAAAGTTATAGGAATCCATCAGGAACACATCGGGATGGAAGGGCTCTGTGTCGGTACCCGTTCCGGCGGGCGCAAAAATGGCCTTGATCAGGGCATGCGATGGCACGCGCACCTCGTAATGCTGCTTGCGATCGCAATTGCCGGTGAACTTGACGAATTTCGCGTAAAAAGGCGCGACCTCGACGTCGCGCATCCAGCGCGAAACCACGACCCCGTTTTCATTGACCTGGGTTTCGAGCGGTTCGCCTATCATGGCGGCATTGCCGAACGAAGTTCGGTGCACCCAGGAAACATGGGAGGGATCAAGCAGGTTGTCGGTCAGGTATTGGTAATTGCAGCGTACCGTCATGGCATCGCCCCGATTCACGCCCCATGCCGGATCGCCCCAGTGCTCGACTTGCATGATCGCGGCCGGATCGGCCTTTTCGGGCTCGCCCATCCATATCCACATCAGGCCGTAGCGCTCGATTGCGGGATAGCTGCGCACCACCGCGCGGGCCGGAGCATGAGCCAGGCCCGGCGCGCGGACACAGCTGCCCGAACAATCAAAAACCAGGCCGTGGTAGCCGCATTCCACGGTGTCATCCAGCAAGCGTCCCATGGACAAAGGAAGCCTGCGGTGCGGACAGGCATCTTCCAGCGCCGTTACGCCGCCGTCCAGCGTCCGGTATAAAACAATATCTTCGCCCAGTATCCGGGTGGAATGCAGGTGGCGTCCAACTTCGTGATCGCTTGCCGCCACATACCAAGCATTCTTCAAGAACATGGGTACTCCTTCGCATGATTCGATTCCAACAATCGAATCATAGTCCACGCGGCGGCCGGCCAACGCGCCGCAAGCCTGAACAACGCGGACAGCCGCCATGTTTTATAATTCTTCCCCCACTTTTTTGCGCGCGCCAACAGCGCCGACGGCCAAATACCTTGATGAACGCTATGCACCCTATTACAACGGCGGTGCACCATGCACCAGCGTGAACAATTGCTGGAATCCCTGGCCGACCAGGGCTGGGCCGTCTCGGACGGCCTGATCGATGCACATCTGTGCCACCGCCTGCGCGAGCAATGCCGGCAAACCTGGGAGCAGGGCGGGTTCAGGCCGGCCGGGGTGGGGCACGGCCGCAAGTTGGCATTACATACCGACATTCGCGGCGATTCGATTTGCTGGATCGAACCCCAACTGGCCGAATCGGCAACGCTTGAGTTCCTGCAATGGGCCGATGTTTTCCGCCGGGACCTTAACCGTACGTTCTACACAGGCCTGACCAACACCGAGTTTCATTTTGCGCGCTACCCCGAGGGCCACCGCTACCGCAAGCATATGGACCAGCATCAAGGCCAAAGCCAGCGCAAGATATCGCTGGTGCTTTACCTGAATTCGGAATGGTCCGAGACCGACCATGGCGAGCTGTGCCTATATTCGCCCCGGGACGAGAATACGATCATCGAACGCGTCCTGCCCATGCCGGGCAGGCTGGCCGTGTTTCGCAGTGACCTGATTCCGCATGAAGTTATGCCATGCGCCCAGCCGCGCTGGAGCCTGGCCGGCTGGTTCCGCAGCGACGCCATCGGCCTGCCGCAGGGGGCCTAGCGGCGGGCCGCCTCGTTCGCGAGCGCTGTAGTCAGTGGTGCAAAATCTTCGACAGGAACTGCCGCGCACGCTCGGATCGCGCGTCCAAATTGCCGAAAAATTCCTCGGTGGCTGTATCTTCGACGATCTTGCCCAGGTCCATGAACACCACACGGTCGGCCACTTTGCGCGCAAATCCCATTTCGTGCGTCACCACCATCATGGTCATCCCCTCGCTTGCCAAGTCCACCATGACGTCCAGCACTTCGTTGACCATTTCGGGGTCCAGCGCCGAGGTCGGCTCGTCGAACAGCATGGCGATGGGATCCATGGCCAGCGCCCGCGCGATCGCCACCCGCTGCTGCTGCCCGCCCGACAGCTGGCTGGGGAATTTATCCTGGTGCGCCCGCAGACCGACGCGATCAAGAAGCGCGCCGCCGCGACTGGCCGCCTCGTCCCGGCTGCGGCCAAGCACCTTGACCTGCGCCAGCACCAGATTCTGCGTGACCGATAAATGCGGGAACAGCTCGAAGCTCTGGAACACCATGCCTATGCGCGCGCGCAGGCGCGGAAGATTGGTGTCCGGCGCGCCCACGGACACGCCATCAACGAAGATCTCGCCCTTCTGGAAAGGCTCGAGTCCATTGACCGTCTTTATAAGCGTCGACTTGCCTGAACCCGAAGGACCGCAAACGACGACGACCTCGCCCTGCGCGACCTGAGTAGTGCAGTCGTCCAGCACCTGCGTCGTCCCGTACCACTTGCTGACCTGCTTGATTTCTATCATTCCCGTACCTGCGACTCGAATCCGGATTGTCGTGCATGATAACGCGGGCAGCCCGCCTGGGGCAGGCGGGCCGCTGATGAATCGCATCAATGCGCGGCCGGCGGCCGCAGCGTCGATGGACCGCAGTTCGATGGCCGGCCGCTAGCCGCCAAGATGCTTGTCGAACCAGGCCAGGGCACGCTTCCAGCCGTCTTGCGCCGCGTCGGGCCGGTAACTGGGGCGGTAATCCGCATGGAATGCGTGCGGCGCATCGGGATAGATCACAAACTCCGACTGCCGGGCGGCGTCCGGCCCCTTGGCCAGTTCCGCCTTCATGGCATCGATGGAGTCTTGCGTGATGCCGGCGTCCTTGCCGCCATATAGTCCCAGGATCGGACCATGCAGCTTGGCCGCAACATCGACGGGCTGGCTGGGATGCAGGGCGTCGGCATTGCCCACCAGGCGGCCATACCAGGCCACCCCGGCATCGACTTCGGGATTATGGGCCGCATAGAGCCATACGATGCGGCCTCCCCAGCAGAATCCCGTTATACCCAGCTTGCCGACATCGCCGCCATTCTTGCCCGCCCACGCCACCGCCGCATCCAGATCGCTCATGACCTGCGGATCGGGCACCTTGTTCACGACCTGGCTGATCAACTGCGCCACTTCGGTATATTTGCTCGGATCGCCTTGCCTGGAATACAGCTCGGGGGCGATCGCCATATAGCCGACTTTCGCCAGGCGCCGGCAAACGTCCTTGATGTATTCATGCACGCCGAAGATTTCCTGCACCACCAGGATCACCGGCGCGGCGGCGTTCCCGTCCGGCGCCGCGCGGTAGGCCGGTATGCGGCCGCCCTCGACCGGAATCTGTATCTGCCCCGCCACCAGTCCCTTGTCGTCCGTTGCAATGGCGGTCGCGGCGGCCGGGCCCGCCGCAAGCGCAAATCCACCCGCCAGCGTGGTTGCCATGAATCCCCGCCTGTCCAAAATCAGCGGTGGCAACAAACTATCGAAATCCGTATCCGGCAAACGACTCATGGCGATCCCCTTTTTGGATAAAAAAAAGCATGCTTCGCGTTGAAGCATGCCTTGCATGGCTATGAACTGGATTTATGTTCCGGCTTACCCTTGCGCTTGGTGGAAGCCAACTCGTCGAGCTCTTTTTCGCTCATGGAGTCATACATGCTTCGTGAAGCGCCTTTGAGCTCGCCCACCTTGATCTCGCCGCGCTTGGCGGCCAAGGCCGCGCCTGCGGCCTTTTGCTGAGCCTGCGATTTGGCTGGCATGGAGCACCTCCTGATCAAGAAAACCTGATTGGAAATTCAGCAGCTCCATTATTGACGCCCGATCCCGGCATTTCAACCGGCAGGGCGATCCAACATGTAACAGCCCTTAGCCTTCAGCGACCCGCCCCGCGATATGAGCCAGCGCCTCCTCCACCTGATCGATCAGAACCAGGCACAGCTCGCCTTCCCGCAAGCCGGCCAGCGCGGTATCGATGGCCAGGAACTCGCCTCGTATCTCCTGCAACTGCTTGGCGCGCTGCGCATTGGCCAGGCCCTGGCGAAGCAGGGCAAGGACCTCGCCGTCCTCGCGGCCGCGCTGGCACATATCCTGGTAAAGAATGACTTCGTCGAACGCGTCGCCCAAGATCTCGGTCTGACGGCGTATGTCTATGTCGCGCCGATCACCGGCTCCGCTTATAACCACGCTGCGCCGGCTCGCCGGCATGGCGTCCACCGCCTGGACCAGCGCCATGATAGCGTCGGGATTATGGCCGTAATCGGCAATCAGCGTGGCGCCTCGATACGAAAACACGTTGAAGCGGCCTGGCGCGGTCTGCGCATCGTTCACGAAAGTTGCCGCAGCGGCCTGGATGCTGGTCAACTCCAGACCCAGCGCCCATGCGGCGGCCAGGGCCGCCATGGCATTATCGACCTGGAAGCCGATAGTGCCGCCGCGCACCAGCGGAATGCCGTCCATGCCGATCCGGTACTCGAAAGCGCCTTCGGCCAACACGATGGCGCCGTCTTCGACGTACACCGTCCGCCGCCCTTGCGCTTTGTGGGTTGCCAGGATGGGATTATTCCGGTCAGCGGCGAAAAAGATCACCGAGCCCGGGCAGTTCTCCCCCATGGCCGCAACGATGGGGTCGGCGGCATTCAGTACCGCCACGCCCTCAGGCGAGACATTTTCCACAATCACGCGCTTGACGATAGCCAGGTCCTCGACCGTGCTGATAAAGCTCAGGCCCAGATGGTCGCCTGTGCCCACATTCGTTACCACGGCGACGTCGCAACGATCGAATCCCAGCCCTTCGCGCAATACGCCTCCGCGCGCCGTCTCGAACACCGCCGCTTCCACATCCGGGTGCAGCAGCACATTGCGCGCGCTGCGCGGCCCGCTGCAATCGCCACTGTCGATGCGCCGGCTTCCTATGTACACGCCGTCGGAGTTCGTCATGCCAACGCACGCGCCGGTGCCGGCGATCAGGTGCGCAATCAGGCGCACGGTGGTTGTCTTGCCATTGGTGCCCGCTACGGCCACCAGTGGAATACGGCCGTTTTCCCCTTCAGGGAACATGCAATCGATGATGGCGTCGCCCACGGCCCGGCCTTTTCCAAAGGAGGGATTCAGGTGCATGCGCAGGCCCGGCGCCGCATTGACTTCGACGATGCAGCCGCTTTGCTTGTCCAGCGGCTCATAGACGTGTTCACTGACCAGGTCGATGCCGCAAACATCCAGCCCGACCATTTGCGCCGCCGCCACGGCGGTCGCCGCCAAATCCGGATGGACGTGATCAGTCACATCGGTGGCGGACCCCCCGGTACTCAGGTTGGCATTGTTGCGCAACGTCACCAATACGCCTTTTTCCGGTATGGAATCGGCCTCGTAGTTCTGCGCCGCCATCGTCGCCAGCGCGATATCATCCAGCCTGATCTTGGTCAGTGAACTGCCGTGTCCTTCGCCGCGCAGCGGATCCGCATTGATTTGCTCCACCAACTGCGCAATGCTTCGTTCACCGTCGCCAATAACCTGGGGAGGATCGCGGCGCGCGGCCGCAACCAGCTTGTCGCCCACCACCAGCAGACGGAAATCATGGCCGGGGAAATAGCGCTCGACGATCACTTCCGACCCGTAGCCCGATGCCGCCGCGTAGGCCGTCTCGATCTGGTCGCGGCCCTGGATGTTGACCGCCACGCCCTTGCCTTGGCTGCCGTCGCGCGGCTTGAGCACCACGGGTCCGCCGATTTCGCATGCCGCCTCCCAGGCGTCTTGCGCACTGTTGGCGCAGCGCCCTTCGGGCACCTGCACGCCAGCCGCCGCAAGCAGGCTCTTGGTCAATTCCTTGTCCTGGGCAATGGACTCGGCGATCGCTCCGCTGCTATCCGTTTCGGCCGCCTGAATGCGGCGCTGCCTGCAGCCCCAGCCAAACTGCACCAGACTGCCTTCAGTCAATCGGCGATAAGGAATATCGCGCTTCAGGGCGGACTGAACGATGGCGCCGGTGCTTGGACCCAGGCGTATGTCCTCGTTCAGGTCGCGCAAGCGAATCAGGCCTTCGGTCAAATCGAAGGGCACATCCTGCATGGCGGCAATGCAAAGCTGCTCCGCCAGTGCAAAAGCCATCTGGCCCACGGCTTCTTCGGAATATTCGACCACCACCTGGTACACGCCCAGCTCGGTCGTTGGCGCGGCGCGGCTGAAGACGACCTGGCAGCCGGCCAGCGTTTGCAGCCGCAGGGCCGCATAAGCCAGCGCGTGCGCCATGGAATTGGCCGGCTCCTGGCTGGAGGTCCTGAGAATATCGATGTCGGGAAAGCGCGCTCGCAAGCGGTTCTCGAAAACTTCCACGTTATCGATGACACGCTCGACTTCAGTGCATGAGACGATCGCTTCGATTACGGTTTGCCTGCACCACAAATTGGGGCCGCGCAGCGCCCGTATGCGGGAAACTTCCATTAGATAATATTCCTTCTTGCCTGGACAGGCCTGGGACGAAAGCCTGATTTATTGCATTGGATGGCCGTATATCAGGCCGGCGCTTCGACAAGGGAGCCAGGCGCCTCGGCGAACGACTCGCCCGCCTCCAGGCCAAAGGTTTCTATGCCCGCCCGTATCAGATCCTCGTGCACGTTCAGCGCCCAGGCCGCGGCAACAGCGGCCAGGACATTCATGTTCTGGAACTCAAGTGTCCCGCCTTCGGTCAAGGGTATGGCTTGCAGTTCGGTCAAGAAGGTCTCTTGGGGGCCTTCCGCCAGCACGATACGCGAGCCATCCAGGAACACGGCGCGTCCGCCCTGGATTCTGTGCGCCGCGATCGTCGGCGCGCGGGCATCCCTGCCAAAGAAGATCACGCTTCCATCGCAGAGGCCGGCCATGTCGGCCACCAGCGGATCGTCGGCATTCAATACAGCGGTTCCCCCCGGAAGCACGACATCGACCTGGGTGCGCAGGACTTTGGCCAACTGCTCCGCGTCGTCAATGTAGAACTCCGGCAAGATGCCATCGGGGTCGAGATTGGTCACGATGCCGACCTGGCAGCGATCGTAGGCCAGGCCTTCGCTAAGAATACTGAGCGGGCCGTTTTCCATGACGCCTGCCTGGACGCCTCTGTTCAACAAGACCCGGCGCGCCGCCGCCCAATTGGCGCCATCCGTCTTCTGCACATGCCTGCGGCCAAAGAAAAGTCCGTTGCCGCATGCCAGGCCCGTATGCAGATTGCTAAGCTGCAGCATGCGCGCAAGCAAGCGTGCAACGGTGGTTTTTCCTTTGCTGCCCGTGATCCCGGCCAGCGGGACGTGGCCGGTGTCTCCGGGAGGGAACAGATAATCGACGATAGCCTGTCCCACCGGGCGTGGTTCGCCAGCGGCCGGTTTCAGGTGCATGAGCAGTCCGGGGCCGGCATTCACTTCGACAATCGCGCCGCGCTGCTCTTCGAGTGGAACCGAAATATCCTCGGCGACCAGATCGACACCGGCAATGTCCAGGCCGACGATGCGCGCCGCCAGCTCGACTGCGGCGGCCACGCTTGGATGCACCGCATCGGTTACGTCGATGGACACATTCCCGTTGCGCTGTATCAGTACACGGGTGCCCGCGGCGGGAATGGCGCCCGGCCCCAGGTTCTGGCGCGCCAGCTCCAGCCGCGCGGCGGAGTCAATGCGTATCAGATTTAGCGGATGATCCTCGTCGCGACCGCGGCGGGGATCGGAATTCAATTGCGACTCGATCAGTTCTTCTATCGTGCTCGCGCCGTCGCCGATCACAGTGGCGGCGTCGCCGCGCGCGGCCGCCACCATGCGCCCGCCCACGACCAGCACGCGATGTTCGTCGCCGCGCACGAAGCGTTCGACAACCACACCGCTGCCTTCATCCACGGCAACGGCAAAGGCGGTCTCTATTTCGGCCAGCGTCGTCAGGTTCGTGAACACGCCGCGCCCATGATTGCCGTCGGACGGCTTCACGACCACCGGCAGGCCTATGTCTTGCGCGGCCTCCCAGGCCTCTTCGACGCTATTTACCAGTTGGCCCTCGGGGACCGGCACGCCGCAAGCTTGCAGCAGGCTCTTGGTCAAATCCTTATTGCGGGAGACGCTTTCGGCAATCGCGCTGGTGCGATTGGTCTCCGCCGTCCAGATACGCCGCTGCCGGGCGCCATAGCCCAACTGGACCAGGTTGGCCTCGCTAAGGCGGATTGTGGAAATATCCCGATCATCGGCCGCCTCGACGATGCACGCGGTGCTGGGCCCCAGGCGCAGGTCTTCGGCCAGATCGCGCAGCTCTTCAACCGCGGCCTCGACGTCGAACTCACGGTCCTCGATGGCCGCCATCACCAGGTCGCGGGCGAAATACAAGGCAGCGCGCGTAACCGGCTCGTGCCAGGCGCGGACTATGACTTTGTAAACGCCGCGCACGGATGTTTCGCGAGCTCTTCCCAAGCCGCCGGGCATGCCGGCCAGGTTCTGCAGCTCAAGGGTGACATGTTCGAGAATATGGGCCGGCCAGGTACCCTGGCGCAGGCGCTGCAGGAAGCCGCCGCGCTCTCCGACGCTGCAACGGTGCTCCACCAATGAGGGCAGCCACTCCACCAGGCGCTCGTAGAAGCCCGGAATGACATTGGAGGGATAGTCCTCCAGCTCGCCTATATCTACCCATGCCTCGATGACCGGACGGTATGCCCAGATATTGGGGCCGCGCAGCATCATCATGTTGATGAACTCGATGTATTTCTTTTGCATCTTGGATGGGAATAAGAGCGAACATGGAACTACACAAACCAACTGGAGTGTATTTAACGGCAATTGACCCCGGATGTGTTTGCCAAGTTGCCTGGAAGAGAAGAAAATTGTCAGTCAGAGGCAAAAAAACCACATCTTTCCCCAGCCTTTTTACAAGGCGCGCGCATTCGACGTGACAATATCGCACCTGCATCCTTAAGAATCCCCTATTTTGGGGACGGAACATCGCTGTTCAATGAACAAAACACCTGACGAAACCCATCTCGCAGCCGCCGGCTTGCCCGACGACAGCAGCGCAACACTGGCTCCTTGGCTGAGCCAGGGAGAAACCGTGCTTGCCTGGATAAGCACAGACCTGGATCCGCAATTGCGCTTCGCCCCCGGCACGATCGTGCTGACAGGCAGGCAATTGCTCGTAAAAGGACCTTACGATACCGACTGGCAGGCCTGGACGCTGCAGCCGGACCTGAAGCTTCAGCATCATGACCACGCCGGCGTCGGCACCCTGGAATTGCACGATACCCAGGCACGCCTGGGCATCTGGCGCTATACGCTCAGGAACAATTCGGCCGCATTGTCGCTGGTCGAACGCTTCGAACGCCTGCGCGGACAGCACGGAACAGCGCAAACGCCGCCGCAGCAAGCCGACACCTTGCTGGGCGGCTCCGTCCAAGCCACATCGGCGCCTTCCACTTGGGCCCTGCTGCGGCTTTGGCGCTTTGCCAGGCCCTATCGCAACGCCCTGCTGCTGGGTTTCTTGTTGACGGTCACATCGACTGCCGCCGCCCTGGTCGCGCCTTACCTGACCATGCCGCTCATGGACGATATCCTTATCCCCTTCCAGAACGGCAAGCCCATCGACTACGGATTGGTCCGGCTTTACCTGGGCGGCCTGCTGGCATCGTCGGCGCTTGCCTGGCTGCTGGGTTGGGCCCGCACTTACATCCTGGCCTGGGTCAGCGAGCGCATTGGCGCCGACCTGCGCACCGCCACCTACCAGCACTTGCAGGCGCTGCCCCTGCAATACTTCGGCGGCAAGCGCACCGGCGACCTGATTTCCCGCATCGGCTCGGAATCCGACCGCATCTGCATCTTCCTGTCGCTGCATCTGCTGGATTTCGCCACCGATGTGCTGATGATCGTCATGACGGCGGCCATCCTGTTTTCCATCAATCCCTGGCTCGCGGCGGTCACGCTGATTCCCCTGCCTTTCATCGCCTGGATGATCCACATGGTGCGGGACCGCCTGCGCCATGGTTTCGAAAAGGTCGACCGCATCTGGTCCGAGATCACCAACGTATTGGCGGACACCATTCCGGGCATACGCGTGGTCAAGGCCTTCGCGCAGGAAAAGCGCGAGGTGGCGCGCTTCCGGGAGGCCAACAACCGCAACTTGCTGGTCAACGATAGGGTCAACACCCTGTGGTCGCTTTTTGCGCCCACGGTTACGCTGCTGACCGAAATCGGCCTGCTGATCGTGTGGGCCTTCGGCATCTGGCTGGTGGCGCACAACGAGATCACCGTCGGCGTACTGACCGCCTTCCTGACCTACATCGGACGGTTCTACCTACGGCTGGACTCCATGAGCCGCATCGTTTCGTTCACCCAGAAAGCCGCGGCGGGCGCCAAACGCATATTCGATATCCTGGACCATGTATCGACGGTCCCCGAGCCCGCCAGGCCGGTGCGCATCGAGCATGTGACGGGACGCATCGAGCTGCGCAATGTGGGCTTCCGCTATGGCAACCGCTCGGTCATGCGCCGCATCAATCTGGATATAGCGCCGGGCGAAATGATAGGCCTGGTGGGCCACAGCGGCTCGGGCAAGAGCACACTGGTCAATCTTATCTGCCGCTTCTACGACGTTTCGCAAGGACAGATCCGGCTGGACGGCACGGACATCCGTTCGCTATCCATCTCCGACTATCGCCGCCATATCGGCCTGGTCCTGCAAGAGCCTTTCCTGTTTTTCGGCACGATTGCCGAGAACATCGCCTACGGCAAGCCCGAAGCCACGCGCCGGGAAATCATCGCCGCGGCCCGCGCGGCCAACGCGCATGAGTTCATCCTGCGCCTGCCTCATGGCTACGATTCGCTGGTGGGCGAACGCGGCCAGGCGCTATCGGGCGGCGAGCGTCAACGCATCTCCATCGCGCGCGCCTTGCTTATCGATCCCCCCATCCTGATTCTCGACGAAGCCACCTCGTCGGTGGACACCAGCACCGAAAAAGAGATCCAGAAGGCGCTGGACAACCTGGTTCGCGGCCGCACGACGATATCCATCGCCCACCGCCTGAGCACCCTGCGCCAGGCGGACAGGCTGGTGGTGCTGGATAAGGGCGAGATCGTAGAAGTGGGCCGGCATGACGAACTGCTGGCCAAGAACGGCCATTACTTCAAGCTTTACCAGGCGCAGGAAGGAAAGATGAATCCCGGCTCGGCGGACGAAGACTGGATTGAAGACGAAGAACGAGGCATCGCATGAAAAACAGCAAGACCGCAAACCGCCACAATCTGCCGCTGGAACGCGATGCCTTCGGCCGTCTGTATCTGGCCTCGGAGGGCGCGGCCCGACGCGCCTTGACACCGGTGCGCAGCTTTCCGATTTCGGCGCCCGGCGAAGGGATTGCGCTGGTCGATGCGGAAGGCGCGGAACAGGCCTGGATAGAAAGCCTGGACGATTTGCCCGACGATGTGCGTTCCATGCTGCAAGAAGAACTGGCCAGCCGGGAATTCATGCCGCGCATCCAGCGCATCCGGCATGTTTCCAGCTTCGCCACCCCCAGTACCTGGCAGGTGGACACCGACAGGGGCGACACCACCCTGTTGCTCAAGGCCGAAGAAGACATACGCCGGCTGTCGGCAACGGCGCTTTTGATCAGCGACGGCCACGGCATCCAGTTCTTGATCGGCAACGTAAGCGAACTGGACAAGGGCAGCCGCCGGCTGCTCGACCACTTCCTATAGATTGGCCTGCGCCCGTGCGGGACTGATTTCCGGTAGCGCGATTTCCGATGTCCCCGGCCGCAACAGGCGGACGCATTCCCGGCTGGTGTCTATGCATCCTCCGTCGCGGTAGACGCCGCCCGGATCGCGCAAGCGCAACATGCTTTCCAGGATTCCTGCCACCTCATCCGGATCGCGCAATGTGGCGGCCACCCGCTCATCGACCACATCATCATCCATCAGAAGCTTGCCGGCCGCATCGCGATACGTCGCGTTGCGCCAATGAAAAAGCTCCACGCATTTCGTCGTCAAGGTAAAGGGCTGGTCCCGCTTCCAGAAATTCGTGAACAGCCCGTCACCCACGTAGAACACCCATGACCCCTCATATCCCTCGACGTTCGAAGAATGTTCATCGGGGTTCCTGAACCACAGGCGGTCGCCGGGAATATAGTATTTGGGCGGCAAGGGCTCGCTCATCGACCCGAACTCACGCAGAAACACATCATGGAACTGTCCCGACATGATGGCCCGCGTTTCCCACTGGCGCTGCAGCATGGCCAGCAAGTCGGGATTGCTGACCGCCAGCTCCTGTGCGACGGCCAGCAGAATCACGTATTCAGTCGCCCGGTAGCAGGAAAAGGAATACAGCTTGTGGGAGCGGTCCGGTTGAGTGGTCTTCTGCAAGGCTTCGATCAGCCGCGCGCCGTCCTTGACGGTAAAGCCGCACTCTTCCGAATAAGTCCAGTACTCTTGGGGCCGTTCGGCATGCTCCGTATCGAACGCGAGCGCGGTCATCCGCGCGGCCTGAACGATGTTCTTGCGCACCCGTACCGCCGACGTCAGCTCCGCATGGCTGGGAAAGAGGAAAGGGATAGGGCTTAAAAGCAGGGCGACAAGAATTTCACGCTCCAGGTCGTCCGGATTGCCGCAGGTATCCAGCTTGAGCTTGGCGCATAGTCCCGTCGTGTCGTGATCGGGCGCCCACTGGGCAGCGGCCTGCGCATTCAGGCGGAACTGCGCCCAGGCCCCGTCCTGGCCGGCATGCCGGACCAGGTCCACATGTCCGGCCAGATTCACGGCCTGGAGGTCGGCCATGAAGCCTTGCAGCGACGGCTCAAGAAGCACCTCCGTCCTCGCGTGAAGCAGAATTCCCGGCGAGTGCCGGTCTATATCGTGTCGGCGTGTTGCGCTCATCGAGCCTTTTCTCCCAGAGAGCAGAAAGCGGGTGATTGAAATTGCGCAATATTACTCTTGGCGTCCATTTTCTTGTATGAAAATCGACGTCATCGCACATACGCAACACGTGCCGGTCCATTGACAGACAAAAATAAATATCTATAAAATAATAGAACGCCGTTCTATAAGAAAGAACGATAACTTCCCTCCACTGGAGACAACACACATGGCAAGCAACAAGGATTCCTTACACGCGGTCTCGTCCGCCATCGCGGCGCCGGGCCGCCGCAATATACTCAAGGCCGGCATGGCCGCATTGGCCGCTCCTCTTCTCGGACATGCGGGCGCCGTCTACGCTCAAGAAAAATGGCCCACACGAGCCGTGCGTGTTGTCGTTCCGTTCTCGGCCGGCGGAGCCGCCGACACCTCCGCCCGCACCGTAGGCGCCAAGGTCGCCGAAATACTGGGCCAATCGCTGGTCATTGAAAACCGCACCGGCGGAAACGCCGTCGTGGCCGCACTGGCCGTTCTGCAAGCGCCCAAGGACGGCTACACCCTTATCTGGGACGCGGCCAATCAACTTACCAATCAGCTGCTGATCAAGAACCTGAAGTTCGACTACGAGACGTCATTCACGCCCATCACCATGGCCGTGCGCGTCCCGCAAGTCATCGCTGTGCGACAGGACTTTCCCGCAAAGAACCTGAAGGAGTTCGTGGACTACGTCAAAGCGCATCCGAATTCCGTTTCCTGCGGCACACCTCCGTCCGGCGCCATGGCTCATCTGGCCTTGATGCGATTCCAGGAGCTGTCGGGAACCAAGCTGATTCATACGCCCTATCGCGGCGGCGCCGATGCGGGCCGCGACCTGATGGGCGGCCAGATCGACTCGGCGCTCATTACCTTGTCCACGGCCCGGGGCGGAGCCGAAGCCGGAAAAACCCGCATCCTGGCCGTCACAAGCCTGGAGCGCAGCCCGCAATACCCTGACATCCCGACCATCGCCGAGCAGGGCTACCCGGGATACGATATGGACGATTGGTTCGGCTTTTTCGCTCCTGAAGGCACCCCGGACAATGTCATTGCCCGTGTCCAGCAGGCTACGGCCCAGGCCGCCAAGGACCCGGAACTCATCAAGTCCATCGCGCCATCGGCCGCCGTACTCGTCGCCAACACGCCGCAGGAATTCTCTTCGTGGCTGGATCAGCAACGCAAGCTGCTGGCCAAACTCATCAAAGACGCCAATATTTCCATAGGTTAAGCACATGCCGTCCACCGTCGATCTGAACCGCCGCATCGTTTTTTCCAAGCGTCCCAACGGAATGCCCACCGTGGATTGCTTCCAGCTGGAGCACATCCCATTGGAGCAGCCGGGGCAGGACCAGGCATTGGTGCACAACCACTACCTGTCGGTGGATCCGTATATCCGCATGCGCATGGAAGAGAAGGATTCCTACACCTCTGTCATGCAATTGGGTGATGTTCTGGTGGGGCGGACGGTGGGGAAGGTCGTCGCCAGCCGAATGGATGGATTCGAACCCGGCGACTGGGTGGTCGGCCGTCTGGGCTGGCAGGACTACAGCCTGGCCAATGCCGGCGATCTGCAAAAGATCGACATTCAGGCGGCGCCCCCGACAGCCTATCTTGGCTCGCTGGGTTCCACCGGGATCACCGCCTGGGTGGGTTTGATGGAATTCGGCAAGCCGAAAGCCGGGGAAACCGTGCTGGTTTCCGCCGCTTCCGGCGCCGTTGGCAGTGTGGTGGGCCAACTGGCCAAACTGGAGGGCTGCCGCGTGGTCGGAATCGCGGGCGGCGCACAAAAATGCGAAGTCGTACGCAAGGAATTCAATTTCGATGCCTGCGTCGACTACAAGTCGCCCACCTTCGAGCGCGATCTGGCGCAAGCCGTGCCGCAAGGTGTGGACATCTATTACGACAACGTCGGCGGTCCCATTGTCGACGCCGTCCTGCCCCTGCTTAACAACTTTGCCCGCATACCCTTATGCGGACTGGTCTCCCAATACAACGCCACCGAGCCGTATGGCATCAAGAACTATCGCGAACTGTTCAACCGCCGAGTGACTCTGCGCGGCTTCGTGCTGTCCGATCACAAAGACCTGTGGCCCGCCGCAACGAAAAGCCTGGCGCAGGCCTATGCATCGGGAAAACTGAAATACCGCGAATCCATTACCGATGGCCTGGAGAACGCTGCACAAGCCTTCATCGACATGCTCAACGGTTCGAACATCGGCAAACAACTGGTGCGCCTGCGCGCCGACGCATAAGCGGCCACTCACGGATTACAGAAGATGGAACACGCTCACTCTTTCATAGCGGGCCGGCACTACCTGCCCGGCGGACTGCCCGTCTCGCCCGTTTACAACCCGGCCAATGGCCAGGTGATCGGACAGGTCGAGATCATCGATACGGCCGGCCTGGACGCGGCCTTGCAGGCTGCGGCCGAAGGTTTCCTGAAATGGAAAAACACCTCCGCCTATGAGCGCGGTCGGATCCTGCAGGAAGCCGCTAGGCTGATACGGGCACGCAAGGAAGGCATCGGCCGCATCATGACCCTGGAACAGGGCAAGCCTCTGGCCGAGGCCATAGGCGAAGTCGCCACCTCCGCCGACAACACCGAATGGATGGCGCAGGAAGCAACCCGCGCGTACGGCCGCGTGCTGGTCCCGCGCAGCGCCGATGTCGAGCAAATGGTGCGTCGCGAACCCATAGGCCCCGTCGCCAGCTTCTGCCCATGGAACTTCCCCGCCATGACCCCGGCGCGCAAGATTGCGGGCGCGCTTGCCGCCGGATGCTCGCTGATACTCAAGCCGTCCGAGGAAACCCCCTTTACCGCGCGAGAGATCGTCCAGGCCTTCGTCGATGCCGGCGTGCCCGATGGCGTGCTCAACCTGGTGTACGGCAAATCTCGCCATGTTTCCCCATACCTGATCGCGTCGCCCGTGATCCGCAAGATTTCCTTCACCGGTTCCACCGCCGTCGGCAAGGACCTGCTGGAGCTGGCCGCCAAAGGCGTCAAGCGCGCGACCATGGAACTGGGCGGCCACGCCCCCGTCATCGTGTTCGACGACGTGGACCCTGTCAAGGCGGCACGCCAGGCGGTAGCCTCCAAGTTCCGCAATGCAGGGCAGGTCTGCACCAGCCCCACCCGTTTTTACGTACAAGCAGGCGTGTACAAGGAGTTCGTTGCCGCCTTCACCGAAGCGGCGCGATCCCTGCGTGTCGGCGATGGCCTCGACCCATCGTCGGAAATGGGCCCCCTTGCCAACAGTCGGCGCGTGCAAGCCATGGAAAGTCTGGTGGATGACGCCATAGGACACGGCGCCCGCCTGGAATGCGGCGGTGCGCCGGACAAGGGTCCTGGCAACTTCTATCCGCCCACCGTCCTGTCCGATGTACCCGAAACAGCACGCATCATGAGTGAAGAACCTTTCGGTCCTGTCGTTCCCATCGCATCCTTCAATACCATCGAAGAAGCTATTCAGCTCGCAAATGCCTTGCCCTTCGGCCTGGCCGCCTATGTCATGACCCGGTCGCTGGCACGGGCTTGCGCCATGAGCAATGCGATCGAAGCGGGGATGGTTGCCGTCAATTACTTCACCGTCTCGACACCGGCCTCGCCCTTTGGCGGCGTCAAGGATAGCGGCTACGGCTCCGAAGGCGGCATCGAAGGGCTGGACGCTTATCTCGTTACCAAGTCCGTCACACAGCGCATCGCCGGCGACGACCTACATCCCACCAGGACAGCCTGACATGATCAACCTTTCATTCGGAACCGCCGTTCGATTCGGAGATGGCGCCCGCAAAACGCTGCCAGCCGTGCTGGCCCAGGCCGGCATCAAACGCCCGCTGTTCGTCACCGACAAGGGTGTCATGGCCGCCGGCGTATTCACCCAGGCGATCGAAGCCCTTGCCGATGCGGCCTCGCTGCCGGTGTTCACCGACGTTCCCGTCAATCCCACCGAAGCGGCTGCCGTTGCCGGCGCCGCCAGCTACAAAGCCCAGCACTGTGATGGCGTGGTCGGCATCGGCGGCGGCGCCGCGCTGGACCTGGCCAAGGCCGTGGCCATCCTTGCCACGAATGAGCCGCCGCTATGGAATTACTGCAACCGGCACGCCGCTCCGCGAGACATTCGCAACCCGCCTCCGCTGATCCTGATGCCCACCACGGCAGGAACCGGCAGCGAAGTCGGCCGATCGGCGGTCATCGTCTTCGACAACGGCATCAAGGCCGGCGTGCGCTGTCCGGAAATCGTCACCATGGCGATCTGCGACCCCGAACTGACTGTTGCGCTACCCCCATCCATCACGGCCACTACCGGCATGGATGCCTTGGCGCATTGCATTGAAACCTTCTGCTCTCCCGCCATCAACCCGCCCGCCGACGCCATTGCCCTGGATGGAATGAAGCGCATATTCGATCACATCGAACGCGCGGTCGCCGATGGACGCGACAAGGAAGCCCGCTGGAACATGATGATGGGTTCGGTGGAAGGCGCCATGTGCTTTCAGAAAGGAATGGGAGCAGTGCACGCCCTGTCCCATCCGCTGGGTGCATTGGGCCATCACCATGGCACCCTGAACGCCATCCTTCTGCCGCACGTGCTGGCGTACAACCTGCAAGCCCTGGACGGCAAGGCGGCGCTGATCGCCCAGCGGGCGGGATTGCAGAACGAGCGTCAATTGCCCCAAGCCATGGCCGGCCTGACCGCCCGCATCGGCATACCTGCGCGATTGCGCGATCTGGGCGTGCCGCAATCGGCTCTGGACGGTATCGCCGCCGCGGCGCTTGAAGACAATGCGCACAAGACCAATCCCAGACCGCTGGACAAAAGCGATTACAACGCGATCCTGCAGTCTGCCTATTAAGCGGACCTTAGCCGTATGACCCAATTATTGATCAGTGAAGTCGCCCCGCGCGACGGCCTGCAAAGCATCAAGAGCATTATGCCGACCGCCGAGAAGTGCCGGTGGATAAGCGCCCTGGCCGATGCGGGCCTGAAGGAAATAGAAGTCGCCTCTTTCGTCCCGGCCAAGCTGCTGCCGCAGATGGCCGACGCCGCCGAGCTCCTGCGGTTCGCCCGCGGGATACCGGGCCTGCACGTCGCTTGCCTGGCTCCGAACCTGAAAGGCGCACAAGCGGCGTTCGAAGCGGGTGCGCATAAAGTGACGATGCCGGTATCGGTCAGCGAAGCGCATTCGCTGGCCAACGTGCGCAAGACCCATGCACAGATCATCGACGAAGTCCGGCAGGTCGTCCAACTGCGCAATCAACGCTATCCCGGCGTGGCCATCGAGGCGGGCCTGTCCACGGCCTTCGGCTGCACCCTCATCGGCGCCATCAGCGACGATGAGGTCATGCGCATGGCCAATACCGTCGCCCAATGCGGCGTCGATGAGGTCGGCCTGTCGGATACGTCGGGCTATGCGAATCCCACACAGATCCGCCGATTGTTCCGCCGCTTGCAGAGCGAGCTGGGCGACAAGGCGGGCGGCGCGCATCTGCATAACACCATGGGACTGGGCCTGGCCAATGTCGTGGCGGCGCTGGAAGTCGATGTCAGTACTTTCGACTCCAGCCAGGCCGGCATCGGCGGCTGCCCCTACGCACCCGGCGCGACGGGCAACATCGTTACGGAAGACCTGGTGTTCATGCTGGAAGCCATGGGTTGCGACACCGGCATCGATCTGGATAAGCTGCTTGCCGCCCGCGACATACTGGCCGGCGCCCTGCCGAACGAGACACTGTATGGCTATACCGCCGCGGCGGGATTGCCCAAGAATTTTTCGCCACGCGGCAAGGCTTGAACATGAATCAGAACACCTCCAATCCATCTCAACATCCGGCCGGCGGATCGCCCCCGGCGCGCTTGCCCTTCGAAGGCATCAGGGTGGTCGAATTTTCCCATATGGTCATGGGACCGACCTGCGGCATGGTGCTGGGCGACCTGGGTGCGGAAGTCATCAAGATCGAACCCATAGACGGCGACAATACCCGCAAGCTGAAAGGATCGGGGGCCGGCTTCTTTCCCATGTTCAACCGGAACAAGAAGAGCTTGCCCGTCGATTTGAAAAGCGCCGAAGGCCGCGCGCTGGTCCTGAAGCTGATCGGCACGGCCGATGTGGTCACCGAGAACTTCAAGGCGGGCGCCATGGCCAAGCTGGGTTTCGATTACCCAAGCCTGAAGAAACTGAATCCGGGACTGGTGTACGTGTCGCACAAGGGATTCCTTCCCGGGCCCTATGACCATCGCACCGCCCTGGATGAAGTGGTCCAGATGATGGGCGGACTGGCCTACATGACCGGTCCCGAGGGCAGGCCGCTGCGCGCCGGCGCCGCCGTCAACGACATCATGGGCGGCGTCTTCGGCGCCCTCGGAGCCATTGTCGCCCTTTGGGAAAGAACCCGTACCGGCGTCGGCCAGGAGGTGTGTTCGGCCCTGTTCGAAAACAACGTCTTCCTGGTCGGCCACCACATGCTGCAGTATGCGATGACGGGGCAGGCGGCCGCCCCCATGCCCAGCCGCATTTCAGCCTGGGCCATTTACGATGTGTTCACCGTCAAGGACGATGGGCAGATTTTTCTGGCCGTGGTGTCGGACACCCAATGGAAGAAGTTCTGCCAGGTTTTCGGCTTCGACGATCTGGCGAACGATGCCAGCCTGGACACCAACAATAGCCGCGTAAGCGCCAGGCCATGGCTCATGCCGCTGCTGCGCGAACGCCTGGGCGGTTATGCGGTAAGCGAGATCGAGCGCCTGTTCGAGTCCAACGGCCTGCCGTATGCGCCGATAGGCAAGCCGGAGGATCTGCTTCACGATACGCATTTGCTCGAGACAGGCGGCCTGGCCGACATCAAGCTGACCGACAGCCGGCACGGCGCGGACGCCAAAACCCCTTTGCTGCCCTTCACCCTGGACGCACGGCGTCTGGGCGTGCGGCTGGACCCGCCTGAAATCGGCGAGCACGCCCAACAGGTGCTGGCCGGATTGAATATCGATCCGGCGCAGATCCGCGAGCTTCAGGAAAAGGGAATACTGGGTCCCGTCAGCTAGGATCGGGACAGCCGCCTAGCCGAAGCGCCCCTGGCCGCCCAGCAAGACGGTTATCTTGTCCGCGGCGGCCTTTACGGCTTTGGCGAAATCCGCCTTCAACCTGGACGTCGGCATGGTCAGCGTGACCGCGCCGACCAGTTCCTTGCGATCATTGCAGACCACCGCCGATACGCCCGACAACTCGGGCAGGCGATCGCCTTTCAGGACGATGAAGCCGTCACGGCGGATCTGGTCGTAGAGCTTGCCTTCGGCCCCCAGGAAAGCGCTCAGCACACGTCCTCCCGCGCCGCGATCCAGCGGCAGCACATCGCCTTCGCTGGTGTGATAACGGATGGCCTGCGGCGAGTCGACACGATGCACGCAAACCCGGTGCTTGCCCTGCACAATATGGAAGGCCGCGCTTTCGCGCGTCGCGGCCACTAGATCGCGCAAGACCGGCATGACCACGCCTCCCAGCGAAAAAGAAGCGGCATATATGGTGTTCAAGCGGGCGACTTCGTAGCCCAGGGCGTAGCGTCCATCCGCTTTGCGTTGCATCAGCCCGGCATGCTCCAATGACGCCAGCAGGCGCAAGATGGTGCTTTTATACAGACCGGAACGCTCGGAAAGCTCTATCAGCGTCAGCTCCGTATCGCCCGGCTTGAATGCCGCCAGCAATGAAATCGCCCGATCGACGGCAGCCACGCCGCCCGGCGCCGGATTCGCGTCTGCCACAGAAAGAGAAACTGCTTTTTTTGGCATCTTAGACTTTCTCCTGCCCTGAAACTCAATGCCGACCGCAAACAGGCGCGCGACAAGTCCGCTCCCGATTCAAGCGAGCATGATACCAGCAGGAGTCGCCGCCTTTGGCGGGCAGACAGTAAACTTGATCTGACCGCTGCATGGACCGTGCAGCCGCATAACACAACTGGTGCCAACATTGACCAAGCCTATCGCCCTTTTCATTCTGGGCCATGCCGGAACCGGCAAATCCTTCCTGACCCGCCATTTCATCCAGCAGCAGCGGGAAAGGGGCCGGGCCTGGTGCGTCCTGGACAAGGATGTGGTCAGCGAATGCTGGTCGGGGCCTTACCTGGAAACGCTGGGCGCGGATCCCAATGATCGGGACAGCCCGCTATTCAAGGACAAGGTCCGCGATCTGGAATACGCCAGCACGCTGCGCATAGCCAGGGATCAACTGGAACTTGGCCTTAGCGTGGCGTTCCCGGGTCCCTGGAGCCGGGAGCAGGCCTCGGGATCCTTGTTTTCCACGCAGCAGCTGGGCCTGCCGCCCGAAACGCAATTGCGCCATGTCTGGCTGGAACTGCCCATACATATCCGCAAGGACCGCATCGTCGAGCGGGGCGATCCGCGCGATGCGTGGAAGCTGACCCATTGGGAGCGCTACATCGATGCTCTCAAGCGCTCTGCGGCGGTCCAGGACGGGCGCGTACCCGTGCTGGACGCCAGCCTGCCGCTGGCCAGGCAACTGGAAGCGCTGGAGGCGCTGCTGCCATAAGGCCCGCTACAAAGTTTAAGAAGACAGCTTCTGCATCTGGCTGTACAAATCGGCCTTGCCCTCGAAACCTATGCCAACCAGATCCGGCATGGTGATGTAGCTGTTTTCGACCTTGACGCCATCGGGGAAGCCGCCAAAGGGCTGGAACAGATCAGGATAGGACTCGTTGCCTCCCAGCCCCAGCCCCGCGGCTATGTTCAGCGACATCTGGTGCCCGCCATGAGGTACGCAACGGCTGGGCGACCAGCCATGCTCGCGCAGCATGTCCAGGGTACGCAGGTACTCGACCAGCCCGTAGCTAAGCGCGCAATCGAATTGCAGCCAATCCCGGTCCGGGCGCATGCCGCCGTAGCGGATCAGGTTGCGGGCATCCTGCATGGAAAACAGGTTTTCGCCGGTCGCCATCGGGTTCTTGTAATAGCTGCGCAGCGCAGCCTGCAGTTCGAAATCCAGCGGATCACCCGGCTCTTCGTACCAGAACAGGTCGTACTGCGACAGCGCCTTGGCATACGCAATGGCGGTATCCAGATCGAAGCGGCCATTGGCATCCACGCACAGCCGCTGGCCGTCCTGCAGAATGCTCAGAATGGAATCGATGCGCCGCAGATCTTCGTCCAGCGATGCGCCGCCGATTTTCTTCTTCACCACCGTATAGCCGCGATCCAGGTAGCTGCGCATTTCATCCTTCAACTTGCCGTGATCCTGTCCGGGGTAGTAGTAGCCGCCGGCGGCATAGACGAAGACCTTGCGGTTCGGCCGACCGTTGCCGTATTCGTCCGCCAGATGCTGGAACAAAGGCTTGTTGGCAATCTTCGCCACCGCATCCCAGACCGCCATGTCTATCGTGCCGATGGCCACCGAGCGCTCGCCATGGCCGCCCGGCTTCTCATTGGTGTACATGCAGTCCCAGATCCTGTGCGGATCCAGGTTATCGCCGGCGTCGTTCACCAGGCTTGCCGGATCGGCCGCCAGGATGCGGGGAATGAATCGCTCGCGCATCAGATTGCCCTGTCCGTAGCGCCCATTCGAATTGAAGCCGTAGCCGACAACGGGCTTGCCGTCCCGGATCACGTCCGTCATGACGGCCACCAGGCTTAGCGTCATTTTGCTGAAATCGATATAGGCATTCCGTATGGACGAACTGATCGGCAGGGTTATTTCGCGGATTTCCAGGATTTTCATGATGCATCTTCCAAATGTGTGGATGGCGGCATGTTTATCCGCCCTACGCAAAGAATAACCAAGCATGCCCTCATTGTTATGTACTTATAATTAATTCACTATTAATTAAATCTAACTAATATATGGAATCCACCCTGACGTTCTTCGTATTGCTGGCCCGGCACAAGAATCTGTCGGCCGTGGCCAGGGCGCTGGACATCACGCCTCCGGCCGCCACGCGTAAGCTCAAGCAGCTTGAGCAGCACCTTGGCGTCCGCTTGGCCAATCGGACCACGCGCAGCATCAGCCTGACCAGCGAAGGCGAATTGTTCCTGGCGCAGGCCACTCGCATACTGGCCGATATCAAGGCCATGGAAGATTCCGTTTCCAACCATCGCCAGCAGCCCCGCGGCCTGCTGCGCATCAACGCCAGCCTGGGCTTCGGCCGCAGGCGCATTTCGGCACTGGCCTCCCAGTTCGCCCTGAAGTATCCCGAAATAGAACTCGACCTGCATGTCACCGACAAGCCGGTCGACCTTGTGGCCAACAATATCGACTTGGCCATACGCTTCGGATCGCTGCCCGACCGACGGCTGGTGGCCCGCCGGCTTCTAAGCAACCGCCGGTTCCTGTGCGCTTCGCCCAAATACCTGAAGAAGCACGGCGAACCGCAAACCCTGGCCGAACTGGCGGACCATCGCTGCATCATCCATAACCAGAACGACGAGGCGCACGGGATCTGGCGGTTTACGCATCAACAGCACACCGAAGTCATAAAGGTCAGGGGCGCAATGTCCAGCAACGACGGCGATATCGCCCTGAGCTGGACCCTGGAGGGACACGGGATCATGATCCGTTCGGAATGGGACCTGAACAAATACGTGGCCGCCCGGCGCCTGAAAGTCGTCTTGCCGGAATTCACGCTGGAGCCGGCAGACCTGTTCGTGTACTACCCCAACCGGCAGAACCTTCCCGCCCGGGTCAGGGTGTTCATCGACTTCCTGGCGGAACAATTTCAGCTTGTTCCATCGTCTCCGCAGATGCGTGCTTTAAATTGAAAACTGTTTATTGTTGACAATTTTACAATTAGGGCGCTCTAATGCTCTTTTTAATAGTTGATTGGAGCAGGAGAAGACATGAAACGAATGGGATCCTTATTACTTGCAGGAACCGTCGCATTTGCAGCTTTTGGCGCAGCGGCAGCGCAGGAAAGGCCGACAGCGCGCATCATTGTGCCGTTCGCAGCGGGAGGCCCCAACGACGTGGTGGCCCGGCTGGCCGCCAAGGGATTGACTGAAATCCTGGGCCAGAACATCATTGTTGACAACAAACCCGGCGCCACGGGAGCAATCGGCACGCAATTCGTCGCGGACGCGGCGCCTGACGGCTTGACCATGCTGCTGGCAAGCAGCAGCTCCATGTCGACCGGCCCCTTGCTGATGCCGTCGGTCAGGTTCGATCCGGTCAAAGACTTCATTCCTGTGGATCTCATTGCCCTGGACGAGAACATTCTGGTCGTCCACCCATCGGTTGCCGCCAAAACCACGCAGGAACTGATCGATTATGCCAAGGCCCATCCTAACGATCTGAACTATTCCACTTCGGGGATAGGCAGCAGCTACCACTTGGGCACCCAGTTATTCAGCTCGCGAGCGGGCATAGAAATGACCCATGTTCCCTACAAGGGCACGGCCCCCGCGGTGCTCGATCTGCTCGCTGGACGGGTACAAGTCCAGTTTCAGGCGGTGTCCCAGGCGCGTGGAAACATCGAATCAGGCAAGGTGCGGCCACTTGCCATTGCAAGCCCGAAGCGCCATCCGGCCTTTCCCAATATCCCTACCGTTGCCGAATCCGCCAATCTTCCAGACTTCTCTTTCATGACCTGGATGGGGCTGTTCTTTCCCGCCGGAACGCCGGAAGCGGAAGTGGACAGGATGCGCGATGCCTTGCATAAAGCCATGCAATTGCCTGAATTGAAAAAGCGGATCACCGATCTGGGCATGCAACCGACCAGCCAGAGTCCCGAAGCCATTGCAGCCCAGATCGAAGGCGACCTGGCGCGATGGGGCAAGGTCATTAAGGACGGAAACATCGTATTGCAATAGAATCGGGCACGCCCGGACGCTTCAAGCGCGCTTTAGCCAATTGATAATGGACGTAGCACCATGAACCCACGATACCTTGCGGACCACCCCAGCTTTTCTTCCGTTGTTCAGGACTTCAAGCAAGGCCGTACGACACCTCGGGACTATCTGGAAACCTGCATCGCGGCGATCGAACGCTGCAATCCGGTCATACAGGCGTTCACCCATACCAACCTGGATAAAGCGCGCGAGCTGGCCGATCAGTCGACGGCGCGCTACCGCAACGGCTCCGTCTTGTCGCCGATAGACGGCATGCCTATCGGCGTCAAGGACATCATCGACACCGCCGACATGCCCACGCAGATGAACAGCCCGATCTACGAAGGGCACTATCCCAAAAGCGACGCGGCGGCGGTGCGAGCTCTGTACGAAGGGGGCGGAATACCCGTCGGCAAGACCGTTACAACGGAATTCGCCATCGGCGTATCCGGGCCCACCGTCAACCCGCACAATACGGACCATTCGCCGGGCGGCTCCTCATCCGGCTCGGCCGCCGGCACAGCCGCCGGCATGTTCGCGGCGGCGCTGGGTACGCAAACCCAGGGGTCCATCATCAGGCCAGCCAGTTTCTGCGGCGTAATAGGCTACAAGCCCACTTGGTCGGCGCTTTCTTCCGACGGCATACATCCGCTGTCGACCACACACGACCACCTCGGGGTCATTGCCGGCAGCGTCGACGATGCGTGGAAGCTGGCGCGCTGGATTTCCGAGCGCGCGCCTCAGCAGAACGCCCCCGGCTTGTCCGGACCTCTGGACGATGCCGCCATTCCCTCGCAGGCCTTGCGCACGGTCGCCGTCTTGCGCACGCAGGGCTATGACACACTGGATGCAGCCAGCCTGGCTGCCTTCGAGGCCGCACTGGAGCGCCTTCGCGCAGAGGGCGTGCACGTGGTCGAGCCCCATATGGACGATGCGCTGGCAAGCCTGGCGGCGCGAATGGACGCCATCCCGGAGATGTCCCAGGACCTGCTTTGCTTTGAAATGCGCTGGCCCTATATGGGCTATGCAAGCGCCTATCCCGACAAGCTCAGCGCAAAAATCCGCGCCATGGTCGAACATGGCAGCAGCTTGTCGCGCGAGCGGTATCGCCAGATCCTGGCCCTCCGATCCGAGCTCTGCACACTTATCGCCGCGCAGAGCAATCGGTATGACGCGTTTGTGCTTCCCTCGGCGTCGGGCCCGGCCCCCAAGGGATTGGAATATACTGGCGACCGTACTCTGTTGGTATACGGCTCTTTGCTGGGAATCCCGGCTTACAGCCTGCCTCTGATGAACGTCGGCTCCATGCCGCTGGGCTTGCAATTAATGGGTTACGCCGATGCAGATTACCGTCTGACATGCCATGCCGCGTGGGTCATGGATAAACTCGGACCCCGGGCGCGATAAACGCGCGGCACATGGTGCCGCCTGCGAATATCCACACCCGGATGTGTCGCACCCGATAACAAAGAATGAATACACCATCCTTGACCCTGGACGCCTCAAGATCGAAAGAAATCAGCGAAGAGGCATTAGGCGAGTCGCTCAACGCATCATCGCTTGCCGACCTTGCCTACAAACGCATTGAAGCAATTATTCTTTCGGGCAAGCTGCAGGGCGGCGAACGCCTGAACGATTCGAAGCTGGCCAAGGCATTTTCCATCAGCCGCGGCCCCGTACGAAGCGCCCTGGCCCGCCTGGCCGACGCCGGTCTGGTCGAATTGATTCCGTACCGGGGCGCCTTTGTTCGAAGGATCGACCTGGCCGATGTCCTGGAAATCTACGACGTCCGCGCAGCGGTCGAGCGCGCCGGTGTCCTGGCCGCCAGCCGCAACATGACGCCGGATATCCTTGAACGGCTTGCCGGATATGCGGCAGATATGGATGAAAGCGTCGGCAACGGCGACCGGGAAGCTTATTTCAAGATCAACCTGGCCTTCCACCAATTGCTGCACCAGACCAGCGGCAACAGCCGGCTGCTGGAACTGTACGAACGCTATACCCGCGAGCAGACCCTGTTCCGGCATTTTTCCCTGGTCACCGCGGGTATCGAAGAGTCCAACCAGGAACACCAGCGCATCGTACGCGCCCTACAAGCGGGCGATGCTGAGGCGGCCGCAACGGAAATGGAAAAACACGTTCTTTCCGCCAAAAGCCGGCTGGAGCAAGCAGTAAAGAAAGTCCGCGACGAATATAACTAGTCCAGTGGCTTGCCGATGCGTGAGCACACCACTGGCAATCAATTGTGGCAGATACAGCAAGCCCCCTTCAGGCGCACAACATCAGCCAGAGGTTAGCCTGCTGATTACGTCAGAACGGAATATCGTCGTCCATGTCGGCCAGATTGGCCGCTGGGGATGCCTGCGGCGCGGCGGGACGCGGCTGCGCGGGGCGCTGGCTGCGTTGCTGCTGCTGTGCAGGCGCCTGGTTGTATTCGGTACCGCCGCCCATGCCGCCTTCGTCGCCGCGTCCGCCCAGCATTTGCATCTGATCGGCAACGATGTCGGTGCTGTAGCGGTCGGCGCCGGTGTCCTTGTCTTGCCACTTGCGTGTCTTAAGGCGGCCTTCCACATACACCGAACGGCCTTTCTTAAGATATTCGCCAGCGATTTCGGCCAGGCGGTTGTAGAACACCACGCGGTGCCATTCGGTTTCTTCGCGCTTTTCGCCCGTGGCCTTGTCTTTCCATTGCGAGGTGGTGGCAATGGATACGTTACAAATGGCGGCGCCGTCGGGGCTGTAGCGTACTTCGGGGTCTCGCCCTAGATTGCCGACGAGAATGACTTTATTGACTGAGGCCATGACAATACCCTTAACTTTAGAATTTCACACTGACGTCATTATCGACGATAAGAGGCATACTTGCACGACTAACGAGTACTAACACGAAGTAACCAAATCGTCCCGGTCAGGACTGCGCCTTGAACCCGCGCGCCGTCAGGAACCACACGAAGGCCAGGGCGGCCGACACCAGGAAGACCGCCGACGAACGATTCACCGAAGCCAGCAAGCCGCCCACCGCGCCGCCCAGGAATACTCCCAGGGATTGCGCCGTATTGTAAAAGCCCAGCGCCAGGCCTTTATATTCGGGCGGCGCCACCCGCGAAACCAGTGAAGGCTGCAACGCTTCCAGTATATTGAAGGCAATGAAAAAGCCGATCAACATCGCCACAGTCCAGAAAAAACTGTGGCTGGCCAGCGGCATCAGGGCCAGCACGACCACCAGGCCGGCCACCGCGATTTCCAGCGCGACCTTGTGGGCACGCCGAGTCTCGGTATAGAAGACCGCGGGCACCATCAGGACGAAGGACATCAAGATGACCGGTAGATACACCTCCCACAGATTCGCGGATTTGTAACCGCCCAGGGCCGCCAGCAGCCCCGGCGCCACGATGAACAGCGCCATCAGGATGAAGTGCAGACAGAACACGCCGAAATTCAAGCGCAGCAGGTCGATATGGCCCAGCACATCGCGCGGGCGGGCCTGCACGATGGGGGCTTTGGCCAGGGGAACGGCGGGCACCACAAAACATGCGATCAACAGGCAGACGAAACCGAGCAGGCTGATGGCCCAGAACAGGCCGGACAAACCGAATTCGCCCACCAGCATGGGCGACAGGACCAGCGACACCGCGAAAGATATGCCTATGGAGCCTCCCACCATGGCCATGGCCCGCGTGCGCACTTCCGGGCGGGTGGCATCGGCCACCCAGGCGGTGATGGCGGCGGACACCGCCCCCAAGCCCTGAATCACCCGGCCGGCGATGATCCAATCCACATTCTCGGCCAGGGCGCAAATGACCCCGCCGATGATGAACAGCAGCATGCCAAAGACGATCACCGGGCGGCGCCCGTAGCGGTCCGACGCCATGCCCAGCGGGATCTGCATGATGGCCTGCGTCAATCCGTAGGCTCCCAGCGCCAGGCCGACGCGGGCCGCATCGTTGCCGCCCGGGATGGCCTGGGCCGCCACCGCAAAGATAGGGGTCAGCAGGAACAGCCCCAGCATGCGTGAAGCGAAAAGCAGCGCCAGCGTGACGCTGGCGCGGCGCTCGGTGGGCGTAAGCCGCAGCTTCGCTCTGGAAGAAATACCGGGGTGATCGGCGGGATGACTCATAAAAACTCGATAGATGGATAAGCACACAAGAGGCCCGGCTCCGCATGGCCCCCTGCATACGGGCTAGCGCACGGAACCGGGCTGCGCGTTATAGTAGCAAGTTAGCCTTTGAAAGACCTGAACCTTGAACCTTATGGAAGCGATACGCATCCGGGGCGCCCGAACGCATAACCTTAAGAATATTTCGGTCGATTTGCCGCGCCACAAACTGGTGGTGGTAACGGGTCTGTCCGGATCGGGAAAATCGTCCTTGGCCTTCGATACCCTGTACGCCGAAGGCCAGCGCCGCTATGTGGAGAGTCTTTCAGCCTACGCGCGGCAATTCCTGCAGCTTATGGACAAGCCCGACGTCGACCTGATCGAAGGGCTGTCGCCGGCCATCTCGATCGAACAGAAGTCGGCGGGTCACAACCCGCGCTCCACGGTCGGCACCATTACGGAAATCCACGATTACCTGCGCTTATTGTACGCACGGGTCGGCACGCCCTATTGTCCCGACCACGGCCTGCCGCTGCAGGCGCAAAGCGTCAGCCAGATGGTGGACAAAGTACAAAGCTGGGCGCCGGATACCCGGCTGGCCATCCTGGCGCCGCTGGCGCGTTCGCGCAAGGGCAGCTTCGAAGAGGAATGCGCAAGCTTGCAGGCGCAGGGTTTCGTGCGGCTGCGCGTGAACGGCGAGATGGTGTCCATCGACCAACTGTCCCCCTTGAAGAAAACCGGGAAGCACGATTTCGATGTCGTGGTGGACAGGCTGCGCGTCAAGCCGGAAAGCCAGCAGCGACTGGCCGAAAGCTTCGAGACGGCATTGAACCTGGCCGAAGGCCGCGTCATTGCGCTGAACATGGACACCAGCGAAGAGCATGCCTTTTCCAGCCGCTACGCCTGTCCGGTCTGCCATCACAGCCTGACCGAGCTGGAGCCGCGCCTGTTCAGCTTCAACAATCCAGTGGGCGCCTGCCCGACCTGCGACGGCCTGGGCTGCGTGGACTTCTTCGATCCCAAGCGCGTCGTGGCCTTTCCGGAACTGAGCCTGGCAAGCGGCGCCATCAATGGATGGGATCGGCGCAATGCGTTTACACACACCCTGCTTACCAGCCTGGCGGCCCACTATGAATTCGACATCGACACCCCGTTCGAGGAGCTCCCTGAAGAGATCCGCGATCGCATCCTGTTCGGTTCCGGCGACGAAGCCATACCTTTCCTGTATTTGAACGAGAAAGGGCGCAGCACGGTCAAGAATCATCCTTTCGAGGGGGTTATCCCGAATCTGGAGCGGCGTTGGCGCGAAACCGACTCCAGCGCGGTACGCGAGGAATTGGGCAAGTACCGACACACCAAGACCTGTCCCGACTGCCATGGCTCGCGCCTGCGCGCCGAGGCCCGCCACGTCCTGATCGGCAACGAGCCCGGCGAGGCCGAACGCCGCGGCCGCGCCATCTTCGAAGTCGAGGCGCTGTCGCTGGCCGATTGCCTGGCCTGGTTCCAGGCCCTGACCCTTGGGGGTGCCAAGAAAGAAATTGCCGACCGCATCGTGCGCGAAATCGAAGCACGCCTGCAGTTCCTGAACAATGTGGGACTGAACTATCTTTCACTCGATCGCAGCGCCGACACCATATCGGGCGGCGAGGCCCAGCGCATACGCCTGGCCAGCCAGATCGGATCGGGGCTGACGGGTGTGATGTACGTGTTGGATGAGCCCTCCATCGGCCTGCACCAGCGCGACAACGATCGCCTTATACAGACACTGCAGCATTTGCGCGACTTGGGCAACAGCGTCATTGTGGTGGAACACGATGAAGACATGATCCGCTCGGCGGATTTCGTACTGGACATGGGCCCCGGCGCGGGCGAGCACGGCGGCCAGATCGTTGCGCAAGGCACGCCGCGGGAGCTGGCCGCGAACGATCAATCGCTGACCGGCCAGTACCTGAGCGGCGCTCGCGCCATCGCCATCCCGCAGCGCCGCGCCATCGCGCCGGACCAGGCCTGGCTGGAACTGAAGGGTTGCCGCGGCAATAACCTGAAATCCGTGGACCTGGCCATACCCATGGGCAGGCTGGTGTGCATCACCGGGGTTTCGGGTTCGGGCAAGTCCACGCTGATCAACGACACCCTGGCCACCGCTGTGGCCCAGAAGCTGCACCGGGCCCAGACCGAGCCGGCGCCCTACGAGTCGCTTGAAGGCCTGTCGAACTTCGACAAGATCATCAGCGTGGACCAGAGCCCCATCGGCCGCACGCCGCGCAGCAATCCCGCCACTTATACCGGCATGTTCACCCCCATACGCGAACTCTTCGCCGGTGTTCCCGAGTCGCGCACGCGCGGCTACGACCCCGGCCGCTTCTCATTCAATGTCAAGGGCGGCCGTTGCGAGGCCTGCCAGGGCGACGGCGTGGTCAAGGTGGAGATGCATTTCCTGTCTGATATGTACGTGCCTTGCGATGTTTGCGGCGGCAAGCGCTACAACCGCGAAACATTGGAAATCCGCTATCGGGGGCGCAACATCAGCGAGGTGCTGGATCTGACCGTGGAGCAGGCGCTGGCCTACTTCGAGGCCGTGCCCACCGTTTCGCGCAAGCTGCACACCCTGATGGATGTCGGCTTGTCGTACCTGCGCCTGGGCCAAAGCGCCACCACCCTGTCGGGCGGCGAAGCGCAACGCGTCAAGCTGTCGCTGGAACTATCCAAACGCAGCACCGGCCGCACCCTGTATATCCTTGACGAACCCACCACCGGCCTGCACTTCCAGGACATCGCCCTGCTGCTGGAGGTGTTGCGCAAATTGGTCGAAGGCGGCAATACCGTGGTCATCATCGAGCACAACCTGGACGTCATAAAGACGGCCGACTGGGTCGTGGACATGGGTCCGGAAGGCGGGGGAGGGGGAGGGCGCATCGTTGCACAGGGCACGCCGGAAGACATCGCGGCCTGCGCCGCCAGCCATACGGGCAGCTACCTGAAACCGCTGTTGGGCGGCTAAGGCCTACTCCATACGGAAAAGCTGGCGGTGCTCACGGATGGCATACCGGTCCGTCATGCCGGCGATATAGTCGGCAATGGCCCGGGCTTGCGCCACCTCGTCGTCGCGCCGGTAGTCATCGCCAAGCAAACGGGGGTCTTCCAGGAAAGCCGTAAACAGTTCACGCACGATTATCCGCGCCTTGGTCGTCATGCGCATGACCCGGTAGTGCCGGTACAGGTTTTCCAGCAGGAAGCTTTTCAGGGCATCCGCCTGACGCCGCATCGAAGCCGAAAACGACGCGAGCGGCGGAGCCGCGCGCACCGCATCGGCGCTGTCGGGCTTATGCACGCCGATGTTCGCCAATGTGGTTTCCGTCAGATCCAGCACCAGGGTGTTGATCATCGAACGGATGATCTCGGCCACCAGCCGCCGCTTTTCCAGCGAGGGATACCTGCGCTTTACGTTGGCATGATGCGTGGCGAAGATCTCCAGCATCTGCAACTGTTCTATCGTGATAAGCCCAGAACGCAACCCGTCGTCGATATCGTGATTGTTGTAGGCGATTTCATCGGCAAGGTTGGCGATTTGCGCTTCCAGCGATGGCTGCGTCTTGTTCAGGAAACGTTCGCCCACATCGCCCAGCAGCCTGGCATGCTTGACCGAGCAATGCTTAAGGATGCCTTCACGCGTTTCGAAGCATAAGTTCAGGCCATTGAAGGCGGCGTAGCGCTCTTCAAGCTCGTCCACCACACGCAGGCTTTGCAGGTTGTGCTCGAAGCCGCCAGCCTTGGGAGCAAGCTCGCGCATGCAGGCGTTCAGCTCGTCCTGCCCGGCGTGCCCGAAAGGCGTGTGTCCCAGGTCATGGGCCAGTGATATCGCCTCAGTCAGGTCTTCATGCAGGCCCAGGTTCCGGGCCAGGGTGCGCGCTATCTGGGCCACTTCGATGCTGTGCGTCAGCCGCGTGCGAAACAGGTCGCCCTCATGGTTGATGAAGACCTGCGTCTTGTACTCGAGCAAGCGGAATGCGTTGCAATGAATGATGCGATCGCGATCCCGCTGGAATTGATTGCGGCCGATCGGCGCCGCCTCGGCATGCCGGCGCCCGCGCGTCTGCTGGGGGTGACATGCGTAAGAAGCCGGCGCCAGCATCATCGCCCGCCTTAGGCCGCCGCCGGAGCAGCGGTTTTCTCGAGGGTGCGCCGCACATGGTCCAGCGGAGCCGCCTGAAGGCGCGCCTGGCCGATTTCGGGCAAAAGGACAAAACGCAATTGGCCGCCCTCGGTTTTTTTATCGACCTGCATCAGGTCTATCCAACGCTCCGTACCCAGATCCGGCGGCTGGATGGGGCAGCCTATGGCCTGGACCAGCGCACGTACGCGTTCCACGCTTTCAAGGGGCAGGCCCAGGGCCAAGGCCGACAGTTCGGCGGCCTGCACCATGCCGCAGCCCACGGCTTCGCCATGCAGCCATTGGCCGTAGCCCATGCCGGATTCAATCGCATGGCCGAAGGTATGGCCAAAGTTCAGAATGGCCCGCAGGCCGGATTCGCGCTCGTCCTGCGACACGACATAAGCCTTGAGCTCGCAGGAGCGCTGAATCGCGTAAGTGATCGCCTGGGGCTCCAGGGCGCGCAAAGCCGCTGCGTTGTGCTCGCACCAGCCGAAAAACTCCGCGTCGATGATTAGCCCGTGCTTGATCACTTCGGCCAGCCCGGCGGAAACCTCGCGCGCCGGCAAGGTCGTCAAGACGTCGGTGTCGATCTCCACGGCTATAGGCTGGTAAAACGCCCCGATCATGTTCTTGCCCAGGGGGTGATTGATGGCGGTTTTACCGCCCACCGAGGAGTCGACCTGCGCCAGCAGGGTGGTGGGAACCTGGACGAATCGTATGCCCCGCATATAGCTGGCCGCGGCAAAGCCGCAGATATCGCCGACAACGCCGCCACCCAATGCGACCAGTACCGCCTTGCGATCCAGTTTATTGTGTAACAAGTTATCGAAGATCAGGTTCAGCGTCCGCCAGTCCTTATGCGCTTCGCCATCGGGCAGCTCGATGCGCAGCACGCGCTTGCCCGTGCGGGCCAGGGATTGCTCGACTCGCTGGGCGTAGTGCGATGCCACCGTCGGATTGGTGACGATGGCAATGGCCGTGGCATCGCCCGGTATGCTTTGCGCCAACGAGTCCAGGCGGCCCGCGGCCACATGAATGGGATAAGCGCCTCCGGGCGTATCGACCTGGACTGTGCTCATGGAAGTACCTCGTGTTGTTGAAGCATGGGAACAAGGACGCGCACGACCTGCGCCACCGGCATCACGCCAGTCTCGACAGTCAGATCGGCAACGCTTTCATACAGCGGCTCGCGCTGGGCAATCAGCTCGCTTATGCGCGCCTGCGGATCGGCGGTCTGCAGCAAGGGACGGCTGCGATCTCGCGCCAGGCGGCGAAACAGTTCTTCGGCGCTGGCGCGCAAATACACTACGACGCCGCGTTCTTTCAGGTAGCGCCGGTTCTGCGGCGACAGCACCGCGCCCCCGCCCGTGGCCAGCACAATGCCCCGTTTTCGGGAGCATTCGTCCAGGGCCGCCATCTCGCGCTTGCGGAACCCTTCTTCACCTTCGATGTCGAAAATCAAGGATACCCTGACGCCGCAGCGGGCTTCCAGTTCGTGGTCCAGATCCATGAACTCGCGATTCAGGATGCGGGCCAGATGGCGGCCTATCGTCGTTTTGCCCGCACCCATCATGCCGACCAGAAACACCGGCTGCTCGAAAGGCAGCAAGGTCGTTTCGGGTGGCTCGCAGGCACCGGCGTCGCGGACTCCCTGAATGGCGGGCTCGAAAGGTAAAGAATCATTCATTTGTGTATTATCCCACTTGCAACCTCGCCGCATGCCCCTACACTGCATTACTCGGTTACATTAACCTGATGCGCAAATCATAGTCTGATCACCGTTAGACTTAAAATCGCCCCTAATGAGTTCTTCTACCAATTCCCCTAAAAAAAATTCCGCCGCGACATCTTCGTGGATTGGCCGCTTTTTCCTCAAGGCTGCAATTTTTGCGGCGGGGCTGGGGCTGTGCGGCGCTTTGCTCGGCTCGCTTGCCCTGGCACTGGCCTGGCCCAATCTGCCCGATCTGAGCGCGATGATCGATTACCGGCCGCGGGTGCCCCTGCGCATCTACACGGCAGACAAGGTGCTTATTGGCGAATTCGGCGAAGAACGGCGCAACGTGCTGCGCTTCAACGAAATACCCGACGTCATGAAATCGGCCATTTTATCAGCCGAGGACGATCGCTTTTACCAGCATGGAGGCATTGACTGGATGGGCGTGGCGCGCGCGGTGGTTGCCAATCTGACGCATATGTCGAAAACCCAGGGCGCCAGCACCATCACCATGCAGGTCGCCCGGAATTTCTATCTGTCCTCCGAAAAAACCTATACCCGCAAGTTCTACGAGCTGCTGCTGACTTTCAAGATCGAAGCCACGCTGACCAAGGATCAGATTCTCGACCTGTACATGAACCAGATCTACCTGGGTCACCGTGCCTACGGGTTCGCGGCTGCATCGCGCACCTATTTCGGCAAGCAGTTGGCCGAGATCACGCCCGCCGAAGCCGCCATGCTGGCCGGCATTCCCAAGGCGCCTTCGCGCTTCAATCCCATTGCCAATTTCGACCGCGCCAAATCGCGCCAGGCCTATGTGCTGGGCCGCATGCGCAACCTGGGCTACCTGACCGAGCCCGAGTACCAGCAGGCCATGCAGCAGAAGATCATCATCCAGTCCGCGCCCGGCACGCCGGCGGGCGGCTACGCCATACACGGCGATTACGTTGCCGAACTGGCGCGGCAATTGCTGTATGGCGTATACCAGGACGATATCTATTCTCGCGGCTTCAATGTCTACACCACGGTCCAATCCAAGGATCAGGAAGTCGCCTATCAGGCGGTCAGGAACGGCATACTGGACTACACCCGCCGCGCGCCCTACCCCGGCCCCGAAGACACCGTGGATCTTCCGGCCGGCATCGAGAACACACCGGTTCAATTGGATGCCATTCTCGACGAGCTGCAGGAAAAATACCCTGACAATGGCGATCTTCTGACCGCCGTTGTGCTGTCGGCCAGCCCCACCAAGATCACCGTGGCGCGCACCTCCAACGAGATCATCGACGTCACCGACAAAGGAGCGCTGCGCATCGTGGCGCGCGGCCTGGTCAAGAATGCCAAGGACAAGGTCCGGATAGAACGCGGCTCGGTGGTCTATATCCACGAAAACGGCGATCACTGGGAAGTCATCAACCCACCCACCGTGCAGGCCGCGTTTGTGTCGTTGCGGCCACAGGACGGCGCGATCCAGTCGCTGGTGGGCGGGTTCGATTTCGAAGACGGCAAGTTCAACCGCGTAACCCAGGCCTGGCGCCAGCCCGGTTCGGCATTCAAGCCCTTCATCTATGCTTCGTCGCTGGAGCGCGGGCTCACGCCGGCCACGCAGGTATCCGACGAGCCCTTCACCCTGACCGCCGCGCAAACCGGTTCGAAGGCCTGGGCTCCCAAGAACTACGGCCGCACCTACGAACCCATGCTGACCATGCGCCAGGGCCTTTATAAATCCAAGAACATGGTGTCCATCCGTATCATGCAGGCGGTCGGCCCTAAATACGTCCAGGACTATGTCACCCGCTTCGGCTTCGACCGTGAACGCCAGCCGCCCGTCCTGCCCCTGGCGCTGGGCGCCGGCAGCGTCACACCCCTGCAATTGGCGGGCGCCTATGCGGTTTTCGCCAACGGCGGCTACCGCATTCCGCCCTATCTGATCGATCACGTCACCGACAGCAGCGGCAAGGTCATCATGCAGGCCAAGCCCACCATCGCCGGCGACGCGGCGGCGCGGGCCATCGATCCGCGCACCGTCTATGTCATGAACGATATGCTGCGCGGTGTGGCTACCTACGGCACCGGCGCCCGCGTGCATCGCGAACTCAAGCGCGACGACATCGGCGGCAAGACCGGCACCACGAACGACTCGCATGATGCCTGGTTCGCCGGTTTCACGCCCAAGCTGGTCGGCGTCGTCTGGATGGGCTACGATCAGCCGCGCTCGTTGGGCTCCAGCGAAACCGGCGGTGGAGCATCGCTGCCAATCTGGCTGGACTATATGCGCTATGCCCTGAAAGGCCAGCCTCAGACGCCACCCGGCCCCATTCCCGACGGGCTAAGCAAGATCGACGGCGAATTTTATTTCGCGGAATTCCCGCCCGGACAAGCCGTCGCCCGCGTGGGCTTGCCTTCGCCCAACGACATCCCCCTGGACGGCGGCGGCACGGACGGCATTACCGACCTGCTGAACCGGCTGACCGGTGGAAGCAGCCCGACCCGGCGCATACAACCGCCACCCGATGTGCCGTTCTAGACGGAAAATGGAGTTTTATCATGCAAGCGCCCCGCACCCCGACATCCGCCCACGCGGCACGCCGACTAGCAGCCTGTCTGGCTTTGCTTTCCATGCTTGCCGCCTGCGGCTACAAGGGGCCGCTGTACATGCCGCCTCCGCCAACCGACGAAACGCTTGCCGCTCCGCCCGCGCCTGCGCCGATTCCCGCGGCCGAGGCCGCCACGCCCGCCCCGATACAAGCGAAATAGGCTTCGGCCGCCCCAGCACAGCCTGACGAACCCATACCAATACTCACAACGATGACTGTAGCTCCTCATTTCCAATTCCTGAACGGTTCCCTGCACGCGGAACGCGTCCCCCTGGCCGACCTCGCCCGCGAACACGGCACCCCCTTGTACGTTTATTCGCGCCAAGCCTTGCACGATGCCTGGGATGCCTATCGGACAGCGGCCAGAGACCGCGATGTGCTGGTGTGCTACGGCATGAAGGCAAATTCCAACCTTGCCGTGCTCAATGAGTTCAAAAAGCTCGGCTCCGGCTTCGATATCGTTTCCGGAGGCGAGCTGGCGCGGGTGTTGGCCGTGGGCGGCGATCCCGCCCGCATTGTCTTCTCGGGCGTCGGGAAACAGGTATGGGAAATGAAAGCCGCGCTGGACGCCGGCGTCAAATGCTTCAATGTCGAATCGGAAGCCGAACTGCTGCGCTTGTCGCAGGTGGCCAACGACATGGGCAAAGTGGCGCCGGTATCGTTGCGCGTCAATCCCGACGTCGATGCGCAGACTCATCCTTATATTTCAACCGGCTTGAAAGAAAACAAGTTCGGCATCGATATCGACACCGCCCTGGCCGTCTACCAGCGCGCCGCGGCCCTGCCCGGCCTTGAGATCGTGGGAGTGGACTGCCATATCGGATCGCAGATCACCGAAGTCAGTCCCTACATCGACGCCTTGGGCAAGCTCATCGCCCTGATCGAATCGCTTGCCGGCATAGGCATTCACCTGAAGCACCTGGACCTGGGCGGTGGCATAGGCATACGCTATACCGACGAAACCCTGCTTTCACCCACAACCCTGCTGGACAAGGTCTTCCATGAACTGGACCGGCACGGCCTGGGCCATCTTCAGATCGTCCTGGAGCCGGGCCGCTCGCTGGTGGGCAATGCCGGCGTCCTGCTGACCACGGTGGAGTACCTGAAGCACAGCGAAGCGAAGAATTTCGCCATCGTCGATGCCGCCATGAACGATCTGATACGCCCTACGCTTTACGACGCCTGGCATAGCGTCGAATCGGTCAATCCGCGCGAATCCGATGCCGACACGCCCGCTTACGACATCGTGGGACCCATCTGCGAAAGCGGCGACTGGCTGGCGCGCGACCGCCGCCTTGCCCTACGGCAAGGCGATCTGCTGGCCATCATGTCAGCCGGCGCCTATGCCTTTACCATGGCCAGCCAGTACAACACGCGCCCGCGCGCCGCCGAAGTCATGGTCGATGGCGATCAGACATATGTGGTCCGCCCGCGCGAGACCCTGGCGAGCCTGTTTTCCGCCGAGATCACGCTGCCTTGACTCACGTTAGCCCTGGCGCTTGCCGCCTGTATAAAGAAACAAGCGAAGCAACCGTTAATATGCTGTAAGCCGAACGACTTATGCCTCGCGTCATACACCTGGGCAGATTCGACATAGGCGAATACCGCCCATGTCGTCGCGAACCAGGCGGCAGCAATAAAGTTAAGTTTTATGCTTCAGCGGCAACCTGGACGGGTAGTTTGCGGGCAAAAAAGGTCGGCCATCGTAGATCATGACGTTTTTAAACACGTTTTGCCATGCTTTTCCCAAGAAGCTCGCTAGCGCCTGCGGCCGGCTGGTCTATTATTTTTCCTTATATGCCGTGCCCGCCGGAATCGTGTTTTTCTCGGTGGCGGCCCTGCTTGTACTGAATAATCGCTATCCGCCCACCACCGGCACCCCGCTTCAGTTTCAAGTGTTCCCCGATCCGGGTTCCGCACATACGCCCGACACCGCATTGACCGCCCTGAAAAGGCGCGATCCCGTTTCGTCCGCCAGAGTCAACGGCCCCACGTGGTTCCTGGTCGACGTTCCGTCCGAGCCGGAGCTGGGCGAAACCGCCATCGACATCCCATCGCGGCTGACGCAGCACATTAGCTGTTGGAGCGCCTCCACCATGCGCTCGTTCGGCAGCGCCGACCAGGATCTTGCAACCGGATCCCTGCGCGCCTCGAAGCAAGGGTATTCCGTCATGCTCGGCCGCTCGGCGCTGCCGGCAAGCCTCATGTGCTTTGCGACGTTTGTCGACAAAGCCACTCTGACCGTGGATCTCTGGTCCATAACCGACCTGCGCAAATCCACCAGCCGCTTCGATCGCGGCGTAAGCCTGCTGGAAGGCGGCCTGCTGACCATCGCGCTGTTCATCCTGGTTATCGCCATCACCAACCGCGAATGGATTTACCTTTTGCTGGCCGCCTGGCTGGTCGGCAACCTGCGCCTGGGCGCCTTGGCCATGGGCTGGGATACCCAATGGCTGGGAAGAAGCATCCCGCTGGATTGGATGCCGTTCATCCGGCAGGTGACCGTCGCCTCTTACTATCTGCTGACCTATACATTGTTTACCCAGCTTTTCCGCGGCAGCCGCGGCGCCAGCTATCCCGCCCTGCTGCGGGCCGCTCAATGGGCCGGACTGGTACAGCTGGCTGCGGCATTCCTGCTGCCCTATGACCAGTTCAGGCCGCTGATGTGGCTGGTTTGCGGCTTTGGCATACTGGTGATGGCATTCCTGCTGGCGCGCACCGTCTACAAGACGCGTTCGCGGGTATGGATGTGGCATATCGTTTCCCTCAGCATGGCGCTATGCGTCATGCTGTCGGGCATTCTGCTGGTGGTTTTCGGCCGCACCCCGTTCGTCGATATATTCAACAGCGTCATCGCCCTGCTGCTTTCCAACGTGATGATCGCGCTAGCCGTCGCCGAACGGATGCGCGAGGACCGCAGGGAACGCATACGAGCCCAGACCGAACTGGTCAGCAACTATGCCGTTACACCCATAGGCATGTTTACGCTGGGATCCGATAACATTTTCCAGCGCGCCAATCCCGTGCTGGAGCAGATGCTGGGCTTTTCCCTGAACAGCGACACCGTCATCCATTGGACCGACTACTTCGAGGAACAGGACTGGCACAAGCTGTCGGAACAGACGCAGGCCGGACAGGAAGTCGAGATCAAAAGGCTGGATCCGTCCAATGACCCCGACCAGCCGCAGCACTTCGTTGTGCGGGCGGCCATTGCCGATGGCCGTATAGAAGGCTCGCTGCAAGACATTACCGCCCGCACCAAAACCATAAATCAACTGCGCTTGCTGGCGGACAATGATCCGCTTACCGATGTACTGAATCGGCGCGGCATAGAAAAAGCGCTGGATAAATCGCTGAACAGCCTTAAAGAGGGCGAACCCTGCGCCCTGGCCTATCTGGATCTTGACCACTTCAAGCGCATCAATGGGCTATTCGGCCATACCGCGGGCGACGAAGTCCTGAAGCAAGTGTGCCAGCGCATCAAGTCGACCCTGTCCGATTCGCAGCAGGTCGGCCGGATAGGCGGAGACGAGTTCATCATTCTGTTTCCCAACACCAAGGTTGGCGAAGCGCGCGAGACCGCCAAGCGAATCATAGAAGAGCTCAGCATGACCGCCTTTCACATCGGCACGCGCGCGTTTCAGATCAAAAGCGCGATCGGGGTCGTGGAAGTCAACCAGAGCATGAGCGCCAAGGACGCCATTTCGGCCGCCAACCATGCTTGCCGCGAGGCGCGCAAACAGCATCAAAGCGTGGTCGTCTACGAACAGGATTCGCAGGAATTGCTGGATCACACCGAAGAGCTGCGCCTGTTCGATCAGTTGGAGGGGGGCGATTCGCCGCGCGGCCTTTATCTGGAACTGCAGCCCATCATGTCGCTGAAAGATCCTTTGCAGTCCTTGAATTTCGAAGTGCTGCTGCGGGTGCGGGACTCCACCGGCGCATTGATTCCTTCCGGCAAGATCGTGTCGTCGGCCGAAGAAAGCGGCACCATCACCATCATCGATAAATGGGTGTTCTCGGCAACGCTTGAATGGCTGGCGAAACACGAAAAGCGGCTGAGCAAAACGCAGTTCATCAGCATAAATCTTAGCGGCGTGTCGCTCAACGACGATAAATTCATCGATGCATTCTTCGCGAATCTTGCGCACCACAGCCATCTCACCAAACGGCTTTGCGTCGAGATCACCGAAGGCGTCGCGCTGCAAGACCTGGACCGCACGCGGCAGTTCATGAAGCGCCTGCAACGCATGGGCGTGCGCATAGCACTGGACGATTTCGGCGCCGGCTATACCTCTTTTTCTTACTTGAAGGAGCTGCGCGCCGACGCCATCAAGATAGACGGCGCGCTGATAAAGGATATGCTGGCGAACGATACCAATATCGCCATCGTGCGCACCATCGTGGAGCTTGCGCGCAACCTGGGCATGAAGAGCATTGCGGAATGGGTGGAAGACAGCGCCACCCTGGAAGCGTTGCAGGATATGGGCGTCGACTATGTGCAAGGGTATATCGTGTCGAAATCGCGGCCACCCATAGACATTTTGAATGCCCTGACGATTACCGATTTGGTGTCGTCCCCCGAAACGCTGGCATTCATTCGCAAGACCGCGGCGCAAGCCCGCTGATAGAGCCCGCCTTATGCGGTGTAGGGGCTTCGGCCGGGCCGATTCCTTGCCGGTATCGGCTTTTTCCGTTTTTCGGCATACATGCGCTCATCGGCCAGGTGCATGGTTTTCTTCAGCGTACCGGCTTCCGATTTAAGCGCCATGCCTATGGATATCTTGATATCCTTTTGCGCAAGGGCCTGGCTTAGCCTGCCCATGAGCGATTCGGCGACCGCCGGCGTGGCATGTTGCACCACCACACCGAACTCGTCGCCGCCAAGCCGTCCGACGGAATCGGTACTGCGCAGCACCGACGAAATGGTCTGGGCGGTAAGACGCAAAAGATCGTCACCCGCCGCATGGCCCCGCGTGTCGTTCACGACCTTCAGGAAATCCAGATCCAGCATGACAATGGCGGCATCATCGTCCGTGCTGGAAGCCAGCGCATCGATATGCGCCAGGCGGTTTATCCAGCCCGCGCGGTTGAATACGCCGGTCAGCGGATCAATGAACGCATCGCGCTGCATTTCAATGACCATCTGCTCGGCCACATCCAGTTCGGCATGCAGGTTCACCACCAGCGCCATCGCCGCCACGCACAGGCTCAGGTTTTGCGCGCATAAAGCCAGTTGGGCCACCATGGGCTCGTAGGCAAGGCCCACCACGCAGCCCATGCTGTTGCCGCTGGATTCTTGAAGGCGGGCCATGATCAGATACCCCTTGCGCGGATCGGCGGGAACGCGCTTGGGCAGATGGAGGTGCTCCGTATCGGTGGTCGTCCTGTACTGGAAGCCGCCGACACATGCGCAATCGTGCCAGTTGCTTTCCAGAAGCACGCCCAGGGCTTCGGATGGAAAAGCGGTCAATGCCCCCCTTGCGGCCAATATGGCGCATGCATCGCCGTCTTGTCTTCCAACAAGCCAGCCGGCGATGGGCAAAAAAATCTGCAGTATGCCAAGTTGGGCTTCGAGTGCTTCGCTGGCCAGAATATTTGCCCGAGCCTTGATGCCAGGGCCTTCTTTGACTACCGACATAATTATTTTTTACAGCGAAAGAAGTTGGCCATGAGCGTGCAAATGCACGAAGTGGTCGCACAACGGCCTGAATGTCTCGACATTAAATTTTACAATATTCACATATATATGCCAGCATTATTTACGATCACGCTCGCATTCGCCGCTAACATGTAAGGCGGCGCAATGATCAGATACAAAACGCCGCGCCCCGGATCCTGAATGGGCCCGGGGCGCGGCGTGGTTGGAATTCTGTCGGTAGGGCCTGTAGAGCGCTGCGGCTTACAGCTCTCCGTAGGAATGCAGGCCGGACAGGAACATATTGACGCCAAGGAAGGCAAAACTGGTAACCAGCAAGCCGCCCAGGGCCCAATAAGCGGCCATCGTTCCGCGCAGCCCTTTCATTAGCCGCATATGCAGCCAGGCGGCATAGTTCAGCCATACGATGAGCGCCCATGTCTCCTTGGGATCCCACTGCCAGTATGTGCCCCAGGCATCGGCGGCCCACAGCGCACCCAGAATGGTGGCGACCGTGAAGAAGGCAAAACCGACCGCAATCGCGCGATACATGATGTCGTCAAGGATTTCCAGCGATGGCAGCTTGCTGGCGATGGGGCCGCGCAAGGCCAGGATGGAGCCGACGATAATCGCCCCTATCCCGAAATAAAGCATCCAGGTGGCGGAAAGCTCGCGGGAACCGAACACCATGGGTTCGGCGCACAGCACCGCGCCCAGCACGAACAGCGGGGCCAACTTGCCCCAGGAGCGGGTCTGCCCGTTCTCTTTGACCAGATAGGCGAAACCCACCATGGCGGCCAGCGAGAAGGTGCCATAGCCGATGAAGTTGGCCGGCACGTGCAGCTTCATCCACCAGCTTTTGAGTGCGGGCACCAAGGGTTGTATCTGGAAGGCATCACGCGTGAACGAATACCACAGCAGGAAGACCACGGCGGAGCTGATGACCAGCAGGACGAAACCGCCCAGCGCCCGGGTCGCATAGCGGCGTTCGTAATAAAGGTAGAACAGCGCGGTGATCAAGGCAAACAGCACGAATACTTCGTACAGGTTGCTGACGGGGATATGGCCGATGTCCGGACCTAGCAGATGGCCTTCACGCCACCGCACCAACAGACCGGTGACCCCGGCATACACGGCGCCCCAGGTCAGCACCGTGCCCAGCCAGGCGGCCGTCTTGCTGAAGATCCCGACCCAATAACAGATCATTGCCAGCACGAAAAGCGAACACATCCACAAGATGGCGGATTGCGAAGAAAACAGGTATTTCAGGAAAAACACGCTCTCGGCGCGCGTAATGTCGCCTTGCTCAAGTCCGCCCCCGCCGCTGTAAAGCCAGATGGCGAAAAGCGCGCTGGCCCCGGCGGCAACCATCAGCGTGCGCAGCGGCCGCCACAGCCATGCCATCCAGCTGAAGCCGGCCACGGCGCCGCAAAGGATGATCTTCTCGTAGTAGTCCATGCTTTGCTGGTAGTGCACCAGGACATACGCCGCGCCCACGGCCAGCGCCAGAAAGAACAAGATATCGGTCCAGTCGGGCTTGCCCCGATGGCCGCGCGAGTCGCCGCTGGCCGTCATGGACTCTTGCCACATCGGGGCGCTCGACGAAATAGTGGACTCGGACATAGAAAACCTCGTTACGTGGAGAGGCGCTTGAACGCCTCTTTGAAGCGATCGAACTCGTGATTGAAATCCAGAGTCCGTCGTTGCGATGTCATGGCCGCCATCAATTCGCTGCCCTGGGCGCTGGGCTTGATCCATATCCAGACGCGGCGGTCCCGGATGTAGAACATGGAGAAAACGCCTATGACCAGGAACAGGCAGCCCAGGTAAACCGTATTCTTGCCAGGACTGCGCGCCACCTGGAACACACTGGCCTCGATCTGTTCAAACCCCTTGAGCGTCATGAAAACCGGCGCGGGATAATCGGGCAGGTTGGCCAACGCCAGCAGGGACATCTGTATCCAGCGGTCGGCGGCCTCGCCCTCGGGGCCCTGGCGCGGCACAGGCGGCTGGCCAGCGCGTTCGCGCACGATGTCGCGCAATTCAAGCAAGGACAGCTGAATCATGGGCACGGCAAAACCAAGCACCTTTTCGCGATCCTGCTCGGGAACCCTTTCGATAATACCGTTAAATCCGGCTTTATAAAACGTTTCCAGGGCACCCTGGGCGGCCTTCTCAAGCAATGGACCCTGCAGATCGCCGTTGGCGTTCTTGGCGGCAAACCGGGCAGCAGCCTGCCGCACCAGCGCGGGATCGGCCAAAGCGGCCCGCAGATTCATGAACTCTACTACCGAATGGTCCGCATCAGCCGGAATCCTGATGTAGCGATAGGGTTGTGCGGCTGTTTCCCGCACTCCGGCCAGGAACACTTGGCTGCCATCGAGCATGATGGGCAGCATGTAATTCGTGAATTCGTGAGCCTGGCCGTCCCGGCCGATAATCCGGTATTGGACGCTGGGGCCCACGTTTTGCAGATGTTCGTTCTTTGCACCCGCCGCGCTGCCCGTGACCGCGGCGACATGATCGATGACGGCCTTGGGCTGCGGCTCGGCATCGCCGCTCATATTCTCGACATTGATTACCCTGAGGCCCGAAAATTCGACCTGCAAGGGTGCTTGGCTATTATCGCCGCCGACCGTTATATCGATGCTTTTCCCAACCGTGCCGTCAATGGCGAAAGGCCGGCTGGCCGCGCCCTCCAGGGGATAGCCGACCAATTGCAGCGTGCTGCCGCCATCGTCGAAACTGGACTGGTAAACCGTCACGCCTTTGTAGCGCAAGGGTTCGTTGACCTCGATGGTTTGGCTGAACGACTTTCCGGTATCAGGGTCGGTCACTTCCACTTCGCTCTTGAAGCTGCTGGGCATGCCGGTGGAATAGTAGTCGACCAAGAACTTGTTCAGCTTCAGGGTGAACGGCAGCGGCTGCACCAGCACCCCATCATCCACACTGACGATGCCGCTGCTGCTTTGCGCCCCTTCGGGCACCAGCATATTGGCCCTGAAACTGGGATTGCGCGCCGACAGCAAGCCGGACTCGGGCACCTCGGAAATCAGCATGTTCTGCGTGATGGGTTGCTTGCCGCCCAGCCAGACCTGCATGCGCACGGGCAGCTCGCTATCCAGCAAGCCGCCTATGCAGATCACCACTATCGCGGCATGGGCAAAGATATAGCCCAGCCGATTGGCGCTGCCTTTCTTGGCGGCCAGCATCGCTCCGTCGCCTTCCTGCCTGACCTTGAACTTGTATCCCTGGGACGTCAGCCATTGCTGCATGCGCTCCAGGTTTTGCGCGGGCGCCGCCGGCGATGTGGCCTCGATCCGGTGATGGAATGAACGCAGGCTGCTGGCGCGGACGTATTCCCGGAATGACTGGGCGTCGCGGACCATTTTCGGCGCATTGCGTACCAGGCAGATGGTGGTCGAAACGACCAAAAAGGCCATGATAAGCAGGAACCACCAACTGTTATAGATGTGCCAGATCGAGAACTTGTCGAACAAGGCAAACCAGAACGGTCCGAACTGATCGATGTAGTTGCTGGCGGCCTGGTTCTGTTGCAGGACTGTACCGATCAGGCTGGCGACGCAGATGAACATCAGCAAGCTGACCGCAAAGCGCATGGAGCCCAGCAGTTCAATGACGTCTGCGCCAAGGCGGCGCGTGGAAGAAGGATGATTCACTGAAGCAGGCTTCATAAAAAAGGGGATGCCACCAATAGCGTCCCCTGTATTTTAGACTTGTCGCCACGGAAAGTATTCCGCGGCTATTCCGGCCATCAACGCAAGCCGGCGGCGTAATCGGCCACGGCGGCGATGTCGGCGTCCGACATGCGGTCGGCGATTTCATGCATGATGGTGTTGTTGGCACGGTCGCCGCTACGGAACAACTTGAGCTGCTCGGCAATATAGGCCGGATGCTGGCCGGACAGGCGGGGGAAGGCGCCAGGAACGCCAGCGCCGTTGGGCGAGTGGCAGCCGGCACAGGCGGGAACCTTGCGGTCTGGCAGGCCCCCGCGCCAGATATGCTGGCCGCGTTCCATGGTAGCCTCGTTGCTGGCATTGGCGGCCGTCTTGGGATCCAGTGGCTGCAGCGTCAGGTAATAGGCGATGTTCTGCCTGTCTTCGGCCGTCAGTGCGGCCGCGAAGGCGGTCATGACCGAATTGGCCCCGCCCGGGCCACGGCGCGCCGGCGGTGTCTTGTCGTCTTTGGGAGCGAAATCAACCAGTTGCTTCACCAGGTATTCATGCGGTTGGCTGGCCAGATTCGGATTAGCGGGGATCGTGCTGTTGCCGGCCGCGCCATGGCAGCTGGCACAGGCCAGGATGCCTCGCGCGGGGTCGCCGTTGGCGTACAGTTGCTCGCCCTTGGCGGCATCGGGCTTGGCCACGGCCACGTCGGCGGCATAGGCAAGTGAAACTACGGAAGACCCCAGCAGCAAGCCGCTGGCAACTACGATTCTGGAAAGCATACGCTTCATGAAGACCTCGACGATCGCTATTCGATCCGGGTGCCGTAGACACCACGATGACAATATCACTTCCACCCAAAGCAGGCTTCAAGGAAAATGACGCAACTGTTTCAAACCTGCGATTATACAATAGCGTTTAAATTAAACCGATCTAGGTAACCCTGTGTCCATTTTGCATCGCGCTTCATTCACCGTTTCCGCGGCCCGCCTTGACCAACTGCCGGCGCCCACGACGGCCGAAGTCTGTTTTGTTGGCCGATCCAATTCGGGCAAGTCGTCCGCCATCAATGTGCTGACCAATCAGCGCCGCTTGGCCTTTTCCAGTAAAACGCCGGGGCGCACGCGCCTGATCAACCTCTTCGGCATCCCCGATCCGGTCGAGCCCGGGGCCTTTCTGGGCTTCCTGGTGGACCTTCCGGGCTATGGCTATGCCTCCGTGGCGCGCGAGGCCCGCGAGGAATGGGCCGACGTCCTGGGCGGCTACTTGCGCAATCGTCCCTCGCTGGCCGGAATCGTCCTGCTTATCGACATCCGGCGCGGCGTGACCGAGCTGGACCGGCGCCTGGCCGACTGGATCGCCCCCTCCGGCACGCCCGTGCTAGCCCTGCTGACCAAGGCCGACAAGTTCCCCTACGGCCAGCGCATCAAGGCGGTGGCCGCGGTAAGAAAGGAACTGGCCGATATCGGCGCCCTTAATGCCATGCCGTTTTCCGCCACACACCGCCTTGGCCTGGATACCGCCACCGCGCAAATCGAAAACTGGATTTCTCCTAAGGTCGTACCATGACTTCTTTCATTCTTTCCGCCGACTTTCCCGCGGCGCGCCCGCGCCGCAACCGCCGTGATGAATTTTCCCGCCGCCTGGTGCGCGAAAATGCATTGACGGCGCACGACCTGATTTACCCGGTTTTCGTCATGGAAGGCCAGGGCATACAAGAACCCGTTCCCTCCATGCCCGGCGTGGTCCGCTATTCGCCCGACACGCTGCTCAAGGCGGCCGAAGAATGCGTGGCGCTGAACATCCCCGTCATTGCGCTGTTCCCGGTCATCGATCCCGGCCTGAAGACGCCGGACGGCAGCGAAGCCGCCAATCCGCAAGGCCTGGTGCCTCGCGTGGTGGCCTCGCTGAAGCAGCGCTTTCCAGAACTTGGCGTACTGACCGACGTGGCGCTGGATCCCTACACCAGCCACGGCCAGGACGGCGTCATCGACGAGGACGGCTACGTGCTGAACGAGCCCACCGTACAGATCCTGACGCGGCAGGCCCTGGTGCAGGCCCAGGCCGGCGTGGACATCGTAGCGCCCAGCGACATGATGGACGGCCGCATCGGCACGATACGCCAGGCTCTTGAGGCCGAAAAGCACATCTATACCCGCATCATGGCCTATTCAGCCAAGTACGCCAGCGCCTTCTACGGCCCTTTCCGCGACGCGGTCGGCTCGGCCGCCAATCTGGGCAAGTCCAACAAGTTCACCTACCAGATGGACCCGGCCAACCGCAATGAAGCACTGCGCGAAGTGGCCGCCGATATCCGCGAAGGCGCCGACATGGTGATGGTGAAGCCAGGTTTGCCCTATCTGGATATCCTGCGCGACGTCAAGAACGCATTCGGCATGCCCACGTACGCTTACCAGGTCAGCGGCGAGTACGCGATGATCAAGGCGGCGGCGGCCAATGGCTGGCTGGACCACGACAAGGTGATGATGGAATCGCTGCTGGCCTTCAAGCGGGCGGGCGGCGACGGGATTCTTACTTATTTCGCGATTGCGGCGGCCAAGCTGCTGAAGGAACGCGGTTAGGCGCTGCTTTGCCCGGCGGCGAACTACTGCGCCGCTTCTTGCACGGAACGACTGGCGAGGTTGTGCCTCCTTTGATTTCTTAAGCGGCAAGATTTTCTCGCCCAGCTTGCCCGGTTTCTTGAACGGCGCAGCTGGCAGGCCAAGGCCGTACTCCCATCGCTGCGGCTTGCTCAAAGGTCGTCCGGTCCCGGCCCGCCAGCCGCACATCTACTTAATGCAGCCTGTGGAGTGGCGGGGGCCGGGCTGCGGCGACTTTCGGGGCCGAGCGAGTCGCTCGCGAAGGGAGCCCGAATGGGCGGACGAGCTAGGCGATGCGGTGTTCGGCGCGCAGGCGCCGAACCGGTCACGAGGAGCAAAGCCCGGCCCCCACCACTCCGCAGGCGTCACTAGAAATAGACACTGAGACACTGCGGCCAGACCACGGAAAAAACCCAAAAAAAACGCCCAGGCAAATACCCGGGCACACTTCGATAGAACAGAAACAACGGCTACCTCAACCGCCCGCCAGAACCCGATCCAACACGGCTCCAAAATCGTCCGCATTCTTGAACCCCACAACGCGCTGGTTTTCCATCTGCCGACCGTTCGCATCGAAGAAAATAATCCCCGGCGGCCCGAACAGATTGAAGCGCTTCAGCATGGCCCGGTCATCATCCGTATTCTTGGTGACATCCGCCTGCACCAGCAACAACCGCGACATCTGCGCAGCGACACCCGGATCGCTGAACGTGAATTTTTCCATCTCTATGCAGGACACGCACCAGTCCGCATAAAAATCCAGCATCACCGGGCGATTCGTATTGGCCAGCAGATTGTCCAGCTCCTGCACCGAACGCACCTGAGTAAATTGCTTCTTGACCGCATCCAGATCCAAACCGGCGACCGCAACCCCTGCCGGCTGCCCCATCCCGGCAAAAGGCGCCAGCGGCCGCAACAGTTCGCGTCCGCCCGCCGCCATGCCCACGATCAACACCGCCGCCCACAAGGCCAGCAGCAGACCCAAGGCCTTGTTGAGAAGGCGGCCCGCACTGGCGCCCGCCGGCATGGCCTCGAAGGCGCCCAGCATGACGCCACCCCACAATGCCAGTAAAGCCCAGCCCAGGATATTCAACCAGCTCGGCAATATGGAAATGACCATCCACCAGGCCGTCGCCAGCAGCAAGATGCCGAATAGGCGCTTGACGCCGTTCATCCAGGCTCCCGCCTTCGGCAACAGCAAGCCTGATGTCGCCCCAACGGCAAGCAGCAGCAGGCCTTCACCCCATGCCATCGCGAACAAGGCCGTCCCCCCCAGCACCAGGTCGCCGGTTTGGGAAATGAAGAGCAGTACACCGGCCAACGGCGCCGCAACACACGGCCCGACAATCAGCGCCGAAACCATGCCCATCAGGAAAACACCGCCGTAGCGGCCTCCGGGCAAGCGGGCCAGCCGTTGATTGAGCGCCGATTGCATGGCGGTGGGTGCCTGCAAGGTAAACACATCGAACATCGCCAGCGCCAAGACAGCCAGCAGTATGGCAAACAGGCCCAGCACCCATGGTGTCTGCAGCCAGTTTGCCAGGCTTGCGCCAATCAAGCCCGCCGCCACGCCCAACACCGTGTAGACGATGGACATTCCCAACACAAACACCGCCGCCAGCGACAGGCCGCGCCAGCGCGATATTTTCTTCTGCTCGCCCGCGTCGCCGGCCAGTATTGCCAGCAGTATAGGCACCATGGGCAGGACACAAGGCGTAAAGGACAATAACAGGCCCAGCAACAAGGAAAGCAAGATGATTTCAAACCAGCCCGCATCGGCCAGGTACTCGGCAAATCCGGTATCCCCCAATTGCAGGGCGCTGCCCATGCCCGCGCGGCTTGCAGTCCCCGCTTCCCCGGCGAGCTGGGCCTGCGAGCGGGGTTCCGGCACGCTGGCCACCACATGCTGCCCTTGCGCCTGATAGCCGTCCGCCACGGGCGCCAGCTGGATTTCCTTGGTCATGGGCGGATAGCACAGCCCCGCGTCGGCGCAGCCCTGGCTGGTGACCGACAGGGTAAAGGGCTGTTGCTGCCCAGGCTTGAGCGGCAGGCGCACGGTGACCTGGCGGTAATAGACCTCCAGGTCCTTCTCGAAGGTGGGATCGTACTTGACGATGCCGGCGGGATAGACGGGCTGGCCCAGAACGGACGAGGCGGTGCCGGGCGTAACGGCGAACTCGAAACGCTCGCGGTACATGTAGTATTTGGGCGCGATCTTGAAATGGACATCAAGCGTGTCCGGCGACTGCGTGGCGACCGACAGCACAAAGGCCGCATCTGGATCCAGGAAATCCTCTTCCGCCTGAGCCGGCCCGGCGCCCAGCGACAACGCGGCCAGCAACAGCACGGCGAACACAAGCGCCATCAGCGCAAATAGATTGTGGGCAGTCTTGCCCGAGTACTTCGGCAAGTCGCCGGTGTGTGCTCGCATTATGTTTTCGGCCAAGGGCACGTACCGCATAAAATTTCCTTTAAACCTGCACTTGCGCCCGTACCCATTCCAGATAGCTCGCAGAACCGCCCAGAACCGGCAACACCAGCATTTCCGGGACCTCGTAAGGGTGTAGCGTCATCAAGCGTTCCATAAGGGCCTGCGCCCGCAATCCGGTTGTCTTGATGGTTATAGGTATTTCTTCCGTACCTTCCAGCTCACCTTGCCACATGTACATAGACAAGCCGGACGCGCCAAGGTTCACGCAGGCGGCCAGATGTTCCTCGACCAGCACATGCGCAATGCGTTTGGCCAGCAGCATGTCGGGCGCATTGCTCAGGATCACGACAATATCGTGGGCCGCAAAAGACGACAGCGCCGGAATGCGTTCATCAGCCTGGCGGCCCGGCGGCAAAAGGGAACTCACGGATATCATCCTGATAAGTCATTGCAGATCAACGATTTTACCGTGGACAAAAAAAACGGGCCAACGGCCCGTTCTTGTGTGCTGCTCCAGCCTTTATTCGGCTTCGACCTCTTCGACTTCAGGGCGATCGACCAGCTCCATGAACGCCATGGGTGCATTGTCGCCTTGGCGGAAGCCCATTTTCAGGACGCGCGTGTAGCCGCCGTTGCGCTCTTTGTAGCGAGGGCCGATTTCGGCAAACAGCTTGATGACCGCATCGCGATCGCGCAAGCGGGCGAATGCCAGGCGCTTGTTGGCCAGGGTAGGCTCTTTGCCCAGGGTGATGAGGGGCTCGACCACGCGGCGAAGTTCCTTGGCCTTGGGCAAGGTGGTCTTGATGGCTTCGTGGGTAAGCAGCGAAACGGCCATGTTGCGGAACATGGCAAGACGGTGACTGCTGGTGCGATTGAGTTTACGCAAACCACTACGGTGACGCATGATGATTTCCTTTGAATCTAGGTTGGCCAGCGGAACATTCCGATGGCTATCCGGCTCTTCTATCAGCTGGGCTGCGGGCCGGGAAAGGGCGAGACTTTACCACATATGGAAAGTCCCGTTTACCGCCACCGGCTTGCCTGGGCAAGCCGGCTTACTTCTTTAAGGACGCTCAAGGCCCAGGGGAGGCCAGTTTTCCAGCTTCATGCCCAGGGTCAGGCCGCGTGCAGCCAGCACTTCCTTGATTTCATTAAGCGATTTGCGACCCAGGTTAGGCGTCTTGAGCAATTCGTTTTCGGTGCGCTGGATCAGATCGCCGATGTAATAGATATTTTCGGCTTTCAGGCAGTTGGCCGAGCGAACGGTCAGTTCCAGATCGTCGACAGGACGCAGCAGGACCGGATCGATCTGCGGCGCGCCGCGCGACGGCGTGGTGTCGTATGCATCGCCAGCGCCTTCCAGGGCGGCAAAGACCGAAATCTGGTCCATGAGGATGCGGGCCGATTGGCGCACCGCTTCTTCGGGCGAGATGACGCCGTTGGTCTGGATGTCCAGCACCAGCTTGTCCAGGTCGGTGCGCTGTTCCACACGAGCGCTTTCAACCGAGTAGCTGACACGGCGCACGGGGCTGTATGACGCGTCCAACACGATACGGCCGATGGTGTGCGTGCGGTCATCCGACAGGGCGCGCACGTTGCCGGGCACATAGCCTCGACCCTGCTCAACCTTGATCTGCATTTCCAGCTTGCCGGCTTCGGTCAAGGTGGCGATGACGTGATCGGGATTGATGATTTCGACGTCGTGGGGCAATTCGATATCGCTGGCCAGGACGATGCCGGCGCCTTGCTTGCGCAGCACCAGCGTGACTTCTTCGCGGTTATGCAGCTTGAACACAACGCCCTTCAGGTTCAGAAGGATGTCGACGACGTCCTCGCGCACGCCGGCGATGGTGGAGTATTCGTGAACCACACCGGTCATCTGGACTTCGGTGGGCGCATAGCCCGTCATGGACGACAGCAGGATGCGACGCAGGGCATTGCCCAGTGTATGGCCATAGCCGCGTTCGAACGGTTCCATCACGACCTTGGCGTGATTCTTGCCTACGGGCTCGACTTCGATAGAACGGGGTTTAAGAAAACCTTGTGACGACATGAGTGTTCCTTTTCAATACCCTCGGCTCGTTACACCGATAAGGCTGACGGACAAGCCGGCGAACCGGCGCTTGCATCGCAAAGCCCACTTCCGGCAAATGCCGAAGAAGTGGGCCAATACGACGTTATGGCAATAACGCTGACAACAATTAGCGCGAATACAATTCGACGACCATCGACTCGTTGACGTCGCGGGCGACATCGGCACGGTCGGGGGCTTGCTTGAAGACGCCGGACAGCTTGCTGGCATCGACTTCAACCCACTGAGGCAAGCCTTGGCCGGTGGCCAGGTCAAGCGATTCGCGGATACGCGATTGCGCTTTCGCCTTTTCGCGGATCGAGATGGTATCGCCTGCCTTGACCAGCATGGAAGCGATGTCGGCGGTGTGGCCGTTCAGCTCGATGGCGCGGTGATTCACCAACTGGCGTGCTTCAGCGCGCGTGGAGCCGAAGCCCATGCGATACACGACGTTGTCCAGACGCGATTCCAGCAATTGAATCAGGGTCTCGCCAGTGTTGCCACGGCGACGCTCAGCTTCAACGAAGTATTTGCGGAATTGCTTTTCCAGAACGCCGTACATGCGCTTGAGCTTTTGCTTTTCGCGCAGCTGCAGGCCGAAGTCGGATGTACGGGCACCGGAGGTGCGGCCGTGCTGACCAGGCTTGGACTCGAGTTTGCACTTCGAGTCGAGCGAGCGGCGGGCGCTCTTCAAGAACAAATCTGTACCCTCGCGACGCGAGAGCTTGCATTTAGGTCCAATATAACGTGCCAAGATGCTTCCCCTTAGATGCGACGGCGCTTGGGCGGACGGCAGCCGTTATGCGGCACCGGCGTGATGTCTGAAATGCTGGAAATCTTGATACCCAGCGCATTCAGCGCACGCACGGACGACTCACGGCCAGGACCGGGGCCCTTGATGCGGACTTCGAGTGTTTTGATACCGTATTCCAACGCCACGCGTCCGGCCGATTCGGCTGCAACCTGAGCCGCAAACGGAGTGGACTTGCGCGAGCCCTTGAAACCTGCACCGCCAGACGTCGCCCAGGACAAGGCGTTGCCCTGGCGATCGGTAATGGTGATGATCGTGTTGTTGAAGGACGCATGAACGTGCGCGATGCCGTCCGATACGCTCTTCTTGATTTTCTTGCGTACGCGCGATGCGCCGCTGTTGGAAGCTTTCGCCATCTTCTATTCCTCGATTATTTCTTCAGGGAAGCAGCAGCGCGACGCGGCCCTTTACGGGTGCGGGCGTTGGTACGGGTGCGTTGACCACGTACAGGCAGGCCACGCTTGTGGCGCATGCCCCGGTATGTTCCCAGATCGATCAAGCGTTTGATCGACAGTTGTACTTCGCGACGCAAATCACCTTCTACCGTGAACACGCCGACGTGTTCGCGGATACGCTCGAGTTCGGCGTCAGTCAGATCTTTCACTTTCTTGGAAAGTTCGATGCCCGAAGCTTCGCAAATTTTGCGGGCGCGGGTACGACCAATACCAAAAATAGCGGTAAGTCCGATTTCGGCGTGTTGATGCGGCGGAATGTTGATGCCAGCAATACGGGCCATGACTGTTCCTTGTTAAATCCGTTGCGTTTCGGCGATTAGCCTTGACGCTGCTTATGACGTGGGTCGGTGCAGATGACGCGCACCACGCCGTGACGTTTAATGATCTTGCAGTTGCGGCAGATCCGCTTTACCGATGCCATTACCTTCATGGGTTGACTCCTAGTTTCCTTTAACCGGCCGCTTATTTAGAGCGGAAGACAATTCTGGCGCGAGACAGGTCATAGGGCGTGAGCTCCACTGTGACCTTGTCACCCGGCAGAATCCGGATGTAATGCATACGCATCTTGCCCGAGATGTGGCCCAGAACTACGTGGCCATTTTCCAGCTTGACGCGAAAAGTTGCGTTGGGAAGGTTCTCGAGAACCTCTCCTTGCATTTGTATGACGTCGTCTTTTGCCATTCTCTTTTTACCGCATTGGCAGTCCCGCACCCTTGAAGTTGGCCTTCTTGAGCAGCGAGTCGTATTGGTGAGACATCATGTAGGCCTGAGCCTGAGCCATGAAATCCATGGTCACCACCACGATAATTAACAGAGAGGTTCCGCCGAAGTAAAACGGTACATTCCAGCGCGCCTGCATAAGCTCGGGCAACAAGCACACCAAGGTTATGTAGATGGCTCCCGCCAGCGTCAAACGCATGAGTATCTTGTCGATATAGCGAGAGGTTTGCTCGCCAGGACGGATACCTGGAACAAATGCGCCGCTTTTCTTCAGGTTGTCTGCGGTTTCGCGGCTATTGAACACCAGAGCCGTGTAGAAAAAGCAAAAGAAGATAATTGCAGCGGAATACAACGTAATGTACAGCGGTTGGCCCGGCGACAGAACGGCGGCCAGGTCTCCCAGCCAACGCATATTGGGATTGCTGGAGAACCAGCTGGTCACCGTCGCGGGCAGCAAGATGATCGACGAAGCGAAGATGGGGGGAATGACACCCGACATATTCAGCTTCAGCGGCAAATGCGAGCTTTGTCCGCCGTAAATCTTGTTGCCCACTTGACGCTTGGCGTAGTTGACCGTGATACGGCGCTGGCCGCGTTCGACGAATACGACGAAGTAAGTAACGGCCACCACCAGCACAAAAATAAACAGCGCAGACAGCACGGACATCGAATCGGTGCGGACCAAGTCGAGCAAGCCGGCCAGGGCACTGGGCAGGCCCGCCACAATACCGGCGAAAATCAGTATGGAAATACCGTTGCCCATGCCGCGTTCGGTAATCTGCTCTCCCAGCCACATGATGAACATGGTGCCGGTAACCAGCGTGACCACCGTGGTAAAGCGGAACATCATGCCCGCGTCGATGACCAGGCCCGGCTGCGATTCAAGGGCAACCGAAATGCCGACCGCCTGTATCAGCGCCAGAAACACAGTGCCGTAGCGCGTGTACTGGGTGATCTTGCGTCGGCCCGATTCGCCTTCCTTCTTGATCGCTTCCAGGGTGGGAACCACGACCGCCATCAATTGCATGATGATGGACGCGGAGATATACGGCATGATACCCAGCGCGAAGACGGAGAACCGCTCCAGCGCGCCGCCGGAGAACATGTTGAACAAGCCCAGGATACCGCCCTGGTTTTGCTGGAACATCTCGGCCAGCGCATCGGGGTTGATTCCCGGCACGGGTATATGCGTTCCCAATCGATAGACCACCAGGGCGAGCACCAGGAACACGATACGGCGCTTGAGATCGCCGTACCGGGAGCCTGATTTACTCTGTGCCTGAGCTTTAGCCACCGTTACCCCTTAAGCCAGCGAGCCGCCGGCAGCTTCGATTGCAGCGCGTGCACCAGCCGTTGCGGCGATCCCTTTCAGGACGACCTTGCGAGACAATTCGCCGGACTTGATGACTTTGGCGTAGCGTACGGCCTGGCCCACGATGCCCGCTTGCTTCAGGACTTGCACGTCGATTTCGTCGACAGGCAGGCGCTGGAGGTCGGACAGGCGGACTTCAGCCGACAGATGCTGGCCCAGGGGCGTGAAGCCGCGCTTGGGCAAGCGGCGTTGCAAAGGCATCTGACCGCCTTCGAAGCCGACCTTGTGGAAGCCGCCGGTACGCGATTTCTGACCCTTGTGGCCACGGCCGGCGGTTTTACCCAGGCCCGAACCAATGCCGCGACCGACGCGGCGCCTGGCGTGCTTGGCGCCTTCGGCTGGCTTTAGCGTATTAAGTTGAGTTTCTGACATCCCGATTCCTTTCAGGCTTCCGAGACGGTAACGAGGTAATCCACCTTGCGGATCATCCCACGCACCTCGGGCGTATCGATCAACACACGGCTGCTGTTAATCCGGCCCAGACCCAGACCACGCACGGTGGCGCGATGGGATGCTTTGGTGCCGATAACAGAGCGCACGAGAGTTACTTTGATTTGCTTCTGTGCCATGACTTACCCCAGAATCTCTTCTACCGACTTGCCACGCTTGGCGGCCACTTCGGCAGGAGTCGAGCAGGCACGCAAGCCGTTGAGCGTTGCGCGGACCATGTTGTAAGGATTGCTGGAGCCCAGGCTCTTTGCAACCACGTTACGGACGCCCATCACTTCGAAGATAGCGCGCATCGGGCCGCCGGCGATAACGCCGGTGCCTTCCGCCGCCGGCGAAATGAGAACCGTCGAGGCGCCATGCTTGCCCACCACAGTGTGGTGCAGGGTGCCGTTCTTCAGGGCGACCTTGAGCAGACCGCGGCGTGCCTGTTCCATTGCTTTTTGTACAGCGACGGGCACTTCACGGGCTTTACCTTTGCCCATGCCGATGCGGCCATCGCCATCACCTACCACGGTCAGCGCAGCGAAGCTCATGGTGCGACCACCCTTGACCACTTTGCTGACGCGATTGACCGCGATCATTTTTTCACGCAAGCCGTCGTCGTTTTCTTTTTCGGCGGAATGCTTGCCTTGTGCTTTAGCCATTTGACAATTCCTTGCTTAGAATTTCAAGCCGGCTTCACGCGCGGCGTCGGCCAACGCTTTCACGCGGCCATGGTAACGGAAGCCCGAACGATCAAAGGCAACCAGCTCGATGCCGGCTGCTTTTGCTTTTTCGGCTACGCGCTTGCCGACCAGGCTGGCGGCGGCAACATTGCCACCGTTGACCTTTTGGCTGGCCAGATCCTTGCGCACTTCGGGCTCGAGCGTGGAAGCGCTGACGAGCACACGATCGCCTTCCGGCGAAATGATGTTCGCGTAAATATGCAGGTTCGAGCGGTAAATAGAGAGGCGATGAACTCGCAGCTCGCTGATTTTCCGACGGGTCGAAACCGCACGACGCAAACGGGAGATTTTCTTGTCCATAATTCGTCCTTGCCTGCGCGCTTATTTCTTCTTGGTTTCTTTGATGATGACGCGTTCATCGGCATAACGCACGCCTTTGCCCTTGTAGGGTTCAGGTTCGCGGTAAGCACGAATTTCAGCAGCCACCTGGCCAACAACCTGCTTGTTGGAGCCTTTGACGACGATCTCGGTCTGAGTGGGACACTCGACCTTGATACCGGCAGGCATGCTGTGAACGATGTCGTGAGAAAAACCAAGCTGCAACTTCAATGCGTCGCCCTGGACTTGGGCGCGGAAACCCACGCCGACCAGATTAAGACGACGCTCGAAGCCTTTGCTGACGCCCGTTACCATATTGGCAACCAATGCGCGCACTGTGCCCGACATGGCCTTGGCCTGGCGGGATTCGTTGGCAACAGCAAATGTCAGTTGACCATCTTCTTGACGAACGACGACGTCGCCGGTCAAGTCTTGTGTAAGTGTGCCCAGAGGGCCTTTGACTACGATCTGGCCTGCGCTGATCGTGGCTTCCACGCCCTGAGGCACGGGGACTGGGTATTTAGCAATACGTGACATGTGATTCTCCTTATGCCACGTAGCACAACACTTCGCCGCCCACGCCGGTAGCGCGAGCCTTGCGATCGGTCATGACGCCGCGTGGCGTCGACACGATAGCCACGCCCAAACCATTCATGACTTGAGGAATGGTCTTGCTGCCTTTGTAGATGCGCAGCCCAGGACGCGATACGCGGTCGATACGTTCGATGACCGGACGGCCAGCGTAGTATTTCAGGGTGATCTCCAGGACAGGCTTGGCCTTGTCGCCGGCGACTTGGAAGTTGTCGATATAGCCTTCGTCTTTCAGCACGGCAGCAATGGCTACCTTAAGCTTAGAGGAGGGCATGCTGACCGACGTTTTATTGACTTGCTGCGCATTGCGCACACGGGTCAACATGTCGGCGATGGGATCGCTCATGCTCATGTGTATTTCTCCTACCAGCTGGCTTTGGTCATGCCCGGCACTTCGCCGCGCAGCGCCATTTCGCGCAGTTTGTGACGAGTTAAGCCGAACTTGCTGAAAACGCCGCGCGGACGACCGGTGACAACGCAACGATTGCGTTGGCGGGTCGGGCTGGCGTTACGCGGCAGTTGTTGCAGTTGCAAGCGAGCCTGGTAGCGCTCTTCGTCAGTCTTGGACTGATCGTCGATGATGGCCTTCAGTGCAGCGCGCTTGGGCGCAAATTTTTCTGCCAGCTTGGCGCGTTTGATATCGCGATTGATGAGTGAAAGTTTAGCCACGTCATCGCCCCTTAATTGCGAAACGGGAAGCTGAAGGCGGTAAGCAGCGCCTTGGCTTCGTCGTCGGTCTTGGCAGTAGTGGTGATGCTGATGTTCATACCACGTACGGCGTCGATTTTGTCGTATTCGATTTCAGGGAAAATGATTTGCTCTTTCACCCCGATGTTGTAGTTGCCACGTCCATCGAATGCACGACCCGAAATACCACGGAAGTCGCGAACGCGCGGCAATGCCACGGCGACCAGGCGGTCCAGGAATTCGTACATGCGGCGGCCACGCAAGGTGACCATGCAGCCGATGGGGTAGTCTTCGCGAATCTTGAAACCCGCGATAGCCTTGCGCGTCTTGGTGACGACAGGCTTCTGGCCAGCGATCTTGGTCAGGTCCGAGACAGCATGCTCGATGACCTTCTTGTCGGCAACAGCCTCGGATACACCCATGTTCAGGGTGATCTTGGTGATGCGCGGCACTTCCATGACGCTTTTGTATTCAAACTTGCTTTGCAGGTCGGCCATGACCTTGCTGCGGTAAAACTCTTGTAAACGAGCCATGTTCTTCGCCCCTTAAGCCTTGGCGCCAACGACTGCGCCGCTGGAACGGAATACACGGACCTTGCTGCCATCAACCACTTTCACCCCAACGCGATCGGCCTTGCCGGACTCGGGGTTGTAAAGGGCCACATTGGAAATGTGGATGGGCATGGTCTTGTCGATGATGCCGCCTTGGGTTCCCGCCATGGGATTCGCCTTGACGTGCTTCTTGACGACGTTGATGCCTTCGACCAGAACGTGATCGGCGTCGACACGTTGCAGAACGGTGCCGCGGCGCTTTTTGTCGCGACCGGTCAACACGATGACCTCGTCGCCTTTACGGATTTTTTCCATGTCTTGGCTCCTTACAGCACTTCTGGAGCCAGGGACACGATCTTCATGAACTTCTCTGTACGCAATTCGCGCGTGACAGGTCCGAAGATACGGGTACCGATGGGTTCCAGCTTGGCGTTGAGCAACACAGCGGCATTGCCGCCGAACTTGATCAGCGAGCCGTCTTTACGGCGAACGCCCTTAGCGGTGCGAACCACTACTGCGTTGTATATTTCGCCTTTCTTGACGCGTCCGCGAGGGGCCGCATCTTTGACACTAACTTTGATAATGTCACCGATTGCGGCATAGCGGCGCTTCGAGCCGCCTAACACCTTGATGCACATGATGGAGCGTGCGCCAGTGTTATCGGCCACGTCTAGCGTGGTCTGCATTTGGATCATGATTTTTCCTGTTCCAACTTAGCCGCACTGCCCCGCTATTTGTTAGCGGCGCCATACAGCCAGTTTTGGTCCCGTCAGACTCAAAAACGCAAAGCGCGCCACCTGTTTGATCAGGCCTTAACGCTTGGCACCCGTGAATCCTGGGTTGAAATCGTGCTAAAAAACTTTGCCTTGGAGCCCCGCAATGCCCGTTTGTCCGGCCTTGCAAGCTTCCATGCAGCTATAGTCTTGCGGCTAAAACATATGGGTTTCTGCCAGCAAGTCTAGTATGGTATTCTATTTTTTCCGGTCTTGCAAGCACGCCAGCGCGAATTACCAGATGCTGTCGTGTTTTGGCCTCAGGAAAGCCGCTGCCTCCGCGCTTTGCGCTGGTCGGCGTTTATCCGACCCACCCCTTCCACCCGTAAAGAAACAAGGAAGCGATAAGCATGTACGAGACGTTGGCATTATATATAGATGGCGAGTTCCTTAGCGGCGAAGGCCGCAAGACCGAAGAGATCAGCAATCCGGCCACCCTGGACGTGCTCGGCCAGTTGCCCCATGCCTCCACCGCCGATCTGGACCGTGCCCTGGCCGCCGCCGCGCGGGCATTTGAATCATGGCGCCATAGCTCACCCATGCAGCGCTCGGAAATCCTTCGCAAGGTGGGCCAGCTATCGCGCGACCGCGCCCAGGAAATCGGCCGCAACATGACCCTGGATCAAGGCAAGCCCTTGGCCGAGTCCGTGGGCGAGGTCATGGCTTGCGCCGACCACGCCGACTGGCATGCCGAAGAATGCCGCCGCATCTACGGCCGCGTCATTCCTCCGCGCAGCCCCGAGGTCCGCCAGATCGTCCTGCGCGAGCCCATCGGCGTTTGCGCCGCATTCACGCCCTGGAACTTCCCCTACAACCAGGCCATACGCAAGGTTTGCGCGGCCATCGGCGCCGGCTGCACCATCATCCTGAAGGGCCCGGAAGACTCCCCAAGCGCCGTCATGGCCATCGCGCGCATGTTCCATGACGCGGGCTTGCCGCCCGGCGTGCTCAACATCGTGTGGGGCGTGCCCAGCGAGGTCTCTGAATACCTGATCCGTTCACCCATCGTGCGCAAGGTTTCGTTTACCGGTTCCGTGCCGGTGGGCAAGCACCTGGCCTCGCTGGCCGGCGCACACATGAAGCGCGTCACCATGGAACTGGGCGGCCACTCTCCCGTCCTGGTGTTCGATGACGCCGACATCGGCCGCGCCGCCAAGCAGCTGGCCCGCTTCAAGGTCCGCAACGCCGGCCAGGTCTGCGTCTCGCCCACGCGCTTCTATGTTCACGAGAAGGCTTATGACCAGTTCCTGGAAGTGTTCGTGAACACCCTTAAAACCGTCAAGGTGGGCGACGGCCTGGAGGCCGACACCCAGATGGGCCCGCTGGCCCATGCGCGCCGCGTGCCCACCATGACCAAGTTCGTCGAGAATGCGCTGGAACTGGGCGGCAAGGTCGTGCTGGGCGGCGAACGCCTGGATCGCACCGGCCACTTCTTCGCTCCAACCGTGGTCACCGACCTTCCCGAGCACTCCATGCTGATGACCGAGGAACCCTTCGGACCCATCGCCCCCATCGCCCGGTTCTCGGACACCGATGATGTCATCCGCCGCGCCAACTCCCTGCCTTTCGGCCTGTCCTCCTATGTCTTCACCAATTCGCTGCAGACGGCAACCAAGGTATCCAACGGCATCGAGGCCGGCATGGTCAATATCAACCACTTCGGCAGCGCATTGCCCGAAACCCCCTTCGGCGGGGTGAAGGACAGCGGCATAGGCAGCGAAGGCGGCACGGAAACCTTCGACGGCTATCTGGTCACGAAGTTTGTAACGCACGTTTAGCGCACTCGCGCCGTAGCGACCGCCGTATCCGCATTCCGGATACGGCGGTTTTTTTATTCCTATTGCCCTCTGGCCGGCGTGCGGCTTCCTGGCATAAGGCCATTCACTAGGACAAACCCCAGCTTTCATTTTGCTTACGCCAGGCGTAAATTCAAACAAACGTTTGAACTAGTACAAAAACCCTAAACCAGACAGAGACCCATGGCCGCCTCCCGCTCCTCCAATACACGAGACACCATTCTTGATGCCGCGGAACATTTGTTCGCTCACCAGGGACATGACAATACCTCCATGCGGCAGATTACCGCGGCGGCCGGCGTCAACCTTTCAGCGGTCAACTATCACTTCGGATCCAAGGACGGCCTCGTCCAGGCCGTCTTCCAGCGCCGCCTGGCAGCCCTGAACGATGAACGCCTGGCGCTGCTGAACGCGTTGGAAGATCAGGCGCGCGGGCAGCCCTTGAAACCATCGCAAATCGTCGAGTCCTTCTTCGGCCCGCTGGTTCGCCATGCATGCGGAGCCAGCGACAGCCAAAAGGCATTCGTGCCGCTGCTGGAACGCAGCATGTCCGATCCCGGCGGCTTCATACGTGCCGCGATCATCGATGAACATTCGGAAGTGCTGGATCGTTTCAAGCAGGCTCTCTTGCTATCTCTGCCCGACGTGCCCGAAGAGGAAATCGTCTGGCGCTTCCAGTTCATGCTGGGGGCAACGTCTTATGCCATCACCGGCACGGACGACTTGCGCACGGCCATGAACTGGCCCGGCACGCAAAACGACAAGGACGACGCCACCCGCCTTCTGCTGGACCGGCTGATGAGCTTTCTGCTGGGGGGCCTTAGGGCGCCGCTGCCGGGCTCGGAAGCATCCGCCCTGTATGCCAGGCATGAGCAGGACGCCAACGCAGCAACGCATAAACCCAGGAGCCTTTCATGAGCGCCGCATTGGCCATGCTGGCCGCCATCCTTATCGCTGGTGCCATCGCGCTGGGCCTGCGCCCCGTGCGCGAGGCTTTGCTTACCAAACGCATCTTCACCCTGTATCGCAAGATACTGCCGCAAATGTCCGACACCGAACGGGAGGCCCTGGAAGCCGGCACAGTCTGGTGGGAGGCCCAGCTCTTTCGCGGCAAGCCGCAATGGTCGGCGTTGCATGCGATTCCAAAACCCATGCTTACACAGGAAGAACAGGACTTCCTGGACAACGAGGTCGAGACGGTATGCGGCATGATCGAAGACTGGCAGGTCACCCAGGAGCTGTTCGACATGCCGCCGGCGGTATGGCAGTACATTAAAGAAAATCGCTTCCTTAGCTTGATCATTCCCAAGGAATACGGCGGCCGGGGCTTCTCGGCGCTGGCGCACTCGCAGGTCGTCACCAAGCTGTCCACCCGCAATTCAGCCTTGTCGGTCACGGTGATGGTGCCCAATTCCCTGGGCCCCGCCGAGCTCCTGCTGAACTACGGCACCGAAGCGCAGAAAAACCATTACCTGCCCCGCCTGGCGACCGGACAGGAAATTCCCGCCTTTGCCCTGACCAGCCCGTGGGCGGGTTCCGACGCCGCGGCCATTCCCGATAGCGGCATCGTTTGCAAGGGCGAATGGGAAGGCAAAGAGGTGCTGGGCATGCGGGTCAGTTGGGACAAGCGCTACATAACGCTGGCGCCCGTGTGTACGCTGCTGGGCCTGGCCTTCCGCCTGTACGATCCGGACGGCCTGCTTGGCGACAAGAAGGACCTGGGGATCACCTGCGCGCTGGTGCCCGCCAGCCATCCCGGCGTCGAGACCGGGCGCCGGCACTTTCCGCTGAATGCCATGTTCATGAACGGGCCCACGCGCGGCAACGATGTCTTCATGCCGCTGGAGTTCATCATCGGCGGACGGGAAATGGCCGGCCAGGGTTGGCGCATGCTGATGGAGTGCCTGGCCGCCGGCCGGTCCATCTCGCTGCCGTCGTCGTTCACCGGCATGGCGAAGATCACGGCGCGCGCCGTCGGCGCCTACTGCCTGGTGCGCAGCCAGTTCCGCACTCCTATCGGCAAGTTCGAGGGCATCGAAGAGGCGCTGGCGCGCATAGGCGGCAATACCTACCTGATCGATGCCGCGCGGACCATGACAGCCACCGCCGTAGATATGGGCGAGAAGCCGTCGGTCGTGTCGGCCATTGTCAAATACCACCTTACCGAACGCGGCCGCAGCGTGGTCAACGACGGCATGGACATCATCGGCGGCAAAGGCATCTGCCTGGGGCCTTCCAATTTCCTGGGCCGCGCCTATCAGCAGATCCCTGTAGGCATTACCGTGGAAGGCGCCAACATCCTTACACGCAGCCTGATCATTTTCGGGCAGGGCGCCATACGCTGCCACCCCTACGTGCTGGCGGAAATGCACGCCGCGCGGCATCCCGATGCCGATCAGGGCCTGCATGATTTCGACCGCGCTTTCTGGGGCCACATACGCTTTACGATGGGCAATGCGCTGCGCGCGCTTGGCCACGGCCTGACCGGCGCAAAGCTGGTAAAGATAGATGCCGATGTCGCTCCGGAGATGGCTGAGTACTATCGCCAGCTAAGCCGCTATTCCAGCGCCTTCGCCGTCCTGGCCGATACGTCCATGCTGGTGCTTGGCGGCTCGCTGAAAATGCGCGAACGCCTGTCGGCCCGCCTGGGCGACATCCTGTCGCAGATGTACCTGGCCTCGGCAACGCTCAAGCGTTTCGAAGACGAAGGCCGGCTGGCGGAGGATGCGCCGCTGGCCCACTGGGCCGTACAAGATGCGCTCTACCGGCTTCAGGATGCGTTCGACGGCGTTCTGGCCAACTTTCCCAACCGCCTGGTCGCAGGCGTGTTGCGGGTTCTGGTCTTTCCTTTCGGGCAGCCCTTCCGCTTGCCCTCCGACAAATTGGGTCAGGCGGTGGCGCGCCTGCTCATCCGGCCCAGCGCCGGGCGCGACCGCCTGACGCGTGACTGCTACGTTCCCAAGGACACCCAGGATCCGGTCGGCGCCATCGAGGCGGCGCTGGCTGCCACCCTGGAAGCCGAGCCCATAGACGCCAAGATCCGCCAGTTCGAAAAAAGCGGCCGGCTGGATGACGACCCCAAGGCGAACGTGCGGGATATTGCCGAAGCCGTTCATGCCGCGGGCGGCATCAGCGACGATGAATACGAAATCGTCCGCCGCCGCAATGTGCTGCGCGACCGCGTCATCGCTGTGGACGACTTTCCCTTTGATCTGTCCAGCGCCGCGAAGCCCGATGCGGCCCCGGCGCGCAAAGTCGCTTAAGGATGGCCGCCATGGCATTTGAACCGGTATATATCGTGGATGGCGCTCGCAGCCCCTTCCTGAAAGCACGCAATGCGCCAGGCCCTTTTTCGGCGTCCGACCTGGCCGTCCAGGCGGGACGAGAGCTGCTCCTGCGGCAATCCTTCGATCCCGAGAATCTGGACGAAGTCATTATCGGCTGCGCCGCGCCGTCGCCCGACGAAACCAACATCGGCCGAGTGATCGCGCTGCGTCTGGGCTGCGGGCATAAAGTGCCGGGCTGGACCGTCATGCGCAACTGCGCCTCAGGCATGCAAGCTCTGGATTCCGGCATCATGTCCATACAAACCGGACGCTCGCAGCTGTTGCTTGCGGGAGGCGTCGACGCCTTGTCGCGGGCGCCGGTCCTGTTTACCGACGAAATGGTGAATTGGCTGGCGGCCTGGGGGAAAAGCCGCGGCATCGGCCAAAAGCTGGCCACCCTGAAGACGTTGCGGCCCAAGCATCTTGCCCCGGTCATCGGCCTGCTCAAGGGGCTTACCGATCCGGTCATCGGCCTGTCCATGGGACAAACCGCCGAAAATCTTGCCCACCGCTTCGGTATCGGCCGCGCGGCGATGGACAGCTATGCGGCGCAAAGCCATCAGCGCGCGCTGGACGCCCAGCGGGCCGGCGCCTTTCACGAGATCGTGCCGCTGGCGGACCGGAACGGCAAACTGTACGCGCAGGACGATGGCGTGCGCAGCGACTCCACGCCGGCCAGGCTGGGCCAGTTGAAGCCCGTATTCGATAAGCCATGGGGCAATGTCACAGCAGGAAACAGCTCACAAGTCACCGATGGCGCAGCCTTGCTGATCCTGGCATCGCGGGCCGCCGTCGAGCGCTGGCAACTGCAGCCCATAGGCCGCATAAGCGATGCGCAATGGGCCGCCCTGGATCCCGCCGTTATGGGCCTGGGGCCGGTGTTTGCGTCCACACCCATACTCCAACGCAACGGGCTGGGCCTGAACGACCTGGATCTCTGGGAAATCAATGAAGCCTTTGCCGCCCAGGTTCTGGGCTGCATGGCAGCGTGGAATGACCAGGCTTGGTGCCGGGAACACCTGGGGCGCGACGCCTTGGGGGCGCTGGATCCGGAGCGACTGAATGTGGACGGCGGGGCCATCGCCCTGGGCCATCCAGTAGGCGCTTCAGGAGCGCGCATCGTGCTGCACTTGCTTAACGCCTTGCATGCAAGAAAACTCAAGCGCGGAATCGCCGCCATATGCATAGGCGGCGGCCAGGGCGGGGCCATGCTCGTGGAAACATGCGAAGGAAGGGGCTGATCATGATGAGCGCATTTGAATCATTAGGCCTTGCAAACTTTCACTGCCGCATCGACTCCGACAATGTCGCCTGGCTGGCCATAGACTGTGTCGACAGCCCGGTAAACCGGCTCTCCGCCGACGTGCTTCACGAACTGAGCCAGGCGCTCGATGTCTTCGATCGAACGCCTCCCGCCGGCGTCGTTATCCACTCCGCCAAAGAGGCCGGCTTTATCGCCGGCGCCGATATCGACGAATTCGCCGGCCTGGACACGCCCGAGAAAGGCATGGAACTGGTTGCACGCGGGTGGACGCTGTTCGACCGGCTGGCCCGGGTGTCCTATCCCACTTTGGCGCTCATACGCGGCCATTGCCTGGGCGGTGGCCTGGAGCTGGCCCTGGCCTGCCGCTATCGGCTGGTGGTCGATCAAGCCGATACCTCGCTGTCGTTGCCCGAGGTCATGCTGGGCATCTTTCCCGGGTGGGGCGGCATGCTGCGGCTGCCGCAGGTTGTAGGCGCGCCCCTTGCCCTGGACATGATGCTTAGCGGACGCCCGCTGGATGCGCGTAAAGCCGCCCGATCGGGCCTGGCCGATGGTCTGGTGGCGCCGCGCCTGATGACGCAGGCCGCCCGGACCATGGTGCTTGGCGGCAAGCCGCGCCGCCGGGCCGCCGGCATGCCGGCATTGTTGAATCATGCGCTGGCTCGGCCCCTGGTGCTGCGGCAGACTCTCAGGAAGCTTGACGCCCGCGATCCCCACCAGCATTACCCCGCCCCCCGCGCCATCGCGCGCATATGGGCGCGGCACCATGGCAACGCCTTGAAGGCGCCCCAGTTGGTCGACCAGCTTATTCGCTCCAGCACGGCGCGCAATCTGTTGCGGGTATTCCGCTTGCAAGAGCGCTTGAAAGCCTTTGGAAAACAAGGCCGCGCGTTACCGGCCGCGGGACACATACATGTCATCGGCGCCGGCGTCATGGGCGGCGACATTGCCGCCTGGTGCGCGCTGAAGGGCTTGACGGTCACACTGCAGGATCAGGACCGCGAGCGCGTCGCGATCGCACAAGGCCGAGCTCAAGCCTTGTTCGCGCGCAAGAAGAAAAACCCTCGCGAAGCCCGCGCGGCCGCTGACCGGCTGATTCCCGATGTTCATGGCGACGGCGTTCGCCATGCCGACATCGTCATCGAGGCCATCACCGAGAACGCGGATATAAAACGCGGCCTATATGCGCAGATAGAGCCCCGGATGAAGCCCGGCGCCATCCTGGCCACGAATACGTCCAGCCTTTCGCTTGAAGAACTTCGCACCGGATTGCATTCTCCCCAGCGTTTCATCGGCATTCATTTCTTCAATCCTGTCGCCAAGATGCCCTTGGTGGAAGTGGTGGAAGCCGATGGCATCGACCAGAGCGTGAAAGTCGCCACTTATGCCTTTGTGGGCCAGATCGGCAAACTTCCGCTGCCCGTGCGAAGCACGCCGGGCTTCCTGGTCAATGCCGTGCTGGCACCTTATATGCTGGAGGCCATGCGCTGCGTGGACGAAGGCATCAGGCCGGAAACCGTCGACGCCGCCATGCTGGCCTTCGGCATGCCCATGGGTCCTATCGAGCTGATCGACACCGTAGGCCTGGACATTGCGCGCGATGCGGGCCAGGCGCTTACCGGGCAGGCGGACACGCCCGCCTGCCTTCAGGAGCGTCTCGATGCGGGACAACTTGGCCGCAAAAGCGGACAAGGCTTCTACACCTGGAAAGGCGATAAGCCGACCAAGCAGGCTGCCGGTGCCGTGCCGCCCGATCTGGCCGAGCGCCTTATTACCCCTTTGATAGAAAAAACCGCGGAGCAGGTAGATGCGGGAATCGTTGCCGATGCGGACCTTGCGGACGCGGGCGTTATTTTCGGCACCGGTTTCGCGCCCTTCACCGGCGGCCCCTTGCATTACCGCTCCCGTGGGTCAGGCACGGCGCCTGCTTCCTGAGCCGGAAGCTTGATCGGCGGCGCCCGGTTCATCAAAGCAAACGCAGTTCCATAACAACAAGAAAGTCTTTTTTATATCGGTGTGAAATGTGTTCCAACCGGAGGTGACATATGAAAGCAGTCAGGTCGTTACGTATGATTTCGGCAATCGTATTGGGCTTGGGCGCCGGTGGCGCTCATGCCGCGGGTTTCCAATTGCTCGAGCAGAATGCCAGCGGCATCGGCAACTCTTACGCGGGTTCGGCGGCCATCGCCGAGAATGCCAGCACGATCTTCTTCAACCCCGCCGGCATGACTCGCCTGCCCGGCGTCAATGTATCGGCCGGAGCGGCCGCCATCCGGCCATCGTTCAAATTTTCAAATAAGGGAAGCACCGGACTGGGAGGCACACCTGGCATTGGCGGGGACGGCGGCGATGCAGGCTCGCTGGGCGTGGCTCCCAACGCCTATATTTCTTGGGAGCTCAACCCCGATTGGTACCTGGGGCTAGGCATCGGCGCCCCATTCGGCCTCAAGACAGAATACGACGACAACTGGGTTGGGCGCTACCATTCCAAGAAGTTCAGCATCGAAAGCATCAACATCAATCCATCGATCGCTTATAAGGTCAATGAACGATTGTCCATCGGCGCCGGGGTGAACTGGATGCAACTCGATGCGGATTATCAGCGCGTCGCCCCCTTTGCCGTCGGACCGGGTCCTACTTATGTCGGCGACCTGAATGCCAAGGTCAAAATGAAAGGAGATGCCTGGGGTTGGAACCTTGGCGTGCTGTATCAGGTCACGCCCGCTACGCGCCTGGGCTTGTCTTATCGCTCGAAGGTAAAGATCGATGCCGATGGCGATACGACATTGACCAACCGTAGCGTGACCAATCCCTTAGCCGTCGCTGGCATTCCCAGGCCGGTAAACGCCAGCGCCAATGTGGAACTTCCCGATACGGCCATTTTCAGCATCGTGCATGACTTGAATAGCCAATGGCAGCTTCTGGCCGATGTATCCTGGACGGGTTGGAGCAGCATCAAATCGCTGGACATCCAGAACAGCGGCAATGTGCCCGGCGACCGTCTGGATCTGCGCTTCCGGGATACTTGGCGCGTCGCCCTGGGTGCCAATTACAAGCTCAACCAGCAGTGGACATTCAAGGGAGGCGTGGCCTGGGACCAATCGCCGGTGCACGATCCCAAATACCGCCCCACCTCGCTGCCCGACAATGATCGCTACTGGGTATCCGTAGGCGCCCGGTACAACTTCAACGACCGGACCACGGTAGACATCGGCTATGCCCATTTGTTCGTCAAGAGCACATCCATCGACAACGATACAGCGGCGGCAAAGGGCACGGTCCGAGGCGACTACAAGTCCAACGCGAACATCATAGGCCTGCAGGTATCGCATCGCTTCTGATTTCTGGTCCGCCGCCATGAAGCTCTCTACGCTCAAGCGGATTCCGCCGCCGTGGCGCGCAAGGGCCATGCGCCTGGGCTTCAATCTCAATCCGGCCTTCCGTGGAACGGGAGGCCGGGTCGATTATGTATCGCCCGATCTCCTGCATGTGCGTATCCGCCTGCCTTTGACGCGCAGGACCCGCAACTTCGTCGGTTCGCTGTACGGGGGCTCGCTGTTCGCCGTTACCGATGGCGTGCACGTGGCCATGCTGCTGGCCAGCCTGCGGCGGGATGTCATCATATGGGACAAGGCTGCGGCGATACGCTATCGGAAACCGGCCTACGCCACGCTGTACGCAGACTTTCGCCTAGGCCGCAAGGATCTGATTGAAATCTGCCGGGAACTCGACAACAATCACGAAACGTCGCGCAAGTTCACCATAGAATTGAAGGATAAAGCCGGCATCTTGTATACCGTCGTGGAACGCTTGGTGTACATTGCCGACAAAGCGTATTACAAGCAAAAAATGCTGGTTCAGAAGCCCGGAGTTCAAACATGAAATATCGGTCCCGCTTTAAGGTCTTTCTTCTTGGCCTCTTGCTGATCTCCGGCGTGCCGGGGCCGGCCCCCACCGCCGACGCCATGCAAGCAAGCGGCGTCCAGGTGCCGGAACAGGTTTCCGTCCAATCGCATCTCTTGACCCTGAACGGCGCCGGCGTGCGCGAACGCTTCATTTTCGACGTGTACGTAGCCGCCCTGTACACCACGATAAAGGGCCTGGATACGTCCACCATCATCAATAGCAGCGAACCGCGCAGCCTGCGGCTGACGCTATTGCGCAGATTGGATGGCGCAACCCTGGTAAGCGCCCTTAACGACGGGCTGAAAGACAATAGCACCGAGCAAGAGCTGCGCGAGTTGCAACGCCCCATAGAGCAATTCACCGCCATCGTCGACGCCGTGGACGAGGGCGTGCCGGGTGATACCATAGCTTTGGACTTCAACGCCCGCCACGTAACCGTGATCTTCAATGGCCGCAAGTTGGGTGCGGTGGAAAGCCCCGGGTTCATGGCGGCGCTGCTTCGGGTCTGGCTGGGCGACAGGCCTGCGCAAAGGTCGCTCAAGAAGGCCCTGCTGGGACAACAATAAACAAATTTATAGGGGGATCGTCTTATGGAACCGATCTGGCTGGAACACTACCCGGCGGGCATTCCGGCAGACATTACCGACGAAGCCGCCCGCTACGATTCGCTGGCGGCCCTGTTCGAAGAAAGCTGCGCCAGTCATGCGGGCAATACCGCTTACTTGAGCATGGGCGCCAGCATGACCTACGCCCAACTGGAAGAAAGCTCCAGGCATTTCGCGGCCTGGCTGCAATCCGTCGGAGTCGGGAAGGGCGACCGGGTCGCGCTGATGATGCCCAATCTGCTGCAATACCCGGTATGCCTGTTTGGCGTTCTGCGCGCCGGCGCGGTAGCGGTCAACACCAATCCTCTATATACCGCGACCGAGCTTGAACACCAGTTGCGCGACTCGGGTGCGGAAACCATAGTCATCGCCGAGAACTTCGCCCATACGCTGCAGCAGGCCCTGCCCAATACCAGCATCAAGCGCATCGTCGTGACTTCGCTCGGCGAAATGCTGGGCCCGGTGAAGGGGCTGCTGACAGACCTGGTCGTGCGCCATGTCAAGAAGTTGATACCCGCGTATCAGCTGCCCGACACGCAGCGCCTGAAACACGTATTGTCCCTGGGACGGCAGGCGGCTTACAACCGTCCGGAGCTGACCCACAAGGACCTTGCCCTGCTGCAGTACACCGGCGGCACGACCGGGGTCGCCAAAGGGGCCATGCTGACTCATGGCAACATGGTATCCAACGTGTGCCAGGCCCATGCCTGGGTCAAGCCCTACCTTACCCATAGCGACGAATGCATCGTTACCGCTCTACCGCTGTACCATATCTTCGCCCTCACGGCCAACTGCCTGACCTTCCTGAAACTGGGCGCCAGCAATCTGCTTATCGTCAACCCGCGCGACATCCCCGCCTTCGTCAAGAGCATGAGACAGAACCGGTTTACGGCGCTCACCGGCGTCAATACCCTGTTCAACGCCTTGCTTAACAATGCCGACTTTGCCAAGCTGGATTTTTCGTCGTTGCGCCTGACTCTGGGCGGCGGCATGGCGGTCCAGGAAATCATCGCCCAGCGCTGGCTGAAAGTTACGGGCAAGCCTCTTGCCCAAGCCTATGGGCTTACGGAAACGTCCCCCGCCGTCACCATCAACCCGCTGGACAAGAAAGAGTTCGACGGTTCCATAGGCTTGCCTGTGCCCTCCACCGAGATCTCCATCCGGGATGACCACAGCCGCGACCTGCCGCAAGGCGAAAGCGGGGAAATCTGCGTGCGGGGGCCCCAGGTAACACCCGGGTATTGGAATCGCCCCGACGAGACCAGTAAAACCTTCGATTCGGACGGCTTCCTGCACACCGGCGATATCGGCTATGTGAACGAGCAGGGTTATATTTTTATTCTGGACCGCAAGAAAGACATGATCTTGGTGTCGGGCTTTAATGTCTATCCGAACGAAGTCGAAGCCGTGGCCATGGAGCACCCCGATGTGCTGGAGGCGGCCGCCATAGGAGTGCCCGACGAGCACTCCGGTGAAGTGGTCAAGCTGTTCGTCATTCGCAAGAACGAGCGCCTGACAGAAGAAGAGCTCATCAGGCATTGCCGCAACAAGCTTACCGGGTACAAGGCGCCCAGGCATGTGGAGTTTCGCAAGGATCTGCCTCGCAGCAATGTGGGCAAGATACTGCGACGCAAATTAAAGGAATAGGTTCGGCAGACGCAAAAAGGCCCCGGAGATCCGGGGCCTTTTTGCTGCCTATCGCGGCGAGTCGAATCCAGCGCGGCTGGCCGCCCTGGATCGAAGCACCTTAGATAACGCGTGCGGCTTCGAGCAAACGCACAACAGTCCACGATTTATCGCGGGAGATCGGACGACCTTCCGCGATTTCAACCGTATCGCCTTCGTTGTACTGGTTGGTTTCATCATGCGCCTTGTACTTATTGGAGCGGACGATGATCTTGCCAAAGACGGGATGCTTGACGCGGCGCTCAACGCGAACCACGACAGTCTTGTCCATCTTGTTGCTCACAACCTGGCCAACGAGGGTACGCTGGCGCTTTGCCGGTTGGGTATTTTGAGTTTCGCTCATCTTACTTTCCTGCGTTCTCAGTCATGATGGTGCGGACACGCGCGATATCGCGACGGACTTTACCAATCTGGCTGGTATTGGAAAGCTGCTGAGTGGCACGCTGCATACGCAGGTTGAATTGTGCCTTCAGCAGGCTCTCGAGCTCTTTGCTGAGCTCGGTGGCGTCTTTGGAACGGAGTTCGCTGGCTTTCATAAGGTCTCCTTAAGCTCCGATATGACGCGACACGAAGGTCGTGGCAATGGGCAGCTTAGCGGCGGCCAGGCGGAAAGCTTCACGTGCAAGCTCTTCGCTTACACCTTCCATTTCATACAACACCTTGCCGGGTTGAATTTCTGCGACCCAGTATTCAGGATTGCCCTTACCGTTACCCATACGGACTTCTGCAGGTTTCTGCGAAATCGGCTTGTCCGGGAAGATGCGGATCCAGATACGGCCGCCACGTTTGATGTGGCGGTTGATCGCACGACGAGCAGCTTCGATCTGGCGTGCGGTAAGGCGGCCACGACCCGTGGCCTTCAAACCGAACTCGCCAAACGATACTTGTGCACCGCGAGTAGCCAGGCCCGTGTTGCGGCCCTTTTGCTCTTTGCGGTATTTTCTGCGTGACGGTTGCAGCATGTTTATTCTCCTTCAGGCGCGGGCGCAGCCGTTGCTGGCGCAGCGTCTTTGCGAGGACCACGACCGCGTCCGGCGCTAGGACGGCGACCGTCGGGCCGCTCGCCACGGGGGGCGCGGCGCGGACGACGCTCTTCGTCGCGAGGAGCCGCGGTCTCGGGAGGCATTTCGCCGTTAGGCAGCATGTCGCCCTTGTAGACCCAGACTTTGATACCAATAATGCCGTATGTCGTTTGCGCTTCGGACGTACCGTAATCGATATTGGCGCGCAGGGTGTGCAGGGGCACACGGCCTTCGCGATACCATTCGGTGCGAGCGATTTCAATACCGTTCAAGCGGCCCGCGCTCATGATCTTGATACCTTGGGCACCCAGACGCATTGCGTTCTGCATGGCGCGTTTCATGGCGCGGCGGAACATAATGCGCTTTTCGAGCTGTTGCGCGATGGAATCGGCGACCAGCTGAGCGTCGGTTTCAGGCTTGCGAATTTCTTCGATATTGACGTGCACGGGCACGCCCATCAGGCGCTGCAGATCAGCCTTCAGGCTTTCGATGTCTTCGCCGCGTTTGCCGATTACGACGCCCGGACGAGCCGAGTAAACCGTAATGCGGGCGTTCTTGGCGGGACGCTCGATGATCACGCGACCTACGGAGGCGCTTTTGAGTTTCTTCTTCAGGTATTCGCGAACGCGGATATCTTCAGCCAGCATGCCGCCGAAGTTCTTGTCGTCGGCGTACCAGCGCGAAGTCCAGTTGCGGTTAACCGCGAGGCGGAACCCAATCGGGTGTATTTTCTGTCCCATTGTGACTCCTTAAGCTCCGACTTTGACCACGATGTGGCAAGTCTGCTTCTCGATACGGTTACCGCGGCCTTTTGCACGCGCGGAGAAACGCTTCATCGATTGGCCCTTGTCAACATAGACTGTGGTGACCTTGAGTTCATCGATATCGGCGCCGTCGTTGTGCTCGGCGTTGGCGATCGCGGACTCAAGCGCTTTCTTGAGGATGCCCGCGGCCTTCTTGGGTGTGAATGTCAGGATATTCAGCGCCTGGGCAACCGACTTGCCGCGGATCAGATCCGCTACAAGACGTGTCTTCTGGGCCGAAATATGGACTCCACGGATAATTGCAGTAGTTTCCATCACTTACCTCTTGGACTTCTTGTCCGCGGCGTGACCCTTGAACGTACGGGTCAGCGCGAACTCGCCGAGCTTGTGGCCGACCATGTTCTCGTTGATATAAACGGGAACGTGCTGGCGGCCATTGTGCACAGCAATCGTCAGCCCAATGAACTCGGGCAGGATGGTGGAACGGCGCGACCAGGTTTTGATCGGCTTTTTCTCTTTGCCTTCGACGGCCGCATCGATTTTTTTGATCAGATGCGCATCGACGAATGGGCCTTTTTTGATCGAACGTGACATGTTGTTCGCCCCTTACTTGCGCTTGCGGCGCGAGACAATCATATTGTCTGTGCGCTTGTTACGACGGGTTCTGAAGCCCTTGGCCGGTGTGCCCCATGGGCTGACCGGTTCGCGACCTTCACCAGTACGTCCTTCACCACCACCGTGCGGGTGATCGACCGGGTTCATGGCAACGCCACGCACCGTAGGACGGACACCACGCCAGCGCATGGCACCGGCTTTACCGATTTGACGCAAGCTGTTTTCTTCGTTTCCGACTTCGCCTATGGTTGCACGGCAGTCGATGTGAACGCGGCGGACTTCGCCGGAGCGCAAGCGCACCTGGGCATAAGTACCTTCGCGCGCCATCAGCACAGCCGATGCGCCAGCGGAGCGGGCCATCTGTGCACCTTTGCCCGGAAGCATTTCGATGCAATGGATGGTGGAACCGACCGGTATGTTGCGGATGGGCAGCGTGTTGCCCGAGCGGATGGGAGCATCCAGGCCCGACAACAAGGTTGCGCCAACTTCAAGGCCGCGAGGAGCGATGATGTAGCGACGCTCGCCGTCTGCGTAGCACAGCAATGCAATGTGCGCAGTACGGTTGGGGTCGTATTCAAGACGCTCGACCTTCGCTGGAATACCGTCTTTGTTGCGACGGAAATCAACCAGGCGATAGTGCTGCTTGTGGCCGCCGCCGCGGTGGCGAACGGTGATGTGACCGTTGTTGTTACGGCCCGAACCACGCTTTTTCTTTTCGAGCAGAGCTGCGAACGGCTCGCCTTTGTGCAGATCAGGGCTTACGACCTTGATCATGCCGCGGCGACCGGCCGAAGTCGGCTTGACTTTTACGAGTGCCATTTACTTCACCTCCGTAAAGTCGAGTTCCTGACCGTCTTTGAGCGAGACATATGCCTTGCGCTCGTTACGGCGGCGACCCATGAAACGGCCAAAACGCTTTTCCTTGCCCTTGGTGTTCAAAACCTGCACGGACTCGACTTCAACCTTGAAAAGGAGTTCGATGGCAGCCTTGATTTCGGGCTTGGTGGCGTCGGCGCCGACGCGGAAAGCGATTTGCTGATTTTTTTCGGCAACAAACGTGGCTTTTTCAGTCACGATGGGAGCCAGGATAACTTGCATTAAGCGTTCGGCGTTCATCCCAACATCTCCTCGAGTTGAGCGATAGCCGGCTTGGTGATCAGCACTTTCTTGTAGTGGATCAGCGACAGCGGATCGGCATAACGCGGTTCAACCACGGCAACGTGCGGCAGGTTGCGCGTAGCGAGATAAACGTTTTCGTCGAGCACGTCGGTAATGATGAGCACCGATTCCAGGCCCATGCTTTTCAGCTTTTCGGCTGCCAGCTTGGTCTTGGGGGATTCGAGTTCAAAAGTGTCGACCACGGCGATGCGATCTTCGCGAGCCAACTGGGAAAGGATCGCACGGATACCGGCGCGATACATCTTCTTGTTGACCTTGTGCGAGAAATTCTCTTCGGGAGAATTCGGAAACGCACGACCGCCTCCACGCCAGATGGGCGAGGAAGTCATGCCCGAGCGGGCACGGCCGGTGCCTTTCTGGCGCCACGGCTTCTTGGTGCTGTGCCTGACGGTGTCGCGGCCTTTCTGCGCGCGGTTACCGCTGCGGGCATTGGCTTGAAACGCGACGACGATCTGGTGTACCAGCGCTTCATTGAAGTCGCGGCCGAAAATCGTATCCGGAGCGGCAACGGTGGAAGCGGATTGACCCTGGTCATTCAGGAGCTTGAGTTCCATGATTAGGCTCCTTTCTTGGCCGACATCTTGATGGCGGGACGCACGACGACATCGGAGTTCTTGTGGCCGGGGACAGCGCCCTTGACCAGCAACAAGCCGCGTTCGGCATCGACACGCACGATGTCTAGGTTTTGAACGGTACGGGTAGCATCGCCCAGGTGACCCGACATTTTCTTGCCGGGAAAAATACGACCTGGATCTTGCGCCTGGCCGATGGAACCCGGAACGCGGTGCGAACGCGAGTTACCGTGCGAAGCACGTTGCGAGCTGAAGTGGTGGCGCTTGATGGTGCCGGCAAAGCCTTTACCGATCGTGGTGCCAGTGACGTCAACTTTTTGTCCTGCTTCGAAAACGCTTTCCACGGCCACAACCGAACCGGCCGAAAATTCGGCGGCTTTGGCGGGGTCGAGACGGAATTCTTTGAGGATGCTACCGGCTTCGGAGCCGGCCTTTGCGTAATGCCCAGCTTGCGGCTTGGTCACGCGGGATGCGCGACGGGTACCGTAGGCTACTTGCACAGCCGCGTAACCATCGATTTCTGGCGACTTGACCTGGGTAATGCGGTTGTTCGACACGTCCAGTACTGTCACCGGGATGGACTCGCCTTCCTCGGTGAAAATACGGGTCATGCCGACTTTACGCCCCACGAGTCCCAGCCGATAGGCGGCAGGCGTAGGTGTCGAGTTCGACATCGTTTTCTCCATTCCCGACTGCGATTGGTCGGGGCTAATTACCGTGCACTTTGAATACCGTTACCGCATCGTTGCGGTGCAAGCACCGCGCCCATACTGTAGCGGCCCTCGCCGCGCACATGAATTCTTAAAAACCAAAACTTTTTTGGTTAAGCGTAGCACTTTAGCATGTAATGCCCATACCTAGCAAGCCGTCTCTTGGTATTTACCCCAAAGCCGCTTGATTCTTGCCGGAAAGCCACAGTTGCGCCTGATCCGGGGATAGCCGCCCACAGCGCAATTCTTCCCCAATTAGCGGCGACGACCCGGGAACCGTCTTGATGGCCGGCCATCGACCAGGAAAATAATGTTATGTTATAACATTGCATTTTTAATCATCGGACTCCCCGATCTCATCGAACCGGAAAACCCATGCCATCCAGATTCCGACCGCTAGCCGCAGGGCTCGCCCTGATCTTCAGCCCCGTCCTGGCCGCCCAGCCGGACATTCCGCAAGACGACCGCAAAGCCGCAGCGCAAACGCTGGACGCCATCACGATATCCGCCAGCCCCCTGGGGCTTACCGAGGACACCATCGCGAATCCGGTGGAAACGCTGGACGGCGCTTCCCTGGTTCTAAAGCGGGAAGCCACGCTTGGCGACACGCTGAACGGCATGCTGGGCGTACACGCCGATACGTTCGGCGCCGGGGCCAGCCGCCCGGTCATACGCGGCCAGTCGGCTCCACGCGTCAAGATCCTGTCCGACGGCTCGGAACTGATGGACGCTTCAGGGGTCTCGCCGGACCATGCAATTACCAGTGAGCCCATGCTGGCGCGCCGCATCGAGGTTCTGCGCGGGCCCGCCACCTTGCTGTACGGCGGCGGCGCCATAGGCGGCGTGGTAAATGTCATCGATGACAAGATTCCGGAGGCCATCCCCGAAAAAGGCGTGGAAGGATACGCCGAGCTGCGCGGGTCGACAGGTTCCAACGAACGGGCCGCCGCGACCGGCATCACGGCGGGCAAAGACAACTTCGCCATCCACGTCGAGGGCCTGCGGCGGCATTCCGACGATTACAAGGTGCCCGACTGGCCCGACGGAAAACTGAAAGGCTCATTCGAAGAAAGCACCACAGGCAGCGTCGGGATGTCCTGGATAGGCAGCCGCGGCTTTATCGGAGTGGCCTATACCAATACACGCAGCGAGTACGGACTGCCCGGCCACAATCACGAATATGAATCCTGCCATCCGCACGGCAGCCACCTGCATTGCGGCGGCCACGATGGCGACGATCATGGTCATGACCATGAACACGAGCACACGGAAGCGGCTCCCTTTGTACGATTGAAGAACGAAAGAATCGATGTGCGCGGCGAGTATCGGGAGCCATTGGCCGGCATCCGCAAGATTCGCGTGCGTGGCGGCCTGACCGATTACCAGCATCAGGAGATCGAAGGCGCCGCCGTTGCAACCACCTTCAAGAACCGAAGCTACGACGCCCGCGTGGAATTCGAACATGAGCCCATTGCCGGATGGCGCGGCGTATTCGGCGTGCAAGGCTCGCGCAGCGACTTCAGCGCGCTGGGGGAAGAAAGCTTTCTACCCAAAACCATTACGAAGAACCTGGGTGTCTTCCTGCTTGAAGAATATCGGCTGAGCGACTGGCGGTTCGAAGTCGGCGCCCGCCAGGAACGGCAGTCGGTCACCCCTCAGGGCACGCAGCCCAGATCGGCGCTTAGCGGGACATCGCTATCGACGGCGGCCATCTGGGATTTCGCTCCCATGTACTCGCTTGCCTTGTCCGTATCGCGTTCGCAGCGTTTGCCCACGGCCCAGGAGCTCTATGCGGACGGTATCCATCTGGCCACAAACACCTACGAGATCGGCAACGCCGACCTGAAACAGGAAACCTCGCAGAATGTCGACTTGACGCTGCGCAAGCATGCCGGCGATGCACGCTTCGCCGTCAGCGTGTTCTTCAATCAAGTGAAGAACTATATCTACGCCGATACACTGGATCGCCATGAGGATTTCCGGCTGATCGAGTACGCACAGCACGATGCCCGGTTCATGGGTGTCGAAGCCGAGGCAAGCTATCGCTTCAATCCGTATCTGACCGCCTCGGTGTTCGGCGATATGGTGCGCGGCAAGCTTACCGGCAAGGACGGCAACCTGCCGCGCATTCCCGCAGTCCGCGCGGGGGTTCGCCTTCAGGCGCGTCTGGGTGGGGACTGGTCATCGAATGTCGAGGCGTATCGTGTCTTCCGCCAGGACAGGCTGGCCGGCTACGAAAGCGAAACGCCCGGGTACAACATGCTTAATCTAGGCATTGAATACGACGGCCGGGCCGGCGCCCTGGATTACACCGCCTACCTTCGCGCCACCAACCTGGCGAATCAGCAGGCATTCAACCATGCCTCTTTCATATCGTCCGCGGCTCCCCTGCCGGGAAGGCGTGTAATGCTGGGCCTGCGCATGTACTACTAAGATACGGCGCCTGCGCCGCGCCGGACCACAAACCGCTCCACGTACTCATTGGCAGGGTGATTGCGTATGTCGTCCGGCGTTCCCACCTGCTCCACCTTGCCATCGCGAAGAATCACGATATGCTGGCCCAACCGCAAGGCCTCTTCGATATCGTGGGTGATAAAGACAATGGTCTTTTGCAAACGCTGCTGAAGGGCAAGCAGCTGATCCTGCATATCGTAGCGAATCAAGGGGTCGAGAGCCGAGAAGGCCTCGTCCATCAAGAGGACTTCGGCGTCGATAGCCAGCGCGCGCGCCAGGCCGACACGCTGCTGCATGCCTCCCGACAGCTCATCCGGATAGCTTTTTTCGTATTCCGACAGCCCCACCCGCTCCAGCCATTTCAGGGCTGTTTTTCTGGCCTGGATGCGGGGTTCGCCTCGCACATTCAGGCCGAAAGCGATATTGTCGATGACGTTGATGTGCGGCAGCAGGCCGAAGCTTTGAAACACCATGCTGACGGTATGGCGCCGCAGTTCCCGCAGCTGCGGCATGGTCAGGGCCAGGATGTTGCTGCCGTCGATCAGGATTTCTCCCGCGGACGGATCGATCAAGCGATTCAGATGCCGGACGAGGGTGGATTTCCCCGATCCCGACAAGCCCATGATGCACGATATCCGGCCTTGAGGGATGGCCGCGCTTACACCGGCCAATCCGACATTGCATCCGGTTTCCGCCTGCACGGCGGTTTTGTCGGCGCCTTGCCGGAGCAACTGCACGGCTTGCGCCTCTTTGGCGCCGAATACCTTATATACGTCCCGGATTTCAATTTTGATCGGCAAAGAAGTCATGGCTGCTCCCGGGTTTGCGGCTTGCGGCCTGTACGGCGCGGCTTGCCGTAGGCCTGTGTAATACGATCGATGACGATGGCCAGTATGACGATAGCCACTCCGGCTTGCAGCCCGCGCCCAACATCCAGCGTCTGAATGCCCGCCAACACATCTTCTCCCAGCCCGCGCGCGCCTATCATCGACGCCACCACCACCATCGATAAGGCCATCATGGTGGTTTGATTGATGCCGGCCATGATGCTGGGCCGCGCCAAAGGCAGTGTCACCCGGATCAGCATCTGCCATCGCGTAACGCCAAATGCCTGCGCCGCCTCCATGACGTTGTGATCGACCTGGCGCAAACCCAATGTCGTCAGACGTATCAGAGGCGGCACGGCATAGATGATGGTGGCAAACAGGGCCGGCACCTTGCCCAGGCCGAACAGCATCAGCACCGGAATCAAATAGACGAAGCTGGGCAGGGTCTGCATGACATCCAGCACGGGCGTGAACACGCGGCGCAGCAAGCCGCTGCGAGCGGCCACGATGCCAAGCGGCACGCCGATCACGATGGAGATGGCAGTCGATACAAGCACCAGCGAGAAGGTTTGTATAAGCTTTTCCCAAAGACCCACCGCTCCGATCCCATACAGGCAGACAACATACAAGATGGTGGCTACCGGCTTGCGTGTCGCATGCCAGGACAACAGTGCCACCAGCAACAGGAACAGCCAGGGCGGTATGGCCATCATGCTGCGTTCCACGGGCAGCAGTACCGCGGTCAGCATGAAATCGCTGGCCTGGCGAAAAACGTCGCCGTAAGCCTTCACGATGCCCATCAGATGTCTGTTCACAAACGCAGCGGCGGACCAGTCTGGAAAGATGTCCTGTTGCCCGGCAGTGCCGGCCGCCAAGGCGGTGCCGCTATCGCCCCGCCCGGCATCGGTTGCCGTCACGCCCAGTTCCGCATTGATGCGGCGTGCCACTTCAGGAGGAACCCACGCATGCCAGACTTCAGGATGTTCGCGAAGAAAGCGATCGGCCATGGCTTCGCCGCCCGTTCGCGTTTCCGTCATGACAAGAATCATGCGATTAAGCAGCGCGGGCTCGAACTGGATTTTCTTGAAGAGCGCCATGATCTCGGGGTTGACCTTGGCGAAGGGCGCGGAGGCCGCAATTGCCAGCCGCGCCGCCAGGAAATCGGACGAACACAGCCGGCCTTCGCCGCTGACGATGGCATCCCAGCAAGTTTTGTTGAAAGGGTCCTGGGCGATCTTGTGGAACTTGTACTTGGCCATCAGGCCCGCCGGCTGCCAGTAGTAGAACAATATGGGCCTGCCCTGGTCGTACGCGGAACTGATGGCGGCATCCAATGCCGCCCCTGTGCCTGCCCGAAAGTTGGTGTAATCGTCTTCCAGGTCGTGCAGCTGCAGCAAGCGGCTGTTGGTCTTTTCGCAAACCCAGCCCGATGGACAATTAAGGAAACGCCCCTTGGCCGGATCCTCCGGGTCGGTGAACAGGGATTTGTATCGCGTAAGGTCCCGCCAGCTTTTCAAGTCTGGCGCCGTCGCGTCGATACCTCGCTGGGGGTCGCCATGGACGACGTAATCGGGCACATACCAGCCTTGCTCCGCGCCGCCTGCCAGCGTATCGCCCACGATCTGTATGTCGCCCTGGCGCAACGCTGTTTCGATAATGGCCGAGCGGCCGGACCATATCTCGGCGATGATCTGCACGTCGTTCTGTGCAAGCGCCGATTCCAGAGCGGCGGGGGTGCCCGGCACGATCTCGGTCTTGCAACCGTAGCCCGCGCTTAGCAGCCTGCTAACGACGTGCGTGGTAAATGTAGCGCTTTCCCAATTGAGGTCGGCCAGCTTGACCGCCCGACCCTCGTTGCAGGACGCCCCCTGTGCATAGGCCGCAGCGGGGAAAAACATGAACGCCATGGCGAGCGCCGCTGCTCCAAGAACTCCGTGCCATCGGCTCATGAGCCAGCTCCTTGCGATTTTTTATGATCAGGTCTGTCCGCGGCTTTCGCCATGCACAATGCAAAACGCCATGCTGTTTCGAGCATGGCGTTTTTAACCTATTGCGCCTACGGCGCTCGCATGCAGCTTACTGCAATGCGATTTCCACGTCCACACCTGCGGGCAGGTCCAGGCGCATCAGGGCATCGACGGTCTTGTCCGTGGGATCGACGATATCCATGAGGCGTTGATGAGTACGCATTTCGAACTGGTCGCGCGAAGTTTTGTTGACGTGCGGCGAACGCAGGACGTCGTAACGACGGATACGCGTAGGCAGCGGCACTGGACCGCGCACCACGGCACCCGTGCGTTTGGCTGTTTCCACGATTTCGGCGGCCGATTGATCGATCAGCTTGTAGTCAAACGCTTTCAAGCGGATGCGGATTTTCTGGTTTTTCATGGGAATTCCTAAAGAACGAATTAGACAGGGGGCAATATTGCCCCCTGGCAAGCACTTACTTGATGATGGAGGCGACCACGCCGGCACCCACGGTACGGCCACCTTCGCGGATCGCGAAGCGCAGGCCCTCTTCCATGGCGATCGGCGCAATCAGGCTGACCTTCATCGACACGTTATCGCCCGGCAGAACCATTTCCTTGTCGGCCGGCAGCTCGATCGTGCCCGTCACGTCCGTCGTACGGAAGTAAAACTGCGGACGATAGCCCTGGAAGAACGGCGTATGACGGCCACCCTCGTCCTTGGACAGAATGTACACCTCGGCCGAGAAGTCCGTGTGCGGCTTGATCGAACCGGGCTTGGCCAACACCTGGCCGCGCTCAACGTCTTCGCGCTTGGTGCCGCGCAGCAAAATACCCACGTTGTCACCCGCCTGGCCCTGGTCCAGCAGCTTGCGGAACATTTCCACGCCCGTGCACGTCGTCTTGACCGTGTCCTTGATGCCGACGATCTCGATTTCCTCGCCCACCTTGACGATGCCGCGCTCGATACGACCGGTCACCACCGTGCCGCGACCCGAGATCGAGAACACGTCTTCCACAGGCATCAGGAACGTGCCGTCCACCGCGCGCTCGGGCGTGGGGATGTACGTGTCCAGCGCCTCGGCCAGCTTCAGAATCGCTTCCTTGCCCAGCGGACCTTCGTCGCCATCGAGCGCCAGCTTGGCCGAGCCCTTGATGATCGGGGTGTCGTCACCCGGAAAGTCGTACTTGGACAGAAGTTCGCGCACTTCCATTTCCACCAGTTCCAGCAGCTCTTCATCGTCGACCATGTCGGCCTTGTTCAGGAACACGATGATGTAAGGCACGCCCACCTGGCGCGAGAGCAAAATGTGCTCGCGCGTTTGCGGCATCGGGCCGTCAGCGGCCGAAACCACCAGGATCGCGCCGTCCATCTGCGCCGCACCGGTAATCATGTTCTTGACATAGTCAGCGTGGCCCGGGCAGTCAACGTGCGCGTAGTGGCGCGCCTGCGTTTCGTATTCCACGTGCGAGGTGTTGATCGTGATGCCGCGCGCCTTTTCTTCGGGCGCCGCGTCGATCTGGTCGTAGCCCTTGGCTTCGCCCGACCCAAAGGCCTTGGCCAACACCGTCGTGATTGCCGCCGTAAGCGTCGTCTTGCCGTGGTCAACGTGCCCGATCGTACCTACGTTTACGTGCGGTTTGGTCCGTTCAAACTTACCTTTTGCCATGATTTATCCCATCAATGTTTTCAAGGAAACAAAAAAATTTTACCTGCCCGCGCCATGGCGGGCAGGAACTGGTTTATTACTTGCCACGTGCGCTGATGACTTCATCAGCGACGTTCTTCGGAGCCTCGGCATAATGCTTGAACTCCATGGTGTAGGTTGCGCGACCCTGAGTCTGCGAACGCAGGCTGGTCGAATAACCGAACATCTCGGCCAAAGGCACTTCGGCTTTGATGATCTTGCCGCCACCGGGAATGTCGTCCATGCCTTGTACCATGCCGCGACGGGAGGACAAATCGCCCATGACCGTACCGGCGTAGTCTTCCGGAGTTTCGACTTCAACGGCCATCATGGGTTCGAGCAGCACAGGGCTGGCCTTGCGCATACCGTCCTTGAAAGCCATGGAAGCGGCCATGCGGAACGCGTTTTCGTTCGAGTCCACATCGTGGTACGAACCGAAGAACAGCGTTGCCTTGACGTCGACCACCGGGTAGCCGGCAACAACACCCGCAGGCAGTGTTTCCTGAATACCCTTGTCGACGGCGGGAATGTATTCGCGAGGAACCACACCGCCCTTGATGGCATCCACGAACTCGTAACCACCGCCGGGAGGCAGGGGCTCGAGCTTGAGCACAACGTGACCGTACTGGCCGCGACCGCCGGACTGCTTGACGAACTTGCCTTCGATTTCTTCGCAGGTCTTGCGTATGGTTTCGCGGTAGGCAACCTGAGGTTTGCCCACGTTGGCTTCCACGCCGAACTCACGACGCATGCGGTCGACCAGCACTTCCAGGTGCAGCTCGCCCATGCCGGAAATAATGGTCTGGCCCGATTCTTCGTCGCTGCGAACGCGGAAAGAAGGATCTTCCTGTGCAAGGCGCGAAAGCGCAATGCCCATTTTTTCCTGGTCGGCCTTGGTCTTGGGCTCCACGGCCTGTGAAATCACGGGCTCGGGGAACTCCATGCGCTCCAGAAGGATGTGCTGACCGACGTCGCACAGGGTTTCGCCCGTGGTCACGTCTTTCAGGCCGACCACCGCGGCGATGTCGCCCGCCAGAACTTCCTTGATTTCAGCACGGTTGTTCGCGTGCATCTGCAGGATGCGGCCGATGCGTTCCTTTTTGCTCTTGATCGGGTTGTAGACGGTTTCGCCCGAATGCAGGACACCGGAGTAAACACGCACGAACGTCAACTGGCCCACGAACGGATCGCTCATGAGCTTGAACGCCAGCGCCGAGAACTTGGCATCGTCGGAAGCGGGCAGGCTGATTTCGTTGCCGTCGTCGTCCACGCCTTGCACCGGAGGAATATCCACCGGGGAAGGCAGGTAGTCGACCACCGCATCCAGCATGCGCTGCACGCCTTTGTTCTTGAAGGCGGTGCCGCACAGCATGGGCTGGATTTCGCCGGCAATGGTGCGTGTGCGCAGACCCAGATTGATTTCCGCCTCGGTGAGCTCGCCCGTTTCCAGGTATTTGTTCATGAGCTCTTCGTTGGCTTCAGCAGCGGACTCAACCAGTTTTTCACGCCACTCGTTGGCCTGGTCGACCAGGTCGGCCGGAATATCGATGTATTCGAACTTCGTGCCCTGGCTGGCTTCATCCCAGATGATGCCTTTCATGCGAACCAGGTCGACGACGCCTGTGAAGGTGTCTTCGGCGCCGATCGGGATGACGATAGGCACGGGATTGGCTTTCAGGCGCAGCTTGAGCTGGTCGTAGACCTTGAAGAAGTTCGCGCCGGTGCGGTCCATCTTGTTGATGAACGCCAAACGCGGCACACCGTACTTGTTGGCTTGGCGCCACACGGTTTCCGACTGGGGCTGTACGCCGCCTACGGCGCAATACACCATGCATGCGCCGTCGAGCACGCGCATGGAACGCTCGACTTCAATAGTGAAGTCCACGTGTCCCGGGGTGTCGATGATGTTGATGCGGTGCTCGGGACGATCGCCAGCCATGCCTTTCCAGAAAGCAGTAGTGGCAGCCGAGGTAATGGTAATGCCGCGCTCTTGCTCTTGTTCCATCCAGTCCATGGTGGCGGAGCCTTCATGGGTCTCGCCAATTTTGTGATTGACGCCGGTGTAGAACAGGATGCGCTCGGTCGTGGTGGTTTTCCCTGCATCGATGTGCGCAGAGATGCCAATATTGCGATAGCGCTCGATTGGGGTTTTGCGGGCCATGATTGTGTCCTTAGATTACCAACGGAAATGGCTGAATGCCTTGTTGGCCTCTGCCATCTTGTGCGTGTCCTCACGCTTCTTCATTGCCCCTCCGCGACCTTCGGATGCGTCAAGCAATTCACCGGCCAGGCGCAGTTCCATCGACTTTTCACCGCGCTTCTTGGCTGCTTCACGCAACCAGCGCATGGCGAGCGCCAGGCGGCGCACAGGGCGCACTTCAACCGGCACTTGATAGTTCGCGCCACCGACACGGCGGCTTTTCACTTCAACGATAGGCTTGATGTTGTTAATCGCGGTGTTGAACACCTCGATGGGCTCTTTGCCAGTTTTAGCCTGTATCTGGTCGAACGCGCCGTAGATAATACGTTCGGCGACGGCTTTCTTGCCAGACAACATAACAACGTTCATGAACTTGGCGAGCTCTACGCTGCCAAATTTGGGATCGGGGAGAATTTCACGTTTGGGAACTTCGCGACGACGAGGCATTTTTACTTCCTTGTGACAGTTCAGTTGAACCGCTATATGCGGCCACGACCATTCATTTGAATGATCACTTACATGCTATGGGCCCATGCCCATGGCTGCACTGATGCGACCAGACTTGCTGGACTAGGGAAAAACTTAGGCTTTTTTCGGACGTTTTGCGCCGTACTTGGAGCGGGACTGCTTGCGGTCTTTGACGCCTTGCAAGTCGAGCGAACCACGAACGATGTGGTAGCGCACACCCGGCAAGTCTTTGACACGGCCGCCGCGAACAAGAACCACCGAGTGTTCTTGCAGGTTGTGGCCTTCGCCGCCGATGTACGAAATGACTTCGAAACCGTTGGTTAGACGCACCTTGGCGACTTTACGCAAAGCCGAGTTAGGTTTTTTAGGAGTGGTGGTGTACACCCGAGTGCAGACACCGCGACGCTGCGGGCAGTTTTCGAGCGCTGGGCTCTTGCTGCTCTCGCGGGAGACTTCGCGCGGCTTGCGCACGAGTTGGCTAATGGTTGGCATGACCTTTACGCATCCTGTGTTTACGAATTACGTACTTGCGTACTTTTACGTATAAGAGTTAAGCGCCTGTTGCCCAATACAGCTGGCAACTTACGGCGGTTTGCGCAAAAACCGCCTGACACGAATATCACGTAAAAGAGCGGGTCTTGCAGCAAAGCTAGCAGGCAGCCCAGGCAGTGTAGCGGCCCGGACTACTAACTTCTTGGATTACTTCTTTGGGTTACCCAAGGGATTTTGGCAAAGAAATCCCTTAAAGTAAGCTCGCCATCGTAACACGGCAAATAGCGGGCAGTCAACATTTGCAATGTCAAGCCCCTGCTTCGAGGAGCCTTGATGCAAATCGGCCACGGCCGCTTCGCTCGACACTACAGGGTCGGTATCGTAACATTGGCGCCAACTGTATAAAAAGCTCTGCGCCTCCCCATGAATATCGCTTCCGTTGAAGACGACCCGGATCAGGGTCGGCTGATACAAAACATTCTCGCCAATGCCGGCCACGATTGTTCCCTATTTACGACGGGCAACGAGTTGCTGGCTGTGCTGCCGCGCGGACCGGCTTTCGACTTGCTCCTGATCGACTGGGAGCTGCCCGACATCAGCGGCCTGGACATTGTCCACTGGGTGCGCAGTAATCTGGGACAGGCCATGCCTGTCATGCTGATCACCAACCGGACACAAGAGGAAGAGCTGATTACCGGCCTGCGAGCCGGCGCCGACGATTACATGAGCAAGCCCATACGCAGCGGCGAACTCGTCGCCCGGGTCGAGGCCCTGCTGCGCCGATACAACGCCGTGCCCCAGCAACAATCGCCCTTCCAGTGCGGCGCCTACGAAATCGACCCGGCCTCCGAGGCCATCCTGCTTGGCGGCCGCAAAATGGAGCTCGCGCCCAAGGAATTCGAGCTTGCCCTGCTTCTGTTTCGCAACCCCGGCCGCCTGTTTTCCCGCGACGTCCTGAGCATGGCCGTCTGGAACCGCGAAATTCCGGCCACCTCCCGCACGCTGGACACGCACCTGTCCAACCTTAGACGCAAGCTCCAGCTCCGTCCCGAGCACGGCGTACGGCTGAACTCCTCGTACGCCCTGGGCTACCGCCTGGAGCTGCTCAACGACAACCTCGGCCCTGAGACTCCATGATTCCTTCCCCATCCCCGCTCCGGCTCCTTGGACACCTTGCCTTGATGCTTGCCAGCCTGATTCCGTGTGCGGTTATGGGCCAGCCTTCCGGCGCCCATGGCGACAATTTCCTGTATCGGGTCATGACCGGCGACACGCTCATCGCGCTGTCGGAGCGCTTTACCGATAAGGCCGACAACTGGGCGGCGCTTCAATCGCTGAATGCCGTCCAGGAACCCACTTTGCTTCCCATCGGGCTAGAACTGAAGATTCCGTTCTCTCTTATTCCCGAACTGCCCGCGCAAGCCAAGATAACCCATCTGGCCGGACAGGCCTCGGCCGATAATCGCCCACTCAAGATCGGCGACTCCTTAAGCGAAGGCCAGACGGTCGCCACCGGCGAAAATGGCTTCCTTACCCTGACCCTTGCCGACGGCAGCACGCTTACCGTCCCCGCCGCCTCTTCGCTGTCGGTCGAACGCTTGCGGGTATTCAAGGGCACCGGGCTGACGGATACCGTCTTCACCATGCGCCAGGGCTCGCTTGAGTCCGTGGTGGCGCCGGCGGATACGGGCGTGGGGCGATTCGAGATTCGCACGCCCGTCAGCATCACCGGTGTGCGGGGCACCCGCTTGCGCGTCCACACTCAAGCCAGCGGAGCCCAGAGCGAGGTGCTGGAAGGTTCGGCCCGACTGGACGCTTCCCAGGGGCGCAATGCCAATCTGCGCCAGGGTCAGGGCGCAGCCATCGATTCCAGCGGGCGCCTGCTGGGCGTACGCCCCCTGCTGCCCGCGCCGGAACTGACGCCCGCCAGCCGGGGCCGTTCCGGCTGGGTCATTGCTTTTCCCCCTGTCCAGGGCGCCAGCGCCTATTTGCTGCGGGTTTCCGCGGACCCGCAAGGCAAGCAGCTTTTTTCCAGCAAGCGCTTTGATGAACCGCGGGTTACCTTCAGCGCGCCGGGCGCTGGAACCTACTATGCCCTTGTGCGGGCAGTCGACGCCGACGGCATCATGGGCCGGGACGCCAGTCAGTCCTTCCCGGGACGCTTGCTGCTGAACACGTCCGACGGTCAACCCGTCTCGACCGGCTTCGGCCAGTTTGTCTTCCTGTCAGATCGTTAAGCGCATGCCGGATACGGCGCACCCGGCAGGCACACAGTTCTGGGGCGACCTTCAGCGCCGGATACGCAACGAATGGCTGGCGGTCACATTTGGACTGGCCATACTGACCATGGCGCTAAGCTATTTCAGCAACGGCCTGGGATTGGCACGGCTGGATCACGCCTTTTACGACAAGGCCCTGGCCGCCGCCGCCTATTCAACCGACGATGCCGATATCGTCATTGTCGCCATCGACGACGGCAGCATCGACCACATCGGCTACTGGCCCTGGCGCCGCAGCCTGCATGCGCGCGTGCTGGATTCCTTGCATCAGGCGCGCGTAGTGGGCCTGGACCTGGTGCTGAGCGACGCCAACCCGGCTTACCCGCAAGACGATGCCCTGCTTGCGCAGGCCATACGCAGGCATGGCAAAGTCGTACTGCCGCAAGTCATACAGAACGACGGGCAACAAGTGCTGGGACCGGTGGACGGGCTCGCCGAGGCGGCGGCATCCTTGGGATACATCAATATTCAGGCCGACGGCGACGGCACCATCCGATCGATCGCCTTGCGCCAGAATCTTGGCCCTGGAAGAAGCGCCAAGCATTTTATTACCGCCATGCTGTCCGTGGCGCCGCCGGATCCCCAGGCCCAGGCGGCCATCCTGGCCAAGGGAGTTGATGATTTGCTCATTCCCTATGCCGGCGTTCCCGGCCATTTCACCATTTACTCCTACGCCGCCGTGCTGGACGGCCAAATACCTTCCACCGCATTCAAGGATAAGTATGTGTTGCTGGGGTCTTGGGGTTCCGGACTTGGCGATGCGTTTCCCACGCCTCTTTCGCGACAAGGAGAAGCCATGTCCGGCGTGGAGATTCTTGCCAATGCGCTGCTTGCCGCTCAACACGATAGCTGGATCCGGACTCCCCCGCCCTGGCTCGCCGCGCTATTGGCCTGCCTGCCCGTGTTGCTGGCTTGCGTTGCATTGCGCCGCCTGTCGCCGCGCCGGTCCTTTCTGGGAGTAATGGCCGTGCTGCTGCTGGCCTTCGCAAGCAGCTGGCTGTTGATGCGCTACGGCAGGGTGTGGATTCCAATTACCGCCAGCCTGATCGGCGTCGCGCTGGCTTTGCCCGTATGGAGCTGGCGCAGCCAGGAGGCATCGCTGCAGCACATCGATCAGGAGCTCCTGGCCCTGGAAGCCGAACGGCAAGCGCCGGACGACGCAGCTCCGATCCCGCCGGCGGCGCGGCTCGACGGGTCGCTTTCGGCGCGCGTCACCCAGCTGCACGGCGCCATTGCACAGCTGCGCACGGCTCACCGAAAACGTGATGAGACGCTGCGCTTCCTGTCCCACGACATGCGCGCGCCGCAGGCCTCGATTCTGGCGCTGACGCAATTGCAGCAGAATCCTGAAACCGCGTTGCCGCAAAAGGAATTCCTGCGGCGTATCGATGTCTACGCCGGCAGAACCTTGGGCCTGGTCGACGGTTTCGTCCAGCTGGCGCGCGCCGAAGCGGCGCCTCTATCACGCCAGCGCATCGATCTGGTCGAGCTGGTGGGCCAATGCATCGATGAGTTCTGGGCGCAAGCCCGGCAAAGAAGCATCAACATCCATTTCAGCCGGCATCCCGATGCGGCATGGGTGACGGGCGACCTTTCCCTGCTCCAGCGAGCCTGCTGCAATCTGCTCGACAACGCCATCAAGTTCAGCGCGGATCACACTCTCGTCATCTGCAGCATCGAACGGGACAAGGAGGCATGGCTGCTGGCTGTCCAGGATCACGGACGCGGCATGAAAGCGGATCAGCAAGCGGCCTTGTTCATGCCTTTCAGCCGCATCGCGCAAGAGGCTATGGGCAATCCGCAAGGGACCGGCCTGGGGCTGGCCTTCGTCGCAACCGTGGTCAAGCGCCACGGAGGATCGATCGCCGTCGAAAGCCGGGAAGAGGCCGGCAGCACATTCCAGCTGCGGCTGAGCGCATCGGCTTAAGAGGGACAAGGGGCAACAAAAAACGCCAGGCATAAAGCCTGGCGTTTTTTGTACTGCGGAACTGCGTGCTTACTCGTCCGTGGAAGCGGCGGTGTCGCCGGACTCCGATCCTTCGTGAGCCTGCACCGTTTCAGCTGGCGCGTCCTCGAAAGGATTGGCCATGGCGCGCGCGGCTTGACGTTCGGCCGCTTCGTGGGCCTCTTTGTCCTTGCGTGCCATGTGGTACGACATGCCTGTACCGGCGGGGATCAAGCGGCCAACGATCACGTTTTCCTTCAGGCCGCGCAAGTCGTCGCGTTTGCCCATAATGGCGGCTTCGGTCAGTACGCGCGTGGTTTCCTGGAAGGAAGCGGCCGAGATGAAGGAATCGGTCGACAGAGACGCCTTGGTAATACCCAGCAATACGTTGTCGTAGGTGGCTGGAATCTTGCCTTCGGCTTCCATGCGATCGTTTTCGTTCAGCAGCTCGGAACGTTCGACCTGTTCACCGGTGATGAAGCTGGTATCGCCCGCGTTCGTGATATTCACACGACGCAGCATCTGGCGAACAATCACTTCGATGTGCTTGTCGTTGATCTTCACGCCCTGCAAGCGATACACGTCCTGGACTTCATTGACCACATAGCTGGCCAGACGTTCGATGCCTTGCAAGCGAAGGATGTCATGCGGATCGGCGGGGCCGTCCACAATCATTTCGCCCTTGTTCACCACTTGGCCGTCGTGGACCAGAACCTGCTTTTCCTTGGGAATCAGGAACTCATGGCTCACGCCGTCCAGGTCGGTGATGACCAGACGCTGCTTGCCCTTGGTGTCCTTGCCGAACGACACCGTACCCGTGACGTCCGCCAGCATGCCGGCATCCTTGGGCGAACGGGCTTCGAACAGCTCGGCCACGCGCGGCAGACCGCCGGTAATATCGCGCGTCTTTTGCGATTCCTGAGGAATACGCGCCAGGACCTCGCCGATGGAAACCTGCTGTCCATCGCGAACGGTAATGAGCGCGCCGACCGGGAACGAGATATTGACCGAGTGATCCGTGCCGGCGATCTTGACCTCTTCGCCCGCTTCGTTGATCAGCTTGATCTGCGGACGCATCATGGTCTTGCCGCCGCGCGTCTTGGGCGTAATCACGACCAGCGTGGACAAGCCGGTGACTTCGTCCAACTGCTTGGCAACCGTGACGCCTTCTTCGATGTTCTCGAAGCGAACCAGTCCGGCGTACTCGGACACGATGGGGCGTGTCAGCGGATCCCAGTTGGCCAGGCGCTGACCGGCCTTCACGACATCGCCGTCGCCCACGGCGATGGTGGCGCCGTAAGGAATCTTGTGGCGTTCGCGTTCGCGGCGGTTGTCGTCGAAAATGACGATCTCGCCCGAACGGGAAATAGCCACGCGTTCGCCCTTGGCATTGGTAACGTAACGCAAACCGATGGCAAAGCCGATGGTGCCGGCCGATTTGGTCTCGACCGAACTGGCCATGGCGGCACGCGAAGCGGCGCCGCCGATGTGGAAGGTACGCATCGTAAGCTGCGTGCCCGGCTCACCGATGGACTGGGCGGCAATGACCCCCACGGCTTCGCCGCGGTTGACCAGATAGCCGCGGCCCAGGTCGCGTCCGTAGCAATGCGCGCACAGGCCGTGGCGCGTTTCGCAGGTAAGGGGCGTACGCACCTTGACTTCGTCGACGCCGATGCTGTCGATGAATTCGACCAGGTCTTCGTCCAGCACGGTACCGGCCACGACCGCGGTTTCCTGCGTGTCGGGGTTGACGATGTCCACGGCGGCCACGCGACCCAATATGCGGTCGCGCAAGGGTTCGATGACTTCACCGCCCTCGACCAAAGCCTTCATGGAGTAGCCGCGCGTCGTGCCGCAATCGGATTCGGTAATGACCAGATCCTGGGTCACGTCGACCAGACGGCGAGTCAGGTAACCCGAGTTGGCCGTCTTCAAAGCCGTATCGGCCAAGCCTTTACGCGCACCGTGAGTCGAAATGAAGTACTGGAGTACGTTCAGTCCTTCACGGAAGTTGGCGGTAATGGGCGTTTCGATAATCGACCCATCCGGCTTGGCCATCAGGCCGCGCATGCCGGCCAGCTGGCGGATCTGGGCGGCGGAGCCGCGGGCGCCCGAATCGGCCATCATGTAGATGGAGTTGAACGATTCCTGGCGCTCTTCTTCGCCGTGGCGATTGACGACCGGCTCGGTGGCCAGTTGTTCCATCATGGCCTTGCCGACTTTATCGCCGGCCTTGCCCCAGATGTCGACCACGTTGTTGTAACGCTCTTGCGACGTAACCAGGCCCGACGAGTACTGCTTGTCGATTTCCTTGACCTCTTTGCTGGCCTGCGCAAGGATGTCTTCCTTGACCGAAGGGATCAGCATGTCGCTCATGGCGATGGAGATCCCCCCGCGCGTTGCCAGGCGGAAGCCCGATTGCATCAGCTTGTCGGCGAAGATGACCGTGGCGCGCAAGCCGCAGCGACGGAAGGACTGGTTGATGAGGCGCGAGATTTCCTTCTTCTTGAGCGGGCGGTTCAATACCGAGAACGGCAAGCCCTGAGGCAGGATTTCCGACAGCAAGGCACGGCCCACCGTGGTCTCGAAGCGCTTGAGCACCGGCTGCCATTCGCCCTGCTCGTCTTTCTCGTATTCGTTCAAACGAACCGTGACGCGGCTCTGCAGCTCGACTTCGTGGTTATCGTAGGCGCGCTGGACTTCGGCCACATCCGTGAAGAACAGGCCTTCGCCCTTGCCGTTGATACGCTCGCGCGTCGTGTAGTACAGGCCCAGCACGATATCCTGCGAAGGCACGATGGACGGCTCGCCGTTGGCGGGGAACAGGACGTTGTTCGACGCCAGCATCAGGGTGCGCGCTTCCAGCTGGGCTTCCAGCGACAGCGGCACGTGCACAGCCATCTGGTCGCCGTCGAAGTCGGCGTTGAACGCCGCGCAGACCAGCGGATGCAGCTGGATGGCCTTGCCTTCGATCAGGACCGGTTCGAACGCCTGGATGCCCAGGCGGTGCAGCGTGGGCGCCCGGTTCAACATGACCGGGTGCTCGCGGATGACTTCCTCGAGGATGTCCCACACCACCGGCTCCTGGCTTTCGACCAGTTTCTTGGCGGCTTTGATGGTGGTGGCCAGACCCATCATTTCAAGACGATTGAAAATGAAGGGCTTGAACAGTTCCAAAGCCATCAGCTTGGGCAGGCCGCACTGATGCAGCTTGAGCTGCGGACCCACCACAATGACCGAACGGCCGGAGTAGTCGACGCGCTTGCCCAGCAGGTTCTGACGGAAACGGCCGCTTTTGCCCTTGATCATGTCGGCCAGGGACTTGAGCTGGCGCTTGTTGGCGCCCGTCATGGCTTTACCGCGACGGCCGTTATCCAGCAGCGAATCGACCGATTCCTGCAGCATGCGCTTTTCGTTGCGCAGGATGATGTCGGGCGCCTTCAATTCCAGCAAACGCTTCAGGCGGTTGTTGCGGTTGATGACGCGGCGATACAGGTCGTTCAGGTCGGACGTGGCGAAGCGGCCGCCATCCAGCGGCACCAGCGGACGCAGGTCCGGGGGCAGCACGGGCAGCACTTCCATGACCATCCACTCGGGCTTGATGCCCGACTTCTGGAATCCTTCCAGCACCTTCAGGCGCTTGGAGATCTTCTTGATCTTGGCGTCGGAAGACGTGGCCTTGAGTTCGGCGCGCAGGGTTTCGACGTCGCGATCGATATCGATCGTGCGCAGAAGCTCGCGCACGGCCTCCGCACCCATCAGGGCGTGGAAATCGTCGCCGTACTCTTCGGTCTTGGCCAGGAAGTCGTCATCGGACATGATCTGGCCGCGCTTGAGCGGAGTCATGCCCGGCTCGATCACGCACCATGCTTCAAAATACAGCACGCGTTCGATGTCGCGCAGGGTCATGTCGAGCACCATCCCCAAACGGGACGGCAGGCTCTTCAGGAACCAGATGTGCGCAACGGGGCTGGCCAGTTCGATATGGCCCATGCGCTCGCGGCGCACCTTGGCAACAGTGACTTCGACACCGCATTTTTCGCAAATGACACCGCGATGCTTCAGGCGCTTGTACTTTCCGCAAAGACATTCATAGTCTTTGATCGGGCCGAAGATCTTGGCGCAGAACAGGCCATCGCGCTCGGGCTTGAAAGTACGGTAGTTGATGGTTTCCGGCTTGCGTACTTCGCCGTAAGACCACGACCGCACTTTTTCAGGCGATGCGATGCCGATCTTGATGGCATCGAATTGCTCGTCTTGCGAGACTTGCTTGAATAGATCGAGTAGCGCTTTCATTATTTACGCTCCAAATCCATGTCCAGGGACAAGGATCTAATTTCTTTGACCAGAACATTGAACGACTCTGGCATACCGGCGTCGATGACGTGGTCGCCCTTGACGATGTTCTCGTACACTTTGGTGCGGCCGGAGATGTCGTCGGACTTGACGGTAAGCATCTCTTGCAGCGTGTACGACGCGCCGTAGGCTTCCAGGGCCCAGACTTCCATTTCGCCGAAGCGTTGACCGCCGAACTGCGCCTTGCCGCCCAGAGGCTGCTGAGTGACCAGCGAGTAGGGTCCGGTCGAACGGGCATGCATCTTGTCGTCCACCAGGTGATGCAGCTTCAGGTAGTGCATGTAGCCGATGGTGACCGGGCGTTCGAATTGTTCGCCCGTGCGGCCGTCGAACAGCCAGGCTTGCGTACGCGTCGAAGTCAGCTTCAGGTTCTCCGCGATGTCGTCCGGATAGGCCAGCTCGAGCATCTTGGTGATTTCCTCTTCGGTCGCGCCGTCGAAGACCGGTGTCGCCAAAGGCACGCCGTTTTTCAGGTTGCGGGCCAATTCGATGATTTCGTCATCGGTCAGTTCGCTGATACGGGCGCCGGCGCCGGTGCTGTTGTAGACCTTTTCCAGATAGCTGCGCAGGTTCTTGACCTGAACGGCTTTCTCGTCATCGAGCATATCGGCGATGCGGTGACCGACGCCCTTGGCCGCCCAGCCCAAATGGACTTCGAGCACCTGCCCGACGTTCATCCGGGAAGGAACACCCAAGGGGTTCAGCACGATGTCGGCGGGCGTGCCGTCGGCCATGTGCGGCATGTCTTCGACCGGGGTGATGCGGGAAACGACACCCTTGTTTCCGTGACGGCCGGCCATCTTGTCGCCAGGCTGCAGGCGGCGCTTGACGGCCAGGTAGACCTTGATCATCTTGAGCACGCCCGGAGGCAGCTCATCGCCCTGCGTAAGCTTCTTGCGCTTCTCTTCGAAGGCCAGGTCGAACTGATGGCGCTTCTGTTCGAGCGATTCCTTGGCTTGTTCCAGCACCAGGGCATGCGCTTCGTCGGACAAGCGGATGTCGAACCACTGCCAGCGATCCAGATCGACCAGGTAGTCCTTGGTCAGGGCCGTGCCCTTGGCCAGCTTGCGCGGGCCGCCGTTGACGGTCTTGCCGACCAGGAACTTGCCGATACGATCGAAGGTATCGTCTTCAACGATGCGCAACTGGTCGTTCAGGTCCTGGCGATAGCGGCGCAACTCGTCGTCGATGATGGACTGCGCGCGCTTGTCGCGTTCGATGCCTTCACGCGTAAACACCTGAACATCGATGACCGTGCCGATCATGCCCGAAGGCACGCGCAGCGAGGTGTCCTTAACATCGGAGGCTTTCTCGCCGAAAATTGCGCGCAGCAGTTTTTCTTCCGGAGTCAGCTGGGTTTCGCCCTTGGGCGTTACCTTGCCGACCAGCACGTCGTCGGCGCGCACTTCGGCGCCGATATAAACGATGCCGGAATCATCCAGGCGATTCAGCTGCGTTTCCGCCAGATTGCTGATGTCGCGCGTGATTTCTTCCGCACCCAGCTTGGTGTCGCGGGCGACGACGGTGAGCTCTTCGATGTGGACCGACGTGTAGCGATCGTCGGCCACGATCTTTTCCGAGATCAGGATGGAGTCTTCGAAGTTGTAGCCGTTCCAGGGCATGAACGCGATGAGCATGTTCTGACCCAGGGCGAGTTCGCCCAGATCGGTCGATGCGCCATCGGCCAGGACATCGCCGCGGGCGACCTGATCGCCGCGCTTGACGATGGGACGCTGGTTGATGTTGGTGTTCTGGTTGGAACGGGTGTACTTGATGAGGTTGTAGATATCAACGCCCACTTCGCCGGCGACGTTCTCGTCGTCGTTCACACGGATAACCACGCGCTCGGCGTCGACGTGATCCACGATGCCGCCGCGTATGGCTTGCACGGTGGTGCCCGAGTCGACCGCAACGGTGCGCTCGATACCGGTGCCGACCAGAGGTTTCTCGGGACGCAGGCAAGGCACGGCCTGGCGCTGCATGTTGGCGCCCATCAATGCCCGGTTCGCGTCGTCGTGCTCAAGGAAGGGAATGAGCGAGGCGGCCACGGAGACGATCTGCGAAGGCGCCACGTCCATGTAGTGCACGTTGGACGGCGCGGTAAGCATGGTTTCGCCAGCTTGGCGGCAAGCCACCAGGTCGTCCACGAATCGGCCTGCTTCGTCAAGCTCGGCGTTGGCCTGGGCGATGACGTAGTTGCTTTCCTCGATGGCGGACAGATAGTCGATCTGTTCGCTGACCTTGCCGTCGATGATCTTGCGATACGGCGTTTCCAGGAAGCCGTATTCGTTCAGGCGCGCGTATAGCGCCATCGAATTGATCAGGCCGATGTTCGGGCCTTCCGGCGTTTCGATGGGGCATACACGGCCGTAGTGCGTAGGATGCACGTCGCGCACTTCGAAGCCCGCGCGTTCGCGGGTCAGACCGCCAGGGCCCAAGGCCGAAACGCGACGCTTGTGCGTGATTTCCGACAGCGGGTTGGTTTGGTCCATGAACTGCGACAACTGGCTGGAACCGAAGAACTCCTTGATGGCGGCCGAAATTGGCTTGGAGTTGATCAGGTCATGCGGCATCAGGTTCTCGGTCTCGGCCTGGCCCAGGCGTTCCTTGACCGCGCGCTCGACGCGCACCAAACCGGCGCGGAACTGGTTTTCGGCCAGTTCGCCCACACAACGCACGCGACGATTGCCCAGGTGATCGATATCGTCGATCTGGCCGCGTCCGTTGCGCAGCTCGACCAGGACCTTGATCGTTTCCAGGATGTCTTCGTTGGTCAGCGTCATGGGACCGGTGATGTCTTCACCACGGCCCAAGCGGCTGTTGACCTTCATGCGGCCCACGCGCGACAGGTCGTATGCTTCTTCGCTGTAGAACAGGCGCTGGAACAGGGCTTCGACGGCGTCCTCGGTGGGAGGCTCGCCGGGACGCATCATGCGATAGATGGCAACGCGAGCCGCCATCTGATCGGCGGTTTCATCGGTGCGCAACGTTTGCGAAATATAGCCGCCGCGATCCAGATCGTTGATGTACAGGGTCTGGATATTGCGGATGTTGGCGGCGCGCAGGTCGGCCAACGTGGTTTCGGTGATCTCGTCGTTGGCATTGGCGATGACTTCGCCGGTTTCCGGATTGACCACGCCAGTGGCCAGCACGCGGCCCAGCAGGAAGTCCTCGGGCACCGACACAAGCTCGACCTTGGCGGCCTCCAGGTCGCGCAAATGCTTGGCATTGATGCGCTTGTCTTTTTCGACGATGACCTTGCCGGAGCGGTCGGTGATGTCAAAGTGAGCGACCTCGCCTTTCCAGCGCTCGGCAACGAACTCCAGCATCCCGCCTTCGTTGTGGATTTCGAAGTTGTCGAAATCGGAGAAGTGGGCAAGGATGGCTTCCGGCGTCATGCCGATGGCTTTCAGCAGAATGGTCACAGGCATCTTGCGACGACGGTCGACACGGAAGAACAGAACGTCCTTGGGGTCGAATTCGAAGTCGAGCCATGAGCCACGGTAGGGAATCACGCGCGCGGAGAACAGCAACTTGCCCGAGCTGTGCGTTTTACCGCGATCATGCTCGAAAAATACGCCGGGCGAACGGTGCAGCTGCGACACGATGACGCGCTCGGTACCGTTGATGACGAAAGAGCCGGTATTGGTCATGAGCGGAATTTCGCCCATGTATACTTCCTGCTCTTTCACTTCCTTGACTGTCGGTTTGCTGACTTCGCGATCCATCAGGACCAGGCGCACCTTGGCACGCAGCGGAGAAGCATAGGTAAGGCCGCGCAGCTGGCATTCTTTGACATCGAATACGGGTTCGCCCAGCACATAGCTGACGAACTCCAGGCGCGCCATCTGATTATGGCTTACGATAGGAAATATTGAACTGAAAGCCGCTTGCAGGCCTTCATCTTTGCGTTTGGAAGGTGTAGTATCCGCCTGCAAAAATGTTTTAAATGATTGCAGTTGAGTCGCCAAAAGGTAAGGGACGTCCTGGACGTCTTCACGCTTGGCGAAGCTCTTGCGTATGCGCTTTTTTTCGGTGTACGAATAAGGCATGAGCACTCCGACTCGAGGGTTACATGGGCCGTCAACCACGGCCCTGGTTTACGACTCCAGAAAACCCGACTCGGATAAAAAACCGGAACGGAATCGCAAGTTTTCTGGAAACGCAAAAGCCCGGGAGGGCCTAAACCATCCCGGGCAAGCGTAAAAAGTCTTACTTGAGTTCGACTTTTGCGCCAGCTTCTTCAAGCTTCTTCTGTGCAGCTTCGGCGTCGGCTTTGGCCAGGCCTTCCTTGACGGGCTTCGGTGCGCCGTCAACCAGATCCTTGGCTTCTTTCAAGCCCAGGCCGGTGATTTCACGCACGGCTTTGATGACGCTGACTTTGTTAGCGCCGACTTCAGCCAATACAACGGTGAACTCGGTTTGCTCTTCAGCAGCGGCGGCAGCGCCGCCAGCGGCGGGAGCAGCCACAGCCACGGCGGCGGCAGCAGCCGACACGCCAAATTTTTCTTCCATTTCCTTGATCAGCTCGGACAATTCGAGCACGGTCATGCTAGCGATAGCGTCAAGGATTTCAGCTTTGCTTAATGCCATTTTAAGAACTCCAAATATTGATAAATGCCAGGGTTGGTTGTCGCTCGGTTCGACGAAATCCGAAAGGACTGCTTACGCAGCGGCCTTTTGATCGCGCACGGCCGCGAGGCCACGTGCGAATTTGGTCGGAACTTCGTTGAGCGTACGCACAAATTGCGTGACGGGTGCTTGCATCGTACCCATAAGTTTCGAAAGCAACTCATCGCGGGAAGGCATGGTGGCCAAGGCCTTCACACCATCCTGGGTCAAAAGGCTGTTGGGCAATGCCCCGCCTTTGATAACCAGCTTTTCGTTGGTCTTTGCGAAACCGGCAAGTACTTTTGCCGCCGAAACCGGATCGGCGCTGATCCCATAGATCAGCGGACCGGTTAGCTGAGCGGAGAGCTCCTCGTAGGGAGTTCCTGCAACAGCACGGCGAACCAGCGTGTTTTTGAGAACACGCAGATACACACCCGACTCACGCGCAGTTTTGCGCAATACGGTAACAGAGGCGACGTCCAGACCACGGTACTCGGCGATAATGATCGATTGGGCCTTGGCGACTTCCGCCGAGACTTCTTCGATGACTACCGCTTTCTCTTTACGATTGAGACTCACGGTTTGAACACTCCATCAAAAGACACAAGAGAGGGTCTCTTGCATCAACCGAATGCGGCGCACCTGGTCGAGTTCTTCAGTGAAACAAGAATTCTTCCATGGGACGCCGTCTGCGCTGGAACCAAACTGCAAGCAGTCCGGAATTAAGCTCTGCAACGCTTGCACGAATGCGAATCGCGGCAGGGCTCCAGCGGTCTTTGACAGCAATGCCTGGAATTTCCAGGCACAGCCCAAAGTTCTTTTTTCCCGAGGGCTTTATTAAGCCGTCAGGGAAGCTATTTCTACGCGCGCACCGCCGCCCATCGTGGACGAAACGGCCAGCTTGCGCAGGTACACACCCTTGGCAGCGGTAGGACGGGCTTTGTTCAGCGCGTCGACCAGCGCGGCCAGGTTGGTTTGCAGTTGTTCGACGCCGAACGAAGCACGACCGATGGTGGCGTGAATGATCCCCGCCTTGTCGGTGCGGTACTGGACCTGACCGGCCTTGGCGTTCTTGACGGCGGTGGCGACGTCGGGAGTAACCGTGCCGACCTTGGGGTTGGGCATCAGGCCGCGGGGACCAAGAATCTGGCCCAGCGCGCCGACGATACGCATCGTGTCGGGCGAAGCGATCAGGATGTCGAAATCGATTTGACCGCCCTTGATGGTTTCAGCCAGATCTTCCATGCCGACGATGTCGGCGCCCGCCGCCTTGGCGGCTTCCGCTTTTTCGCCTTGGGCGAAAACAGCGACGCGAACCGATTTGCCGGTACCGGCGGGCAACACGACCGAGCCGCGTACGAGCTGGTCGGATTTCTTGGGATCGATGCCCAATTGCACTGCCACGTCGATGGACTCATCGAACTTGGCGGTAGCCGTTTCCTTGACCAAAGCCAGGGCTTCGGAGACGGGGTAGAACTTGTTGCTATCGATCTTGGCGGCAATAGCGGCCGCGCGTTTGCTCAACTTGGCCATGCTTACACCCCTTCAACCGTGATGCCCATGCTGCGGGCGCTGCCGGCAACCGTGCGAACGGCTGCGTCCAGGTCGGCCGCCGTCAGGTCGGGCGACTTGGTCTTGGCGATTTCTTCGGCCTGAGCGCGAGTCAGCGTGCCAACCTTGTCGAGATTCGGACGAGCCGAGCCTTTTTGCACACCGCTGGCCTTTTTGATCAGGACGGTGGCAGGCGGCGTCTTCATGATGAAGGTGAAGCTCTTGTCTGCGTAGGCGGTGATGACAACGGGAATCGGCAGACCGGGCTCCAGGCCCTGCGTCTTGGCGTTGAACGCCTTGCAGAATTCCATGATGTTCAGACCGCGCTGACCCAGCGCCGGACCAATGGGGGGTGAGGGATTAGCCTTACCAGCTGGTACTTGCAGCTTGATAAAGCCGACGATTTTCTTCGCCATGCTTTGCTCCTTGCGGGTTCAAACGCCGTCCGGCACTAGACCGATCCGGCTCCCCGGGGTTGAAAATTCAGGTTTTTTCGACCTGACCAAAATCGAGTTCCACCGGTGTGGCGCGGCCAAAAATCGTGACCGATACCCGCACCTTGCTTTTCTCGTAGTTTACGTCTTCGACATTGCCGTTGAAGTCGGCAAAAGGACCTTCCTTGACGCGGACCATTTCGCCCACTTCGAAGAGGATCTTGGGCTTGGGCTTCTCGACGCCCTCTTCCATCTGCGAAAGGATTTTCTCTACTTCGCGATCGGAAATCGGAGCGGGGCGATTGCCTGAACCACCCAGGAAGCCGGTAACCCGGTTCGTGTTCTTTACCAAGTGCCAGGTTTCATCGGTGAGATCCATCTCGACCAACACGTAACCGGGGAAGATGCGCCGTTCAGTAATGGACTTTTTACCGCCCTTTACTTCGATGACTTCTTCCGAAGGAACCAGAATACGTCCAAAGGAGGATTCCAGCCCTTCGCGTTCGATACGCTCTACGAGCGCCTTATGCACGCTTTTTTCCATTCCGGAATAAACGTGAACAACATACCAACGCTTGCTCATGTGTGTCCTTTATTTCCAGCCTAGCAGCAGGCCATAGATGACCCACTCCAGACCTTTGTCGACGACCCACAGCAAGAGTCCCATTGCCGCGACGAACAGGAAAACGATGCCCGTCATTTGCGTAGATTCTTTACGCGTCGGCCAGACAACACGCTTGACTTCATTATAGGAGTCGCGGCCAAAGCTCAATGTGCGGCGGCCGGGCTCACTGAACCAGGCAACCAGGGCGGCAACGACCAGGCTGCCCAGGAATACGCCAACGCGAACGATGGTGGCCTGGTTCTCGAGCATCGAGTAGCCGACGATACCGGCCACGATAACAAGCACCGCCAGACCCAGCTTGACGCGATCTGTGCTACTGCTAACGGTTTCTACGTTGCTATTCGACATATTCCGGCATGTGGCGCCACGTGTGTGCGGCTGCGATGAGACTGACTGTGTGGCAGGGGCAGTAGGAATCGAACCTACAACCTTCGGTTTTGGAGACCGACGCTCTGCCAATTGAGCTATACCCCTAGACCCTGAGCGCGATGCACCGGCAACGGCTGCTTCGCCTTGTACAGCAAAAGCGGAAGAGCGCGCCATGCGCTCGTCCGCCTACAACTTGAACTTACTTGATGATGGAGGCGACCACGCCGGCACCCACGGTACGGCCACCTTCGCGGATCGCGAAGCGCAGGCCCTCTTCCATGGCGATCGGCGCAATCAGGCTGACCTTCATCGACACGTTATCGCCCGGCAGAACCATTTCCTTGTCGGCCGGCAGCTCGATCGTGCCCGTCACGTCCGTCGTACGGAAGTAAAACTGCGGACGATAGCCCTGGAAGAACGGCGTATGACGGCCACCCTCGTCCTTGGACAGAATGTACACCTCGGCCGAGAAGTCCGTGTGCGGCTTGATCGAACCGGGCTTGGCCAACACCTGGCCGCGCTCAACGTCTTCGCGCTTGGTGCCGCGCAGCAAAATACCCACGTTGTCACCCGCCTGGCCCTGGTCCAGCAGCTTGCGGAACATTTCCACGCCCGTGCACGTCGTCTTGACCGTGTCCTTGATGCCGACGATCTCGATTTCCTCGCCCACCTTGACGATGCCGCGCTCGATACGACCGGTCACCACCGTGCCGCGACCCGAGATCGAGAACACGTCTTCCACAGGCATCAGGAACGTGCCGTCCACCGCGCGCTCGGGCGTGGGGATGTACGTGTCCAGCGCCTCGGCCAGCTTCAGAATCGCTTCCTTGCCCAGCGGACCTTCGTCGCCATCGAGCGCCAGCTTGGCCGAGCCCTTGATGATCGGGGTGTCGTCACCCGGAAAGTCGTACTTGGACAGAAGTTCGCGCACTTCCATTTCCACCAGTTCCAGCAGCTCTTCATCGTCGACCATGTCGGCCTTGTTCAGGAACACGATGATGTAAGGCACGCCCACCTGGCGCGAGAGCAAAATGTGCTCGCGCGTTTGCGGCATCGGGCCGTCAGCGGCCGAAACCACCAGGATCGCGCCGTCCATCTGCGCCGCACCGGTAATCATGTTCTTGACATAGTCAGCGTGGCCCGGGCAGTCAACGTGCGCGTAGTGGCGCGCCTGCGTTTCGTATTCCACGTGCGAGGTGTTGATCGTGATGCCGCGCGCCTTTTCTTCGGGCGCCGCGTCGATCTGGTCGTAGCCCTTGGCTTCGCCCGACCCAAAGGCCTTGGCCAACACCGTCGTGATTGCCGCCGTAAGCGTCGTCTTGCCGTGGTCAACGTGCCCGATCGTACCTACGTTTACGTGCGGTTTGGTCCGTTCAAACTTACCTTTTGCCATGGCTGACTCCTGACTGTGGAATTGAGCTATAAATAAAAATGTTTGGTGCCCATGACGCGGATCGAACGCGTGACCTCTCCCTTACCAAGGGAGTGCTCTACCACTGAGCCACATGGGCGACTATCTTGTTGCTTTCGCTGCGTTCGCAGCGAATTCATAAAATCGTTACTGGAGCGGGTGAAGGGAATCGAACCCTCATCATCAGCTTGGAAGGCTGTTGCTCTACCATTGAGCTACACCCGCGAAAGATTCATTTCACCCAAAGGCCTGGATACCCGCATGCTGGTGGTGGGAGTTGGATTCGAACCAACGTAGACGCAAGGTCAACAGATTTACAGTCTGCCCCCTTTAACCACTCGGGCATCCCACCAAAAGCGAACTCCGAATTATGCAGGGTTTTTCTGCACTTGTCAAACTGGAAAAACGCGTGACAGCGTAAGCGCGGTCCGGCGTTTTGGAGCCGTACAAGCCCTGGACTAGGCGTCCATCAAACCCGAAAGCCCTTGGCGTTCAAGCAAAGAGTTAAGGTGTTCCCATCCGTGGAAATCTATCTGCAGCTGGCCCTTGTTCTTTGCTCCGATTTTCAGGCTTACCTTGGTGCCCAGGTGATCCGACAAGGCTTCCTCGAGGCGTTTCACATCGCCTGACTGAGCCACCGACTTTGCTGCCGACCTGGGCTGCTTGTCATCGGCTTCGCGCAGGGTCCGGCCGATGAGCTTTTCGGTTTCACGCACAGACAGGCGTTTGGCAATGACTTCGTTGGCCAGCAGTATTTGCGTGGCGGCATCCGTTGCCAGCAAGGCACGGGCATGACCCATGTCGATGTCTCCGGCCAGCAGCATGGTCTGGACGGGACCCGTCAGGTTCAGCAGGCGCAGCAGGTTGCTGGTGGCCGAGCGCGAACGGCCTATCGCCTGCGCGGCCTGTTCATGCGTCAGTCCGAATTCATCCAGCAGCCGTCGAACGCCATGCGCCTCTTCCAGGGGATTCAAGTCTTCCCGCTGGATGTTTTCGATCAGCGCCATGACCGCGGCGTTTTCGTCGGGCACCTCGCGCACCAATACCGGGACTTCCTTCAAGCCGGCCAGCTTGGCGGCGCGATAGCGTCTTTCGCCCGCGATAATCTCGTACTTGCCCGCATCCTTTCCATCCAGCGGACGAACCAGAATGGGCTGCATTATTCCCTGAGTGCGGATGGAGTCCGCAAGCTCATTCAGCGCACCCTCATCCATGCGCGTCCGCGGCTGGTACTTGCCGGCGCGCAACGCGTCGACTTTCAGGACGGACGGCAGCTTGTCTTCGGCATCGGCCCGGCCCAGGCTATTGATTGCCGGCGCATCTTCCCCCAGCAATGCATCCAGGCCGCGCCCCAGGCCTTTAGGTTTTCTTGTTGCCATAGTATGTATTCCTTTTCTGATTCGTTTAGCCGCGCGGCCGTGCCTGCTGACGCAAGGCCTCCTTTTTTACGCGACTGATGAGCTCATTGCCGAATTCAATGTACGCCTTCGCTCCGCGGGAACTCTTGTCATAGACGATGCCGGGCAAGCCATGGCTGGGCGCCTCGGCCAGGCGCACGTTACGCGGTACGACCGCTTTGAATACCTTATCGCCGAAATGCGTTTCTATCTGTGCTGAAACCTGTTGCTGCAGCGTTACGCGCGTATCGAACATAACACGCAGCAGTCCGATCAGTTGTAATTCGGGGTTGATATTACGATGCACGCGCTTGATGGTGTTGACCAGATCGGACAAACCCTCCAGCGCGAAATACTCGCACTGCATGGGTATGATTACGCCGTGCGCCGATGCCAAGCCGTTGAGAGTCAGTAGAGATAGGGTCGGCGGGCAATCGATAAGCACGAACTCATAGTCCTCGAGGATCAGCGCGATAGCCTGTTTGAGCTGCTGCTCGCGCCCTTCCATCTGGATAAGATCGATCTCGGCGCCGGAAAGCTCGCGATTGGCCGGCAACACATCGTAGCCCCCCGCTTCGGACCTGACACGCGTCTGCGCGATGGTGGCGTCGCCGATCAATACCTGATACAGATTCTGTTCCACCTTGTTCTTGTCAATGCCGCTTCCCATCGTGGCATTGCCTTGCGGATCCAGGTCGATCAGAAGGACCCGCTTGCCCAAGGCCGAAAGCGCCGCCGCCAAGTTGATCGCCGTGGTGGTCTTGCCCACGCCGCCTTTTTGATTGGCAATGCAGAACACATTGGCGGTGGACGTTATTTGGTTCATAGGGTTCCTTGTTGGCTCATCCAGACCAGGCAGCGCTGGGCATTCAATTCCGGTACTAACAACGACTGTATCCGACTGACGCGCCAATCGGTTTGGCGATGCAAGGCATCGATTTCCTCGACTGGCTCACGGCCCTTCATGGCCAGCAGACAACCGTCTTTGGCAACATGCCGACCCGCCAAGCTGGCAAAGTCGACAAGCGACGCAAATGCCCGAGAAACAACGATATCGGCATCATATGGAGCAAGCGTTTCAACCCGCTGATGCACCGCTTGCAGATTGGGCAAATGCAATGCGCCGGATATCTGGCGGACAAAAGCCATTTTTTTTTCGACAGCATCTACACAGCGCAGCGACCAGCCCGGCTGCATGATAGCCATAACCGCACCGGGTAGGCCAGCACCAGACCCCACATCAATAATGACAACATTTTCTACTGTTTTTTTATACAGTGTTTGAGTAAGCGGCGGCAGCACCGCCAGGCTATCGAAAATATGCTGTATCAGCATCTGCTCGGGGTCTCGCAGAGCCGTCAAATTATAAGTGCGATTCCAACGTTGCAGCTGATCAAGATAATTCAGTAAAGCGTCCCGTTGATCAGGAGTGATGCCCAAGCCCAGCGCATGCGCGGCTGCTTCCAGGCGTTGCCCGTAATTATCCCGAGAGCCCATTACGCCGCTTTTTTCTGGTAATGCATACGCTTGATATGTATCAGCAGCAAGGATATCGCAGCCGGAGTAACGCCCGATATCCTGCTGGCCTGCCCCACCGTTTCCGGCTTGGCGACCTTGAGCCGTTGCCTTACCTCTATGGATATGCTGCTTATGGAATCGTAGTCGATATCCGCAGGAATAATCTGGCCCTCTTGAGCCGCTTGTTTTTCAACCTCTTCCTGTTGCTTGTTTACGTAGCCTTCATACTTGACCTGGATTTCGATTTGTTCCGCGCTGACGGGTTCTTGTACCCCCGGGCCGGCCAGCAAACTGCCATCGCTTTGCGGGACCTTCATCAATGCGTCATAGCTGACCTGTGGTCGCTTGAGCAGGTCATAAAGCGAATATTCGCGCTCGACCTGTTTTCCCAGCAACGCCTCCGCGGTATGCACCGCCAGCGTCCTGGGATTGATCCACGTGGATTTCAGACGCTCAATTTCCGCCGCTACCTGATCCCGTTTTCGGCTGAACACATTCCACCGCAAGTCGTCGACCAAACCAAGGCGGCGTCCTTGCTCCGTCAAACGCATATCGGCATTATCTTCCCGCAGGCTTAGGCGATATTCCGCGCGCGAGGTAAACATACGATAGGGTTCGGTTACCCCCCGGGTTATCAAATCATCCACCAGCACGCCAAGGTAGGCTTCATTCCGCTTTGGATACCAGCCCTCAAGGTCTTGCGCCTTTCTGGCAGCATTTATCCCTGCCAACAAACCTTGCGCTGCCGCCTCTTCATAACCAGTGGTTCCGTTAATCTGTCCAGCAAAAAATAAACCCTTTATCGCCCGGGTTTCCAATGTGGCATGGAGTTCACGTGGATCGAAGTAATCATATTCGATGGCATAGCCCGGACGCATGATGACGGCATTCTCCAGCCCGGGCAGGGTTCGAACCAGGGCAAGCTGTATATCAAACGGCAAGCTGGTGGATATCCCATTCGGATATATTTCCTTGGTGCTCAAGCCTTCCGGTTCCAGGAAAATTTGATGGCTGGGTTTATCCGCAAAGCGATGGATTTTATCTTCAATAGACGGGCAGTATCGTGGACCAACACCCTCTATAGTTCCCTGATCGCTATACATGGGCGAACGATCCAGGCCCGACCTGATTATTTCATGAGTCTGTTCATTGGTATGCGTAATCCAGCAAGGAAGCTGCTCTGGATGCATGGCCGCCGTACCCATATAGGAAAAGACAGGCACCGGTTTGCTATCGCCTGGCTGCTCTTCCATTTTGCTGAAGTCGATACTGCGAGCATCTATACGAGGAGGAGTTCCCGTCTTTAGCCGGCCTTGAGGCAACTTCAATTCTTTCAAACGTTGGCCTAGAGAAATGGACGGTGGGTCGCCTGCGCGTCCCCCTGAATAGTGGTCCAGTCCCACGTGGATCAATCCGTTTAAAAAGGTACCCGCCGTCAGCACTACCGACCTGGCCCTGAACTTCAGACCGATTTGAGTGACTGCCCCAGCCACGCGATCGCCTTCCAAAATCAGATCATCCACCGCTTGCTGGAAGATTGTAAGATTGGGTTGATTCTGCAGCACAGTGCGAATGGCTTTCCGATACAAAGAGCGATCTGCTTGAGCACGCGTAGCCCGGACAGCGGGGCCCTTGGAACGATTCAATATTCGAAATTGAATTCCCGCATGGTCCGTGGCCAATGCCATGGCGCCACCCAATGCGTCCACTTCCTTTACCAAATGTCCTTTACCTATCCCTCCTATCGAAGGATTGCAGGACATCTGACCCAAGGTTTCCATATTGTGGGTTAGCAGCAGGGTAGAGGCTCCTGTACGGGCCGAAGCCAACGCAGCTTCGGTCCCGGCATGACCGCCACCTACGACAATCACATCAAACGTGTCCGGATAATCCATTTCTTTCGCTCAAGCGAGGTAAACATATAAACCTCATTATACCGCCGTGAAATTTGAGGTTCCACGTGGAACATAGTATTTAATGTAAGCACTAGCCATGGCATGTTTCACGTGAAACAACTTTGAGACTTGGCGAATGGATGTTTCACGTGAAACAGTTGTCCGGGATTGATTAGGGCTATTGAAGAGTGCAAAAATGTGTGGATAACTATGTGGGCAAGCTGTGAGTAATATGTGAATAATGATTTGGCACGCCTGGACTGATAAAGTCGTTTCGAATGGATAGGATGCCCTCCAAATGATCCACTTAAGCAACTGCAATAAAAAACGCCCGATCTTACGAAAGGGCGTTTAGTAATCTGTGCGCTGAACGCTACACAAATTTAGCTGAGATTACAAAGGGCGAATCTCGGCAGCTTGCGGACCTTTAGGACCGTCTTTGACTTCAAATTCAACTTCCTGGCCCTCATTCAGGCTGCGATAGCCGCGGCCTTCGATTGCCGAGAAATGCGCGAACACGTCGGTGCCGCCTTCATCGGGAGTAATAAAACCGAAGCCTTTATCGGCGTTGAACCACTTGACTTTGCCCTTTTGAGCCATGATGTATAGCGTCCTAAAAATAAACAAAAATGCAATTAACCAAGGACGCTGACACGTAACAGACTTCACCAGTTTAGATCCGCATATTTATTTAGACCTAAAGCTTCAATGATTACTAACCGCAAGACCCGCGCACTACTTGATTACAAAGCAAATGAGAGCATAACCACGCTTGTCTTCTTTATCAAATACTTGTTTACCCCAGTGTGGTATTTTTCCGTCATGCATCGCTATGCCGCATTGCGGCTCTTATTCTGGACTACTTTATCTCCGGAATCCTTATCCCTATTAATCCACTGCCCTTATATCCAAGAACATGAACTTTCAATCCAAGCTGCCCGACGTAGGGACCACTATATTTACCGTGATGAGCCAACTGGCCGTTGATCATAATGCGATCAATCTTGGGCAGGGCTTCCCTGATTTCAATCCCGACGAGGCATTGCTGGATCTGGTAACCCTAGCCATGAAAGAAGGGCACAATCAATACCCGCCCATGGCCGGGATCCTGGCATTGCGTGAAGCGATATCGTCCAAGGTTGAAAACCTGTATGGGCGCCGATATGACGCCGCAACAGAGATAACCGTGACCAGCGGAGCGAGCGAAGCGCTGATGGCCAGCATCCTGGCCTTTGTACACCAGGGGGATGAGGTCGTCATAATCGAACCGTTCTATGACCTGTATATACCCGCCATTCAGCTGGCGGGCGGACGTCCGATTATCGTTCCCATGCTGCCGCCAACCAAACAAACACCGCAGTACCAAGTGGACTGGCAGGAAGTACGAAAAGCCATTACGCCTAAAACCCGAATGCTTATATTGAACTTCCCGCATAACCCCACAGGCATTAACTTGAAAACGGAAGATCTGGATGCCTTGGAATCCATCGTTAACGAGACAGGCATATTGCTATTATCGGACGAGGTATACGAACACATCGTATTTGACGGACAAATACATCAAAGCCTGTCGCGCCGTGAAGCACTTGCAAACAACGCTATAGTAATTTCATCATTTGGAAAGACCTATAACGCCACCGGCTGGAAAATCGGCTACTGCTGCGCTCCCAAATGGATGTCATCCGAAATCCGGAAGGTGCATCAATTCATGGTTTTCACGGTTACGTCTCCCATGCAGGTCGCTTTGGCGCACTATATGCAAGACCCGGAACCTTATCTAAACCTGTCCGCCTTTTATCAACAAAAGCGGGATAGGCTTTTTGAAGGGCTTGCATCGACCCGCTTTTCGCCCGTGAAAAGCGAAGGCACTTTCTTCCTTCTGGCCGACTACAGTGCCATATCCGATATGCCGGAAGCGGAATTCGCCAAATGGATGACCACAACGCATGGCGTAGGCCTGATTCCCGTATCCGCCTTCTATCGCCAGCCCACCGCTGTCGAATCCAATCACCGCTTGGCCCGTTTTTGCTTTGCAAAGCGTGACTCAACCCTCGATGCCGCTATCGAGAAATTAAGCCGCGTCTAACTCGGCGCCATCCAGTTCCAGGCCCGCTCTTGCGGGCTTTTTTTCATCCAACGAAACGAAGTATACATGTCGTTATTCAGGCAGGTAGTGCGGGTTGAGCAGCTCTTCGATGTAGCAGTTCTTTTATCTTTTCTATATATAAAGACTACTGATAATGGGTGTCTGTGGATAACTTGCATAAGTGATACTTCGTCTTAGGATTCAATCGCTTAGCTGCTTTTTTTGATTGGCATAAGTGGGCTTTCTTATGTGGAGGAAAACTGCACAACTTTACGGGGCTTCAAAAAAACAGGGCTTATTCCTATTCCGTCCACAGGCTATGCACACAAGGGCTTCCCAGTAGTTATCCACAGTTGCGGCCGCAGATTTCGGCGTCCATTTATTTTGTATTTAAATGTAAATAGTTTGAAGACTACCCTCTTTCAGAGGGTCTACAATGCGCGGACAGCGTGTCCCCACAGGTGGCGCATGACGACTAGATACGACGTGGCTGGCGTGCAAGGCATGTTCGAACCCGGCTCGGACGAGCTTGTGCTGGCCAACAAGCTTGGCATCGTCGATCCCTCGGATATGGACGAGGCCGAATTGGTGTTGCTGCAAAAGCTTTATGAATCCGTCCTCCAAGAGCATCTGCCCACCGGGCGGCTTACCGCGCATCATCTAAAGGTATGGCACCGCCGCTGGCTGGGAAACGTCTACGCGTGGGCAGGTCAGTTGCGCTATGTCAATGTAAGCAAGGACGGTTTTCCGTTCGCTCCCGCTGCTCAACTGTCCAGGCTGATGGCTGCCTTCGATCGAGAGCAGCTAGGCCGCTACACCCCGTGCACGGGGTTTGATAGCCAGGAATTGACGCGGGCAATAGCCGTTACCCATGTGGAATTTATTCTTATGCATCCGTTTCGTGAAGGGAATGGGCGGATTTCACGCTTATTGGCCGATGTCATGGCGGTACAGGCAGGCCATGGCCCTTTGGATTACAGCAGTTGGGAAACCAATAAAAGCGACTATGTATCCGCGATACAACTAGGCTTGGGTCATAACTATGAGCCGATGATGCATTGGGTAACCCGGGCGTTGGAAACAGACTGAGGGCTGTTTGCGCGCTTAGGCGGAAGGCGCCAGGTTAAGTTGCTGGAACTTGCTGGTCTGGGCCTTTAGCAAGGCTTCGAGTTCTTTTACGGACTGTCCTGTTTCAATGGCCGTCGAGCTTGCCACTGCGCGGATGATGCGCGTTTGAGCGGGCTTGGGAACGGCTACGGGTTTGGATTTCATTGAATCTAAAAATAGGAAGACTTTATCGATTATAGCCTTTCAATGACCGGGCAAGAAGTTTGGCAAGCATCCAATGCCATAGGTGTCATTCCCACGCCACAGTGGGCAATCGCTTGTTGTTTTAGTTGTTCATTATTCTTTTATATATAAAGACTACTGATAATGGGTGTCTGTGGATAACTGGCATAACTGTGTTTATGCATGTTATTTCAAAGGTTTATCGAAGTATTTGATTGCGGATAAGGTCTGTCTTCAAGGTGGATCAAAACTGGACAACTTTCGAAGGCATCGAATGGGAAGCGCTTGTCCCTTATTCATCCACACCTTATGCACACGGTTTTTTGCGGCAAGCGAATAGGCCGGCATTGTGGAAGCAGTCTGCGCCGCAACAGGCAATTCCTGTTTGAATCATGCATCACTTTCCGATGCAGAAGCTGGAAAATATCTCGCCCAACAAGTCGTCGCTGGTGAATTGGCCGGTGATCGAACTGAGCTCTGCATGCGCCAGGCGCAACTCTTCGGCGAAAAGGTCCAGAACGCGATCGTTATGGCTTGCGTGTTCATTGGCTAGTGCAAGATGTTCGCCGGCGTTGTTCAGGGCGCTTAAATGGCGTTCCCGCGCGAGCCAAGGGGATTCGGCGCTGGGATTCCAGCCTGCAATCTCCAGAAGTTTTTGCCGCAGGGCATCCAAGCCAGCACCGGTTTTCGCGGATATGCCCAGGGCCTGCTCTGGAAGGGTGTTGCCGGGAACATCCGGGCCGGGCCATGCCTGCTGATTGGCGCTGTGATGAGCCTGGGCAAGAAAGGGCGCCTGATCCGATTTTTCCAGCAGGTCGACTTTGTTGAATACCTTCAGCACAGGCGTGCGGGCCGGCAGGCGTCGGGTAATGGCGGTATCGAGCACATCGTTCCGGGCTCGGGCGTCCTGCAAATGGATAATGACATTGGCCTTCTCGATTTCAGCCCAGGTACGGGCAATGCCTATGCTTTCCACCGCATCTTCGGTCTCTCGCAGGCCGGCGGTATCCACGATATGCAGGGGAACGCCTTGTATATGAATTTGCTGGATGACCTTGTCGCGGGTGGTGCCGGCAATGGGTGTAACAATGGCGACGTCGTCGCCGGCCAGGGCGTTGAGCAAACTGGATTTGCCGACATTGGGCTGGCCGGCCAGCACGACATGCAGGCCTTCCCGCAGGATCATGCCTTGCCTGGCCTGCTGCGTTAACGCGTACAAGTCGCTGCGCAAGCCTTCCAGGGTTTCGCGCGCCTGGTACTTTTCCAGGAAATCGATTTCTTCTTCGGGAAAGTCCAGAGTAGCTTCGACCAGCATGCGCAGATGCACGATGCGGTCAGCCAGGGTGTTGACCTGAGCCGAGAAGGCGCCGCTAAGCGATGCCATGGCGCTGCGTGCGGCCGCTTCGGACGAGGCATCGATAAGGTCCGCTACCGCCTCGGCCTGGGCCAGGTCCAGCCGTTCGTTAAGAAACGCCCGATGGGTGAACTCGCCGGGTTCAGCATGCCGAAGTCCGAACTCTTTGCCCATATCCAGACAGTGATCGAGCAGGCGGCGCAACACGGCGGGTCCTCCATGGCCCTGAAGCTCGATGACGTCCTCGCCGGTATAGGAGTGGGGCCCTTTGAAAAAGATCGCGATGCCGGCGTCGATGGCCTGACCATTCTTGTCTTTGAATGGCAGGTAATGGGCGTGCCGGGGTCTAAGAGAGGCATCGAACAAGCGGGACAAAAAAGCATCCAGCGATCTGCCGGAAATCCGTACAACGCCTATGCCACCGCGCCCTGGAGCGGTGGCTATGGCAACAATGGGTTCATGAGAGCGCAGGGGCATGATTGACGATGGGCCGGAGAAGGAAAAAGCGTACTAATATAGTATCTGGACAAGTTTATCTTGAACCTTGACACGTCGGTTCCCGCCAGCATAGGCGGGTGGACGCGAGCCAACAAGAAACCATTACAAGAGCACAGGAAAGCATCATGCCATATTTGATCGAGACCTTTGACAAGCCGCATACGCAAGCATTAAGACAGGCTTTGCGCGACAAGCATCTGGACTACCTAGAGGAAAACAAGAAGTTGCTGCTGGCCTGCGGCGCCAAGCTTGAGGACGACGGTACGGGCGGCACAGGCAGCGTTTATATTGTGGATGTCGAGACGCGGGCCGAGGCGCAGGATTTTGTCAACGCCGATCCGTTTGCGATCGGCGGACTATTCGAGCGCATGGCAATCACCCGCTGGCGCAAAGCCTATCTGAATGGCGAATCCTACTTGTAATGCTTGCCGGGCGGGATGCAGGCCATGCCGCAGTTGAAGCTGCTTGAAGATTTTATTGCCCTGGCCAGGGCGGGAAGCTTCTTGCGGGCGGCGGAAGCGCGTCATGTCACGCATCCGGCGTTCGGGCGGCGCATTCGTGCGTTGGAAAGCTGGGCGGGCGTTTCGCTTGTGGATCGGTCCCAGCTGCCGGTGGTACTGACGGAACAAGGAGAGACGCTGCTGAAGACAGCCTGCCAGGTTGTTGAACAGCTTCAGCGCGTGCGCAATCAGATCTCCGCGCAGGGCGGCGAGTCTCAAAACCTTCTACGCGTGGCAGCGGGACGGAGCCTGGCGCGCACGCTGGTATCGGACTGGATTGCACGCCTGCGTAAGAGCCGTCCCGCAGTGCTCGCACCGACGACGCTGGTGGATATTTCCACCGGCATGATGGCCGATATGTCGGCCCTTCTGGCACAAGGCAAGGCTGACTTTTTGTTTTGCTATGAACATCCCGCCTGGTCGGTGGAACTCCAGCCCGACAACTATCAACACATGACCTTGGTAACCGATAAGCTGGTGCCGGTCAGCCAGGCGATTGCACAAGGGAAGCCACGCTATTCCCTGGATGGGCGGGGTTCCCTGCCGCTGATCTCGTATTCCAGAGGGCTGGCGATGGCGCGTATTGCGGGTGATCGGATCGAGAACATGCCTTATCCCCTGGTCTCTTCGATGCGTTGCGACTCTCTGGATGCGATGCTCGGGACGGTGTCCAACGGTTTGGGCATTGCCTGGTTGCCCTGGTCCATGGTTGCCGCGGATTGCAAGCGCGGCAGCCTGATCATGCTGGGAGGGCGTAGCGAACAGATAGCCTTTGAAGTGCGCCTGTATCGTCCGCGCAGCCGGCTTTCCGATGTGGCCGAGGCGGTGTGGAAAGCAATGGAGAAAGGATAAGCAGGGCGACAAGAACAAGCAGATTATTTTATTAAGCACAATCTTGTGCCGAAACGGCACATGCGTGACAAGTGGTGTGGCCAGAATACGGGCAAGAAACCGATGATGGAAAGTCGGCTTCATGACAATAAACTGGAGACATACCATGAAGTATTCATTCAAGCGCAGCGCGTTGGCCGTTCTTGCGGCTTCTTCATTCCTTTTGGCGGCAGCGTCGTCTGAAGCGGCCGACTACCCCTCGAAAGCGATCAGCATCGTTGTAGGCTATCCCGCCGGAGGCAGCGTGGATTTTACGGCACGAGTGTTGGGCGAAGCCTTGTCCGAGCGTCTGGGGCAAAGCGTGGTTATCGAAAACATGGGCGGAGCGGGCGGCACCATTGGGGCCAATAGAGTGGCTCGCGCCACAGCCGACGGCTACACGCTGCTTGTCGGCTCCACCAACGAGATGGTCATTGCCGGGATGATCAATAGCGCGGTGCGCTATGACGGCCTGAAGGATTTCACCCCTATCGGGATGATCGCGGCCCAGCCCATGATGCTGGCCGCGTCCAAAGAATCGGGTATCACGAACGCCGCCCAGTATCTGGACAAGCTGAAAAAAGGCCAGCGTGGCGACTATACGTTTGGTTCCTCGGGCGTGGGTACGGCGCTGCACCTGGCGGGGGAAATGATCAACGAATCGACCCAAACCCATGCCGAGCATGTGCCTTATCGCGGTGTGGCGCCGTTGCTGACGGACCTGGTCAGCGGGCAGCTCGATTACGGCGTCTTTGTCATGTCTTCCGGCTTGCCTCATGTAAAGTCGGGCAAAGTCGTGGCATTGGGTGTTACCGAGGCCCGGCGCTCTCCGGCGGCGCCGGATATACCCGCGCTGTCCGAAACTCCCGGATTCGAAAAAGTGGATATCAATGTATGGTTTGGCCTGTACGGCCCCGCCGGCTTGCCCGACGATGTCGTGGCCGTGTTGCGCACAGCCCTGGACGAAATCCTGCGGCAAGATAAATTCCGGGAGAAACTGGCTGCCAGCGGCGCCGCCTTGTATAAGCCCGGCATGAACGCCAGAGAATTCCAGATCGCGGAAACAGAGAAATACTCCCGCCTTGTCCGTATGGCAAAGATTGAGCGCCAGTAGCTCCGCATCCCGTCCATTGAAGGTTGAATATGAGTTTTGAGCTTCCCTATCCCGACTTGGCGCAAGAGCGCCAAGGCAACACCGGCACCCCGGGCGTCTGGTATTTCGATTCGGGCGCGCCTGGCCGCACTCTCATGATCACATCGCTGATTCATGGCAATGAACTATGCGGGGCATGGGCGCTGAAGGCCGTGCTTGCCAGTGGGCTGCGGCCTCAAAGCGGCGCATTGATTCTGGCCTTTTGCAATCTGGACGGCTACGATCGTTTTGACGTTCGGAACCACGACGCAAGCCGGTATCTGGACGAAGATATGAACCGCGTCTGGCTGGACGAGCGCCTTGCCGAAGCCGGCAATCGCGAGCGTCGGCGCGCCGCCCAACTGCTGCCATGGGTGAGGCGCGCCGATAGCTTGCTGGACTTGCATTCCATGCACGAGCCCGGCAAGCCTTTACTGTTGACAGGCTTGCTGCCCCGCAATATTGCACTGGCCCGCAAACTGGCGGCGCCTGAATATGTGATTGCCGATGCCGGGCATAAGGACGGTGTACGGCTGCGCGATTATGGGCGTTTCGGCGATCCGCAAGACGATGCCTGCGCTTTGCTGATCGAGTGCGGCTACCACGGCGACCCGGCTTCCCGGCTGGTGGCGCTTGATATGACGGCGCGCATGCTGCGCGAATCGGAAGTGGTTGCGGCCGACCGGATTCCGCAAGAGTGGTTCCAGCCCAAGCCGTCCACGCAGCGCATACTGGAAGTGACGGGAGCGGTCGTTGCCCCGTCCATGGACGTCCGCTTTGCCCAGGATTGGCAGAGCCTGGAAACATTGGCCAGAGAAGGGGATCTGATCGGCTGGATGGATGGCCAGCCGATCACGGCTCCGTATGACAACTGCACCTTGATCATGCCGTCCCTTAGGCAGTTGCGCCCCGGGGTAACCGTTGTGCGTTTGGCCAAAGAGTACTGATAGCACCGGCGTGGCCGGTGCCACGGCTTTATCAGCCCAATGCCTTGATTGCGGCAGCCACCCCTGCGCCGTAGGCCGGGTCGGCTTGGGTGCAATGCTGGATATGGCGTTCCTGGACGTCTTTGGATACGCCGGCAATGGCGCGAGCGGTGTTCTCGAACAAGGCCTGTTTTTGCTGATCGTTCATCAGGCGGAACAGGTTGCCCGGCTGCGAGAAGTAGTCGGTGTCTTCCCGGTGGTTCCAGTGATCGGCCGCGCCTTCAATGGACAGGGGCGGTTCGCGGTAGTCGGGCTGCTCTTGCCATTCCCCCTGGGTATTGGGCTCGTTTCCGGTAATGCCGCCATGGTTGCCGTCGACCCGCATCGCGCCATCGCGGTGATAGCTGTGGAAGGGGCATTTCGGCGCGTTGACGGGAATCTGGTGATGGTTGACGCCCAGGCGATAGCGCTGCGCGTCGCCGTAGGAGAACAGCCTGGCCTGCAGCATCCGATCGGGCGAGAAGCTGATGCCGGGAACGACGTTGGCAGGTGTAAACGCGGCTTGCTCGACTTCAGCAAAGAAGTTCTCGGGATTGCGGTTCAATTCCATCGTCCCGACTTCAATCAACGGATAGTCGCCCTTGGGCCAGACCTTGGTCAGGTCGAAGGGGTTCAGATGATAGCTGCTTGCGTCTTTTTCCGGCATGATCTGGACATACACGGTCCAGCGCGGGAAATCCTTGCTTTCGATGGCTTCGAACAGGTCGCGCTGAGAGCTTTCACGGTCTTTGCCGACCAGTTCACACGCTTGGGCGTCGGTCAGGTTCTTGATGCCTTGCTGCGTCTTGAAATGGAATTTGACCCAGAAGCGTTCGTTCTGGGCATTGATGAAGCTGAATGTATGGCTGCCGAACAGGTGCATGTTGCGAAAGCCAGCGGGAATGCCGCGATCGCTCATGACGATGGTGACTTGGTGCAATGCCTCGGGCAGGCCGGTCCAGAATTCCCAGTTGTTCTGCGCGCTGCGCATGCCGGTCCTGGGATCCCGCTTTACCGCGTGATTCAGGTCGGGAAACTTCAAAGGATCGCGAAAGAAGAATACGGGGGTGTTGTTGCCGACCAGATCCCAGTTGCCCTCTTCGGTATAGAACTTCATGGCGATGCCGCGGATGTCGCGTTCCGCGTCGGCGGCTCCTCGCTCGCCGGCCACGGTCGAAAAGCGGGCGAACATCGGCGTTTGCTTGCCGATTTCGGAAAAGATCCTGGCCCGTGTGTATTGGGTAATGTCGTGGGTAACGGTAAAGGTGCCGTAAGCGCCGGCCCCTTTGGCGTGCATGCGGCGTTCAGGGATGACTTCGCGATCGAAATGCGCCAGTTTTTCCAGAAGCCAGACGTCTTGAAGCAAGGCGGGTCCGCGCGGTCCCGCTGTCTGGATGTTTTGATTATCGACGACTGGCGCGCCGGCGGCGGTAGTAAGTTTTTTCATTGGAGCCCCCTTGGAAAAAATGACATAGGCTGAGCACGCGCGCCCTGTGGCACTGGATGCTTTGAAGGAGTCTACCGGCAGACAGGGAAATAGTAAAATTGATTGATTGTCTTGTGTTAATAGTTATTTACTATTTGTGGTTCATGGCTGCTGTTTGTCGCCTCTGGTTCATTAGAATGCGGCGGCGTAAATTGCATAAGCATCTTCTTCCAGGACATCCCGCGGGTTATTGCCAAGCAAGCGAGTCTGCTTCATGCCTTCCCGCGCCATATGGCGCAAATCCGTCTGCTTGACGCCCACTTCGCGTAAGGTGCGCTCTATGCCGGTGGCCTGCGTGAGGTTTTCCAGATGAATGATGAAGGAATCGGTTTTAGCCTCATCGCTGCCCGCGCAGTCCGGTACGATAAGTTCAGCCAGCTGTGCATACAGTGCGGCGGCATTGGGTGCGTTGAAGCGCAACACATGCGGCAGAACCAGGGAGTTGGACAAGCCGTGCGGCACATGGAAAATGCCGCCTATTGGATAGGCCAGGGCATGGACGGCCGCGACGGGAGAATTGGCGAACGCCTGGCCAGCCAGCATGGCGCCAAGAAGCATGGCTTCACGCGCGGCCAGGTCTCGTCCGTCGCCGCAGGCGCGCAGCAAGTTGCCGGATAATAATTTCAGCGCTTGCAGGGCCAACATGTCCGACACCGGATTTTTAAGATGCTTGCTGGTGTAGGCCTCGATGGCGTGGACCATGGCATCGATGCCGGTGGCGGCGGTGGCCTTGGCGGGCAGCCCCAAGGTAAGACGAGCATCCAGTATGGCCATGTCGGCATACAGCGTGGGCGAAACGACGCCCGATTTGGTTGTTTCGCCGGTGGTAACGATGGATACGGGGGTAACCTCGGATCCGGTGCCCGCGGTGGTGGGAATCTGCACCAGCGGCAGACGATTGCCCCGCACATTGCCTATGCCGTACATTTCGGTCAGCGCCTGGTCGCCGCCCAGCAATACGGACAGCAGCTTGGCGACATCCATGGACGACCCGCCGCCAAGGCCGACAATGACTTCGGCGCCGGATTTACGGGCAAGCTCGGCGGCTTCCAGGACGATATGCTCCGGGGGGTCGGCAATGACGTCATCGATGACATGGGTCTGCCAGCCGGCCGCGCGCAGGCTGGCCAGCGCCTTGTCCAGCAAGCCGCTGTGATGCAGATAGTGGTCGGTGACCAGACATAGGCGGGTGTGTGGATAGTGTTCGCGCAGCAGCGGACCAAGATTATCTGTAATCCCGGCTTCGACAATGATGCACGGGACCGTGCGGAATTCGAATTTCTTCACTTTGCTGTCTCCTGTTGGCCGCGAAGGGCGATCCGCGACTTTGCCCTTTGGACATCATGATATATCCGCCAGGAAACATCTGTCCCATCTCTTTTAACGCTGCGCGGTTGTCAGGCGAACGACCGTGTTTCATTTTGTTATATAATTTATAACAATGCGAACCCCCGATAAGGAACAGCAGTGGGACAGCACAGCAATGATGCCGAGGACGCGTTATTTAAAGGGGCTGATTCGTCCGGAATCTCCGATGAAGGACCCTGGAGCCCAGAGCTGCGCCTTCATATGGAACGGCAGTGCGAGATGTGGGCCGATATAACCGTCAAGGTCGAGCGCAATGCCGGCGTTCTGGGTACCGCGGGCATGAGGCTGTATTCCCCCGACGAACGAAATGCGCTGGCGGCGATGATGGCCAACATGAGGCAACTGCTGGATCGGGTCAATGGCGACCTGGGCCGGTCGATAGAAGCCATGCACGCGCGGCTCGATGCCGCCTTGCAAGCGTACGATACGTTTATCGCCCGTTCCGGTTCCGGCTTGCGGACTTGACGCGGCCGCTTAGATGGTTCGCGGCCAGCTTCATGGCGTATAGAACAACGAGAATGCCCGCCAAATCGCCCGCGAGCATCACCAAGACTTGTTCCCAATTGTCCGCCGGCCCCCAAAACAGAAACCATAAGTGGTGGAGCAAGGCATTGATCGTTGCGCAGGCTGCGGCACAAATCAGCAGCCGTGCCGAGGTCAGGTTGGACAGCGACGCCTGTAGAAGGAAAACCCGGCGGGCCAGCAAATAAATGAGATAGGGGCCCCCCGCCGATATGGCCGAGCCTGCCGCCGCCCTGATAAAATCACCGGGGAAATAATAATAGACGCAGGCAAGCCAGGACGCGATCAATATGCCCAGCGCACCGGCGCCTCCGAACAGCAGGGTGCATAGCAAGCGCACTCCGGCGGGAAGATATATCCAATTGATCCCCCGAGTATATTCCGAGCCTGTGAATGCCAGCTCATTCAGAGCCAGCACGAGCAAGTAGATCGCCGCCGTGCCGACAATCATGCATAGGAATAGGGCAGCTTGTTGTTTCATTGACTCATGTCCGGCGGCGACTATTGCAAAGGTTTACCACGATATTAAGCACATGAACGAAAATACACGCCCGGCCGATATCTATTTGCGTTTCCTGAGTTTGGCCGAGGCTTTGCGGGGGCTTCCCTCGCTGGATCCGCTGGAGGAGCGGATTCTTTCCTTGGTGGCCCGCAAGGCGCAAGAGGCCAGTCGCCTGTCGGTACGCGACATCATGGCGATAGACAGCCTGGGCTCACCGGCTACCATTCATGGCCGGCTTAAGTCGATGCGCAAGAAGGGATGGATAGAGCTTGCCGATACAGAGGACGCCAGGCGCAAGCGCGTTGCGCTGACGTCGGCGGCGTTGCGCCACTTCGACAAGCTGTCCACATGCATGGTCCAGGCGGCAAAAACCCGCATCGAGTGATGCGGGTTGCATGACATGGGCCTGTTGGCCCGTTACCGCGCGGCAGCCGCGGTTTCCTTATCCAGCTTATGCATGATGTAGCGCTGCTGGGCAATCGACACGGCGTTGTTAACGCACCAGTACAGGACCAGGCCGGCGGGGAAGAAGAACATCATGCCGCCGAAGACCAAAGGCATGATCATCATGATCTTGGCCTGCGTGGGATCGGGGGGCGTGGGATTCAGCTTGATCTGCAGGAACATGGTCGCCATCATGAAAGCAGGCAGTATGAACCAGGGATCGCGCACCGACAGGTCGTGAATCCAGAGTATCCAGGGGGCGCCTCGCATTTCAACGCTGCCCAGCAGCACCCAGTACAGGGAAATGAACACCGGTATCTGCACCACCATGGGCAGGCAGCCACCCAGTGGATTGATTTTCTCGGTACGGTACATTTCCATCATGGCCGCGTTCAGCTTGGCCTTGTCGTCGCCGAATTTTTCACGCAGGGCCTGCATGCGCGGCGTTACCTGCTTCATCTTGGCCATGGAACGATAGCTGGCGGCGGACAGCGGGTAAAAGACCAGTTTGATCAGCAGTGTCAGCACCACGATGGTCCAGCCCCAGTTGCCCAGCATGGCATGCAGCCAGGTCATGACCTTGAACAAAGGCTTGGCGATGATGGTAAGCCAGCCGTAGTCGACCACCAATTCCAGGCCGGGAGCCAGTTCGCTCATGGCTTTTTGGTCTTGCGGGCCGACCCAAAGATTCGAGTCGACGGCGATGTGTTCGCCGGGCTGAATGTTGCCCACGCTTTCGATGGAGCGGATCGCATACAGATTGTTGGACAGGCGCAAGGCCTCGTTGTGGCGGACCTTGCCCTCGGGCGGTACCCAGGCGGATGCGAAGTAGTGCTGCACCATGCCGATCCAGCCGTTATCCGCTTGTTTGACGTAGCCCGACTTGCCCTTGTCGATATCCGAGAAGGTGATCTTCTGGAATTTTTCTCCGGCCGAATACAGGGCGGGGCCTGTGAACGTGCTGTAGAAGGAAGAGGTGTCGGAGGGATCGTTGCCGTCGCGCGCCAATTGCAGGTACAGGGAGGGCGTTATAGGGGCCGTGCCCACGTTATAGACATCATGCTGCACGCCAATGTCGTAGCGGCCCTTGTGCAAGGTATAGGTCTTTACGACCTTGACGCCATCGCTTTCCGCTTCGAACACGACCTTCAGCGTTTCGCCGTTCAGGACCGTGTCTGTGGAAACCAGCCTGAAAGGCGTCAGGTGGGTGGGATAGCTTTGGCCGGAGGGAGCTCCGACGATGCCTGTCTGCGCCAAGTATACGGAATGGGCGGAATTGTCGAGCAGGACCATGGGCTCGTCCTTGGAGCCCGGGGCCGTGTACTTGACCAGTTCCGCCTTGACGAGCTGGGCGCCCTGGGTGTCGAAGGTAAGGTTGTAGACATCTGTCTTGACCTGGACCTTTTCGGACGAATTGACAGGCGCTTGCGCACCGCTGCCCGGTACCGTGTTGTCGGCGGCGGGTGTCGTTGCCGCGGCAGGCGCGGCGGACGGGACGCTAGGATCGGCGGCGGCGCCTGGCGCTTGCGCGGGAGCCGCTGTCTGCGTAGCGGTAGAGCTCGTTCCGAAGAGCGAGGGTTTACCGTTATGCACTTGCCAGTTGTTCCAGAGCAGCAAGAGCGAAAGGGAGAAAATCATCCAGAGGACGGTGCGTCGGATATCCATAGCGCCTGTTTTTGAGTTAAAGCTGAACAAAAGCTCAACAGTTTAACGTAGCTCAGCTGAATCTAAGATGAGCGAAGAATAATGCAAGAAAACTACAAAGCCGGACGTTCGAGGCAAGCGGGATTCAGCGATGCTTGTGATCGGGGGCTGGCACCGGATCGTATCCTCCCGCACACCAGGGATGACACCGGCCGATACGGCGCGACGCCAACCAAAAGCCTTTCAGCGCCCCATGTTTCTCGATGGCTTCTATTGCATAGAGGGAGCAGGTAGGGGTGAATCTACAGCTCCTGCCAATCCAGGGACTTAAAAAATAGCGGTAAAACCGGATGGGAGCGATAAGTAAAGACTTGATCATCGCAGAGCCTGCTTAAGCAAGGCATCCGCTTCGACGCGCACCTGCTTTTTAAGTTCCGTCAGGCTTGCCGGCTGTATTTTAGTATGGAGCCTGAAAACCAGATCGCAAGCAGGCAAATCGCCCCGTTTTTGCCGGAAAGCCTCCCGGATAACCCTTTTTATGGCATTGCGGACAACCGCCTTCGCGGCAAAGCGCTTGGCGATGATGAGTCCCAGCCGGGCGTATCCATGTGGTTCCTGGTCCTGGGAACGGCGTGGCGTCATTACAACGAACAACGCCCCTCTGGCAAGACGTTTACCCTTTAGGGCCGACGCGTATTCCGAGGGGCTGTGTAAACGAGCGCAGGCGGGAAACGTGGCTCGAATGGATGCTGTCGCACCAGCCATGGGCTTGCCAGCCGGCGCTTTAAGCGGCAGGCTTAAACGGCCAGCTGCTTACGGCCTTTTGCGCGGCGTGCATTGATGACGGCACGGCCACCGCGGGTTTTCATGCGTACGCGAAAACCGTGGGTGCGCTTGCGGCGGGTAACTGAGGGCTGGAAAGTGCGTTTCATGGAAAATCCAAAATAAAAGAGCTGCCAAGGACTTGGAGTGCCGTCGACGAGCTCGACAGCGTTGTGTCGCTTTGTGTTTTACCGACGGCGGCTTGCCCGATGGGTCGGGCTATTGCCAAGCACTAGCCAAGCCTTGGGGTTAAAAATTTGGTAGTGAGCCCGCCATTTCATCAAATTTTGATAGTTTAGTCAAATGGTTAGCGCTATTACTAAGGGTTGTTCTTGCCTTACCTTGTGGATAACTACCGCCGCGACAGGGTAGAATCGAGGTTTACAGAAGTGGTGGACATGAAAGATTTTTGGCAGACTTGCGTCCAGCGACTGGAGCAGGACCTACCTCCGCAGCAGATTAGCGCCTGGATACGCCCCTTGGTTCCGCTTGCGTTCGACGAGACGCAAGCGGTGCTGCGCGTTTCCGCGCCCAACCGCTTCAAGCTGGACTGGGTGCGCAAGAATTTTTCGCACCAGATCGAAACGCTGGCCACAGAATGGTACGAGCGGCCTGTGCAGGTGGCTTTCGAATTGGCCAGTGCCTCGGGGGCGCCCCGTTCGGCGCCGGTGCCGCCAGCACCCCGATCCGTCGGCCTGGCGCCTGCCAGCGCCTCCAGCCTCAATGTGGCCGCGCCTTCGCAAGCCCCCCAGGCATCCGCCGCCGCCGCGGCCGCGGAGCTCGTACACGATCGCTCGCGCCTGAACACCGACCTTACCTTCGATAACTTCGTCACCGGCAAGGCCAACCAGCTGGCACGCGCCGCCGCATTGCAAGTGGCCGAGAATCCAGGCGTATCCTACAACCCGCTGTTCCTGTATGGCGGCGTGGGCCTGGGCAAGACCCACCTTATTCATGCCATCGGCAACGCCTTGCTGGCCAACGGCAAGGGTACGCGCATCCGCTACGTGCATGCCGACCAGTATGTCTCCGATGTGGTCAAGGCATATCAGCGCAAGGCCTTTGACGAATTCAAGCGCTACTACCATTCGCTGGATCTCCTGCTGATCGACGATATCCAGTTTTTCGCAGGCAAGAACCGTACCCAGGAAGAGTTCTTCTATGCGTTCGAGGCCATGGTCGCCCAGCGCAAGCAAATCATCATCACGTCCGATACCTACCCCAAGGAATTGGCCAATATAGACAGCCGCCTGATTTCCCGCTTCGATTCGGGCCTGACCGTGGCCATCGAGCCGCCCGAACTGGAGATGCGCGTCGCCATCCTGTTGCACAAGGCCGACAGCGAAGGCGTGACCATGCCCGAGGAAGTCGCTTTCTTCATCGCCAAGCACCTGCGCAGCAATGTGCGCGAACTGGAAGGCGCCCTGCGCAAGGTGTCGGCCTACGCGCGCTTCCATGGCCGCGAGGTGCTTACCGTCGATGTTTGCAAAGACGCCCTCAAAGACCTGCTGTCGGTATCGAACGGGCAGATCACGGTCGAGAACATACAAAAGACGGTGGCCGATTTCTACAAGATCAAGGTGGCCGACATGTATTCCAAGCGCCGGCCCGCCAACATTGCCATGCCGCGTCAGGTGGCCATGTACCTGGCCAAGGAACTGACGCAAAAGAGCCTGCCTGAAATTGGCGATTTGTTCGGTGGGCGGGATCACACGACCGTACTGCACGCAGTGCGAAAAATTGCCGATGCAAGGTCCAAGCAGACCGAACTCAACCACGCTCTTCACGTACTAGAACAAACCTTAAAAGGATAACCATGCAACTCGTACAAGCGACTCGTGATGCATTGCTCAAGCCACTATCGACGGTAGCTGGGATTGTCGAAAGAAGGAATACATTGCCCATCCTGGCAAATATTCTTTTGCGTAAAGAAGGCAAGAATGTGGCGTTCATCGCCACCGACCTCGAAGTCCAGATCACGACGCATGCCGAGTTCGGCATTGGCGATGCCGCCGAGTCCACGACCGTGGCTGCCCGCAAGCTGCTCGATATCCTGCGCGCTTTGCCGGACACCGGCGATATCAAGCTTGGCCAGACCAGCGGCAAGCTGTCTGTGCAAGCCGGAAAAAGTCGTTTTGCATTGCAGACCATGGGCGCCGCCGAGTTTCCCACGCTGGCCCAGCCGGAAAAATGGGATGTGTCTTTTTCCCTCCCGCAAAAAACGCTCAAGCATTTGTTCAACATGGTGCATTTCGCCATGGCGCAACAGGACATCCGCTATTACCTGAACGGTTTGTTGTTCGTGTTCGAGCCGGGCTTTGTCCGCGCGGTGGCCACCGATGGCCACCGTCTTGCCCATAGCGGCACGGTGGTCGAAGGCATAGAAGGCAAGCACGATGTCATAGTGCCGCGCAAAACCGTGCTCGAAATGCAAAGGCTGCTTGGCGATACCGAAGAACCCGTGTCCATCGACGTCGCGACCGGCCAGATACGTTTCCGCTTCGGCGATGTCGAACTTGTGTCCAAGCTGGTCGAGGGCAAGTTTCCGGATTTCACCCGCGTCATTCCCAGCAACTATACCCGTCACTTTTCCATTGGCCGCGAAACCTTGCAGGGCAGCCTGCAGCGCGCGGCCATCCTTACCACCGACAAGCTCAAAGGCGTACGCCTGCAGCTGTCCGACAACCAGCTCAAGATTTCCTCTTCGAACGCGGAGCAGGAAGAGGCTCAGGAAGAAATCGATATCGATTACAGCCACGAGCCCCTGGATGTCGGCTTCAACGTCAGCTATCTGCTCGATGTCCTGGCCAACGTCAAGACCGATACCATCCAATGGTCGGTCCAGCCCGATGTCAATGCATCGGCGCTGATCACGTCCCCCGAAGACGATCAGTTCAAATACGTTGTCATGCCAATGCGCATTTAAGTCCCACGAGTCCAATGTCGCAGGAAGCGTTCGGGCCGCCGGGCCCGGGGCGTTTCAATAGCCGCAAGGCTTATATAAGGTTTTCATAAACTATGTCAGATCAAACCACGAATGCCGCCGCCGCAGCCGGATATGGCGCCGATTCCATCAAGATGCTCAAAGGGCTCGAGGCTGTTCGCAAGCGCCCGGGCATGTACATTGGCGACACGTCCGACGGAACAGGCCTTCATCACATGGTTTTCGAGGTCGTCGACAATGCGATCGACGAAGCATTGGCGGGTTATTGCGACGATATCGTCGTAACCATCCATGCCGACAACAGCATATCGGTCAGCGACAATGGGCGGGGCATACCCACCGCCATCCACAAGGACGACGAGTTCCATCGCAGCGCGGCCGAGATCGTGATGACCGAGCTGCATGCCGGCGGCAAGTTCGACCATAATTCGTACAAGGTTTCGGGCGGCCTGCACGGGGTGGGCGTATCCTGCGTGAACGCATTGTCCGAATGGCTGCGGCTGACCATTTCGCGCAACGGCCATGTTCACGAGATGGAGTTCCGCCGCGGCGAGCGCGTCGAGCCGCTGGCCGTCACGGGCGACTCCGACGCCACCGGTACCCGGGTGCAATTCCTGGCGGACGGCCAGATCTTCGAAAACATCGAATATCACTACGAAATCCTTGCCAAGCGCCTGCGCGAATTGTCCTTCCTGAACAATGGCGTCAAGATCCGCCTGCTGGACGAACGCAGCGGCAAAGAAGAAAACTTTGCCTTCCTGGGCGGCGTAAAAGGCTTTGTCGAATACATCAATCGCAGCAAGACCGTGCTGCACGGCAATGTGTTTTCGGTAAGCACGCAATCCACCGTGGGCGATACCGACATCGGCGTCGACGTGGCCATGCAATGGAACGACAGCTATACCGAAACGGTGCTGTGCTTTACCAATAATATTCCGCAGCGCGACGGCGGCACCCACCTGACCGGCCTGCGCGCCGCCATGACGCGGGTATTGAATAAATACATCGCCGACAACGAGATGGCCAAGAAGGCCAAGGTCGACACCACCGGCGACGATATGCGCGAAGGCCTGGCCTGCGTCTTGTCGGTCAAGGTGCCCGAACCCAAGTTCAGCAGCCAGACCAAGGACAAGCTGGTGTCCAGCGAGGTTCGCCCCGCGGTGGAAGAAGCCGTGGCCCGTACCCTGGAAACCTGGCTGCTTGAGAACCCCAACGACGCCAAGGCCTTGTGCAACAAGATCGTGGAAGCCGCCCGTGCGCGCGATGCCGCCCGCAAGGCCCGCGAAATGACGCGCCGCAAGAGCGTCCTGGAAGGCGCCGGCCTGCCGGGCAAGCTGGCCGATTGCCAGGAAAAAGACCCCGCCCTTAGCGAAATCTACATTGTCGAGGGCGACTCGGCAGGCGGTTCCGCCAAGCAGGGCCGCGATCGCAAGTTCCAGGCCATCCTGCCTTTGCGCGGTAAGGTCCTTAACGTTGAAAAAGCGCGCTTCGACCGCCTGATATCCAGCGAGCAGATCACCACCTTGATTACGGCGCTGGGCACCAGCATCGGCCCTGACTTCAATATCGACAAGCTGCGCTATCACCGCATCATCATCATGACCGACGCCGACGTCGACGGCGCGCACATCCGTACCTTGCTGCTGACCCTGTTCTACAGGCAGATGCCGGAACTGGTCGCGCGCGGCTACGTGTACATTGCCCAGCCGCCCCTGTACAAGGTGAAGGTCGGGCGCGAAGAACGCTATCTGAAGGACGATGCCGAAGAAGCGCAATTCATGCTGCAGGTGGCATTGAAGGATGCCTCGCTGGTGGTGAAGGAAGGCGCCGAGCCCATCAGTGGCGATGCGCTGGCCGAATTGGCGCGCCAGTACATTGCCGCCGATGCCGTGATCAACCGCCTGTCCCGCTATACCGACATGGCGGCGCTATCGGCCATGGCTGAAGGGGTCGAGATCAATCTGGACGATGCCGAGCAGGCCGCCGCGTCGGCCAAGCGCTTGCAGGATGCCATCTACGATCCGTCGGTGCCCAACGGTGTCAGCGTGGCCGTCGATGAGAACGAAGAGCAGAACTCCTGGCGACTGATCCTTAGCCGCATGCATCATGGCAATGTGCGGGTCAGCGTCTTTGATCGCACTTTCGTGCGCGGCGCCGACTACATGGCCCTGGCCAAAGCGGCCCAGACTTTCACGGGACTTATGGGCGTGGGTGCTTTGGTGGCCCGCGGCGAGGGCGACAAGCGCAAGGAGAAATACATCTCCGACTTCCGCGAGGCGATGCAGTGGCTGCGCGGCGAGGCCGACCGCAGCATCAGCAAGCAGCGCTACAAAGGCCTGGGTGAAATGAATCCGCAGCAGCTATGGGAAACCACCATGGATCCCACGGTGCGCCGCCTGTTGCAGGTCAGGGTCGAGGACGCCATCGCGGCCGACGAGGTCTTTACGACCCTGATGGGCGACAACGTCGAGCCGCGCCGCGCGTTCATCGAGTCCCATGCCTTGCAGGCGGGGAATATTGACGTGTAAGACTTGTCGATACTCATAATTAGTGAAAAATCTGTAGCAGTACAGATTTGTGAGCGGGCTCCGATACCTACAGCGGAGCCCGTTTCTTTTTGGCGGTATGTGTCAAGGCATTCGCCCTGCCAAACAAGCAGCCAATCGAGTCATCTTCCCAGAGACCAAAAACTCAGAAGGGGATGGCCCTAACTCATTAAGAAACATATGGTTTCAAAATATGAATGGGGGACGAGCAAACACGACCCACTCCATTATGAAGACTGGCTCTGCAGTGAAAAACTATGCTATTGATTTTTAATATAAAAATCCGGTAAGAACATTTTGTGCATGAGTTAATTTAACTCATATTAGCTATCGATTTTTATTGTTCGATAGCCTATGACTTGTACGTTTTTCCTATATTGCATAGACTCAAAACTTCCACAACCTGTTTGATCCCGACATGCATATGGACGCTATCGAACTGCTCTATCGCATACGGCGTGTCGGGCATACGCAGGTCAGCCTCGCTCGGAAGCTGGGGGTCAGTCGTGCTGTTGCCAACGATGTGATCCATGACCGAAGCAGTTCGCAGCGCGTGGCTTTTTACATTGCCCAGGTGGTCGGAACTGACATACAGCGGCTCTGGCCTGATCGCTATAAAGAGTTGCCACAACCTCACCACGCGGGCACACACCGTAGCACAAAGGAGGATAACCGACCGGAGAAATAAAAAACCGAGCCACTTTCGTCGCTCGGCTTTTGCCCCTTGGAAAAGGGAATACAAAGCATTGGCGGCACCCTCGCATGATCTACGAAGATGAAATCCTGGATCAGGCTTGGAGTCAAGCCGGAGAACCCCCGAAGCACGATGTCCTGGCAGATTTCATACCCAACTACCAACAGACAGGCCGTTCGCGCAAACGGATCGTGTACTACACACAGCCAGCACCACAGGGTGAAATAGGCGCGTATTACGACAGGGTAGATGCCATCACCAACACCATGCGAACCAACGGCATTGATTTTGACGTTCCCGTCAGTTACCGTCGAGAGCGTCTGTCATGGTCTACGAGCGTCCACCTCGTCGTGCCGCTAGAGGTGCATGATGAGGTCCAGCTCAGGGTCGTGGCTGATCTTGGCGAGCGGCTGCTCCAGGGCAAAACAACGCTTGAGCAGGAGTTTCGGGGGTATTGCTATGGCCGTGAGCAGTGGCTCGCAGAATGCCCAACCATGAAAGAGGATTTGCGGCTTAAGGTCTGAAGCCACTAAGTCGGACAAGCAGTGCAGTATTTCTACGCTGTGAATAGATGGCGCTTGCGTTTTGGTATATGGCTGGTGTGACGCGACAGCATCGTTTCCTGGGAGACAGGTGTGACGAAGACCGTGCGAGCTGAACAAGAAATTTTTGACGAGTTGGCTCGGCTCTGCTCGTCGCCTGGCTACGCACATGCCATTGCCTATTTCTGCTCCCGCGACAACCTGATCCGGTATTCAGGAGAGATGAAGGCCGAGGATATGCGGCATCTTTTCTCGAAAAGCCGACTGATTCGCACTGAAACATCCACCCTCATCGGGCTAATGCTCAAAAGCCCGATTGACTACACACTTCCCCCACCCTCAGTCCTGGAAACGTACATCGGAGCTACAGAGGCGCTGTTGGAGGAAATGCACCAAGCGATTTCGGCTTCTTTTTGGCAGAGCATTGATCCCACTAGAGTAGCTGAGGCTGGCTTCAATCCTTTCACAACCGGCGCTGCGTTGCGCGAGCCTATCTTTTACGGTGGCGAGTCCGCATACAGCTTCCAGTACCGCGATTTCTCAACCGTAAAGTATGCGAACGATGATCCATGGCTCATTGCCAATAAAGGCTTCTCGATCCAAGAGGCGCGTGATGTCGTCTTTGCTGTTTCCCGATTGCAAGATGAAAAACCTACCACCGTCATGCACGACATGCATGGAAAACCCCAAGAAACGTGGACCTCGCTCCCCGGTTATGCGTTCTCAGTGGAAGAAATCGCTAACTACGGGCACATAGACCCAATCACCGTCGATAGGGTCCTCTCCGCCTTCGCGATCCCATCAGGTGAAAAGAACGAACAGTTCAAGGCCCTACACGATTTCAATATTGCTAATGCTAGTCCGCTCATCCGTATGCCGGAGGGCAATTTTCTGCTGTTCCATATCTACAGCCTCGTGGAAGCGCTATATGAAGGGCCGTTCTACTGGATGGGTGCTGACAAGGCCTATATCAGTACAGCGATGCGAAACCGTGGTGCTTTCGTGGAACAGTTTGCTGTTGAACGGTTGCAGCAGGTATTTGGTGCGGAGAACGTATTTGCCAACATCGACATCTACGAATCGAAGGGCACCAAGCTCTCTGAAATAGATGTATTGGTACTATTTGGCAACCGTGCTCTAGTCCTGCAAGCCAAATCTAAACGCCTGACGCTTGAAGCACGAAGAGGCAATGATTTGCAACTCCAGGACGACTTCAAGAAGAGCATTCAAGACTCCTGCGACCAAGCCTATCTCTGCTCGAAGTCGATTGAGGAAGGAGCGTGCGTCTTCAAGGATAGTGCCGGAAACCCTATAACGCTACCGAAAAATCTCAAGCGTATTTATGTGGTTTGCCTGGTATCTGACCACTATCCAGCATTGAGTATTCAAGCTCGTCAATTCCTAAAGTTCACAGCCACTGAGACGATTTCACCTCCCTTCGTCATGGACGTTTTCGCCCTTGATGCAATGACCGAAATGCTCAGTTCTCCGCTGCACTTTTTGAGTTATGTAGATCGTAGAACGGGATACACCGAAAAATTGCTGGCGTCGCATGAGCTAACGATCTTGTCCTATCACCTGAAGCAGAATCTTTGGGTGGACGATACACACACCATGGTCATGCTAGACGATGATATTTCTGCTGACCTGGATCTCGCTATGTTGGTTCGGCGCGAAGGCATCCCTGGTAGGGATACCCCCGAAGGTATCTTGACTCGATTCGGTACGACGGCGCTAGGGAGCATGGTCAAGGCAATCGAAGCCCGACCTGACCCCGCAACTATCGACCTCGGATTCACATTGCTGACACTCAGCGAGAACACTGTGCTTGAGATCAGTTCAGGGATTGATCTGCTTACCAGGAAAGGCGTCGCTGACGGCAAGAATCACGATGTCACGGTGGGTCTGGGGAGTGGCAACACCGGCCTCACCATTCACTGCAACAACGATCCGATTGATATTGCCGGTCCGACGCTTCGAAGGCACTGTCGTGCACGGAAATACACCCAACGTGCCCAGACTTGGTTTGGGGTCTGTCTGCGACCAAGTGATCAGGCGCTACGTTTCGGGCTCAATCTGGACTTCCCATGGGAGCAAGATGACGCCATGGACGTGCTAACGAAGCACATGAGTAAATCGTCAAACTTGAAAGCCCTGCTTCACAAAACTGCGAAGGCCAAAACCAAAGTCGGTCGCAACGACCCATGTCCGTGCGGTAGCGGTAAGAAGTACAAGAAGTGTTGCCTTGGCTGACAAGTACTTATGTTCAAGGAGCCCACTTGGTGTCCTTGAAATAGCCAAGTTCCGCCTGGATCTGATCGACCTTCGCGGTTTCGGCTTGGTCCCATTCTGGCATGTGCAAGTAGACGATGTCAGAAGAGTGGCCTCGTTTTCCCGCTTGAGGCCTGTCTGTAGCAATACCAACGACTGTTTTCACTGAACTGCATCGGCAACGAACGACAAGACAACGCAACGCGAGTTCGCGGGCACGCAGTTCCCGATCCGCCGAACCACCTGTTGTAAAAACGAACGCAGTTTGGCAGTCCGCCATAACAACCCTCGCTGCTACATGTTTGGTAGTTGGTAGCAAGAACTCCAGAAAGGCATCTGCCAGATTGGCACGGTGACAACGAGGTTGCATCGCCATCGAAACCAGTGCGAGTTCGTTTTGCGTAACCTCCTTGCGGAACATATCAAGCATTCCATCCGTCAGGAGGTCTTCAGCAAAATGCTCGATCAGTCGATCCCAAGCATAGGAAGATTCAAGGTCCTTATTCCGTGAAAGGTAGGCAGGGTGTTTGACCAGAGCTTCCCAGATACCTTCCTGGATCAACGCTAGTGCGGGCTCTCCCGTGCCTGGATCGAACAAGCCAAAGTCTTCACCATTCTGAACATAGAGTGCAAGCAAATCCTCCGCGCCAGAGCCAACGAAGATAGGCCTAGCGCCGCGTTCAAAGATGCTTTCGACAGCCGACAGGTAACGAACAAAATCTGTGATTGTCGTAAGCTCGCTGAAGAAAGATTTCAAACTGAACTCGTCAAGTAAGTGGACAAACCCATGTCCAAAATCACCCCACTTCAATGGGACATTCCCTCTGCCGCCCAGGGAGACCGTGATTCGATGAAAGCGGCGGTCAGCCTGCGGTGCCAGTACGATCTCTCGTCCATCATTGCGGATTACGTGTTCGGCGACACGAAGCCAACGCTCGGCCCCCCAGATTTGCTGGACCGATTTGTCAATAGCGGCCTTCTGCCATCGTTCCCAACCTACGGCGTTCCCGGTGTCACGGAACTCAATCTCTTTCACAGAGATGATGATGATGTGCGGGCCACACACCACCAAGCAGTCACACAGTTCTTTCCCACCTTTGCCTATTGGGTTCGAGTGCGTCCACAGCCTCATGAAGCTGCTGGCACTCATGTCGTTGACCAAGCGTTCAGAGGGTGTGAGGCCTTCATTCATGCGAGATACCCGTACATGGATGATGATGTGTTACTCGTACTCTGCTGCCTGAGCCTGTTTTTCCTGCCGCTGTGTGTCCTGGACACGTATCCACATAGCGAATGCAGCAGCCCCGCCGACCCCAGCACCACGATGGAGGTGCCTAAAATAAAGCCTTCCGTCAGACTCATGCCGACGCACCTCCCCATCGCTCTTGCGCCCAGTCGCTGGAGAAAAATCCAGCCAGGCCGCCGCCATAGAACACGGCGAGCACCAGCAACAGGTAGGTTGCTTGCATCGACGTCGGCTGCTGCCAAGCCATCACACCTAACGGCAGGGCCAGCCCCACGCACCAGGCAATGATTGGTCCCCATGGGAGCTTTGCTGTCATCGCTGTACCTCCCGTCGTTCGCCACATCGTTCGATTTTGTCGGCGGTGGCGATCAGCCACGCTCCTATCTGGCTGCCGCATTGGGAAAGCAAAACACCAAGGGCCATCAGGCCCAGCACAAACCCCACTCCTACCGAGGAAATCGTCAAAGTCATTAGTCGTCCTCTCCCCTATTGTCAGCGTCCTGCTATCAAGCAGAAGTGCTGGTAGTAAATCACCCACGCGCATGTGGCTCTACTCATATTTTCGGATTTCATCGCCATGAGGGCAAGCGCCCCCAGAGTGCGCTGAAGCTCCGGCACACAATGAGTGTGCCCCGAGCAACTCTGGCTGCCCTTTTTCACCAAACCAGGTATTACTACAGCCATGCTCCATCTGACATAACCCTGTAAGGGTTCCCTTGTAATTAAGATACATTTGGTTTAATCTTGTGTCGTCTGGGAGGTTCTCCCAGTTGCGTGCTGTCATTGTTCCAACACAGTGTTAGAGCGTCCGTGTTGCATTCGCAACGATCTTCGGATCGCTACCAGGGAGGTCACCCCGGCGCAGACGTATAAGCGCCCCTCGTCCTACCTGCTTCTGTTGTCAGGCATAAATGGTGGTGAGTTAGCGTTATAGCCGGTACTTCCGCTCTTTCTTTAGCTTCATTAGTGAACTCTGAATGGCAGTTGTCAGCATTGTGCTACAACATTAACTTGGAGTATTAACTATGAAGTGCTTTATTGATGTTTGTTGGGACAGCCAGTGTCGCAGCTTGGAAAACTGCGGCATGATGATGCAAACCGGTTTTAATGTGCGACTCGGGATTAGTATGCGTGTATCACGCATCGCTTTATTCCTGAGTGGTTTATTCAATTTATTGAATTAACCGACTCACTTCCCTTTCTCTCTTCGAGTCGTATGGATAGAATTATTTTTGCCTCGACGCCAATTGCTTCAAGAGAGGCCTTAGCAAAAACTCTAAGCATAGATAAGCACGTTCTGCTCGATTTTGAACAGAACGCGAGGTCGTATTACCAGTTCTTTGAAAGACCGAAGAAGCATGGTGATGGAAAGCGAAGCATAACAGCACCAAAACCCGCACTGATGCAGATTCAGCGGCGTATAAATTCGCGTATTTTTTCGTGCTGCAAATTTCCTCGCTATTTACATGGTTCCATCAAGGACATCGCCGCCCCGAGAGATTTTTTGACTAATGCGAGCGAGCACATAGCAGCAGACCACATAATAACCCTTGATATTAGAAATTTTTACCCTTCCATTAAACGAGAAGAAGTTTTTAAGATATTCAAGTATTTGCTTAGGTTTACTGACGAAGTGGCTGACTCGCTTACTTCATTGGTAACTTTGAACGGTTCTGTACCACAAGGGGCACCTCCAAGTAGCTTTATAGCAAATATGGTTTTCTACGACCGTGAACCAAAACTAGTCGAAGAGTTTGTTCGGTCAGGTGTTCGTTACACTAGGCTATTAGACGACATTACACTTAGCTTTTCCAATCGCTTCTCAAGTGAAAAACTGAAGAAAAATGTGATCGGTAAGGTCCGAGTAATGTGTTCAGAGAAGGGCTTTAAGCTCCATGACGGAAAACAAAGAATCCACGCCCTGGCAAAATCACCAAACCCGGCGATTGTTACTGGCATATCAATAAGGAATGGCAGAGCAGGGTTGCCACCAGCTTATAGAGATAAAACACGGGCGAAAGTACATCATTGTGTGCAACGGTACGCAGCAGGTCAGCAAACCTCAGCCGAGTATCACCAGCTCCACAATTCAGCTTTAGGTGATGTCACGCTGTTGAAAAGACTGAAATACAAATGTGCAGAAGTCTATGCTGAAGATTTGCGGTCATGCATGCCAATATATAGTTCCAAGAAGGCTCGACAATTGGAACGGGCGTGCGAAGACCTTGCAATAAAAATGCGACCAAACTCGGTAGCTATGCTGACTCGCCGCTTCCATGTACTGATGCACTGCCTAACAATTTTGCACAGAACAAGGCCCCATAAAGCAAGTACCCTTCGAAAACTTTTGCGCACTTCCTATGCAAAAGCAACATCAAATGGATGAAACCGGCACAATCAAAGTTGTTGATATTTTGAAAGGGTTCGGCTTTATCACCCCGATGAGGGGGCGTGAAGTGTTTTTCCATGTGAGTAACTGCTCTGCTAGCATCCTACAGTTGAAGGTAGGGGATATGGTCAGATTTCAAATCGTTGGCCAGGGTAAAAGGCGACGAGCCATCAACGTAAATCCAGCCGAAGTCGCTTGATTCGGGCTCAAGAAGGACAGCCAGAACCTACAATAGCGAAACAACTTCACCTAGATCCATCTGAAGACTGAGCGCCTGCTAAACCCGCACATATCAAGAACTAACCCTCTTAGGTGGGTAGGCGGTTAGCGTTCGACAAATCTTTGTGTTTGTCCAGAGAATGCAGCACCTTGATGCTCAGTGCAGTCACAGGCTTTCCAAAATTTCTTCAGTAATTGTGAGAAAAATTCCGCGTTTTTTCAGTAATTATGAGAACACGGCTGCTTGCAGTCTCACAATTAACGCCATGGTGCTATTTTTCTTTTCTAATTAGGTGTTTAGAGCTAGACTATGTTCTATGGATGAGATCCTTACGATCAATTTGAAGATGTACTTTTCAGCGAAGGAAGCGGCTCAGTTTTCGCGCATTTCGTTGGCGATGGTCAATTATCTCTGTAGGCATCGCTTGGTTGTTCCTGCGGTCGGACGAAAGCGTGGTAGAGGCATTGAGCGCAAGTACAGTTTTGGCGACCTTGTTATTCTCCGGTCGGTTGCTAAACTGCTTGAGGCGGGTGTTTCGATTCTTCGACTAAAGAAGGCGCTAACCAATTTGAGGCGGTTGCATGCAAACATTACTCAGGATGGGATGCCCGCATCATTTCTGGTGACCGATGGGAAGGATGTCTACTTCAGGCAGGGCTCCGGTGTCTTGGAGCTTTTGGCTAGTGGACAGTTTAGTTTTGCTTTTGTGCTTGAGGTCGAGTCGGTGCGGCGAGATGCCGTTGCTTTTTCCAAGGGATGCATTCAACATGAGAATAAGAAGAGCGTTGCAGAGAGGCGGGTTGCTATCCAACGTTAATCAGAGTGTCGTGAGATCTAGGAGGATGACATGCTAGCAGCAGCTCCTGAACCTAACAGCGGGCTAGGATTGATACAGGTCGTTCTGACCTCTATCATTGGCAAGCCGGAAGTAGAGGTTTCTGAGCCTCTCAAAACTCATGTTTTCGAGGTTCTCCAGGCAGCATCGGTGGTAGCAGCTAACCCGACTGCCATTAACTCAAGAACTCCCTCGGAGGCCTTGGAGCTTGCATTACGTATGCGCGGCCGACAGGATCTGTGGCAGAAATTTTCTGAAATTCATTCCTTTAACGGAATTCGCGCCGATGTTGCTGAGCAACTCTTGATGTCTCTTCGGTCATATGCTGCTTAAGGCGAACCTCCGATTATTACTTGCCCAACTCGATAGCCTTTCTGAAACTCCGTATTTCACATCCCAGCTCGACACTTACATTCGAGAGTTACGAGAGGTTCTTCGTGCGCTGTTGTCTAAAGTTGCAGCGCAACCAATGGCTATTAATGAAGACCTAGCTCACTTCATCGCGCATGAGGTTTGGCGGCTCACGCAGTTCCTTACAGGAAGTACGACTAAACAGATTCCATATGAGGTTGTGTATGCAATAGGAAAGGCGGCCGCTGAATGGGGGGCGCGAAGGTTATTAATTACGACGGCCATTGTTCAGGAAGCAAATTTTTATTTTCACGGGAGTAGGAGAGAGTTTTTTAATAGTGTCGAACAAGAGTTGGGCATAAAAATCTCACATCAACCAGTCCAGATTGCTCTTCCATACATATACCGCCACAAACCTCTATTCTGTGTGCCGTTATTCCATGAGTTGGGCCATTTCATCGATACGAGCAATGATGTGGTTACCACTTCGTTGTTCAGGCACCCGGAAAGCGTGGGGCCAGACTTACCGGATCTTCCATCAAGTGAAGAAATAGCGAAGGCACCAGATGAAAAAAGAAAGGCCTTGGCTCAAGTAGTAAAGAGCCATAGGGCCGAATACTTTGCTGATTTGATTTCTGCGGCCTATGTAGGGGAAGCCGCACATGGTTTTCTGGGAGAATTTATTCCGAACCAAGCTGCCTCTTTATCTCATCCTAGCTCAGCATCGCGCTATCAACTCATGTCGGATTTTCTTTCCGGCAAGCCCAATCCAATCCTCGATATGTTCCAGCAAACGCTAAGTACACGTGGGCTACCCGCATTGGCGGTACGTTTTCGACTGCCCGACGTTGACGACACTTTTGGAAATGTCAGGCCTTGCAAGCTGGAGTCTGACGCCGATGTTTTTGGTGCATTTGCTGCTGGCTGGGGGTTCCTGAGTCGTATGAATAACAAGCCAACAGGCTTGTGGGCCAGTCTACCGGTTGAGGACATTGAAAAGGTTACAAACGATTTGATCGAGAAGTCGATTCGAAACAGGATGATTTCGGAGGGGTGGGATGAAGCTACTAACCCGTGATGAAATTCTTCAGTCTCTTAGCAATGATGACCCTAACACCCTATTTCTTGATCCGTTGCTGACTATGGATCAGGTTGGGTCTGTCACGGTTGATCTCCGGCTTGGTTATGATTTTCTAGTCTCGATTTTGACAAGAAAGCCTGCTATTGAGCCGCGTCCTTATGACCATGAAAGAAAACGAGGTATAGACTCCTATTTCCAAGAAACCCGACGACGTACTGGCGAGCGATTTATTCTGTATCCACATCAAGTAGTTCTAAGTACAACCTTAGAGTTTCTCTCGCTACCAACAGATGTATTTGCTGAGGTTTCTATTCGCAGCAGTTATGGCAGGCTTGGCGTAGGAGTTTCTACATCAATGCAACCTGGGTGGAGGGGGACGGTTCCTCTTGAGCTTTTTAACCACGGAAATACGCCCGTCGAAATGGTGGTGGGGAGCCGCGTCTGTCAAATTCATCTTTATCAGATTGGTGGCGAAGTTGATTATGTTGATGGGGGTGCAGCTCGAAAGTACTTCGGCACTGTCAGGCCAGGGGTATCGCGCGCGGATAAGGATGAGGAGTTGGGAGTGCTAGCGCGGCTCGCTGAGCAAAACTAACTTATGCTTTTCGTGCGTGTTCAATTTGGAATGAGTGGCTGTACGGCGTTTAATGCCGCCGTCTGCGTTGGTCGCCGAGAACCAGACTGTTTTCTGGCATCCTGTGTCTTTTCTACGGAAATTGCAGAAGCCCTAAATACGTCTTTCAGCAAATTAGCTTGGCGCTAATAGGCTAGGTTTGTTCTAGCGTCTGGCTAAGGAGTCGAGAGGTGTGGAAAAACTTTTATGAGCGTAGCGATGAACTACTGGATTTCTTATCTTGCTTGGATATTTCCTTACCAGGTAGGAAAATCTAAAAAATGGGACAAATCAAGGGGAGGAGTCTCATTTCAAGTTTCCAACCCATTGATTTTGTAAATCGCCAATCTAAGTTCAAATCAGATCCTACAAAGACTGTGGATTTGCGTGGGACGCTTGCATTTTCCAGACAGGACTTGGCAATGTTCGTCTCATCGCGAGCCCATGGTTTGTAGATTCAGGGCGCAATCTATGGCACAGCGCTATCGCCAACGTCCCCCGTCTTGCGCATCGGCCTGGTGATGCCCAATCTGTCTGACAGAAAGTCGATCAAGGTCCGGATCGCGCGCGACTGATAGCGATGCGGCGTATACAGCAAGTACATATGGCTGCGATCCATGGTCAGTTCAAAGTCTTCCATGCACGTTACGACCAGGCCATCGCGCACAAGGTCGTCCACGACGTAGTCCGGCACGACGCCCAGGCCTATGCCTGCCAGGATGCATTCCCGCAAATAGGGAAAGCTTCGCGATAAAAGCGTGGGGCGCAGGCGTATGTCGCTTTCCCGGCCGTTGGCGACCGCGGACAGATGCGCGCGTCCCGTGATCCCCCCGGTGGTGATGACGGGAGCCTGGCTTAGCATTTGCAATGTGCTGGGCAGGGTATGGGCGCGTGCCCAGTCGCTGGAGGCGCAGACCACGTAGCGCAGCGGCCCTAGATCGCGTCCAACCAGCAAGGGTGGAGGCTTGGACAGCACGCTTATGGCTACATCGACACCATCGCGAATCAGATTCTCCATGACGTTTTCCAATCGGACGTCCAGGACGATGCCGGGATAGAGTCTTTTGAAATCAATCAGCCAGCCGCCCATGACCAGTTGCCCGTAACCGGTGGGAATGCTAAGGCCGACCCTGCCGGTGAGTTCGGCGACATCCCGTTTCACCGCCTCCTTCAATAGCGCCGATTCGCTGACAATGTTGCGGGCATGCTGATATATAAGTTCGCCGGCGCTGGTCAGTTCATTGCCTTGCGGGGTGCGGCGCAATAGTTCGGCGCCCAGCGACTTTTCAAGGCTGGCCAAGTGATAACTGACGTTGGCGCGAGACATATTGAGCGAGCGCGCCGCTTGGCTGAGGTTGCCGCTGTCGACGATTTCGACAAAGATGGTTAGAGATGACAAATCCATGGCTTATGGTCAAATAATTTTGACATGGTGTCAATGGCTATGGGGATTGCCAACGCCTCGGCGGCATAGATAATGAATATCATCATCGACGAAGAGAGTCTGGAGGAAGCTGGTAGTGCAGAATCAACAACCGCTGGCGGGGATACGTGTACTTGATCTTTCGCGGGTCTTGGCTGGGCCGCTATGCGGTATGGCGCTGGGCGACCTGGGCGCGGACGTCATCAAGGTGGAGCACCCTGAGCGCGGGGACGATACCCGCGACTGGGGTGTCCGTGTCGGCAGCCGGAACACCTCTTATTTCAACAGCGCCAACCGCAACAAGCGGTCCATGTGTCTGGATCTCCAAACCGAGGAAGGGCAGAATCTTGCACGCCGCTTGGCGGCTAAATCCGACATTGTGATCCAGAACTTCAAACATGGCGGTGCGGAGAAACTGAACCTGGGCTACGAACAGCTTCAGGCGCTGAATCCGCGCATCATCTATTGTTCGATTTCGGGCTATTCCCCCCTAAGCCCCGAACGCGGGCGCCCCGGCTACGACCTGGTCATTCAGGGCGAATCCGGAATCATGGCGATGAATGGCGAAGAAGGCCAGGGCCCGCTGAAGTTCGGCGTGGCCGCCGTTGACATGTTCACCGGCATGCACGCCGTGCAGGCCATACTTGCTGTACTGTACGAGCGGGTAAGCACGGGCCGGGGTCGCCACATCCAGATGGCGCTTTATGACCACGGGCTGGCCGTGACATCCTACTATGGCCTGGCGGCCAGGCTTGGTGGCGAGGATCCGCCTAAATTCGGCAATTCCCACCCGGCCATCGTGCCCTACGGGGTCTTCGAGGCAAAGGACGGCCCGTTGGTGATCGCCGTGGGCAACAATGGCCAATTTCGCCAGTTCTGCGAGCAGGTCATCTTGCGGCCGGACCTTGCCGCTGATCCGCGCTTTGAAAAAAACACCGATCGCGCCAAGCACCGCGAGATCCTGCTGCCCATATTGGAAGAGAGCATTCGCGGTCATCGGCGAGCCGATCTTATCGAGCGCATGCAGAAGGCCGGTATCCCATGCGGCGAAGTCCAGGGCCTGTACGATGCTTTGGAGTCTCCTCGGACCGAAGCGGCGCGAATGCTGCACCGCTACGAGGACCCCGAGGCGGGTCCCCAGGCTATTCATGCCCCAACTTACGTGATCGATGATGCACGCGCCCCTGTACGACACAACCCGCCCCATTTTGGGCAACACACGTCTGAAGTGCTGCAAGAAGTGCTTGGCATCGACGCAGACACCCTGCATTCCCTGAAGGCCCGGCGGATCATTTGAGTTTCCGCCCTAAAGACACAGACACCGACATTAGGACAATCACCATGGCTCATTCCTCTCATTTCTCCCGCCGTACCTTCATGAAGGTATCCGCTCTTTCCGCCCTGACCGCCGCGACCTTGCCGCTGCCTGCCCTGGCATCTTCATGGCCCGGCAAGCCTGTGCGCATGATTGTGGCCTTTCCGGTCGGCGGACCGACTGACACCATCGCCCGCCTCATCGCGCATAAGTTGTCAGAGCGCCTGGGCCAGACCATCATCGTTGATAATCGCCCAGGCGCTTCGGGCTCTGTGGGCACTTCGCAATTCATCCGTTCGCGCGCCGATGGCTATACGATTTCGATGTTTGGCATGCCGGCGCTGATTGCGCCTATCGTCCATCGCAACAACCTGTATGACGTGCGCAAGGATTTCACCTGCGTCGCCACGGTGTACGACCTGCCCTACGTCATCGTCGTCAATCCCAAATTGCTGCCGGATGTGAATGACCTGCAGCAGCTTATTGCCAAGACCAAGACCGAGGAAATCAACTATTCGACGCCCGGTGCGGGCAGTATTGCCCATCTGGCCATGGAGCAGTTGAAGGGCCTGGGTGGCTTCGAGATGCTGCACATTGCCTACAACGGCAGCGCGCCCGCCATCACCGATCTGCTGGGCGGCCATATCTCCGTCATGATGGCGGATATGATCGCCGCCATGCCTCATATCCAAAGCGGCTCCCTCAAGGCCATCGCCCTGGGCTCCGGCACTGGCCAGGCCTTCCTGCCAGAGGTGAAAACCATTGCCGAGCAAGGCTTCGCTGGTTTCGACGCGAGCTCATGGAGCGGCATAGTCGTTCCGAACAGTACGCCGCAGGAAGTCTCGGATCGGCTCAACAAAGAACTGAGCGGGTTATTGGCCGATCCGGAATTGCAGAAACAAATGATGCAGGTTGGTGCACTGGCGACCTACGAGCCGGCTGACAAGATGAAGACACGCTTGAACTCGGAATACGATCGCTGGAGCAAGGTCGCCAACGAGGTGGATCTCGGGAACTCCTGATCCGCGTCTGGATGGATTATTCCGGAAGGGGCCGCCGTAAGGTGGCCCCTTTGCACACTAGCACTTGACGCCCCATCACGCATCGTTTGTACCGCTATGATCCAATGCCACGGCTCCCGCAAGCCGTAGCGTCTCGCACAAGGCCGGCACGGCGGGGTTGAGGCAATCCTTGCGGTAGGCCAGATACAGCGTCGATCGCAAGCTATGTTCGGCCTGTAGCGGCAGGTATTTCACGCCTCCCGGCCGCAGCTCGCTGACCGAGGCGGGCACCACCGCCGCGCCGATGCCGGCCTCGACCAGCGCCAGCAGGGTGGGCAGCAGGCTCTCCATGACGTAGTTTGGCGCCAGGCCGTTGCGCTCAAACAGCGATGCCAGCAGCGTGTGGAAGTACAAGGAGGTCTGGCGCGCAAAGCCGATGAGTGGCTCCGTTGCGAGCTCCGCAATGGGAATGCTGTCGCGCGATGCCCAGGCGTGCTGTATGGGAAGCGCAACCACGAGCGGCTCGCTGTCTACCGGCTCGCGGTGCAGCTCGTCGTCTTCGCTGTCCCCGGAGTGGCGCAGAAGGGCGACGTCCAGCCGGTCCTGAACGAGCAGCGTGTGCAGGCGCCCGGTATCGGCCTCGGTCATGGACAGCTGGATCCGCGGATGGCGCTGGCGGTATGCGCCGACGGCGGCGGGTATGAGCCGGTAGGCCGCCGTAGGCGTGAACCCGATGCGCAGCAGGCCCGCGTCTCCCGTCGCGACGCGCAGGGTCGCGGCCACGGCCGCCTCCCCGTCTTCCATCATTTGTTCCATGGCCTCGCGCAGCAGCGCTCCGGCCGGAGTCAGCCGCACCGTGCGTGTCGAACGCTCAATCAGGGGCGCGCCGATGCGCTCTTCGAACAGGCGCACTTGCTGGCTGAGGGGCGGCTGTGTCATGTGCAGACGCTTTGCTGCGCGGCCAAAATGAAGTTCCTGCGCGACGGCCATGAAGGCGAGCAGTTGTCTTGAATACAGCGCCATATGTTCCGATTAGGTCGATTATCGTATTTATCCTTGCTGAATTTTATATTGGATGGATTGAATCCGACAGCCTAAGATTGATCATGCATATGTCGCAAGCCATGGCCGAGTGGCTTGGCAATACCAGTATTGCCGACGACACCATTATTTTTCAGGAAACATTCATGAACATTCAAGCCCGTGGTTTTGCAGCCCTTGCCGCTGCCCTGACCCTGGCAGTCGCCATAGTGCCCACAGCGCTTGGCCAGACGGCTGCCTACCCCACCAAACCCATACGCCTGATCGTGCCATTCGGCGCCGGCAGCGTGACCGACCAATTGGCGCGTACCGTCGGCGCCGGCCTGGCCGAGGCCCTTGGTCAATCGGTCGTTGTGGAGAACAAATCAGGCGCGGGAGGCAATATCGGCGCCGGCTATGTGGCCGCCGCAGAGCCTGATGGCTATACCTTGCTGATGGGTGCGGCCAGCACCAACGCAATCAACCCCAGCCTGTACACCAACCTGAAGTACGATCCGCTGAAGGACTTTGCGCCGGTGGCCAACTTCGCTTCGGTGACCAATGTGCTGGTGGTCAACCCCGAGGTCAAGGCCCGTTCCGTGCCGGAACTGATCGAGGCGCTCAAGAAGAGCGATGCATATAGCTACGCATCGGGCGGCGCCGGAGGCAGTCAACATCTGTCGGCCGAGCTGTTCAAGTCGATGTCCTCGACCGACATGCTGCACATTCCCTACAAGGGCGGCAGCGAGCCGCTACCCGATCTGATCGCCAACCGCGTGCAAGTGATGTTCTGCAATCTGCCCGTCTGCCTGCCTCACATCAAGTCCGGCAAGCTGGTGGCGCTGGGCGTAACCTCCAGCAAGCGCTCGCCTCTGTTGCCGGAAGTGCCGACGATCTCCGAATCCGGCCTGCCCGGCTATTCGGTCGAAGGCTGGTTTGCGTTGTTCGCCCCAGCTAAGGTGCCGGCCGAAATCCTTGACCGCCTTCATGACGAGACAGCGAAGCTGCTCGCCAAGCCCGAGGTGCAGGAACTGATTCGTCGTCAGGGCGCGGAGCCGAACGGCGGCACTCGGGAAGAGTTCGCGCGCTTCGTGCAGGCCGAGCACGACAAATGGGCAAAAGTCATCCAGGATGCCAACATCCGTATCGAGTAAGCGATCATGCATTCAGGTACTTCGCTTCCCTCGATTGCCCAGGCTTTGAGAGACATCGAGACAGGCGCATTGCGCGCACGTGATTTGGCTGAGCATTGCCTGGCGCGCATCAGCGCACGCAATCCAGAGGTCCAGGCCTTCCTCGCCAGCGATGCCGGACACGTCCGTGCCCAGGCCGACGCGGTGGACGCCGGCTTGCGGCGGGGCGTGCTGCGCGGCATACCGTATGCTGTGAAAGACGTGATCGAAACCGCCGCCTATCCCACGACGTATGGCTCGCCCATCTACTCGGGCCATACCACTGGTCGCGATGCCGCGTGTGTGGCATTGTCCCACGAGCAAGGCGCCGTCCTGCTGGGCAAGGTGGCAACCAGCGAGTTTGCCACGCAGACGCCCGGCCGGGTGCGCAATCCGCTCAATCTTGCGCATACTCCTGGCGGCTCTTCCAGCGGCTCGGCCGCCGCGGTCGCCGACGGCATGGCCATGGCTGCCTGGGGCACGCAGACGACGGGCTCGATCACTCGGCCCGCTGTTTACTGCGGCGTAGTGGGTTACAAGCCAAGCTTCGGGTTTGTCTCGACGGCAGGAGTCGGTGTGCTAAGCCCCTCGCAGGACACGGTGGGCGTTCTGGCCCGAAATGTGGCCGACGCCGCTGCGGTCGTGCTGGGCACCCACGGCCAACGCTACCATGCCCCGTCAGGCGACCTGCGCTACACGGTCGGCATTTGCCTGTCGGCGCAGTGGCGGCACGCCAGCGCCCAGGCGCTCGAGGCGCTCCGAAGCTGGACCGCCAGGCTTGCCGCCGCGGGGATCGGTGTCAAAGAGCTGACGCTGCCGGCTGAATACGAATCCTTGATCGAAGACCAGAGCCGACTGGTCGCCTACGAAGCCCGCCACGCGCTGACGCACGAGCGCATGACGGCCGCGTCGAAGCTCAGTCCCCGGCTGGTCGAGCGTTTGGCGGGGGGTGGCGAGATTGGCCTGGATGAGTATCTTGCCATGCAGCGGCGCGCTTTCAAACTGCGCCACGAGGCCGAAACCCTGTTCGCCGACGTCGATGCGCTGGTTTATCCCGCCTCCGATGACGAGGCGGAAAAAGGCCTGGCCAACTCGGGATCCCCGCGCTTTGGGGCGCTCTGGACCTTGCTTCATCTGCCTACGGTGGCCATTCCGCTGGATGCGGGCCGAGGCGGGTTGCCGTTGGGGGCGCAAATGATAGGGCGGGTCGGCAGTGACGTGGCGCTTTTGCAGATGGCGGAGCACGCGTCGGCGCATAGTCGCTGGCTGAGCGGAACTTAAGGGTTCTCGCGCCCTCGGGGCTCCGGGTTTTCGTGCCGGCTATTGCGCAAGCGTAAATCCGCGGGCTAAGCTAGCGCATGTGGCCATGCCGCCGGCGAGGTTTTGCCCGCACAGGCGGATCGGGGCACGCTCGTTCAAGAACCAGCCTAAAGGTGACTGCTGTGGAACTCAAAAATTCGGGCATTGCACCGGTGACATTCATAGGTTCCGCAGTCATTGCGCTGGGCTTGATCGCCTATGCCTCCTTTGCTCCCGAATCGGCCGCGGCGTTGTTTTCCGGCGCCAACGCATGGATCATTGCGGAAGCGGGCTGGTTTTATATGCTGGTGGTGGGCTTCTTCGTGCTCTTCCTGCTGGGCCTGGCAATGAGTTCGCTGGGCAAGGTCAAGCTGGGGCCTGACGATTCCGTGCCCGACTACAACTTTGGCACTTGGGTTGCCATGCTGTTCAGCGCGGGCATGGGCATAGGCATAGTGTTCTATGGCGTGGCCGAGCCCATCATGCACTTTGCGCAACCGCCCGATGCCGTGCCCCGGTCGGCGCAGGCGGCCCGCGATGCCATGGGAATCACCTTCTTTCATTGGGGTGTCCATGCCTGGGCCATTTACGCAGTCCTGGGCCTGGCCCTGGCTTACTTCGGGTATCGGCGCAACCAGCCCTTGGCCATCCGGTCCGCTTTCCATCCCATCGTGGGTGATCGCATCCACGGTCCCCTGGGCGATTTCATCGATATTTTCGCAGTGGTGGGCACGCTGGCCGGGTTGGCGACTTCGCTGGGTCTGGGCGTGTCGCAGTTGAACGCCAGCATGAGCTATTTGTTTGGCATACCGCAGGACCTGTACACACAACTCATCCTGATAGCGATCGTGACGGCGCTGGCCACCATGACGGTGGCAACCGGGCTGGATAACGGTATCCGGCGCCTGAGCGAATTGATCATCATCGTGTCGTTTGTCCTGATGCTGCTGATCCTGGTCCTTGGCCCGACCCGGTTCCTGTTAAGCGCCCTGGTTGAAAATATTGGCCTTTATCTACACGCGTTTGTGCGCCGCACCTTCCACGTCTATGCCTATGAACCCACGGAATGGGTGGGAACGTGGACCATCTTTTATTGGGGGTGGTGGATATCCTGGGCGCCTTTTGTCGGCATGTTCATTGCGCGCATATCGCGCGGCCGCACCATACGCCAGTTTTTGCTGGGCGTGCTGTTCGCGCCGGCCGGCTTCAGCTTCATCTGGTTCACGGTTTTTGGCGACTTGGCCATTTGGCTGGACATGTTCGTTGCAAAAGGCAAGATTGCCGAGACGGTTTCCAGCAATTTGCCCATCGCGCTGTTTACCGTTTTCGATTACATGCCCTGGTCGCGGACGCTTGCCTGGATTACGGGCTTGCTGGTTGCCGTCTATTTTGTGACGGCCTCGGATGCCGGCGCGCTGGTGGTGTCCATGATTACCTCGAAGGGCGACGAAGAGCCTCCCCTGTGGCTGCGTATTTTCTGGGCGCTCGCCTGCGGCGGCGTGGCGGGCTGCCTGCTGTTGGCCGGAGGGCTGGAGGCCGTGCAGGCGGCGGCGGTGATTGCCGCCTTTCCGCTAAGCATACTCATGCTGTTGATGTGCTATGGAATCTTGAAGGGCCTGCGCGACGAGGTGGCCCTTCAGGCCAGCCGCAACCTGCCCATTGCGCCATTGATGGCCGGCCAGGGCGGGATGTCGTTAAGGCAGCGCCTGAACAATATCGTGACGCATCCGACCAGGGCGCGTGCCGCCGCCTTTATCGGCAAGGAAGTGATGGCGGCGTTCGAGCTGGTGGCTTCCGAGCTGCAAAAACGCGATATTGTCGCAGACATCACGCAACTGGACGATGGCGCGCAACTGGTTGTGCATCATGGCGACGAAGCGGAGAACTTCATTTATGCGGTGCGGCTGGTCAGCCAGCCCATTCCCGCATTTGCTTTATCCGACGCCGCCCGGCGCGAGGGTGAAAAAAGGCGCTTTTATCGCACCGAGGTTTTTCTGAACAACGGCGGACGCGGCTACGATATTTATGGGTATAGCGGGGAACAGGTGGCAGCCGATATCATCAACCACTATGACCGGTTCCGCCATTATCTGTATGTGCTGGATCCGCACACGACCATGTAGCTGTTCAGGTGAACATGCCGCAGTCATGCCATCGCAAGGATCGTGGGACGACCAGCAAGGCGAAGTGCATTGACAGTTGATAAGCGCCCGCTTACTCTGTCCGCCTGCATAGCAGGGCGATCAGCCATCAGAAAGATTCCAGGAGAACGTAATGAAAATGACCCGCTTGTTGAAATCGTTGGCGATTGCGGCCGCGCTGTGTGCAGGAGCGGCGCATGCCCAGGTCAGCGTGATGCTGCCGGCCAATCCGGGCGGCGGCTGGGATTCCACGGGACGGCAGGCCTTCCAGGCCATGAATCAAGCGGGCATCTACAAAGGCACCGTGAATTTCACGAACAAGGGCGGGGCGGGTGGCACGATCGGCCTGTCGGATTTCCAGCGCTCGCAGAAGGGCAAGGCGGATGCGCTGGCGGTTTTCGGCGCCATCACAGTGGGCGCCATCACGCTGAACAAGTCGCCGGTCGACCTGAGCAAATTCAAGCCCGTGGCGCGCTTGACCGCCGAGTATCTGGTGCTGGCGGTCAAGGCCGATTCTCCGTATAAAACCCTGGGTGATTTCGTCGCTGCGCTCAAGAGCGATCCCGGCGCGACAGCGGTTGGCGGAGGCTCCGCCGGCGGCGTCGACCATATCGCCCTGGCGCTGCTGGCGCAAAGCGCCAATGTGCCCGTGCCATCCTTGAACTACATTCCGCAGGCCGGCGGGGCGGACACAGTCATCGGCATCATCAACGGAACACTGAAGGCGGGCATCTCGGGCATTTCCGAATTTCAACAATTTGCGCAAGATGGCCGGATACGTATTTTGGGCATTACCACCGCCGAGCGCATGAAGAATCTGCCAGACGTTCCCACGTTCAAGGAAGCCGGGTTCGACGTGGAAATCGCCAACTGGCGCGGCATTCTGGGTTCGGTCGACATGCCCGAGGCCAATCACAAGGAATGGGTGGAGCGCTTCACCAAACTGAGCGAAAGCAAGGAATGGCAGGCGGTGCTTCAGAAGCAGGGCTGGGATGCTTATTTCCTGCCGGGCGATGAATTCGCCGCCTTCATCCAGAGCGAAAGCAGCCGCATCAATAAAATCCTGAAAGACGCCGGACTGAGCAAGTAATTGCGCGGCACCCGTGAAGGAATGGCGATGACATTGCTGCGCAAGGGACCCTGGTGGCTGGGGCTGGCCGTGATTTTCATGGGGGCGGTCTGTTTCTATGCCTCGACCGAGCTGGCGGCAACCGCGCAATATGCCGCCATTGGCCCCGGCTTGTTCGTTGCCGCTATTGGCCTGGGCCTGATGGGCCTGGGCGTGTTGCTGCTGATCCAGATCGCCCGCGGCGAAGTATTCGAGCCCGACGAGGCGGAGAATGCGGCGCCAGGCCAGCCGATGGACAAGCGTGCTTTTTTCACGGCATTGCTGGCCGCCATCGTGCCTGCGCTGACTATTGAAACACTGGGGCTGCCGGCAACGGCCATGTTGTCATTCATGCTGGTGGCGCGTGCGTTTGGCTCCAAGCGCCTTGTGGCCGATCTGATCGCGGGACTTGTGCTGGGCGGCATAAGCTGGTTCGTGTTCGGCTGGCTGGGGCTGCAGCTGGGCGGCTTCTTTCCCTTGGCGGGTGTGTAATGGATACCTTGGCGCTACTGCTGCACGGCTTCGATGTCGCGCTCACCCCCACCAACCTTATGTGGGCCCTGGTCGGATCGATTTTGGGTACGGCCATCGGCATTCTTCCGGGCATCGGACCCGCGTTGACCATCGCCCTGTTATTGCCGGTGACGGTCTCGGTGGGGCCGGTATCGGCCTTCATCATGTTTGCCGGCGTGCTGTACGGCGCCATGTACGGCGGTTCGACAACCTCCATCCTTATCAACACGCCCGGCGAGGCGGGGTCGATGATGACCGCGCTCGAGGGCAACAAAATGGCGCGTGCCGGCCGCGGCGCGGCGGCGCTGGCCACGGCCGCCATCGGATCGTTTGTCGCGGGCACCATCGCGACCCTGTTGCTGACGTTTGCGGCGCCCGTGGTTGCGGAATTGGCGTTCCTGCTTAAGCCGGCGGATTATTTTGCGTTGACCATACTTGCCTTTACTTCGGTGGCGGTGGTCATGGGCGCATCTCGCGTTCGCGGGTTCGTGTCCCTGTTCATCGGCCTGGCGCTGGGCGTGATCGGCATCGATGCCATGACCGGCCAGCCGCGCATGACATTCGGTATTGCCGCCTTGCTGGACGGTGTGGAATTGACGGTGGTGCTGGTGTCCTTGTTTGCGGTCGGCGAAATCCTGTATGTGGCCAGCCGCTACACCTATGGGCAGGACGAGATCATCCCCATCAAGGGTAAAGCCTTCATGACGCGCGAGGACTGGCGCCGTTCCTGGAAACCCTGGCTGCGCGGCACCGCGATTGGTTTTCCGATAGGCACGATTCCCGGCGGCGGGTCCGAGATTCCAACCATGCTGTCCTATACGCTTGAAAAAAAGCTGGCGCGGCACAGGGACGAGTTCGGCAAAGGGGCCATCGAGGGCGTCGCGGGGCCGGAGGCGGCAAACAATGCCTCCGCGGCCGGGATATTGGTGCCGCTGCTTACGCTGGGGCTGCCCACTTCGGCCACGGCGGCCATCTTGCTGGCGGCATTCCAAAACTACGGTCTGCAGCCAGGCCCCTTTTTATTCACCAGCAATCCGGAACTGGTCTGGGGCCTGATCGCGTCGCTGTACATCGGCAACGCCATGCTGCTGGTGCTGAACCTGCCTTTGGTAGGCATGTGGGTGAAGCTGTTGCAGATTCCCCGACCGCAGTTGTACGCCGGTATTCTGGTTTTTGCCGTCATGGGAATCTGGGGCGTATCGGGTTCGGTGTTCGAGCTGGGCCTGATGGCCGCACTGGGCGTGGTCGGCTATGCGATGCGGGTATACGGCTTTCCCATCCCACCGCTGTTGATCGGCCTGATTCTGGTGCCGCTGGCTGAAACGCAGCTTCGGACCGCTTTGGCGGCGGGTCAGGGCCGTTTGTCCGTCCTGTTCGAGACGCCCATCTCGGTGACCTTCCTGCTGCTGGCTTTCCTGTTTCTGTTCGTGCCTGTGCTGCTGAAGCGTTTGAAGGTGGCCGCATAGCGCGGCCGGCCTGGTTTTGACTTTGCGTCAGATACGAATATACTTACGCCCATCAAGGGGAGTAGCTTTCTTCCGCAGCATCGTCATTACGGCTGTCTTGCAAGGTTTTGCAAGCTCCCGGTGCTCGGGCAACATCGCAATGTTGCAAGCAAGACCTTGCCATTAAGGGCAAGGTCTGTACTCCAGCGATAGCTGTGGCCTGTGTCCTTATGGATCAGGCCATTTTTGCTTTATCCAGCGCCCACCTTGACGACATCCCATGTCACTCAAGCAAGCCGGCCATTGCAAGCGGCTCGATCCGTTTCTTTCGCAACTCTTACTGTTGGCATTTAACGGGTGACTTATGCTTGAATTTTTACAAACACTGAGCTGGGCAGCGGTCTTTCAGATTATTCTGATCGATATTCTTCTTGGCGGCGATAACGCCGTGGTCATAGCGCTGGCTTGCCGGAATCTTCCGCGCAAGCAGCGCATGCAGGGAATCTTATGGGGAACCGCGGGCGCCATCGGCCTGCGTGTAGGTTTGATCGCCTTTGCCCTGACCTTGCTCAGCGTACCCTTCCTTAAGATAATTGGTGCATTGCTACTGGTTTGGGTCGGCGTCAAACTGCTGATTCCGGACGAGGACGCGCACGGCAAGGTCAATGGCGGCACATCCATCATGTCTGCCGTCAAAACAATTATCGTGGCTGATTTCGTGATGAGCCTGGACAATGTCATCGCCATTGCCGGCGCTGCCCAGGGAGCCAACCCCGATCATCAAATGGGCCTGGTCATATTCGGCCTGGTGATCAGCGTGCCTATCATTATCTGGGGCAGCACCCTGGTGCTGAAGCTGATCGACCGCTACCCCAGCGTCGTTACGTTCGGCGCGGCCCTGCTGGGCTGGATTGCCGGCGGGATGCTGGTTACCGACATCGTCATTGTCGAGCAGTTCGGCGAGCCTTCCGGCATGGTCAAGCTGGCGGCCGAAGTGGTGGGCGCCTTGTTCATCGTGGTGATCGGCCGTTGGTGCGCGCAGCGCAAGCGTGCCGCCACGGCCAGCGCATAAGCGGAAAGCCGCGGGCGACAGTAAGGCGAGGGGAGAGTCCCCTCGCCTTTTTTAATACAGTCCCAGGTCTTTCCTGGGCGCAGCGGCGGGGATGGTGAAGTCCAGCCCCTTCACCGCTTCGTCGATGCCGACCCCGCCATTTATGCGCACCCATACCGTACTTAAAAGCGGATCCATAAATGGCTTGAGGCGCAGGTTGATGATTACGCCGATATCTTTGGTGATGGCGGAAAAGAGGTCTTTCAGCGTACCCTCGCTGGGAATGAATTCATCAATGACCAGATAGGCGGGATAGCCGTGCAGAGCCAGGGGAATTTCCAGCAAAGAGACGCCGGGAAAGGCCTGCACGCCGCGGATCTCCATGAACGCCACAGGAAGAGAGCGGTGCGAAAACCAGGCGAGTTTCATCGTGCCGAGTACGCGCATGGCTTTGCTATCGGGATACAGATGCTTTTCGAGATCGAAATAGTAAACACGGCGCTGGGGGCGATTGGATTGCGAATCCAATGAAAACGCCGGGACCTCCGGCAGGGCCAGTGCGGGCCGGTTGCTTAACAAGGGGGTTTCAGGCGCGGTTTCTTCAGTCATTGGAGTAATACGATGTGGGCTGGAGAAGATTATAGGTCAGCCATGCGTAAAAACAGGCAAGCGCGGCCATGCTGGATATTTTTTATAGATAGAAAAAAATAATTTTTGGCCTTCCAAAAAGCGAACTTTGGGATGATGAACATGCAGCTGCGACCGAACATTGATAATTCTTATTAAAGGGACAAGCATGTTACGTAAACCATTCCATCTGAAGCCGGCATTGCTGGCCAGCGGATTTTCCTTGGCCGCCCTGGTGTTGGCCCTGCCTTTGGCCAGCGTATCCCAGGCCGCGGAATCCTATCCCCAGAAGCCCATACGTCTGATCATTCCCTATCCTCCCGGCGGCGCAACCGATGTCATAGGCCGTATCGTGGGCAAGAATCTAAGCGACGAGATCGGCGAGCAGGTCGTCATTGAAAACCGTGGCGGTGCGGGCGGCAATATCGGCGCGGGGGAAGTTGCGCGCGCCAAGCCGGACGGCTACACCCTGTTGATGGGCGCGCTGACCTCGCATTCGGTGATGGCGACGCTGGAAAAGGGCAAGCTGCAGTACGATCTTCGGAAGGACCTGACGCCGGTGGGTATTGCGGGCTCGGTGCCGCTGGTTGCCGTGGTCAATCCTTCCTTGCCGATCAAGTCGCTGAACGAGCTGGTTTCCTATGCCAAAGAAAACCCGGGAAAACTGAACTTCGCCTCGTCGGGCGCCGGAGCGCCGCAGCGCATGGCGATGGAACTGTTCAAACAGATAGCCGGCGTCAATATCGTGCATGTGGCCTACCGTGGCAGCGGTCCGGCCATGACGGACCTGGTGGGCGGACAAGTGGAGACCATGACGGAAACCGTGCCGGCGGCCATCGGCTTCATCAAGGGTGGCCAATTGCGTCCCCTGGCGGTCCTGACGCCCGAACGGATTTCGATGCTGCCCGATGTTCCCACAGCCCAGGAACAGGGCCTGACCGGCTTCAACGTCAGTTCATTGTTTGGCGTCATGGCGCCGACCGGCACGCCTCCCGCCATTGTGCAAAAGCTTAATGCGGCCCTGGTCAAGGCGTTGTCGAAAGAAGAAGTAAAAGCGCAGCTGCTGGAGCAGGGGGTTTATGCAAGCCCCATGGACATCGCAAAGTCGCAAAAGCGGCTGGTCGCCGAGATCGATCAATGGGCCAAGGTTATTCACGACGGTAAGATAACCGTCAACTAATGCAGAAGAGAAGAGCAGGCTATGTCCAAAAGCAAATCGTCCACTCCCGCCACTGATGCCGCCGGCTTGCGCAAGGGTTTGACAAGTTATGGCGATAACGGTTTTTCGCTGTTTTTAAGAAAGGCCTTCATCAAGGGGGCGGGCTATTCCGATTCGGCGCTGGACCGGCCGGTCATAGGCATCGCCAATACCGGCAGCGCCTACAACCCCTGCCATGGCAATGCGCCTCAGCTGATGGAGGCGGTAAAAAGGGGGATTATGCTGGCGGGCGGCCTGCCCATGGACTTTCCCACGATTTCCATACACGAGAGCTTCGCCTATCCGACCAGCATGTACCTGCGCAACCTCATGTCCATGGACACCGAGGAAATGATCAGGGCGCAGCCCATGGATGCCGTGGTTCTGATCGGCGGTTGCGACAAGACGGTGCCCGCCCAGTTGATGGGAGCCGCCTCCGCGGGCATACCGGCGATCCAGCTTATCACCGGCTCCATGCTGACCGGCTCGCACCGGTCAGAGCGGGTGGGCGCATGCACCGATTGCCGCCGCTACTGGGGCAAGTACAGGGCCGAGGAAATCGACGATCAGGAGATTGCCGATGTCAACAACCAATTGGTCGCCAGCGTGGGCACCTGTTCGGTAATGGGAACCGCCAGCACGATGGCCTGTATTGCCGAGGCCCTGGGCATGACGGTTCCCGGCGGTGCGACGCCGCCGGCGGTGACCGCGGACCGCATGCGCATTGCCGAGTTGACCGGGGCGCAGGCGGTCAGTCTGGCGCGGTCGGGATTGACGATAGACAAGATCCTGACGGCCGATGCGCTTGAAAATGCCATGAGGGTCTTGCTGGCCATAGGCGGATCGACCAATGGCATCGTCCACCTGGCCGCCATTGCGGGAAGGCTGGGTATAGATATTGACTTGAAGGCCCTGGATCGCATGGGCAGGGAAACGCCGGTGCTGCTGGACCTAAAGCCTTCCGGCCAGCACTATATGGAGGATTTCCACAAGGCGGGCGGCATGGCGACCTTGCTGCGCGAGCTCAAGCCCTTGCTTAAGCTGAATGCTCTGACGGTGACCGGCCGCAGCTTGGGAGAAGAAATAGACCTGGCCGGGCCGGGCTTTGGGCAGGACGTCGTCAGGCCGGTGGCCGACCCCATCTATCCGCAGGGCGGCATCGCCGTGCTGGAAGGCAATCTGGCGCCCGGCGGAGCGATCATCAAGCAGTCATCGGCCGATCCGGGCCTGATGGAGCACGAGGGCCGGGCGGTGGTTTTTGAAAATGCCGCGGACCTGGCCAATCGGATCGACGCCGACGATCTGGACGTCAACGCCGACGATATCCTGGTGCTCAAGAATATCGGTCCGAAAGGCGCGCCCGGCATGCCCGAAGCGGGCTACATTCCGATACCCAAGAAACTGGCCATCAAGGGGGTGAAGGACATCGTCCGCATTTCGGACGGGCGCATGAGCGGCACGGCGTTCGGCACGATAGTCCTGCACGTTACACCCGAGTCGGCGATAGGCGGCCCCTTGGCCTATGTCCGGAACGGCGACCGCATACGCCTGAGCGTCAAGAATCGCGAGATCTCCCTGCTGGTGGCCGAAAGCGAGATGGCGCGTCGGCATGCGGCCATGCCCATTGTGCCGCCCACGGCCGAGCGGGGCTACAAGAAGCTCTTCCTGCAGTCGGTAACGCAGGCGGACAAGGGCGTGGATTTTGACTTCCTGCGCGCACCCGAAGCGAACGGCAAGACATCCGGGTAAAACTTGTTCATTCCGCGCCGCCGCGAGGGCGGGGGCGCGGCTCAGGCGCTGAATACGGCCTTGGCCTGCTGGTAGATGAATTCGGACATCTTGGCATGATGTCCTTGCGTGTTCCAGATCAACCCGTTTCTTCTGACGGGCGCCCTTTCCGGCAAGGGTATGCGCGTGATCGACATGGACTGCCACATGGACGACCAATCGGGTATGAGCGATACGCCCAGGCCTTCGTGAACCAGCGCGGCGATGGGCAGGATGCCGTCGATTTCCAGCCTTTGCCTTGGATGAAGCTGATGGTCCCGCAGATAGCGGTCGGCGAGCTGGCCGCCGTATATGTTCCGGTCGTAGCGGATGAACGGTTGCGTTTGCAACAAATGGTGGGCGTCCTGCCCTTTCAGGCTGCTGTGTGCGATGACGACCAGGGGCTCTTCCATTAACGGTTGCCAGCGACAGTTCTTTGGAATGCTGAATTGCGGTTCCACCACGACGGCTGCATCCAGCTCTCCGCTGGCCACCTTGTGGCAAAGCTCGACAGAGGCGCCCGGCGTTACAAAAATGGAGATATCGGGGTGCGGATCGTAGACCCGTTTCAGCAGCGGCGGCAGCACGTTGGTCAGGGCAGACACGAAGCAGCCTATCCGGAACTCGCCCAGTTCGTTGCCGTTGGCCGCCATGGCGCGCAGGCCCCGGATATCGCGTATGACCGCTTTTGCGCCTTCAAGAATGCGGACGCCGTTTTCGGTGGGCTTGACCGAGCGGCCCGATCGCTTGACCAGGGTCACCCCAAGGTCGTTTTCGAGGGCCTTGATGCGTGCCGCGATGGCCGCCGATGTCAGGTCAAGTCGCCGGGCGGCCTCCGCGAACGACCCGGCCTCGACGACGGCGACGAAGCTTTGCATGTATTTCGTATCCATGGAACTTAGTGTCCGCGCGGTTGAAGCAAAAAATAACTTTGCTATGAATCAAGCCCGATCTACTTTAACGTAAAAGCGGATTCAGCAATACTTTCCAATTGCCAGATATCAATCCAGAGGAGCAAGCTCATGGCCGGTAAAAAGCTATCCGGGGTGCTGACGCCCGTACTGACGCCTTTCAATGGCGACTATTCCGTCTCCAGGCCGCGCTTCTTGAAGCACTGCCGCGCCTTGATCGAACAGGACGTGGGCCTGGCGGTGTTCGGGACCAATTCCGAAGCGAATTCCCTGTCTGTTGCCGAGAAGCGGCAATTGTTGGACTTGCTGGCGGACGAAGGACTTCCCGTCAGCAGAATGATGCCCGGCACGGGGTGTTGCGCCATCACGGAGTCCATCGAGCTGACCCGGCATGCCGTGAGACTGGGCTGTGCCGGTGTGCTGATGCTGCCGCCGTTCTACTACAAGGGCGTGAGCGACGAAGGGCTGTACAGGAACTATGCCACCATCATCGATGAAATCGGCGATGACCGGCTCAAGATTTATCTTTATCACATCCCCCCGGTTTCGCAGGTGGGCATCAGCCTGAACCTGATCGAACGCTTGCTGAAGGACTACCCCGGCGCGATCGCGGGGATCAAGGACAGCTCGGGCGACTGGAACAATACGGCGGCGATGCTCAAGGAATTCCAGCCCGTGGGGTTCGACGTCTTTGCGGGCAGCGAGGTATTCCTTTTAAGAACATTGCGCCATGGCGGTGCGGGCTGCATCACCGCGACTGGCAATGTGAATGCGGCCGCGATTGCGCGCCTGGCCGCGACCTGGCGGGACGGCGATGCCGCCGCTGACGCGCAGCAATCGGCCCTCGATGGCGTACGGGGCATCTTCCAGAAATACCCCATGATTCCCGCCATGAAATCGGCCATTGCCGGGCAGGCGCAAGACCCGGCCTGGGCGGTGTTGAGGCCGCCGCTGGTGGAATTGACGGCGGATCAAGCCCAGGCGCTGCGCCAGGATCTTTCCGCCGCCGGTTTCCAGATACAGGATGCGCAGGCCCTGGCGCATACCGATGCCTAGTGTCGCCGCGTCCTTCCTGTTGACGCTGGCAGGCCCGGGCGGCGACAGGCCATGATTGCGCCATCGCGGTTTCCGCCGCTGCTCAAGGTCGGCGTATTTCCGGATCCGGTCGAGCAGGCGCTGCGCGACGTGTTTACGCTGGTCGAGCTGGATGAACTGGGGCTTGCGGGCAGGCCCGGGCACGATGAAATTGCCGGAATCGTCACGCGCTCGAATTACCGCATCAGCCGGGAGCTGATCGATCAACTGCCCGGCTTGCGCATCATAAGCACAAATGGAGTGGGCTATGACGGGATCCCGCTGGACTATGCCAGGCGGAAGGGGGTCATTGTTACCAACACCCCGGAAGTGCTCAACGAGGCGGTGGCCGAAATGGCGGTCGGCCTGCTTCTTGCCTTGTTGCGGCATATTCCCCGGGCGGACGCGTTCGTGAAGGAGGGGGCGTGGACGACCATGCCTTTCCCCTTGGGCACGACGCTTGCGGGCAAGAAGGTGGGGATTGTCGGCCTGGGCAGGATAGGGAAGGAAATCGTCAAGCGCCTGCTGCCGTTCCGGGTCGAAGTGGCCTATTTCGGCAGGTCCAGGCAGGACGCCGAATGGATGTATTTCGACGATGTAAACCGCCTGGCGGCGCATGCGGATATTCTGATTCTGTGCTGTCCTGGCGGGCCGGAAACCTATGGAATGATCGATGCCGGGGTGTTGCGGTCGCTGGGGCCCAGTGGCTTTCTGGTCAACATCGCCCGAGGCAGTGTCGTGAATGAGTCCGACCTTTACCGGGCCCTGGCCGACAGAACCGTTGCGGGCGCGGCGCTTGATGTGTTCAATCACGAGCCGCTGGATGCAAGCCCGTTGCGCCGCCTGGACAATGTGGTGCTGGCGCCGCATGTCGGGAGCGCCACGCGAGAGACCCGGATGCAAATGGCCGCGCTGGCCATAGACAATCTATGCCGATTTTTTGATACCGGCAGTGCCGTGACGCCTGTTCCATAAGCCTCTAATCGTCGAAAACGAAGTCGCCCCGCATGGGCGACCAGACCTGTACCTCGCGGGCATTTTCCAGCAAATCCGGTAGAGCGGACCAGAAGGCCTGCCGGTAAGAGCGATGCACCTGGATGTCCGCCACGTCCTGCGCATCGGCCCATGATTCGTACAGCATGTATCGGTTCGATGCGGCCGGGTCGCGATGCAGAACCGCATTGCGGAACGAGAGTTCGTGGCGCATGGCATTCAACACGGGATGCAGCAATTGAAGAAAGGCTTCCTCCTTGCCGTTGCGGATTGTGAAGAATATGAGGTAGGTCACGTCCTGCCGGCTTTCATGGGTGACGCGGCAAGCCTGCCTGGATGGGGAAAGGGGTGCGGCGGTGTTGGAAAGAGGATTTGCGATGGCCATGAATTTGCTCCCAAGAAGGTATGCCGGCGTATCCGGCAATCGAACTATCGCTTCCGGAACGGCATGGTGTCGATTACCTGACAGGTAATGGACGCCGATTCCTCAACCCGGTATTGTTGCGCCATGACCCATATCCCATCCCCCGTCGGCGAGCATTTGCGCTTGTGGCGCCAGCGCCGCCGCCTAAGCCAGCTCGATCTGGCCTGCAATGCCGAAATCTCCACGCGGCACCTGAGCTTTATCGAGACAGGGCGGTCCCTGCCCAGCAGGGAAATGCTTTTGCGGCTTGCCGAACAGCTTGATGTTCCGCTGCGCGCGCGCAATGAACTGATGCTGGCGGCGGGATATGCTCCGCATTTCGCCGAACACGCGCTGGCCGATCCAGCCATGGGCGACGCACTCATGGCGATTGAGCGTTTATTGGCCGCGCACGAGCCCTTCCCGGCTTTAGCCGTCGATAGGCACTGGAATATGCTGCATGCCAACAAGACCGTAGCTCTGTTGCTGGAGGGTGTTGCGCCCGGGCTTCTGGAGTTCCCCGTGAACGTGCTTCGCCTGAGCCTGCACCCTGAAGGACTGGCGCCAAGAATACTGAACCTGGCTGAATGGCGCGCGCATCTGTTGCACCGGTTGCTTCGGCAATACGAACAAACCGCCGATCCCTATCTGGCGGACCTGCTCGCAGAACTGCGGGGATATCCTGTGCCTTGTGCCGATGCGCTGCCGGCAGACGCCAACGCCATCGCCGTTCCCTTGCGGCTCCAAACCGGGGAGGGCGTGCTGTCCTTGCTTAGCGCAACAATGATTTTCGGTACGCCGCTCGACGTGACCTTGTCCGAACTTGCGCTGGAAACCTTTCTTCCCGCCGATGGCGCAACGGCGGCCTTGCTGCGCCGCCTGGCCCCAGGCCATTCGTGACCCGGAGATGTCGTTGCGCTCCACTGTTCTGCATGAACAGGGCGCATCGTTTTATGAGCCTGTTTAAAATAAAGCTTGCATTTAAATAGCGCACTATTTAATATTGCACATATGAAATCGAAACCCGCTAAAAACCAGGCACCGGGATTGCTGCTGGACGAGCAATTATGCTTCGCCCTGTATTCCACAGGCCTGGCCATGACCAAGGTGTATCGCAAGCTGTTGCGCGAGCTGGAACTTACCTACCCGCAATACCTGGTCATGCTGGTGTTGTGGGAGCGCGACGAATTGACTGTCTCGGAAATCGGGGAACGGCTTTTCCTGGATTCGGCCACCTTGACGCCCTTGCTGAAGCGACTGGAGGCGGCGGGCTTGCTGCAGCGGGCGCGGGCCCTTGATGACGAGCGCCAGGTAATTGTTTCGCTTTCCGCAGCGGGGCGTGCGCTTCAGGCCAGAGCCAGGAGCGTGCCGGAATCGGTGATGTGCGCGGCGCAATGCTCGCCCGAAGAAGCGGCGATAACCAAGAAGTCGCTTGAGAAGTTGCGGAAACGCTTGATGAAGAATGTTTGAGTGCCCGGGAAGCCGGGCATATGATGATGTCTATTAAATAGCGTGCTATTTAATAGTGTATATTAATGTAAGCATGCCGGTGTCGGCGGACCGGCTTTCCAAAGATCCGCCGATGTTTCGTCCATTTCATTTGTCAGGAGATTTATCATGTCCATAGAAAAAGTGCTGTACCGTGCCCAAGCCACTGCAAGCGGAGGCCGCGACGGCCGTGCCGTATCGTCGGACGGCGTTCTGGACGTCAAGCTGGTCACGCCTAAAGATCTAGGCGGCGCCGGAGGAGAGGGAACCAACCCCGAACAATTGTTCGCGGCTGGCTATTCGGCGTGCTTTCTTGGCGCCCTGAAGCTGGTGGCTTCCCGTGAAAAGGTGGCTTTGCCGGCCGAAACGAATATACAGGGCACGGTGGGTATCGGTCCTATTCCCACGGGCTTCGGCATTGAGGTTGAATTGAAGATATCGGTGCCAGGCCTGCCGCGCGACCAGGTTCAGGCTCTGGTCGACAAGGCGCATATCGTGTGCCCGTACTCGAACGCCACAAGGGGAAATATCGACGTTACCCTGACCTTGGTGTAAACGACATCAGCCCGGGCTTCCGCCTGGGCTGGATAGCGAGGCCAATTCCGCATGCCGGAAGCAATCGGTGGTGTGATCCATGATGCAGCCGACCGCTTGCAGGTAGGATTGGCAGATCGTTGGTCCAACGAAGGTAAACCCCGCCTTTTTCAAGCTGCGGCTCATGTGCTCGGCTTCGGGGGTGATCAGCGGTATGTCTTGATGGCGCGCGTAATGGTTGATTTTTGGCTTGCCGCCCACGAACGACCAGATCAGCTCCACCGGATCGGCCTGCGCCAGCCAGGCATTGGCGTTCTGGCGGGTGGCGCGCAGCTTCAGGCGATTCCGGATGATACCGCTGTCCTGCATCAGGACCTCGATATAGTCGTCGCTAAGGTTCGCAAGCTGTTCGACGTCAAAATTGAAAAGCACTTCGCGAAAGCGGGGGCGTTTTTTCAGGACGGTAATCCAGGAAAGCCCGGCCTGAAAGCCCTCCAGGATCAGTTTTTCGAACAGATGCCGGGGGTCGCGCGAAGGCACACCCCACTCGGTATCGTGGTAGGCCATATAGATGGGGTCGCTGGAGCACCAGTAGCATCGTTGCATGCTGGAATTCTACAGCGCTTCAGCCCCCGCAGCCTCCGCAGCATGCGCCATCCTCGCCATGAACAGGTTTGGCGATCTGGTAGCCGGCATCTTCAACGGCGACTTTCAGGCGTTGGGTCGAGACCAGCGATTCGTCGAACGACACCGTAGCCTTGCTTTGGTCAAACGATACTTGCGCATCTTCGACGCCGTTAACCGCGTTCAGCGCCTGGGCCAGTTTGGCCGCGCAGTGTTCGTCGCGCATGCCGGCGAGCTTGAGCATACCAATTTGCATCTTCTTTCCTTTCAATGGTGAGGAAAGGCGAAAGCCAGTGTTTCGCCCTTAAAGATGCATATTAAATATATCTTTATTTTCTGGCAAGTGCCCACCAGCTTTTTACGCAGGGGCGATCGGATTGCCTATCCACATATTTCCTGATTTTCTCGGGGACGGGGTCGCCATTGGCGCACAGGCGGTTCAGCATGACCGAAAAATCGACATCGGCAATGGACCACGAGCCGAACAGGTTATTACCCTGCGCGTCGATCAGGGTATCGGCAACGGACAGCAGCTTGTCGGCGGCCCGCTGACCGGCGGCGGACAGGGGCTGAGGATTTCTTTCGCCAAAGATGACAGTGGTCTGCCGTTCTTCGCGCAGTACCCCCAGATCGCTGCGCACCCAGGCTTGAATCTGCCGGGCCCTTGCACGTTCCTCAAGACCTCGGGGATAGACCGACGGAAAGTCGGGCAGGGCGAAAGCATCTTCGAGGTACTCGACGATGGCGGAGGACTCGGACAGCGAAAACTCGCCATGGACAAGGGTGGGCACGCGCGAGGTCAGGGAAATGCGCTGATACTCGGGCTGAAGATTCTCTTGGGTCCCGAGATCGATGGATTTGAGCTCGAAGGGCAGGCCTTTCTCGACCAGGGTGGCGTAGACCGAAAGGACATAGGGACTGGAGTATTCGCGATTGGTGTACAGGATGATGTTTGAGGCCATGCTGTTTCCTGGGGTAGAAAGTTGGGAGGGCCGCGCATTGGCGGTCCAGCCAGTTTATATCGCCCGGGCGAACGGCATGCCTGTCGAGGTGTTGGCTACATCGATTTGCCTGTGCGTCACAGCCTCGCCGAGCACGATGACCGCCGGGCTGCCCAAGCCCCGGTTTCGAACGTCGGAATCCAGGTTCTCCAGCGTCGTGACGGCATGCCGCTGGCTCGCGCAGGACACGCGCTGGACGATGGCGACAGGCAGGCCGGCGGGAAAGCCGGCGGCCAACAGCTCCTTGCCAAGTTGACCTACGCTGCTCATGCCCATGTAGCACACGATCGTCAGCCCGCTCTGCGCCAACGCTTTCCAATTGGGCGGCACGCCGTCGGCGGTGTGCGCGGTGACCAGGGTTACGCCGCGCGATACGGCGCGGTGCGTGAGCGGCAGGCCCAATGCGCTGCCCACGGCCAGGCCGGCGGTGATTCCGCCGACGCTATCGACGGCGATGCCGCGCTCGCGCAGCCAGGCCATCTCTTCCCCGCCGCGTCCGAAGATGAAGGGATCTCCGCCCTTAAGGCGCGCCACATGGTGGCCTTGGCGCGCATAGCGGGCCATGAGCCGCAGGATGAATGCCTGCGAGGTGGACACGCAGCCGCCGCGCTTGCCCACCTTGACGATACGCGTTGTGTCTGACGCCAGATCAAGCACTTCGGAACCGACCAGGTCATCGACCAGCCAGATCCGGCATTCCTTAAGAATGCGCACGGCTTTCAGTGTCAGCAGTTCGGGGTCGCCGGGCCCGGCGCCCACCAGCCAGACTTTGCCGGCCGCAGGGGTGGCGACGTTCATGCGTGAACCTCCTTGAGATGGCTGTCTTGAATCATGCGTTTGATCTGCGGCAGGCAGGAGCCGCAGGTAACGCCGCAGTGCAGGACGGCCTTCAACTGCTCAAGGTCGTGGCCCGCATCGATTGCGGATTGAATGGAGGCGGCGCTTACGCTTTCACAGCTGCACACGATGCGGGTCCTGGCGACAGGCCCGGCCCGGCCCATGAGCGCATGCCCAATGTTCTCCGGAGCCTGTCCCGTATCGGCCCAATGCAGCAGCGTGTCGCCGGCCCGGGTGTCGCCGGCCAGCAGGAAGGCTCTGATGCGGCCATCCCGTCGCTGGATGCGCCGAAGCACGCCGCGCGCGGGATCATCGAAGGCCAGGTCGGCGCCATCTAGGCCAAGATCCCGGGCCAACTCGGCCAGAAGCTCCGCATCTGGCCGAGTTGGCCCGGCAAGGCGCAGCCTTACCCCCTCGCCGCCGATGGCGGTAGGAACGAGCATGGCATAGGGAAACCGCGTGAGCCAGGGCCCAAGCTTGGTTCGCAAGGCGGGAGAGGAGCCCTGCATCCAGGCACTGGCATGCCATTCGTACTTCAGCACATCGATGCCGGCGGCGCTGTGCTTGAGTTCGGGCTGGTGGGAAATGGGGTCGCGCGCGCTGTTGGCCAGGACGTTCACGCCCCCACCGGCCAGGAAACCGCTGCCCCAGTGCATGGGAAGGAAAGCATGACCGGGCTTCAGGCCGGAGTCGCCCTGGGCGGGCACGACGATATGCCCCCGCTTGGTCCTGACCTTGACCAAGGCGCCGTCCTGGAGCCTGTAACGCTGCATATCTTGCGGGTGCAGATGAATGAAAGGCTCCTCCGCATGGCGGGTCAAGGCGGGCACCAGGCCCGTCCTGCCCAGGGTATGCCAATGGTCGCGCAGGCGTCCGGTCGTCAGGCGCAAGGGGTAATGCGCCGACACGCTCTCGGCGACCGGTGTGTAGCCGGTGTCGAAAAAACGCGCCCGGCCGCTGGGCGTGGGAAAGAGGCCATCCGCATACAGGCGCACAGGCGCGCGGGTGGGTGAGCGGTAAGGCCATTGCTGAGGGCCCGCCGCATCGAGGACGGCATGGTCCAGGGCGCTGTAGTCCAGGTCGCGTCCCATGGTGCAAAGAACATGCTCCTTGAATATTCCGGCTTCGTCCTGATAGTCGAACAGCTTGCGTTTCTCGGGCGCGATGCGGTCCGCAAGCTTACGGGCAATGGCGCAGGTCAATTTCCAATCGGGCTGGGCGTCGCCCGGCGGCAGAATGGCGACGCGCACACGGCTGATGCGCCGTTCAGAATTCGTGACGGTGCCGTTTTTTTCGGGCCAGGTCGCCGCGGGCAAGACCAGATCGGCATAGGCCAGGGTTTCGGTGTTTGCAAAGGCTTCCTGGACGATGACCAGCTCCGCTTTCCGCAGAGCAGCCCTGACCTTGGCCTGGTCGGGCATGGACTGAGCCGGATTGGTGGCCGCAATCCACAGGATCTTTATCTTGCCTTGCAGCACGGCGTCGAACATATCCACGGCGGTAAACCCTGGAGCATCGGGCAGGGATTCCACCTGCCATAGCTTGGCGACTTCGGCGCGGTGGGTGGCGTCGGCCGGATCGCGATGGCCTGGAAGCAGGTTGGCCATGCCGCCGGCTTCCCGCCCGCCCATGGCATTGGGCTGGCCGGTCAGCGAGAAAGGGCCGGAGCCGGGGCGGCCGATCTGGCCTGTGGCCAGGTGCAGATGGATGAGCGCGGCGTTCTTGGCGGTGCCGCTGCTGGATTGGTTCAGGCCCATGGTGTACAGGGACAGTGCCGACTTTGCCTTGCCGAACCAATGTGCGCATTGGACGATGTCGGCGGCGGGAACTCCGCAAACATCCTGCGCGGCGCGGGGTGTAAATTCGTGTATGCGCTGCTTCAGCTTGTCGAAGCCCTCGGTATGGCGCTCGATATAGTCCGGATCGACCAGGCCGTCCCAGACCATGACATTGAGCATGGCATGGAACAGCGCCACATCGCTGCCGGGCGCGATGGCCAGGTGCAGGTCCGCGATGCCGCAAGTGTCGCTGCGGCGAGGATCGATCACGATGATCTTCATGTCCGGCCGCCTGGCCTTGGCCTCTTCCAGGCGGCGAAACAGCACCGGATGCGCATAGGCCATGTTTGAACCGGCAATCAATACTGTGTCGGCATGATCCAGATCCTCGTAACAGGCGGGCGGCGCATCGGCGCCCAGCGTAAGCTTGTATCCCGCGACGGCGCTGGACATGCACAGGCGCGAATTGGTATCGATGTTATTGGTGCCCACCAAGGCTCGGGCAAGCTTGTTGAATACGGCGTAGTCTTCAGTAAGCAATTGTCCCGACAGATAGAAGCCCACCGCATCGGGGCCATGCATGGCGATGGTTTCAGCCAGCTTGCCGGCGGCGATGTCCAGGGCGTCTTCCAGTGCAATATCGCGGCGCGGCTGGCTTCTTTCCCTGCGCCATTGCGCCCGAAGTACCCTGCTGTGGCTATCCTGGCGCACCGTTTGGGCCAGTGTCCTGCCCTTGTTGCATAGCTTGCCCAGCGACGATGGATGCCCGGGGTCGCCGGCGACGTCCAGGACGCGCTGGCCGATGCTGCTGATCCGCAGGCCGCAACCGGTCCCGCAATAGCAGCATATCGATGCCGTAATTTTTGGCGGTCCGGCAGGTTCGGCGGCCGGGGCGATGGAGTCCATGATTCACCCCTTTTCCGGCAGGCCCAGGAAGACCTGGCCGGCCTCTACCTTGACGTCCACTTTATGGGCGCAGCCCACGTCGGGAGCCTGTGCCTGGCCGTCTTCAAGGCAGATGGTCCAGTTGTGCAGCGGGCAGGTGACGGCATGACCGTGAACCAGGCCAGCGGACAGCGGCCCGCCTTTATGGGGGCAGCGGTCGATCACGGCGAAGACATGATCGTCCGAGGCGCGGAATACGGCGATGGCTTCATGCCCCTGATGACGCACCACGCGCGAGCCCTGTTGCGGAATGTCGTCGATGCGGCAGATGGAAATCCATTCATGTTGGAGGCAGGAGGTGTTCATGGTGTTCTTCATGCGGTAAGGGATTCGAATTCCCGGCGCACGGACGTTTGTTCCACACGTTCGGCCCAGGGGTCTTTTTCGAAGGAGATCGCGAACTTCAGCCTGGCATACAGCTCTGCGCGATTAGCGGCGTCATCCACGACGCGCGCCTTGGCATGCTCAAGCCCGACCCGCGCCAGATAGTGGCAAGTGCGCTCCAGGTAGAACGCTTCTTCGCGATACAGCTGCAGGAAGGCGCCGGTGTACTCCAGCACGTCATCGTGGGTCTGCACCTTCACGAAAAACTGGGCGACTTCGGTCTTGATGCCGCCATTGCCGCCCACATACAGCTCCCATCCCGAATCCACCGCGATAATTCCGATGTCCTTGATGCCGGACTCGGCGCAGTTGCGCGGGCAGCCCGAAACGGCCAGCTTCACTTTGTGCGGACTCCACATGCCCACCAGGTCTTTTTCCAGCGCGATGCCCATCCCGGTGGAATCTTGCGTGCCGAAGCGGCAGAATTCCTTGCCGACGCAGGTCTTGACGGTGCGCAGGCTCTTCCCATAGGCATGGCCGGAAGGCATGTCCAGGTCTTTCCAGACGGCGGGCAGATCCTCTTTCTTGATGCCCAGCAGATCGATGCGCTGTCCGCCTGTGACCTTCACCATGGGCACATGGTATTTGTCAGCCACGTCGGCAATGCGGCGCAGTTCTGAAGGGTTGGTGACGCCGCCCCACATCCGGGGAACAACGGAGTAGGTGCCGTCTTTCTGAATGTTGGCGTGCACACGTTCGTTGATCAGGCGCGATTGCGCATCGTCGCGTGCCTCGCCGGGCCAGGTCGACATCAGGTAGTAGTTCAATGCGGGACGGCAGGTGGCGCAGCCGTCGGGGCTGCGCCATTCCAGGAAACGCATGGTTTCGGGGATACTGGTCAGGTGCTGTTCGCGGATTGCCTTGCGCAGCTCGCCATGGGTGTAGTCCGCGCAGGCGCATATCGCCTTTTCAGACTTGGGCTTTATGTCGGCCGCGCCGCCTATGCAATTGATCAGTATCTGCTCGACCAGGCCGGTGCATGAACCGCAAGAGCTGGCCGCCTTGGTGTGTTTCTTGATTTCGTCGACGGTGAACAGGCCTTTTTCCCTGATCGCCTTGACGATGGTGCCTTTGCAGACGCCATTGCAGCCGCAGATTTCGGTGGAATCGGGCATGCCGGCGATGCTGTTCTCGCCCGAATGCCCGGTATCGCCAATGGAGCCTTCGCCGAACATCAGATTCTCGCGAAGCTCTCCTATGGATTTGCCCTCTCGTATCAGGCGGAAATACCAGGCGCCGTCAACCGTGTCGCCATACAGACAGGCGCCTATCAGCTTGTCATCGCGGATGACAAGCTTCTTGTATACGCCACCCGTGGGGTCGGCCAGCGTAATGGCTTCGGTGCCGGTGCCGCCCATGAATTCACCGGCCGAGAACACATCTATGCCGGTTACCTTGAGCTTGGTCGATGTGGTGCTGCCCGCGTAGCGTCCTATGCCGTGCAGCGCCAAGTGATTGGCGGCAACCTTGGCCTGTTCGAATAGGGGAGCGACCAGGCCGTAGGCCATGCCTCGATGGCTGACACATTCGCCGACCGCATAGATGCTGGGATCGTAGGTCTGCAATGTATCGTTCACGACGATGCCGCGGTCGGTGTAGATGCCGGCGGCATCGGCCAGGTCGGTATTGGGCCGTATGCCGACGGCCATGACGACCAGGTCCGTCGCCAGCTCGCCGCCGTCCTTGAACCGTATGCCGCACACGGCGCCTTGTCCGTTTCCAAGTATGGCTTCGGTCTGGCGCTCCATCAGAAAATCCAGGCCGCGGCTGCGCAGGCTGGCTTGCAGCAATGCGGCGGCGGGACCGTCCAGTTGGCGATCGAGCAGCGCAGAGCCCAGATGCACGACGCTGACCTGCATGCCGCGCGAGGCCAGCCCATTGGCCGCCTCCAGCCCCAGCAGGCCGCCGCCGATGACCACGGCATTCCTGAGCCTGCCTGCCGCTTCTATCATCAGGTTCACATCGCGGATGTCGCGGAAGGTGATGACGCCCTCCAGGTCCGCGCCCGGCACCGGCAGCATGAAAGGCTTGGATCCGGTGGCCAGCAGCAGGCGGTCGTAGCTGGCGGTTTTGCCATCGTCCGTGGTGACTTCCTTGCGCGCCCGATTGATTTGAGTCACCGTACTGCCGGTATGCAGCGTAATGCCATGCTCTTCATACCAGCCGCGATCATTGAGAATGATGTCTTGCAGAGTCTGTTCGCCGGTCAGGACGGGCGAGAGCAGGATGCGGTTGTAGTTGGGATGGGGTTCGGAACCGAATACGGTGATGTCATACAGCCCGCGATCCAGCTTCAGGAGTTCTTCGATGGTACGGATGCCGGCCATGCCGTTGCCGACGACGACGAGTTTCATTTTTTTCATGATGCGACGATGGTTTCGGGTTGCTCGGATTGCTTTTCGGCATGAGGTGCTACAGAGCCTTGGCCGTCAGCGGCCGGACGCCTGTGGCGCTGGTGCAGGAAACCCAGTACGGCCGCACGGCAGGCCGCATAGCGCGGGTCGGACAACAAGGCGATGCGGTTGCGCGGGCGAGGCAGTTCGACGGACAGGATTTCTCCTATGGTGGCGGCGGGGCCGTTCGTCAGCATAACGATGCGGTCCGACAGCAATACGGCCTCGTCCACGTCATGCGTCACCATGATCGCCGTCGTTTTGGTGGCCGACACGATGCGCAGCAACTCATCCTGCAAGTGCGCGCGGGTAAGAGAATCCAGGGCGCCGAAAGGCTCATCAAGCAGCAGGACTTTGGGCTCGATGGCCAGCGCCCGGGCTATGCCGACGCGCTGCTTCATGCCGCCCGATATTTCCTTGGGCAACTTATGCATGGCATGGCGCAGGCCCACCAGATTCAAGGCGGATGCCGTCCGGGCTTTCAGTTCACCGGGCGTTTCGCTGGCTCCGAACACTCGTTCGACAGCCAGGTACACGTTCTGCTGGCAGGTCAGCCAGGGCAGCAGGCTATGGTTCTGAAAGACCACGGCTCGGTCGGGTCCGGGGCCTGTGATCTCCTTTTCGGCGCATAGCAGAACGCCGTCCGTAGGCCTGGCGAGGCCGGCGATCAGATTGAGCAAGGTGGATTTCCCGCAGCCTGAATGCCCAATGAGCGAGATGAACTCGCCCCGCGCGATGTCCAGATTGATATTGCGCAGGGCGACAAAGGGACCGCTGCGGGTGTCGAAACGCTGCCCGACATACTCTATCCGTACGAACTTTTCCATGGTCTAGGCCTCGCTGTAGTCAAGGCGCTTGGCCAGCGCCAAAAGGATAAGGTCCAGCAGCAGGCCGACGATGCCGATGACCAGCACGGCGATCAGTATGTTCTGGACGTTCAGGTTGTTCCATTCATCCCAAAGCCAGAATCCCAGGCCGGTGCCCCCGGTCAGCATTTCGGCCGCCACGATGACCAGCCAGGCGGTGCCGATGGACAGGCGCACCCCTGTCATCATGTAGGGCAGGACCGACGGGAACAGTATTCGGGTGAATACCTTCCACTCCGACAGGTTCAGCACGCGGGCCACGTTCAGATAGTCCGGGGGGACTCGTTTGACGCCGTCGGCGGTATTGATGATCATCGGCCAGATCGAGCAGATGAAGATGGCCCAGATGGCGGCCGGATTGGCCGCCTTGAACAGCAACAGGCCCAAGGGCAGCCAGGCCAGCGGCGAGACGGGCCGCAGCAGGCTGATGATGGGCGAGAAAATGGCGTTCATTACCGGCACGCGGCCAATAAGAAAGCCCAGGGGTATGCCCACTGCGGCCGCCAGGAGGAAGCCCAGCGCCACACGGCCCAGCGAAGCCAGGATGTTCCAGCCTATCCCCACATCGTTGGGGCCGTTGTCATAGAAAGGGTTCTTGAACAGTTCGTAGGCGGCCAGCAGCGTGGTTTCAGGCGCGGGAATATCGCCTATGCGCAGGGAAATGATTTTCCAGACAAGCAGCAGCAGCGCGAAGCCGGTGACGGGGCCCGCGGATGCGCCGGCCAGTCGTTCAGCCCCCGCTCGCCAACGGCTGTTGCGGATCATCAGGGAGAGTCGTGTTGCCGGGTTCATGCCGCTGTCCTCATGCCGTCTTGATGGCGAAGCCGTCCGCGTACGCGGCGGGATTGCCGGCATCCCATGCCACTCCGTCAAACAGTTTGCTTGAACGGGACGTACTGGATGGAAGCGCCGTTCCCGTCGCGGCCGCGGCCTGTTTGTAGATGTCGATACGATTGACCTGGTCGGCTATGGCGGCGTAGTCGGGATGTTCCTTCAATAGGCCCCAGCGCTTGTGCTGGGTCAGGAACCACATGCCGTCGCTCAGATAGGGGAAGTTGACGGCGCCGTCGCCATGAAAGCGCATGGGATGCTTATCGGTCCACGATCTGCCCAGGCCGTTGGTGTAGCGGCCTTGCATGCGGTCGATGATGGTGGCGGCGTCTGTGTTGACGTAGGATTTGGCGGCGATGGTTTCCGCGGTCTTGCGGATGTTTTCCGGAGAACTGTCTATCCAGCGCGCCGCCTCCAGGATGGCGGCGGTAACGGCGCGCGCCGTGTTGGGGTGCCGTTGCACGAATTCCGAACGGGTGCCCAGCACTTTCTCCGGATGGTCCGGCCAGATATCCTGGGACGTGGCCGCGCTGAAGCCCAGTTTATCGATAATGGCGCGCGCGTTCCACGGCTCGCCCACGCAATAGCCGTCGACATTGCCGATGCGCATGTTGGCCACCATTTGCGGCGGCGGTACGGTGACGCAGCGCGTTGCCGCCGGGTCGATGCCGTGGCCGGCCAGCCAGTAGTACAGCCACATGGCATGCGTACCCGTGGGAAAGGTGTGTGCGAAGGTGTACTGGCGCGGGTCGGCGGCCATTTTCTTTTGCAGCGATTCGCCATCGGTCACGCCGGCTTCGCGCAATTGGTTCGAGAGGGTAATGCCCTGGCCATTCTGGTTCAGGCCCATCAGCACGGCCATGTCCTGCCGGGCGCCGGCAATGCCCAGTTGCATGCCATAAATCATGCCGTACAGGACATGGGCGAAATCCAGGTCGCCGTTGGACAGCTTTTCGCGCACACCGGCCCATGATGCTTCCTTGCTTGGAATGATCTTCACGCCGTGCTTCTTGTCGAAGCCCATGACCGAGGCCATGACGACCGAGGCGCAATCGGTCAGCGGAATAAAGCCGATTTTCACTTCGGCTTTTTCCGGCGCATCGGAGCCGGCCGCCCAGGCGGCGGATCGTATCAAGGGGTCGGCCAGCGCAAGGATGCCCAGACTGGCGGTCGCCCTGACGGTATTTCCCAGCCATGCCCGGCGCCGCGTATCGGCCGGTGCACTGGCGTTGACAGAGGGAATGGAAGAAGGCTTGCGGGCATCGGTCATTGGCGATCCATGGAAGTTGCGGGACTTCCTGGATTACGCAAATCCCATGCCAGCTTTCTGGTCAGGGGCGGCCCTAAGGCACGCTGGGCAGGCTTTGTACGGGCGTTGATCGCCGTATGATCAGCGCACTGCAATTGTGCATTGCAGCGAGCAATAGCGCACCGGATATGTGCCGGACGATGCCGCCACGGCGATCAACGCCGGAAGCCGATCTGTGCTCAGCGACTGTTGAGGCTTTCCCGCTGCTTCACCAAAGCCGTCAGTACCTCGTTCACGGGTGCGCGCATTTCACATTTGCGGGCTTCCCGCGGTACGGCCCCGTTGATGAACTCCACTTCGCTCTTTCGCCCGCGTTCCAGATCCAGCAGCACGGAAGGCTTGGCATCGGGAATGCGAGCCGCAAAGGCGCGTACATGCGCCACGGGATCCTGGACGTTGATCGAGATGCCCAGGGCGCGCGCGATCTCCCAAGCTTCAATGGCCGCGGCTTGGCTGACCACCGACATTTCCGGGTCGTCCATGACTTGACCAACCGTCAGGCCGGTGATGGCGCAAGGCGCGCTGTAAGCGACATTGCAGATCAGTTTTTCCCATTGCATGCCCGCGACGTCAGGCACTGTTTCCGCATTGAATCCGGCGTCGCGCCATGCGGCGGCCACCGCTTCCAGCCGGTCGGCGTCCAGACCGCCATAGGCGCCCATCCGGACCGCCGCCATGCCGTTGTGATGGGCATGCCCGGCCTCGGGAAGCGACGCTCCGAACGCGGCGGCAATGCCGACAGCCAGGCGATCTTCGCCCACGGCCGCAGCCACGTCCTGGGCGCTGCCCAGACCGTTCTGGATGGCCAACACAACGGTGTGGCCGCCCAGCATGCAGCGGGCGTGCTGAGCCGCTACGCCGGCTTGCGCCGCCTTTACAGCGATGATTACCAAGTCGACGGTTTCATTGGGCGGGTCGACATATGCGCGGACGCGCGCCATGCGGTCTCCGCTGGCGCCTTCGAGGCGCAGCCCTTTCTGGTTGATCGCATCTATGTGTTCCCGCCATCGGTCGATGGCGATCACATCATGCCCGCAGGCGGCAAGCAGGCCGGCATACACGGACCCCATGGCCCCGCATCCTACGATGGCGATTTTCATTGTGCGATTCTTCCATATTCAATAAGCGATTTGAGCAGGGGAGCAAGCTCGGCTTTTTGTTCCAGCCCGAATCCGGGGGCGTCGGTGGGGCAGACCCTGCCGTCTCCAAGAGTGCAGGCATCGGCGTATCCGCCAAATGGCTGGAAGACGCCCGGATAGGCTTCGCAACCGCCCAGCCCCAAGCCCGATGCGATATGCAGGTTGATCAAGTGGCCGCCATGTGGGTGCATATTGCTTCGGTCGAAGCCGGCTGCTTCCAGGGCGGCAATCATGCGCAGGTATTCAGTAAGCCCATAAGCCAGCCCCGGATCCATCTGGAAGACATCGCGCTCCGGACGCATGCCGCCATAGCGCAGCAGGTTGTCCAGGTCCTGGACGGAGAACAGGTTCTCGCCGGTGGCGAGCCGTCCCTCGTAAGCCTGGGCCAAGTGATGGTTTGCGTGATAGTTCAAGGGATCGCATGCTTCCTCGAACCAGCGCAATCCGTATGGCTCGATGGCTTTCCCGTACTTCAGCGCGGTCGGAAGATCGAAGCAGCCGTTGGCGTCCACGGCCAGATTGGCCCCGTCGCCCGCGACGGCCAATGCCGACTCGATTCTCGTCAGATCGACGGCAAGCGCGGCACCGCCGATCTTCATTTTGAACTTGCTGAAACCGGAGTCCCGGTAACGGCGAAACTCGTCCTGGAGGCGTCCGATGTTGTCTCCTTCATAGTAGTAGCCTCCGGCCGCATAGACCGGGACGCTGGGCGAAGCAGAGTCCCGGCCGACCTGGCGTGCAATGTGCCGGTAGGCCGGCTCATCATTGAGCTTGGCGTTCAGGTCCCAGAACGCGAGTTCCAGCGCCCCCGCTGCCGCTGCCCGGTCGCCGTGGCCGCCCGGCTTTTCATTGCGCATCATTATTGCCAACGCCCTGCCCGGGTCGAAAGCGCTTCCGGTTCCGTTGAGCAGGCTGTCGGGCGGCGCCGCCAAAAGACGAGGGATCATTCTGTCGCGAAGGATGCCCGATTGTGCAAAGCGGCCGATCGAGTCGAATGCGAACCCGGTCAGCGGCTTGCCGTTACGGACCACATCGCTGACGATCGCGACAAGCGAAACGGTATGTTCCGCGAAGTTTACGAGCGAATTTGAAATGCTGCCTCTCAGGGGCACAGCCGTTTCGAAGATGTTGATGATGCGCATGAGTGTTGCTCTGTATCGAAAGAAACTACTGAAGGGTGATGTTGGCGGTCTTGATGATTTTTGCCCAGGCATCGATATCGTTCTTGATGCGGGCTGAAAATTCACTTCGGCTGTCCACCACGGGAATGGCGCCCAACCGCTCCATGTGCGCCGCCATCTCGGGCGTGGTCAGTACTTTTTTCAAAGTCTGATGCAGCTTGTCCAGCACGGCATCGGGAGTGCCCGCGGGAGCCAGCAGCCCGTACCAGCTGGGCGAATCGAAGTCCGCCACGCCGCTTTCAGCGATGGTGGGGATGGCCGGGGCGCCGGAGAATCGTTTGCCCGACGTGACGGCAATAGCCTTGAGTTTGCCGTCCGCCAGGAAGGGGCCGGCAACCGGCAAGGCCGTCATGAGCATCTGAATCTGGCCGGATACGACATCGGTGACGGCCTGGCCGCCGCTTTTGTATGGAATGTGCTGCATTTTGATGCCCGTTTCGTGCTTCAGCAGCTCGCCCGTTAGATGTCCCATGCTTCCCATGCCGGCCGAACCGAAATCAAGCGTCTGCCCGCCTTTTTTGCTTAGATTTATCAATTCGCCAACCGTATCGGCTTTGACAGATGGATTTGCCACCAGCACAAGCGGTACGACGACAACCCGTGAAATCGGCGCGAAGTCGGTACGGGGATTGAACGGGAGATCGGTATACAGGTTGGGATTGATGACCATCGTGCCGTCCGCCGCCAGCAGCAGCGTGTACCCGTCGGCCTGCGCTCTGGCGACGGCGTTGCTGCCGATATTGCCATTGGCGCCCGGACGGTTCTCCACCACGATGGTCTGGCCAAGGGCTGTTGCCAGGGCCGCGCCTACCGTTCGGCCAAGAATGTCGCTGGTGCCGCCGGCGCCGAAGGGAACGATTAAACGGATGGGTTTATCGGGGTACTCGGCGGCGGCGATCGGGACAACCATCAACCCGCAAGCCGACAGGGCGGCCGCGGCTGCCAGGCGGCGGATGCCGCCGGGGTGCGAAAGCCGCAGAATATTTTTAAACATAGTGTCTCCTTGTTCCTGCTTTTATGATTTCGTGCACACGTTTGCACTAAATAAACTATAATAGCGGTTGAATTTGCTTGTCAACCATAATTTACTTGGTTATTTTTATTTCATTTATAAAATGCACGTGTGCGCCATTGCCTGGCTTTTGCGTCCGGCAAGGGCCTGGCCGGCCAGGCATATTTCCTTATCAGGGGATTCAATTGGGAAGCATCCGAACGTTGTTTGACAAGATATGGGAAAGCCATCACGTGGCGACGCTTCCCGATGGCCGGCATTTGATCCATATAGATCGGCACCTTGTGCATGACTTGTCCAGCCCACAGGCGTTTTCAGGGTTGAGGGAGCAGGGCAGAGGGCTTGTCAGTCCGCAGCGCACAGTGGCTGTCGCCGATCACATGGTGCCGACCCATTCTGGACGGACCGAGGCATCCGCGGTGGCTGGCGGCGCGGAGATGATCAAGGCGCTTGAGGACAACGCCCGCGAGTTTGGCATTGTTCATTACGGCATGGCGCACGAGCGGCAGGGAATCGTCCATGTTGTTGCGCCGGAGCTTGGCATGGTGGTGCCGGGGATGACCGTGGTCTGCGGCGACAGCCACACATGTACGCTGGGTGCGCTGGGAGCATGGGCGTGGGGCATAGGAACGTCCGAGGTCGAGCATGTGCTTGCCACCCAGACACTCGTCATGCATCGTCCGAGCGCCGCCCGCTTGACCCTGTCGGGCGTAATGCAACGGGATCTGTCCGCGAAGGACCTGGCGCTGCATGTGCTGCGTCAGATCGGCGTGCATGGAACGATGGGGTTTCTGGAATTGGCGGGAGAATTGCCGCGCAGCCTTTCAATGGAAGGCCGGCTGACGCTATGCAATCTAGGCATTGAGGCAGGTGCGCGGGCCGCCGTGATTGCGCCGGACGATGTCACCTTTGCCTACCTGTCCGCCACCCGGCCGCACTTGTGCGGTTCGGGCGAAGCGCTTGCGGCCATGCGCCGCTTGCGATCCGATGATGGCGCGCGCTATGAGCGCGAGCTCTCCCTCGATGTGGCTTTGGACTCTCCCCAGATGACATGGGGCACCAGTCCCAGCCAGGTGGTGGGTGTGCACGAGCCGCTTCCGGCGATCGAAACCGCACAAGAGGGCCACATGCGTGAACGACTGAAGGCGGCGTATCGCTATATGGGCCTGGAGCCGGGGCGGCCCTTGGCCGGAACCCCCGTTCAGCGCGTGTTCATCGGCTCGTGCACCAATGGCCGGCTATCCGATCTGGAGGATGCGGCGCGCCTGATTGCCGGCCGAAAAATAGCGCCGTCCGTGCAGGCGCTGGTTGTCCCGGGCTCGAAAACCGTCAAGCGCGCGGCGGAACAACAAGGCCTGGATAAGCTGTTCCGCGATGCCGGATTCAGGTGGGGCGAACCTGGATGCTCGATGTGCGTCGGCATGAATGGCGACTATGTGTCGCCGGGTGAACGAAGCGTATCGACTACAAATCGCAACTTCGAAGGGCGGCAGGGTCCAGGGGCGCGTACCCACCTGGCAAGCCCGGCCAGCGCCGCGGCGGCGGCTCTGACCGGCGTGATAACCGATCACAGGGAGCTGATATGAAGCCCTTCAGTGAAGTTTCAGGCATCGTCTTGCCGGTGGATCAAGACAATGTCGATACCGATGCCATCATTCCCCAGCGGTGGCTGATCACCGTATCGCGCAGTGGCTTGGGCAAGGGGCTGTTCGGCGGCTGGAGGTATGACGGCGAAGGCCGGCCGCGGCCCGGCTTCGTCATGAATCTTGATGCTTTTCAGAATGCCAGCATCATTCTCAGCCGCTCCAACTACGGTTGCGGCTCATCGCGGGAACATGCTGTTTGGGCTCATCTGGATTATGGCATCCGTGTGGTGATCGCTTCCAGCTTCGGGCCGATTTTCTACGACAACGCACTGAAGAACGGACTTCTTCCCGTGGTGCTGCCTCCGGAGCAAGTGGCCGGGCTCATGGGGCAGATACACGAATCGCCCGGCGCTGCATGCCTGGTAAGTTTGACGGATAATACGGTCACAGGTCCCGATGGGCGCGGCTATCCCTTTGCACTGGATGCCGGTCGACGAGATTTGTTGCTTGCGGGGGCCGACGACATTGCCATCACCCTGCAAATGAGAGACCACATTGAAAGGTTCCAGGAATGTCAGCGCCTAACGAGTCCGTGGCTGGAATAGCCGCCCGGCCCAGTGTCACGATCAAGGATATCGCGAAGGCGCTGAATCTATCGCATACAACGATATCCCGCGCTTTGGCGGATCACCCGAAAATCAGCGAGGCCACCAAGGCCAGCGTGCGGCAGATGGCCCAGCAGATGGGCTATGTCGCAAACGGCCTGGCGCGCAATATCCGGGGCATGAACAGTCTGGTGATCGGCTTGATCATCCCGGACATCCAGAACGATTTTTATGCATCCATAGCGAAGATCGTGGCTGACGCGGCCACCGGCCAAGGCTTCCAGCTGGCGCTCAGCATCACCGAGGATAATTCCGAGCGCGAGCTGAAAGACCTGCGCGCCTTCATCGTTTCCCGGGCCGCGGGCATCATTGTCACGCCAACGTCGGAGCCCAAGGCCGAGACCTTGGCCTTGCTGCAGGGGGTGCCTGCCGTTCAATTGGTCCGCCAGGTGCCCGACATTCACAAAGAAGTCGTCGCCATTGACGACGAGGCGGCGGTACGTGCGGCCACCATGCACCTGATCAACTACGGGCATCGCCGTATCGCCTACGTGGGAACAACCACGGACTTCAGCTGTGGCATAGACCGCCTTGCCGGCTTTGATTCCGCCATGCGGGAGAACGCGCTGGATCCGAAGCTTGCTGTCGTCGGTTTGCCGCGGCCGGAGTTCGCGCAGCATGCGGTGCATCGCCTCATGACGCTGGCCGAACCGCCCACGGGGCTTGTCATAGGCAGTTCGAGCCTGACCATCGGCGCCCTTAAGGCATTGCGCAGCATACGGCTGTCATGCCCTGGCGATGTGTCCGTGGTGGGCTATGGCGACCCCGATTGGTTCGGTCTCGTGGGCGAGGGACTGACCACGGTTTCCCTGCCTGTACAGGCTATGGGCAACTATCTGATCAGCCTGCTGCTTGCGAAAATCAAGGACAACCAGCCGTCCGAATCCATATCGAGGGTGGCGTCGCGCTTTCCAGCGACGCTAACGATACGGGGCTCGACGAAGCTGCTGGCTTGAGGCAGCCGGACGGGTGGGCGATGCCGGATGCATATGAAAAGGCATCCCTTCATGCGCCGCGGTCTGTCTTATAATCCGCTGTGTATTTATACAGCCTGCCGTCATGGAATCCCCGCTGCCTTCCGCTTCCGCCGCGCGCCGCATCGCCCATCTTGATATGGATGCGTTCTACGCCTCTGTAGAGCTTTTGCGTTATCCCGAATTGCGCGGCCTGCCCGTCGTCATCGGGGCGGGCAGCGATGCGCAGCCCACGATGCTGCCGGACGGCACGCGAGCGTTTTCGCGCTTGCGCGGTTACGCCGGGCGCGGGGTGGTGACGACATCCACCTACGAGGCGCGCGCCTTGGGCGTCTTTTCGGCGATGGGCATGATGAAGGCGGCGCAGTTGGCGCCTGACGCCGTGCTGCTGCCGGTGGACTTTGCAACCTACCGGCACTATTCCCGCCTGTTCAAGGCCGCTGTGGCCGGCATCGCGCCGCATATCGAAGATCGCGGCATAGACGAAATCTATATTGACCTGAGCGCGCATCCGGAGGACGCGCTGGTGCTTGCCAAGCGCATCAAGGCGGCTGTCAGGGACGCCACGGGCCTGTCCTGTTCCATCGGTATTTCGCCCAACAAGCTCTTGTCCAAGATTGCCTCCGAACTGGACAAGCCCGATGGAATCACGATTATCGGTCCGGGCGACTTGCAGCGCCGGATATGGCCCCTGCCGGTCGGCAAGGTCAATGGCATAGGGCCCAAGGCCAACGCCAAGCTGTCGGGCCTGGGCATAAACACGATCGAGCAGTTGGCGGGGACGCCGCCCGATCTCTTGCAAAGCCACTTCGGCCTGAGCTATGCGCGTTGGCTGACAGAGGTGGCGCATGGCATCGACGAACGGCCCGTGGTTACGCATTCCGAACCCAAATCGATCAGCCGCGAAACGACGTTCGGCCGCGACCTTCATGTACTGCGCGACCGCGCGGCCCTATCGGAGGTCTTCGTGAAATTATGCGAGCAGCTGCAAGGCGATTTGCTGCGCAAAGGCTATGTTGGGCGTACCATAGGCATCAAGCTGCGCTTCGACAATTTTCGCACGGTAACCCGTGACCTGACTTTGCCTTATCCCACCGCGGACGCGGCAGCCATCCACCGCGCCGCCGGCCAGTGCCTGAAGCGCATTCCTCTGGAACACCGCATACGCTTGCTGGGCGTACGCATCAGCGGCCTGCAGGCGCAGTCCGCAACGCAGGCCCCGCTGGACGGGCAGCCCGTCCAGCTCAGTCTTTATTGATGGAAGCCAGGCCGAGTTTTAATAATAAAATTGCCTTATATGCTTGTTCTATATTTCCGTTTGGAATATATAAGTAATTATCCTGTAGTTATAAAACGGCGTGAAGCTTGTTAGCATCACAGACTCAGGCGGACAAGACTCTCGGTCCCGCGGCTTATCGTATTGGCCCGCTTTCACTGGATTAAGGCAGGAAGAACATGAAGATTTCTCGTTTTGTGCGCGGCGTGCTCGCCGCAGGTGTGACGGCAGTCTCGGCAATGGCCGCCAGCGGCGCCTACGCCGCCGATTTGCTCGACACGGTAAAAGAACGCGGCACCTTGATTGTGGGCGTGGAGGGCACATATCCCCCGTTCAATTATGTGGATACCAAGACTGGGCAGCTTGAAGGCTTCGATATCGAAGTGGCCAAGCTGGTCGGCGATAAGCTTGGCGTGAAGACGCAGTTCGTCAAGACGGAATGGAGCGCCATCCTGGCGGGCCTCAGCTCCGGGAAGTTCGACGTTATCGTGAACCAGGTGGGCATTACGCCGGAACGCCAGAAGGCCTTCGACTTCTCGGTGCCCTACGTGGCGTCCAGCCCCCAGCTTATTTTGCGCAAGAGCGACGATAGCGGCTACAAGAGCTTTGCCGACCTGAAAGGCAAGAAGCTGGGCGTTTCGCAAGGCAGCAACTACGAGGCCCTGGCCAAGGCGCAAGAGGGCGTGACCGTAAAAAGCTATCCGGGCGCGCCCGAGTATCTATCGGACCTGGTCAGCAAGCGCGTCGATGCCGCCCTCAATGATCAACTGATGACGGCGTACCTGGTCAAGACGTCCAATATCCCCATCAAGGGCGGCGCTATCGTGGGCGAGCCCAAGTTCAACGGCATTCCGTTCAGGAAGGGCAATCCCAAGTTCGAAGCGGCCGTGAACAAGGCGCTGGAAGACTCATTCGCCAGCGGCGAGTTCGCCAAGATTTCCACGAAATGGTTCGGCATCGACGTCAGCAAGGTCAGAAAGCCCGAATAGGCTGGAAACAAAAATAGACCATGGATTTCGTCGAACTGATGGCCCTGGCCGGGCCTATACTCCTGAAGGGGACCGGCTACACGCTGATTTTTGCCTTTTCCGCCATGTTCGGCGGACTCCTGGTGGGTTTTGTGCTGGCCGTGGCGCGTATCGTCCCCAGCCGCTGGAGCCAGGTGCCGGCCACGGTCTATGTCAGCATGATGCGCGGTACGCCGCTGCTGGTGCAGGTCTTCATTATTTATTACGGCCTGCCCAGCATCGGTATTTCCTTCGAGCCTCTTACGGCCGGTGTGCTTGCGCTAAGCCTGAACGCCGGTGCGTATATTTCCGAAAGCCTGCGCGGCGCCATCGTGGGCATTACGCGCGGCCAATGGTCGGCGGGCTACAGCCTGGGCCTGACCTACTCGCAGAACCTGTACTACGTCGTTTTGCCGCAAGCATTGCGCCTGGCGGTTCCGTCCATGAGCAATACGCTGATCAGCCTGATCAAGGATACCTCGCTGGTCTCCGTGATAACGGTCACCGAGCTGCTGCTGGCCACCAAGGACGTCATCGCCACGACGTTCCAGCCCTTGCCTTTGTACCTGGCGGCTGCCGGCATCTACTGGATTCTGAGCATCTGCCTGGAGCATGTCCAGGTCCGGCTGGAAAAATACTTCGGACGCAGCACGCGCAGCGCTTAGACGTCGAATTCGGGTTCGATCCGCTCGCCCACACGCAGGGTGGCGCCCAAGCCGGCGCCGGCCACCACGGCATTCACGCCGAACAGCACGCCTTCTGGGAATAAACGGTGTTCAGCCAAGGTAAGGCCCGGCTCGCTGGCCGACAGGGCGGTGGCCTGGTCTATGTTGGGTATGGGACAGCGGGCGCAGCGCTTCACGAAGGCAAAGTGCATGCCGCCGCCCAGGCGCATGCCCGATAGATAGTCCTCTTCGTAGGGATCCAGCCCCTGCACGACAATGTTTGGACGGAAGCGGTTCATGGGCACGGCTTGCTGCCCCTTGGCGTGCAGGCGGCGGTTCAGTTCGTCCAGGGAGCCTTGGTTGGCGACCAGGAAGGGAAAGCCGTCGGCGAAGCCGAACCGGTGCTTGACCGGGAAATCGGCCGCCGTATCGTAATGCTTCAAACGCCAGTCCTGGACATGCTGGGGACTGGCAATCCGTTCGGCTTCCGGATGGACGCGCAACAGACGGCAGGTCACGCCAAGGAAAGCGGAAAGCCAGGCCGCGACTTCATCGCCTTCATCGAATCCCAGGGTGTCCGATCGCCAGATCCGAACCGGCACTTGCGCCGGTTCGGAGGTTTCGATCAGCCATGGAACCGTGATGACGGGCATGCCGGGGGCATGGAGCGTCAGGTCGCCGGCCTGGAAGCCGGGCTGTATCAAGGCCATCCGGGCGTACTGGCGCTGTGTCATGAACAGGCCCTTGCCATCGACAATGACCCATTGCCTGTCCAGTAGCAGTCCGCTTTGACTGATGCTTGCCTGGGCATGGTCGATGCCGGCGCAGGATTTGACCGGGTAGCTGTGCAAGCTAAGGATGGATGCTGTCATGGCATTGTCGAGGGTTGTCGGTGGCTATCGGAAGGGTGCTGCGCCATAGCGCATAATACCGCTTTCATAAAAGCATCCGCGAAGGATTTGCATGCCTTTGAAAGATTGGCTGGCGGCGTTGATTGTGGTCACGGCCTGGGGTTTGAATTTCGTGGTCATCAAGATCGGCCTGGGCGAAGTGCCGCCGCTGCTGCTGGGCGCCTTGCGGTTCATTGTTGTGGCGTTTCCCGCCATTTTCTTCATCCGACGCCCGCAACTGCCCTGGCGCACCATTGTGCTCTATGGCCTGACGATCAGCCTGGGCCAATTCGTCTTTCTGTTCACGGCCATGCATGTGGGCATGCCGGCGGGGCTGGCCTCGCTGGTCCTGCAATCGCAGGCCTTCTTTACCGTGCTGATCGCCGCAGTGCTGCTGGGCGAGGGCGTGCGCTGGCCCAATGTGCTGGGGATGGCCGTGGCGGTCGCCGGACTGGTCCTGATCGAGCGGGGCGCCGCGCCCGGATCGATGCCGGTCCTGGGCTTTGTGCTGACACTGGCGGCCGCATTGAGCTGGGCGGCGGGCAATATCGTGGCCAAGAGCGCCGGCAAGGTCGATATGCTGAGCCTGGTGGTATGGGGCGCCCTGATCCCGCCCCTGCCTTTTCTTGCCTTGTCCTGGCTCGTGGAAGGTCCGGACGTCATACGGGACAGCCTGGCGGGCATCAGCCATGTGGGCATCCTGTCGGTGATCTACCTGGCTTTGGTGGCGACGATTGTGGGCTACGTGCTGTGGGGACGCTTGCTGGTCCGCCATCCGGCCAGCAAAGTGGCTCCCTTGAGCTTGCTTGTGCCATTGGTCGGCTTGCTGTCGTCGGCCTGGTTCCTGGATGAGCGCCTGGCGGCGGTGCAGTGGCTGGGCGGCCTGATCGTCATGCTGGGGCTTGCTGTCAATGTGTTCGGCCAGCGTTTTGCGCGGGCTCTGAAGGGCGCCGCCGGGGCACTGCGTTAAAATCCGCTATGGCAGGGCTTGCTGCCATTATTTCCTTTTCTTGATTACAGGATGGCAAAATGAAATTTGATCGGTCGGGCGTGGACGCGCTGATGGAAATAACCAAGCGTCCCGAGCTGGTTTTTGTGCGCGGGCAAGGCTCGTGGCTGGAAGACCACAACGGCAAGCGATACCTGGATTTCGTCCAGGGCTGGGCGGTGAACTGCCTGGGGCATTGTCCTGCCGGCGTCGTCAAGGCCATCAACGAACAATCCGCGCTGCTGATCAACCCGTCGCCGGCTTTCTATAACAAGCCTTCGATGGATCTGGCGCAACGCCTGACTGCCGCATCCTGTTTCGATCGTATTTTCTTTGCCAACAGCGGCGCCGAGGCCAACGAAGGCGCCATCAAGCTGGCGCGCAAATGGGGACAGTTGCACCGCAACGGGGCCTACAAGATCATTACCTTCGACCATAGCTTCCATGGCCGTACGCTGGCAACCATGTCGGCATCGGGCAAGCCGGGCTGGGACACCATTTTCGCGCCCCAGGTCGACGGTTTCCCCAAGGCCCGCCTGAACGATATCGAGTCGGTGCGCGCATTGGTCGACGACAAGACGGTCGCCATCATGCTGGAACCCGTACAAGGCGAAGCGGGCGTCATTCCGGCAACCGCCGAGTTCATGCAGGCCTTGCGCAAGCTTGCCGATGACCAGGGCCTATTGCTGATCGTGGACGAGGTCCAGACCGGCCTGGGCCGCTGCGGCAAGCTATTCGCCTACGAGCTTTCCGGCGTAACGCCCGACATCATGACCCTGGGCAAGGGCATAGGCGGAGGCGTGCCCCTGGCGGCCTTGTGCGCCCGCGAGGAAGTATCGGTTTTTGCGCATGGCGACCAGGGCGGCACCTATAACGGCAATCCCTTGATGACGGCGGCCGGAGTGGCGGTCTTCGACATCCTGACCGCGCCCGGCTTCCTGGATTCAGTCAACGCGCGCGCGTCCCAACTGTCCGAAGGCCTGCTGGATTTATCGAAGAAGTGGGGCATGAAGGGCGAGCGCGGCGAAGGCCTGCTGCGCGCCTTGATCCTCGATCGTGACGATGGCGGCACCATTGTCGACACCGCCCGCGACTGGGCTCCCGAAGGCATGCTGTTGAATGCGCCGCGTCCCAATCTGCTGCGCTTCATGCCGGCACTGAACGTCACAGCCGAAGAGATTGATCTGATGCTGGCTCGGCTGGATGAGGTGGTGGCCAAGGTGCGAGCTTAGCTGTCGGGGAGGTTCCGCAAGTAAAAAAAGCAGCCGCGGCTGCTTTTTTTATGCCGAACCGCTACGGCGGCTACGCCACATTTGGCGTAGCCGCATTCCAGCCTATTGAGCCTTGACGACTTGCCGCCATTGATGCAGCAAAGGCTCGGTATAGCCATTGGGCTGCTCCAATCCCTTAAATACCAGGTCGCAGGCGGCCTTGTAAGCCGCCGAGGTATCGAAGTGGCCGGCCATGGGGCGGTACAGGGGATCGCCGGCATTCTGGCCATCGACCACGGCCGCCATGCGCTGCATGGTTTCCGTTATTTGCTCTTTGCTGACGACGCCATGGCGCAGCCAGTTGGCCATGTGCTGGCTGGAGATGCGCAAGGTTGCGCGGTCTTCCATCAGGCCCACGTCATGGATGTCGGGTACCTTGGAGCAGCCTATGCCCTGGTCGATCCAGCGCACCACATAGCCCAGGATGCCCTGCGCGTTGTTATCCAGCTCTTCCTGGATTTCCTGCGCCGACCAGTTGGTGTCCGCCGCCACGGGGATGGTCAGTATCTTGTCGAGCAGGGGCTCGGATTTGCCTTCCATGCCGCGCTGGATTTCCTGCACGTCGACCTGATGGTAATGAAGGGCATGCAGCGTGGCCGCTGTGGGCGAGGGCACCCAGGCGGTATTGCCGCCGGCTTTCAGGTGGCCGATTTTCTGTACCAGCATGTCGGCCATCAGGTCGGGCATGGCCCACATGCCTTTGCCGATCTGGGCCTGGCCCCGCAGGCCGCATTCCAGGCCTGTTTGTACATTATTGCGTTCGTAGGCGTCGATCCAGACGCTGCGTTTCATGTCGCCCTTGCGCACCATGGGGCCGGCCTCCATGGAGGTGTGCATTTCATCGCCGGTGCGATCCAGGAAGCCGGTATTGATGAAGGCGACGCGTTCGCGTGCCTGGGCGATGCATGCCTTCAAGTTGGCGCTGGTGCGGCGCTCTTCGTCCATGATGCCCATCTTGATGGTGTTGGGCGCCAGGCCCAGCAAGGCCTCGGTGCGCGAGAACAGTTCGCTGGCGAAGGCGACTTCGTCGGGACCGTGCATTTTGGGCTTGACGATGTAAACGGAACCGCTGCGCGAATTGCCGCCCCGCTTCAGGTCGTGCATGGCGATCAGCGAAGTGAACACCGCGTCCAGTATGCCTTCCGGAACTTCCTTGCCTTGCTCGTCGAGCACCGCCGGATTGGTCATGAGGTGGCCCACGTTGCGGATGAACATCAGCGAACGGCCATGCAGGGACTGGGTATCGCCGTTGGCATCGGTGTACTGGCGATCGGGATTCAGGGCGCGGGTGAAGGTCTTGCAGCCCTTGCTGACTTCCTCGGTCAGCTTGCCGGTCATCAAGCCCAGCCAATTGCGGTAGGCGCAGACTTTGTCTTCGGCATCGACGGCTGCGATGGAGTCCTCGCAATCCATGATGGTGGTAATGGCCGATTCCAGCAGTACGTCTTTGACGCCGGCCTGGTCCTGTTGGCCTATGGGGTGGTTTTTGTCGATCTGGATCTCGAAATGCAGGCCATTGTGCTTGAACACCAGCGCCTCCGGCGCGGCGGCGTCGCCGCGATAGCCCAGGAACAGGGCGGGCTGCGCCAGGCCCGTCTGTTGGCCGGATTTCAGCGATACCTGGACCTGGCCATTGGCGACGGCATAGGCGGTCGCGTCGTTGTGCGAGCCCTGGGCCAGCGGAATGCTGTCGTCCAGGAAGCGGCGCGCGAACGCAATGACCTTGGCCCCGCGCACAGGGTTGTAGCCGCCCGCGCGCTCGGCGCCGTCGGCTTCGGGGATGGCGTCGGTACCGTAGAGTGCGTCGTAGAGGCTGCCCCAGCGCGCATTGGCGGCATTCAGCGCATAGCGCGCATTGGTGATCGGCACCACCAGTTGCGGCCCGGCCTGCTGGGTGATTTCCGTGTCCACCTTGCTGGTTTTGACGGCGACCGATGCAGGGGCGTCCTGCAGGTAGCCGATCTTGCGCAGGAAAGCCTGGTAGGCGCCGGCATCCTTGATGGGGCCCGGGTTCTGGCGATACCAGTTGTCCAATTCGGCCTGGAGGCGATCGCGCTCGGCAAGCAGCGCTCGGTTCCTGGGTGCCAGGTCGTGAACAAGTTTGTCGAAGCCGGACCAGAACGCATCGGAAGCGACACCTGTGCCGGGAAGGGCCTCGCGCTCGACAAATTGATAAAGCTCGGTGGCAACCTGAAGCCGCTTGCAGGATGTTCGTTCGGTCATCGCAGTTCCTTTGAAGAGGATTGATAAAAGAATTCGGGCGCGCAAAGTGCCGCCAGGGGCTGGGCCTGTATAGGCTTTGTAACCTGGAGCGAGTAGACTGTTATCAGGTCTCGCGCGGGCATTGCCATGTGTGGGCCGGCGTTGTTTCGTTTTTTTGCTGCAAATAATGGCGGCAGCCCATATACGAACGGCGCAGGCCTATTATGGACTGGACCGTAAAAGTACTCAACATCATCCAAAGTCAAAGGACTTGCTACTAAAAGTTCCTTATCTGGCACCGAATGCATCGCATCGCGGTGTGACCGCGCATTTCTTTCTGACTACCCCGGACACAGGAGAACATCATGAAGAATCAACTGAAATTGATCGGCGCGCCATCGGCTTTGCTGCTGCTGGAGGGCTGGTCGGCAATAGAAGGGCGCGACGCCATTCACAAAACCTTCATTTTCAAGAATTTCAATGAAGCATTCGGCTTCATGACCCAGGCGGCCATGCAGGCTGAAAAGCTGGATCACCATCCCGAATGGACGAATGTCTATAACCGGGTCAGCGTGACATTGACCACCCACGATGCCAAAGGGGTGACGGAGCGAGATATCGCTTTGGCCGCGTTCATGGACCAGCTTGTCTGAACGCGGGGGAATATTCGCGGCGCTAGCCGGCGCCGCCGGGCAGCCAGGCCACCAGCACGGACACCGTCGCCAGCGAAAGAATGGTCGATAGCAGAATGGCCCGCGACGTAATCGCGGGTTCGCGCTCGTACAGCTTGGCCAGCATGAAGGGACCGGTTCCCACAGGCAGGGCGGCCAGCAGCACAGCCGTGGCGGCCCACAAGGGCGGCATATCGAATACCCAGTACACCAGCGCAAAGGCGATGATAGGGTGCAGCAGCAGCTTCAGGGCCACAATGCGCCAGACGGCGCCGTGATGCTCGGTGGGCTGGCCCTGTGCCAGGAAAAGTCCTATGGTGATTAGCGCGCAGGGGCTGGCGGCGGCGCCCAGCAAGGTCGTGAACTGCTCCACGGCATAGGGCAGGGGCCATTCAAGAATCGCAACCAGCGTGCCCAGCAGCGGCGCGGCCACCAATGGATTGCGCGCCAGGGAAACAGCCACTTTACCCACGGTACGCAGCACATTGGGCGAGCCCAGCAGATCGATCTCGATCAGGACGATGGAGAAGGCGAACAGCACGCAGGCGGTCAGCAGGGTGGTGATGATGACCGGCGGCAGGCTGGCTTCGCCGAACAGCATCAGGCATAGCGGGATGCCCATGAACCCGGCGTTGGAATACGATGCGGCCAGCCCTTCTATGCTGGCATCGGCCAGCCTTCCGCGGCGTTGGCGATCCATCATGTAGGACACCAGGAACACCGCCGCGATGGCCAGGCTGGAGGCGGCAACGAAGCCGGGCTGGTTGACTTGTTCCCAGGTGATTTTCGCCATGGCCTGGAACAGCAGGGCGGGCAGGGCCAGCCACACCACGAATTTATTCAGGCTATCGACGGCGCCCGGCCCCAGCAGCCGCCTGCGGGCGCTGATGTAGCCGAGCAGTATGAGCGCGAACAGGGGAAAGACGGCATTGACGATGACGCTCAAGGTAGGTTCCGGCCGGTGACTCCATTTTTAAATCAACCGTGAACGGTGTGGGCTTCGCTTGCCGTACAAATGTACTGTTTGCGCTACGCCTTCGTGTTCACAATTGATCTGGAAACGGAATAAGTTCAGTTCGAGCGTATTAAAGCAAATATTTGCCGGACGCGGTTGCATTGCACCCATTCAACATATAGTGTCATAGTAGATTTATATCCTGTTATTTTTTGTGGGTAGTGCATTATGTTTGACTCTTCGGATTCCATCGACTCCACCGTCCTGCCCCCCGCGATCCATTTCAAGAGCTTCACGGACGCCCGGGCGGCGGTGGAGCGGCTGGTGGAAATCTATGAACGCAACACGGCATTCATCCGCGATCAGTTCGCCGACTATGCCAAAGGTGGCTGGAGCGGCAGGCAGCGGGTCCGCGCCTACTATCCCGCCATACGGATCAAGGTGGATACCTATCAGGAGGTCGACAGCCGCCTGTCTTATGGCCATGTGGTGGAGCCCGGCGGCTACATGACCACGGTGACCCAGCCTGCGCTGTATTTCGATTACTTGCTGGAGCAGATCGGCCTGCTGATCAAGAATCACGGGGTGCCGGTGGAAATCGGCGAATCCGATATGCCCATTCCCCTGCATTTTTCCTTCGGCGACGGGCAGTATGTCGAGGGGGTGTATTCCGACAAGCTGCTGGGCGATTCCCTGCGCGATCGCTTCGACGTTCCCGAACTGGCCGTCACGGACGACGCCATCGTGAATGGCACCTGGCTGGGCAAATTGGGCGAGCCCTTGCCGCTGGCCCCGTTCACCGCGCCCCGAGTGGACTATTCCCTGCATCGCCTGCAGCATTACACCGCGACCGCCCCCCAGCACTTCCAGAATTTTGTGCTGTTCACCAACTACCAGTTCTATGTCGATGAGTTCTGCCAATGGGCCAAGGAAACCCTGGCCCAGGGCGAGGGCGGCTATACGGCGCTGGTGGAGCCGGGCAACGTCATCACCCGCGCGGGCGCGGACATGGAGCGCGTCGGCCTGCCGCTGATGCGCATGCCGCAAATGCCGTCCTATCACCTGGTGCGCGACAAGCACATGGGGATCACGCTGATCAACATCGGCGTGGGGCCGTCCAATGCCAAGACCATAACCGATCACGTAGCGGTGCTGCGTCCTTCCGCATGGCTGATGCTGGGCCACTGCGCGGGCTTGCGCACCACGCAGCGCCTGGGCGACTATGTCCTGGCGCATGGCTATGTGCGGCAGGACCATGTGCTGGACGACGACCTGCCCATCTGGGTGCCGGTGCCGCCGCTGGCGGAGATACAGATTGCACTGGAGCAGGCGGTGGCCGATGTCTCGGGCCTGTCGGGCTGGGAATTGAAGAAAATCATGCGCACCGGCACGGTGGCATCCATCGACAACCGCAATTGGGAATTGCGGGATCACCACGAGCCCGTCCAACGCTTGTCGCAGTCGCGCGCGATCGCGCTCGATATGGAATCGGCAACCATTGCCGCCAACGGCTTCCGCTTCCGGGTCCCATACGGCACCTTGCTGTGCGTTTCCGACAAACCCTTGCATGGTGAGCTGAAGCTGCCCGGCATGGCCAGCGACTTCTATCGCACACAAGTCGGCCAGCATTTGCATATAGGCATACGGGCGCTGGAGCTCTTGCGCGATATGCCGCGCGAACGGCTGCATTCGCGCAAGCTGCGTAGCTTCATCGAAACGGCATTCAAGTAAGGCAGGGCCGCCGTTCCTTTATCGGAGGCGCGGCCGGCCTTGCACGGGAGAGGATATGAAATCAGTTTATCTGGCGGGCTTCGACGTGTTCCGCCCCGATGCCCGGGAATGGGGCGAGACCCTGAAGGACCTGTGCAGCAAATACGGTTTCAACGGTTTGTATCCGCTGGACAACGAGGCGCCCCGCAGCCTGACCGGAGCCGAACTGGCTTTATGGATATACCGGGCAAATATTGCCTTGATTCACAAAGCCGACATGATGGCGGCCAACATGAATGCCTTTCGCGGCGCCGAGCCGGATTCGGGCACAGCCTTCGAAGTCGGCTATGCCGTGGCGCTGGGCAAGCCGGTCTGGGCCTATACCGACGACTCCCGGCCGCTGGTCCAGCAAATTCCGGGCATCCGGCAGCCGGGCGGCCCCGCGTATACCGACACTCAGGGCTACACCATAGAAGACTTCGGCCTTAACCTGAACCTGATGATTGCTTGCAGCAGCCAGGTGATCATCGGCACGGTGGAGGATTGCCTGGGCGAGATGGCCGCTCACGCCTGAGCATTTCGCAATGCGGGCCATAGGTCGGGCGTAAGGTGTTTTTCCGCGCACTTGCACGGCGGGAAGCCATGCATCGCTTCCCGCCGGTTGCGGGGAGCGATGCGATGATGGCAATTACTTCTTGCGGGCCGCAATATCCTTTTGCGCCTGATTGACCAGGTCTTCGCCTATGGTCTTTTTCCATTTGTCGAACACGGGCTTGGTTGCCTTGACGAAGGCATCGTGCTGTTCGGGCGTCAGGCTGGTGACGGTGACGCCATGGCTTTCGATGTCTTTCAGCATGGAAGGATCTTCAGGCGTCACGCCTTTGCGGGCAATGACGATTTCCTGCTTGGCGGCTTCGATGGCGGCATCGCGCACAATCTTGCGGTCGGCCTCGGTCCAGGATTCCCAGACCTGCTTGTTCACCACGAATACGAGCGGATCGGCTACGTAATTCCACAAGGTCAGGTGCTTTTGAGCCACGTCGTACAGCTTGGCGCCGGCATAAATGGACAAGGGGTTTTCCTGGCCGTCGACCGCGCCGGTGGCCAGTGCGGGCTGCGCATCGGCCCAGCTCATCTGGGTGGGATTGGCCCCCAGGGCGGTGAAGGTGTCGATGTACAGCGGCGATCCGACCACGCGCAGCTTCATGCCTTTCAGGTCTTCAGGCATCTTGACATCGCGTTTGGAATTGCTGAGCTGGCGATAGCCGTTCTCGCCCCAGGCCAGCGGCACGACCCCGGACTTTTCGATGTCCTTGAACAGCTTCTTGCCCACTTCGCCATGGATCAACGCGTCGATGGCGGCGTAATCCGGCATCAGGAAGGGCAGGGAGAACAGGTTCAGTTGCTTGATCTGCGGGGACCAATTGATGGTCGAACCGATGGCCATGTCGATGATGCCTTGGCGGATGGCGGTGAATTCGCGCGTCTGGTCGCCTTGCACCAGAGACGTGCCGGGATAAATCTTGATATTGATGCGGCCTTCGGTGCGTTCCTTGACCAGCTTGGACCAGATTTCGGCGCCCTGGCCCCATGGGAAAGTGGTGCCGACGACGATGGACAGCTTGTATTCGGATTTATAGTTGGCCGCATGGGCGGTGGACGTTGCGGCCAGCGCCGCCACCGCGCACGTGATGGCGCCAAGCAATGAACGGATTTTCATGAAGTCTCCTCTCGGGGTGTGTCAATGCACGGGAAAGCCAGGGGCGCTATGCCGCTGGCGGATAAGGTTGCGGCTTCTAGAAGCCAAGATAGCGAGGCAGCCACAGGGCCAGCTCCGGGAACACGATAACCAGTACAAGCACGGAAAGCATCGATGCCAGCAGCCAGCCCACCCAGCGCACCGTGCTTTCCATGGGAACCTTGGCAATGCGGCAGGACACCATCAGGTTCACGGCCAGCGGCGGGGTGAACTGCCCCACCGCCACCATCAGCGTCAGGATCACTCCGAACCATACCGCGTCCCACTGATAGGTGTTGGCGATGGGCATGAGCAGCGGCACGAAAATCAGGAAGATGGATATGCCGTCCAGGAACATGCCCAGGACGATCAGCAGCAGGATCAGCAGCGTCAGTACGCCGTATTCCCCAAGCCCCGAGTTGACGATGGCGCGGGTGATGGGATCGATCACGCTCAATGTGGACAGTGCCCAGGCGAAGATGCCGGCCAGCGTCACCACCAGCATGATGACGGCCGAGAGCTCGGCGGCTTCGCGCAATATTGTGAACAGATCGCGTATCTTGATGGTGCGATGGATGCACATGCCTACGAAAAGGCCGTAGAAGACGGCAACGACAGCCGCTTCGGTGGGCGTGAAATAGCCCATGCGCATGCCGCCAAGGATAATGACCGGCGCAATCAGCCCCCAGGCCGCTTCGTACAGGCTGGCCCAGAACGGCGGACGCGGCAGGCTGCTTTCCAGGCTTCCCATCTTGTGGCGCCTGGCCAGCCAGACGGACGGCACGATCAGCGCAATGCCCGCCATGATGCCCGGCACCATGCCGGCCGCAAACAGGGCGGGCACCGATGCCTGCGGCACCAGGATGGAATAGACGATGAAGGCGATGGAAGGCGGAATCAGGATGTCGGTCGAGGCGCCGGCCGCCACGATGCTGGCCGAGAAAGGTTTGGGATAACCCGCGCGGGTCATCGCGCCTATCATCACGGCGCCGACCGCCGCGGCGCAGGCCGGGCCCGAGCCCGAAATGCCCCCCAGGAACATGGCCACGGCAATCGCCACGAGCGGCAGCATGCCGGGGCCGCGGCCGACGATGGCGATGGCGAAATTGACCAGGCGGCTGGCCACGCCCGAACGGTCGAAAATCGATCCGACCAGCACGAACATGGGAATGGCCAGCAGCGGATACTTGGCCAGCCCCGCGTAGAAGCTTTGCGGCACGGCCAGCAGGCCGAACCACTGCGTGTCCAGGTTGGACATCACGATGGCCAGGGTGCCGGCGATGCCCAGCGCCACCCCGACCGGCATGCCAATGACCATCAGCACGACAAAGACGATGAACAGCGTGGTGACGATCATGGGGCGCCCCGCAGCAAGCGGCGCAGCATGCCGGCGATGCGCAAGGTGATCGCGAAGGACAGCACCGGCATCCAGATCGAATACCACCAGGTGGGCACGCCGATGGCCGGCGAGGTGTCGCCCCAGTTGTATTCATCGAGCGCCATGCGCGCGGACAGGATGGTGAGCAACACGAAGAAGGCCAGGACCAGCGAATAGCTGACCAGCGCCAGCGTGCGCCGCCGCGCCGGCGTGCCGCCGTCGGCGAAGAGTTCAATGCGTATGTGCTGGTTGCGCACGAAGGCCGTCGCGCCGGCCGTCATGGTCAACACGATAAGCAGGAATACGGAGATTTCTTCCGTCCAGGCAAAGGAACTGTCGGTAAGGTAGCGGATCAGCACGTTGGCAAAGGTGATGATCGCCAGGGCGGCCATGATGAGCACCGAGATCCAGTCTTCGATTTTAAGCGGTACTTTGACGGGAGGGTCCGCCGTCTCGGGCAAAATGGGTTCGATGGGTTCGTCGGCGTGATTCGGGGAAGACATGGGATGCAATGATATACAGCTGTTTTTATGTGATAGCCGACATGCTAACGCGCCACGCCGTTTTTGATAGCCCGGGGTTTCCCGTGTTTGGATACGTAAAAAGGGCGACTTATGCGCAAGCCGCCCCCCAATATCCGCTCAGGCCTCTTTGCCGCGCGGCTTCTTTTTCTTTGCCCCTTCCTTGTCTTTCCCGGCTTTTACCGACTTCTTCTTCGGCAGGGCCAGCATGGTGCCGCGGCAGTCTTTCTTTCCGCAAAGACATTGGTATTGGCGGCGCAAGGTCTTGGTGATGCGCCCTTCCATGATCAAGCCGTAGTCGTAGAAAAGCTCATCGCCGGCAGGGATGTCGTGCAATGCGACGATATAGACCTTTTTGCCGCTGGCATTTTCCTGGGCTTCGCAATTCGGTCCGCAGGAGTGGTTGATCCACCGCGCGTCATTGCCCTTTTCGCCGCCGTCGATGATCTTGCCGCTGCTGAGCGAAAAGAAAAAGGTATGGAAGGGGTCGTCGGGATTCACCGGATGCTTGGCGTCGGCCTGCTCCGCGGTGATGCGCTTGCCTTTGTATTCGATGATTTGCGTGCCCGCCGGAATGTCGCGGGCGGCGAATACGCCTGTGCCGTGCAAGGTCGATTGCTTGACCAGATGCCAGGATTCGGATGCTTGAGTCATAAAGGGGATATCTGAAGCCGTAGGGAAAAGAGAATAAACTTCTGCAATACCGATATCTTATGCAATAAAGCGCCATACCGTGAATACTTCTACAGAAACCAGCAGCCGAAACGGCGCGCAAGCCTTGCTTGAGACCTTGATCGCGCATGGCGTGGACACCATTTTCGGCTATCCGGGCGGTGCCGTGCTGCCTTTGTACGATGCCTTGTACTCGGAGCCGCGCATACGCCACGTACTGGTCAGGCACGAACAAGGCGCCATGCATGCCGCCGAAGGCTATGCCCGGTCCACCGGCAAGCCGGGCGTGGTCGTGGTGACCTCGGGTCCGGGCATGGCCAATACCGCATCGGGGCTGCTTGATGCCATGTGCGATTCGATACCTGTGCTGTGCATCAGCGGCCAGGTGGCCACCAGCGCGATAGGCACCGATGCCTTCCAGGAGTGCGATGCCATCGGTATTTCGCGCCCCGTCACCAAGTGGAATGCGCAAATTCGCCGTACCGAAGACGTGGCCGGCATGGCGGGCAAGGCGTATCGCCTGACCACCTCGCGCCGCCCCGGTCCGGTGCTGCTGGACTTTCCCAAGGACATGCAGATAGGACTGGTACCCGAGGCGGCTGCCGCCGAACCGGCCGATGCCGAGCCGGGCATCGAGACAGCCAGCCCGGCCACCGAGGCGGCCATCAAGCGCGCCGCCGCGCTGATCGCCAATGCCAAGCGCCCGGTTTTTTATGGCGGCGGCGGCCTGATCAATTCAGGCCTGGACGCCTGCCACGCCTACACGGCCCTGGTGCAGGACATGGGCGCCCCATGCACCTTGACCTTGATGGGCTTGGGCGCCTTTCCGGCCGACGATCCTCTGTTCCTGGGCATGCTGGGCATGCACGGAACGCTGGAGGCCAATCTGGCCATGCATCACGCCGACCTGATCATCTGCGTGGGCGCGCGCTTCGATGATCGTATAACCGGACGGCTCTCGGACTTTTGCCCGCACGCCAGCAAGATTCATCTGGACATCGATCCGGCATCCATCAACAAGGTGGTGCGCGCCGACGTTGCGCTGGTGGGCGATTGCTATCCAATGCTGCGAGCCTTGCGTAAAGAACTTGCGCAAATTCAATTGGAGGCCAGCCGGCTGGATGCCTGGTGGCAGCGTATAGCGGTGTGGCGCGCCAAGGACTGCCTGAAGGTCGAGCCCTCGCATGAGCATATCCTTCCCCAGCATTTGATGCGCAAGCTGGATCAAGTGCTGACCGGCACCGATGCCATCATCTCCACCGACGTGGGACAGCATCAGATGTGGGCCGCGCAATACATCAAGTTCAACCGCCCCAATCGTTGGCTGACCTCCGGCGGCGCAGGCACCATGGGCTATGGCTTGCCCGCCGCCATCGGCGCGCAGATAGCGCATCCCGGCAAGACTGTCGTATGCGTCAGCGGCGACGCGTCGGTGCTGATGAATATCCAGGAACTGGCCACCGCGACCCAGCATCAGACGCCCGTCAAGCTGGTGTTGTGCAACAACGGCCACATGGGCATGGTGCGCCAATGGCAGGAACTGATACACGACGGCCGCTACAGCCATAGCTACAACGCTTCGTTGCCGGATTTCGTGGCGCTGGCCAAGGCCTTCGGCTGGGGCGCCGCGCGTGTGGAGAACCCGGCCGAGCTGGATGCCGCGCTGGCCGAGTGCATGGCGTACGACGGTCCATTCTTCCTGGATGTGGTGGTGCTGTCCCAGGAAAACTGCTTCCCCATGATGCCGGCCGGATATGGCCATCAGCAAGTCATGCTGTCCGAAGACAATTGGTACGTCGAGGACTAAGCAGGCGGTCCCGGGAATGGACACCTAGAAAACCCCAATATTCCTTGAGCGGCGATTCAGGTACAACTCTGGGCTCTGTGTCACATTAATGAGTGTTGGGGAAAAAATGCGTAAATCCGGTTTATTCAGGTGCTTGCTTGCCGTATCCGTGGCTGGTGTGTTTGCCGCCGCGCCGGCTCTGGCCGAAACAACGTTGAAAATGGCCTATGCCCTATCGACGAATTCGCACTATGGCGCGGGCGCCGACGCATTCGCCAAAGCCATCGAAGGCGGCAGCAAAGGCCAGTTCAAGATTCAGCAATTTCCCAACAGTGCCCTGGGCGGAGAGCGCGAGGTCATCGAAGGCCTGCAACTGGGAACCATCGACCTGGCCATCGTTTCCACCGGCGCCACCTTGAACTTCGTGCCCAAGACCGGCGTGTTCGACATTCCTTTCCTGTTCCGCGACCTGGCGCATGCGCGCAAGGTGCTTGACGGCGATATCGGCCAGCAGATGCTTGCCGAATTTCCCAAGCGCGGCCTGGTGGCCCTGGCCTGGGGCGAGCAGGGCTTCCGGCAACTGACCAACAATGTGCGTCCGGTCGCCAAGCCCGAGGACGCCAAGGGCCTGAAGATCCGCACCACCGAGAACCCCATACACATTGCCGCTTTCCGGCAGTTGGGCGTGCTGGCCACGCCGATGGCATGGCCGGAAGTTGCCACGGCCTTGCAGCAGGGCACGATAGACGGTCAGGAAAATCCGCTATCCGTCATTGTGTCGGCCAAATTGCCTCAACTGCAAAAATACCTGTCCCTGACGGCCCACGTATACGGTCCGGCGCTGGTGCTGATGTCGCCCAATGCCTACGACGGGCTGTCCGACGCCGACAAGGTCGCCTTCAAGGCTGCCGGGCATGACGCGGCGGTGGCCATGCGCAACTACGTCGACGCGGTTGAAAAGAGCGGCATCGAGGAAGTCAAGAAGCAGGGCATGCAGGTCAATACCGTGGATCACGCCGCCTTCGTCAAGGCAGTCCAGCCTGTGTACCCGCAGTATTACAAGCAGTTCGGCAAAGAGTTGGTCGAGTCCATACAGAACACAAAGTAAGTCATGGGCATCAAGCGCTGATACCGGGGCTGGCCTGCGCCAGCCCTTGTCTTTCTTCCGGCAAATTGCGTTTTAAGCGCTTGGCGCGGCACATACAGGACAAGGCAGTGACATTCATTCGCTCTCTGGATCGTTCCCTCTTCCGGCTGGTTTCGATCATTACCCAGTTGCTTATTCTTTCCGCCGTCGCGGCCGGCTTCTATCAGGTTATTTCACGGTTCGTCCTGGAATCCCCGGCGGACTGGAGCGAAGCCTGGACACGCGCCTCGCTGATCTGGACAGTCATGCTTGGAGTGGCCCTGGCCTTCAGGCAGGGCGCCATGCTTAGCGTCGAGATGCTGCACAGTTTCCTGGCGCCGCGCAACAAACGCTGGCTGGAGCACTTGATCCTGGTCATATGCCTGGGCTTTCTGGGCTTCATGGCCTGGGTGGGCGGGCAAATGTCGTGGCGCGTACGCTTCCAAACCATGCCCAGCCTCGAAGTATCGATTTCGTGGGTATATCTTGCCATCCCCGTCGGCATGACGCTGGCCATATTGGCCGTCCTGGCTCATTGGGCCGAAGGGCCGCGCAAGGCAATCGTCGATGACACGGTCATCTGATGCGCAGCGCGCGGCCGACTCTTAACTTGTTAACGGATTGAACCGGGTGACACCATGCCGCAGTTGATGGTTGTTTCAATGTTGCTGTTTTTTGCGCTGTCGGTGCCGGTGGCGGTGTCCATCGGCCTGGCCAGCATGCTGGGCGTGGCGTACGACGGCATGACCTGGCTGGTGATCGCGCAGCAGATCTACGCCGCGCTGGATAAATATCCGCTGGTGGCGGTGCCGTTTTTCATCCTGGCCGGCAATCTGATGGAAGCGGGCGGCATCTCCGAGCGCATGGTCGACTTTGCCAAGAGCGTGGTGGGTGGCATGCAAGGCGGCCTGGCCTGCAGCTGCGTCTTGACCTGCATGATCTTCGCGGCCGTGGCCGGTTCCAGCGTGGCCACCACCTTTGCTGTGGGCGCCATCCTGATCCCGGCCATGGTCAAGCATGGCTATCCCAAGCCCTTTGCCGCCTCGCTGCAGGCGTCGGCCGCCGAGCTGGGCGTCATCATTCCGCCTTCCATCCCCATGATCCTGTTCGCGGTTTCCACCGATACCTCGGTGGGCGAACTGTTCATCGCCGGTATCGGACCGGGCATCTTGATCGCAGGCGCCCTGATGGTCTATGTATGGCTATATGCCCGCCGGCATGGCTACGGCAAGCAGGATGGCGCGGACCGGCTGGCGTTGTGGCCGGCTCTCAAGCGCGCCTGGCTGGCCTTGCTGATGCCCGGCATCATCCTGGGCGGCATCTACGGCGGCGTGTTCACGCCCACCGAGGCCTCGGCGGTTGCCGTGGTTTATGCACTGGTGGTGGGAATATTCATCTATCGCCGATTGACGCTGGCGACCTTGTCGAAAACCTTGCACCGTTCGGTGGTCTCCACCGCCGTCATCATGTTCGTGATCGCCAATGCCGGCGTATTCGGCTTCCTGCTGAACCGCGCCGGGATACCGGCGGCGCTGGGCCAGTGGCTGGGCCATATCTTCAGCAATGAATACACCTTCCTCATGGGCGTGAACGTGGCGCTTTTCATCATCGGCATGTTCATCGAGACATCGGCTTCCATCGTTGTCCTGGCCCCTTTGCTGCTGCCCGTGGCGATGCAGTTCGGGGTGGACCCGGCCCATTTCGGCGTGATCATGGTGGTGAACCTGGCGCTGGGCATGGTGACTCCGCCGTTCGGCGTGAACCTGTTCGCCGCATGCGCGGTGGCCAATCTTCCCATAGAGCGATTGGTGCGTTCGCTGCTGCCTTTTGTGGGGGTCGTGGTGGCCTGCCTGATGCTGATTACCTATGTGCCCGAAATCTCCTTGTTCTTCAAGGATCTGGCATATGGCTAAGAGCTGCGCTTATTGATTTCAAGTTAAAAGGGCCGGGCCTCATTTGATATGAAACCCAGCCCTTGCTCGAAGGCCATGGCAATCGATGCCGCGGCTGTCCAGGGCCGGCGGATGCCGGCCTTTTTTCTACCTTGTATCAGGCGCCTTTCTTGCGCAGGCCGGCCAGTTGGTCCTGCACGGCCTGCCAAATTTCGGTGCCGACTTCCTTCTTGATCTGTTCATTGACTGGCGCAATCGTTGCACGCATCTTATCCACATTTTCCGGCGTCGCCACATTGACCTGCATGCCGTGTTCCTTCAACGCGGCAAGGGCCTTGTCGGCTTCCTGGCGTGTGTCTTTACGTTCGTAGTCGCGGCTGGCTTCGGCTGCTTTCAGCAGCACATCCTGCTCGGCCGCGCTCAGGCCGTCCCACCATTTCTTGCTGGCTGTGACGATCCACGGGCTGTATACATGATTGGTGACGCTCAGGTACTTCTGCACTTCGTAGAACTTGCTGGACAAAATGGTGTTGAAGGGATTTTCCTGGCCGTCCACCGTCTTGGTTTCCAATGCCGTGAACAATTCCGAGAAGGGCAGCGGTATGGCGTTGGCGCCCAGCTTCTTGAAGGTCTCCAGGAACACGTTGTTCTGCATGACGCGCAGCTTCAGGCCCTGAAAATCCGCGCCGGTCTGCACGGGCTTCTGACTGTTGGTCAGATTGCGAAAGCCGTTTTCCCAGTACACCAGCCCGACCAGGCCTTTTTCCTGAAGCTTGTCCTTGATCAGGGTGCCGGTCTTGCCGTCCAGAACCTGGTCGGCCTCTGCGCCGCTGTTGAACAGGAAGGGCGTGTCCCAGATGGCCATTTCCTTGGTAATGCCCACCAGGGTGGCGGTCGAGCCCACCATCATTTCCTGTGCGCCGCCTATCAGCGCCTGCTGCATCTGTATGTCGGAGCCCAGCGCGGCGGCGCCGATGGCCCGGACTTTCATCTTGCCGCCCGACAGCTTCTCGACCTGATCGGCGAAGACCTTGGCGGCCCGCCCCTGGTTCGAATCCTGGTTCAGGCCATAGCCGAAGCGGATCAGCCGGGACTGGATATCGGCCGCCTGCGCGGTCAGCGCGTGGGAGCCGGCCAGCAGGCTGGCGGCGAGGAATAAGGCTTTCAATTTCATGGTGTCTCTCCTTGTGTCAATAAGGCGGTGGCATGGGCGGCCGTCGACATCGACGCCGCCTGCCGTGTCGTTGCGGTTAATGAAGCCAGCGTGCCGGCGCGATGATCAATTGCGGAAAAATGACGAACAGAATAAGCAGGGCGGCATACACCGCCAGGAAGGGCGTGACGCCCTTGATGACGGACTCCATCCTGATCCGGCCGACCCCGGCCACCACGTTCAGCACCGTACCCACGGGCGGTGTGATCAGGCCCAGGCAGCCCACGTAGACAAACATGAAGCCGAAATAGATGGGGTCGATTTGCGCTTTCAGGGCCAGCGGCAGGCACACGGGGGCGAAAATAAGGATGGTCGGCGTCAGGTCCATGGCCGTGCCCACGAACAGCAGGAACAGCATCATGAGCGCCATGAATAGCATGGGCTTGTCCATGATGGGTTCGAACAGCATGGCAAGCTGGTTGGGAAGGTCGGCCAGCGTGATCATGTAGGCGGCCACGGTGGCGGCGCCGCACAGGAACATCACGATGGCGGTCGTGCTGCTGGTTGAGACCAGCACCCGGTAGCAGTCGGCCCATGTCATGGCGCGGTAAATGAACTTGGCCACGAAGAAGGCGTAGACGGCGGCCACCACGGCGGCTTCCGTGGGCGTGAAGATGCCCAGCCGGATGCCGCCCAGGATGATGATGGGCATGACGATGGCCCAGGTGCCGTTGGCCAGCGCCTTCCTGCGGTCGGCACCGCTGGTTTTCTGCAATGCGGGCAGCTTGTGCTTGTGCGCGATCGAACGCCAGGCCAGCAGCAGCGCCGCGCCCATCAGTATGCCGGGGAACACGCCGCTGATGAATAATTGGCTGATGGATGTATTGGTGGTGACGCCGTAGATGATGAAGGGCAGCGACGGCGGGATGATGGGGGCGATGATGCCCCCGGAGCTCAGCAAGCCGGCGCTGTAGGCTTCCGGATAATTGTGCTGGCGCATCATGGGCAGCAATATGGTGGACAGCGCCGCCGTGTCGGCGATTGCCGAGCCGCTCATCGAGGCCAGCAGCACCGAGGCGAAGACGGCCACGTAGCCCAGACCGCCCGGTATGTGGCCCACGAAAGCGCGGGCCATGTCGATGATGCGCTGGCTCAGTCCGCCGGCGTTCATCAGCTCGCCGGCCAGGATGAAGAAAGGCACGGCCAGCAGCGGGAAATTGTCGAAGCCGGCCTGCAGGTTCTGCGCCAGCAACTGGGTGTTGAAGAAATCCAGTTGCCACATCAAGGCCACGGCCGACAGCACCAGCGACAAGGCGATGGACATGCCTATGGCCATGCCGGCGAACAGGACACCAAGAAATATAAGGGTGGATTCCATGGCGTTCAGCACCCTTTCCGTGTCGATGGTCGGTCGATGAGGACTTCTTTGAATAGCAGCAACTCCATGACGCAGGCCATGAAGAGCGTCGCGGCCGCGGCCAGCGCCAGCGGATAGCCCATGACCGGGCTGAAGCTTTGCATGCCGGCCAGCACCTGATCCCATGATCCTTTGATGACCATGCCCAGGATGACGGCGCCGATAAGATGGGCCAGGTAGTACAAGGCGCTGCGGGTTCGCGGGCCGACGCGATCGATCACCAGAGTGAAGTTCAAATGCTTGTTTTCGTAGGCGGCCAGGGCCGTGCCCACGCAGACCAGCCATACGAACAGCAGGCGGGACAGTTCTTCGTACAGCACGAAGCCCGTGTCGAAGGCATAGCGCAGCACCACATTGCTGAATACGGCAATGACCATGATGGTCAGGGTGGCCGCCAGGAATATTTCGGCGGCTTTATGCAGCGCCGGTTTGGGCCTTTCCCCTTGCGGGATTTCTTCAGATGTCTTCATGGGGTCTCGCCTGTAGCCAGCGGGTGGCTGTTTGGATAATGTCTGGAAGAGGAATATCGCCGGCGATGCGCAGCAGGCCGGGTTCATCGACGGGCGGTTCGAGAGCCTGGAATTGGCTGTCTATGAGAGTGGCGGGAAAGAAATGCGCGGCGCCGCGCCCCGCCACGCGGGCGGCCGCCATATCGCGGTTCACGTCCAGCCAGATGAAGCGCAGCCCCGGGACGCAGCCGCGCAATCGCTCGCGGTAGTTCAGCTTCAGCGCGGAACAACTGAGCAGGACGCCTTCTTCCACAGCCAAAGCCAACTGTGCGCCCAGCGCATCCAGCCACGATGCGCGGTCCGCATCGGTCAGCGGAATGCCGGCCTGCATCTTGGCGTGATTGACCGCGCTATGGAAGGCGTCGCCTTCGATGAATTGCCATCCCAATGCTTGCGCCAGCGCTTCGGCGACCGTGGATTTGCCGCTGCCCGAGACGCCCATGACGACGACGGCCAGCCGGCCGCCCATGCCTGTTCCGCTGGAGATTGCCATTAGTTGAGGTAGCGCTATCTTTGGCATTGAAAAAAAAGGAAACTTCCGTAAAATGAGTGTTTCAGCCAAAATCGGCCAAGGCGCAAGATAGCGCTATCTAATGGCGAAGCACAAGCTAGGGATTACGCTAATGACCCAATCTCCTCCGTCTGCCAAGGGCGTGGCGCCTCCAGCAAAAAAGATGCGGTCGCGCAGCCGGGCCACCGGCCGGGTCACCCTTTCGGATGTGGCCGCCATTGCGGGAGTCAGCCCCATCACCGCCTCGCGTGTGGTCAGCGGAAAGACCAGCGTCGATTCGGAGCTCGCCGCTCGCGTGCGCTCCGCGGTCGACAAGCTGGGCTATCGGCCCGACCCGTCTGCGCGCGCGCTGGCGTCCGCCAAGAGCACTCATGTGGTGGTGCTGATACCCATGCTGTCAAATACCTTGTTCACCGATTTGCTGGAGGCGGTGCAGGAATCCATGTGGGAGGCGGGATACCAGGTCTTTGTGGGCATCACGCGCTATCAGCCCGAGCGCGAAGCGGCATTGCTGGAAAGCTATCTTTCCCACCGCCCCGCGGGCATCATCCTTACCGGCCTGGATCGCAGCGATAGCCAGCGCAAAATGGTCAGGGACAGCCGCACGCCTTGCGTGCATGTCATGGAGCTCAGCGCGGATCCATCGCTGCACTGCGTGGGGTTTTCGCAAGACGAGGCCGCCAGGCGGGTCGTAGGGCATCTGCTGGAGCGCGGCCGCAAGAAGATCGCGTTCGTGGGCGCCCAGCTGGATCCGCGCACGATGGAGCGCGCTCAAGGCTTCAGGGCCGCCCTGCGGAAAGCCGGCCGCTACGATCCCGAGCTGGAAATCCTCAAGGCCGAACCCTCGTCCCTGGCCCTGGGAGCGGAAACATTCAGGCAGTTGCTGACGCGGCATCCCGACATCGACGGCATTTTCTATTGCAATGACGACCTGGCCCACGGCGGCTTGCTGGAAGCCTTGCGCATGGGTATTCCGGTGCCGGATCGATTAAGCGTCGTAGGCTTCAACGACCTGCCCGGAAATGAACAGATGCTGCCCGCGCTGACCAGCCTGCGCACACCCCGGCGCGAAATAGGTTTGAAGGCGGCTCAGATGCTGCTGCGCCTGATGCGCAATGAACCCATACCTGAAACGACGGTGGATCTGGGTTTTGAATTGATGGTGCGCGCAAGCAGTTGACCTGGTTGCGGCACTCTTGCGTTCAACTCAGATACTTCCTCTGGACCGAACCGATGTGCTCTTTCATTTGAGAGATGGCGGCTTCCTTGTCGCCACGCTTGATGGATTCGGCAAGTTCGGCCAGCTCCGCCACGTTCGGCTTGCCTCCATCCGGAGCAGCGGGGCGGAACCAGAGCCTCATGGAGCGATCGAGCAACTGCAGCGCAAATTCCGCCAACAGGCTGTTGCCAGCGGATTCGTATATCGTTTGATGAAAAATACGGTCCGTTTCCATGCTGCCCAGCCGGTCTTGCGCATGGAACCTTTCCCATCCCTGATCCAGTATTTCCTGCAGCCTGGCCATCAATTCAGGTGTGGCCCGTTCCACCGCCAACCCCGTAAGATAGGGCTCGATCAGTTGGCGCGATTCGATCAGTTCAAGGAAACTGTCGAGTGTCTCGGCCTTGATCAGAATGCCCTTGCGAGGGAGGATGGCGACCAGGCCTTCGCGGTCCAGTCGATGGATGGCAAGATGTATGGGGTTTCTTCCCAGCTCGAGATGAGTGCTGAGTTGAGCCACGTTCACCTGATCGCCGGGTTTGAGCTCCCGGGTGAGGATCAAGCGTTTTATAGCTACATAAGCCTGTTCGCCCAAAGAGGAAGCCGGTCCCGTGGTGGTGCTGTTCTTCTTTCGGGAGGGTTTCGGGTTCGCTGAGGCTTTTGACATAGAGTAAAAGAAAAAACGCCTGAAGCCGGGCGTGCCGCAAGTGGTATGCGCTTCATTATAGACGCCGGCCTTCAGGCCGGCGTACGGGTCATCAATCTATACGCGCATTGGACTCTTGTATTGCGGTCTTGTACTTGGCGCCTTCCGAAGCCATGAATGCCTTGAACGCTTCGGGACTGGACGGCCGCGCCTGCATCCCTTGTTGAGCCAGTATGGCCTGAACTTCGGGCTGTTGCAGCGCGGAAACGAAAAGCTCGTTAAGGCGTTGTACACGTTCGGCGGGTACGCCGGAGCTGACCAGCAAGCCCATCCATGTTTGCGAGGAGTAACCCTTCAGGCCGCTTTCGTCAAAGGTGGGCACGTTCGGCAAGCCGGGTGAACGCTCTGTGCCGGTGATTGCAATGGCTTTCAGCTTTCCGCCCAGGATGTGCGGCATGACCACGCCCACATCGCCCAGCGTGGCGTCGACTTCGCCGCTTAGAACGGCCATGGTGGCGGGGGCGGATCCCTTGTAAGGAACGTGCAGCATATCCAGGCCCGCGTGCTTCTTCAGCAGTTCGAAGCCTAGATGCCCCGATGAACCATTGCCGAAGGAGGAAAAGGAACCCTTGGTTTCCGGCTTCTTGGCCCAGGCCAGAAACTCGGAAAGATTGTTCGCCGGAACATTGGGGCTAACCACCAAAACATGCGGATTCGAAGCCAGCTGGGTAACCGCCTGGAAATCCCTCTCGCTGTCGTAGGGCAGCTTGTTCAGCAGATAGGGGTTGATGACGAAGCTGGCCGCAATCAGCAAAGCGGCGTGGCCGTCGTCCGGTTTGGACAGCAAGCCTTGCGCCCCGATCACGGTGCTGCCGCCGGGCCGGTTCTCGATGACAACGCTCTGGCCGGTCTGCTTGCTGACGGATTGGCCCAATGCGCGAGCCAGTGCATCGGATGACCCGCCCGCGGTGTAAGGCACGATCAAGGTCAAAGGCTTGGAAGGAAACGTTTCGGCTGTTGCGCCGAAGCAGCTCAATGCAAGACCCAAAGTAAGAATTAGCTTTTTCATGTTTTGTCCTGATGTTCAGTTGAATATGCAACGGGGGTTTTTCGCGGCATGCGCTTCGCTGCGGTTCAGAGCGTTGATTGCATGAGATTGCGCAGAACGCCGATTTTCTCGATGCCGCATTCGACGATGTCGCCATCCTTCAAGAAAATTGGCGGGGTCCGGGCGGCCCCGATGCCTTCAGGGGTGCCGGTAAGGATAAGGTCTCCGGGAAGCAGCGTAAGTCCGGCCGAAAGCTCTGCAATCACACGGGCCACTGTGAAAATCTGGCGGCCCGTATGACCGGACTGCATCAGCTTGCCATTGACATGGCAGGTGATCTCCAGGTTCTGAGGGTCGCCAAGCTCGTCGGCGGTGACGAGAACAGGCCCCAAAGGGCAGGTCAGGTCCAGGCTTTTACCTTTGAACCATTGCCCGCCATGGGCTCTTTGCAGATCCCGTGCGCTGATGTCATTGGCTACGGTATAGCCGAATACATGCTTCAGCGCGTCCTTTTCCTTGATATCCCGCCCGCCTTTTCCTATTACCACCGCCAGTTCGACCTCCCAATCCAGCTTGGCCGTATATGCCTGATGCAAGGGCAACGCATCGTTGGGCCCGGCAATGGTGGTGGGGAGCTTGCTGAAAAACGTGGGATGGTCGGGAAGGTCGACTTCCTGGCCTTCGCGCTTGCCGATGCTTTCGTTGAAATGCTTCAGGTAGTTCCATCCTACGCATATGACATTGCGTGGCGGGCTGGCTGGAGCAAGCAAGGCAAGGTCTTCGACCTTCAGGCCCGACCCCGGCGTTGGCTCGTCAAGGGTTCCTTTCGCCGCATGGCGCTCCCAGTTGCCGATGAGGGCTGACAGGTCGTCCAGCGTGGCCAGCGAGACGACGAGATCATCGTGGACCTGGCCTATTCGGATGCGGTCGCCATGTTGGAAGCGAACGAGCTTCATACGCCGGCAGCCTTCTTCAAGCGAGCTTGACCCTGGATCTCCACCAGGATTTCAGGCTTGGCCAGGGCGGCTACACCCACCAGCGCACACGCGGGGAAATCCCCGGTAAAGAATTCGCGGCGCGCCTTCCAGACGCCTTGGTTGTGCTTCATATCGGTGACATATACGGTCAATGTGACGATGTCATCCATTTCTCCGCCGGCCGCTTCGATAAGGTGCTTCATCTTCGAGAAAATGGCTTTTCCTTGCTCGTAGGAGTCATCGCCATGAATGGTTTCGCCATCGTTGGCGCGGGAAGTCAGGCCGGAGAAATATACCGAGTCGTCAACCACCAGGCAGTTGGACCATAAGCCGGGCGCCGCTTCGGCTACATGAGGACTGGTAATACGGATCTTGCGGGTCATGATTGCTCCAAATGAAAAGTGTGATCTTCCTACAGAAATAACAGTGATATTTCACTGTTATTTCTGTAATGCTAGAGAACGCATGGAAAAAAGTCAATCCGTTCCTGTGTATCGTCAAAGCCAAAAAAAAGCCCGATGAGGTATTCATCGGGCTTTTCAGGCAAGGGACGGGCTTCTTAAAACGGCGGATCGTCATCCCCCGTATCTGGCGGGAGCGCGACTGCCTTGACTGCTTTCTTTGCCGCAACCTTGCGGGCCGCCTTCTTGGCCGGAGCCTTGCTTGCTGCCTTGGCTGCGGTTTTGTCGGCGGTGGTTTTCTTGGCTGCCGTCTTCGTGGCTTTCTTTGCCGCTGTCTTGGAAGCCGCTTTTGCCGTCGTTTTACCGGCGGTCTTGGCGGCCGTTTTGCGTCCGGGCTTTTCGGGCCGCGGCTCGAACTCGAAACCGATCTTGCCGTTCTCCTGCTTGGCCAAATAGGCCTTGAACTTGCGATTGGTGCGGCTGGAAACGAAACCGTCCAGCAGATCGGTTTTGCCTTCGGTCAGCAGCTTGTGAACCTGCTCGGCCGAAATTTCCTGCTGCAGTATCATTTTTCCGGTGCGGAAATCGCAGGTCTTCTCCGGCCCCACGGATTTCTCGCAGACATAATTCATGCCGTACTCGAACACCTTATTGCCGCATTTCGGGCAGTTGCCCACAGGAGTGTGTCCGGAAAAGTCCACGGGTTCGGTGTCTTCGTCGTCCTTCTGGCCGAAGTCGAATTCAAGCTTGTATTCGTCGGTAATGCGCAGCAGCGCAGCGAAGGGCCGGCCCATTTTGCTGATGAAGCCGGGCAGCGGGCCGAGTTCGCGTTTGGTCAATAGCTCTTCGACCTCCGGAATCTCGAAAGTGCGGCCGCCCGGGTGCTTGCCTATGGAAAAATCGCAGTTGGTGCAGGCATAACGGCGGTAGTTCTCCTTTACGACGCCGCCGCATTTGGGGCAGGGTGTGCTCAGGGTGGCGTAGTCGCCCGGCACGGTATCGCGCTCGTATTCTTTGGCGCGCTTGACGATAACCTGGGTCATCTGGGCGATCTCGCGCATGAATTCGTCGCGATCCAGTTGGCGCTGCTCAATCTGCTTGAGGCGGTGCTCCCATTCGCCGGTGAGCTCGGGCGATGTCAGTTCATTGACGCCCAGGCCTGACAGCAGGGTCATCAACTGACGGGCTTTGGCGCTGGGTATCAGGTCGCGGCCTTCCCGCCGCAGATAGCCTTCGTTGAGCAGGCCTTCGATGATGGCCGCCCGCGTGGCCGGAGTGCCCAGGCCGCGCTCGGACATGGCTTCGCGCAGCGCCTCGTCGTCGACCAGCTTGCCGGCGCCTTCCATGGCGGACAGCAAGGTGGCTTCGGTGAAGTGCGCCGGCGGCTTGGTGGCCAGGCCCTTGGCTTCGACTTCGTCGGTTTTTACTTTCTCGCCGTCGGACACGGCAACCAGGTTGGTATCGTCGCCTTGCGCTTCGCGCCCGTAGATGGCCAGCCAACCCGGCGCCACCAGCACCTTGCCCTCGGTCTTGAAATGATGCCCCGAGACTTCGGTAACGCGGGTAGTCAGGCGAAACTCGGCGGCGGGAAAGAAAACCGACAGGAAGCGCTTTGCCACCAGATCGTAGATTTTGCCTTCCGCTTCGCTCAGTTCGCGCGGAATCTGCATGGTTGGAATGATGGCGAAGTGATCGGATACTTTCTTATTATCGAAAATACGCCGATTGGGCTTGACCCACTTCTGCTTGCATATCGTGTCGGCGAAAGGACGCAGGCCGGCAGCCGCGCTGGAGCCGCCTTCGGAGAGCGCTTCCATGGTCTGCTGAACGGTATGCACATAATCTTCGGGCAGATAGCGCGAATCGGTACGCGGATAGGTCAGGGCCTTGTGCCGCTCGTACAGCGTTTGCGCCAGGGCCAAGGTGGTCTTGGCCGAGAAGCCGAAGCGCGAGTTGGCTTCGCGCTGCAGCGAGGTCAGATCGAAAAGCGCCGGCGACATCTGGGTGGACGGCTTGGACTCTTCGGTGACTCTGCCGGGCTGGTCGCGGCAGGCCGTGACGATGGTTTGCGCGGCCGGCAAGGACCACAGCCGGGAGTCGCGCTGTTCGGGGTCGCGCTCGTCGCGGACGAACTTGGGATCGAACCAGCGGCCGTTGTAGAAACCCGCCGCGGCAACGAAAGTGGCATGCACTTCCCAGTAATCGCGCGAGACGAACTTGCGTATGCGCTCTTCGCGTTCAGCCACAATGGCCAGCGTGGGTGTCTGGACCCGGCCCACCGGCGTCTTGAAAAAGCCGCCGTCCTTGCTGTTGAAGGCCGTCATGGCGCGTGTGCCGTTGATGCCAACCAGCCAGTCGGCCTCGGCGCGCGACCGTGCGGCGGCTTCCAGGGGCTTCATGGTGTCGTCGTCGCGCAGATTGGCGAACGCCTCGCGTATGGCGGCCTGGGTCATGGATCGCAGCCACAAACGCGTGACGGGTTTCTTAACGCCCGAAAATTGCACGATGTAGCGGAAGATGAGTTCGCCCTCGCGGCCCGCGTCGCAGGCGTTGATGATGGCATCGACATCCTTGCGCTTGAGCAGCTTGACCAGCAGTTTCAACCGTTCAGCCGAGCGCTTGTCGGTGGGGCCCAGCTCGAACTGCGGCGGAATGACCGGCAGATGGGCAAAGCTCCATTTTCCGCGCACGGGATCATTGGGGGCGACCAGGCTGAGCAGGTGGCCTATGCTGGAGGCCAGTACATACTGCTCGCTTTCAAAATAGTCGCCCTCCCGGGTAAAGCCCCCCAGGGCGCGGGAAATATCCAGAGCTACCGAGGGTTTCTCGGCAATAATGAGCGTTTTATTCATGAGTTTCCAATTACTGCGTTTCAGCAGCGATAGCGCGGATAATACGAGGTGGGAATCGCACTATGCAAGTCGAGGGTCATAAAAACAGCTCCATGCCCGCTAAGGGCTGGGCCGGTTTTTTGCGTAAATCGGCTCTTGCGCTAGCCTGCCTGCTGCTTGCCAGCTCTGTTATTTGCTGGGTAGCCGCCAACTGGGAGTATGCCAGCATTCTTCAGAAACTGGCTGGCGGCCAGTTGGCGCTGGCCGTCCTGGTTGCGGCTGCCTGGCTGCTGGGCAATAGGCCCGATATCGGCAAAAACCGTAATTTCTCGGTTTCCGCGCATTTTGCCGGCCTGGCCGCCTTGGCGCTGGGGGCGCTGCTTGCGCTGATTGGCCAAATATATCAAACCGGCGCGGATGCCTGGACGCTGTTTCTCTGGTGGCTGGTGCTATTGCTTCCCTGGCTGCTTGTCGTGCGCACGGTGTTTCTGGGCCTGCTATGCGCGGCATTGCTCAATCTGGGTGTGGCGTCCTACCTGGATGCCATGGGCGGTTGGGCGATGTTCGGTGCGTCGGCGATTTGGCTGGAGGCCGGCGTCCTGCTGGCCCTGGCCAATGCAGCCATGGTGTTTGCCTGGGAGCGCTGCATCCGTCATCTGGACGATACGTGGCGTATCGGGCCGCGGGTGCTGGCCTGCGCCGCCGCCGGATGGCTATTGATCGCGGCATTGGCTTGCCTGGATTCGGAAACAGGCCCTGTGCTTGTCGTTGTTCCTGGCCTGATGGCTTGCGCCTTGCTGTACAAAATATATACCGGCCGGTGGACGGACCTGGCCATGGCCAGCCTGCTTGCGGTGACCGCCTTGCTATTGGTGGCGATCCTGCTGTTTCCCTGGATAGAGTCGGAAGCGGCCCTGCTGGCCGTCATCGTCGTGTTGTTGGCGCTGACGGGGCTGTTCCTGCACCGTTTGCGCGGACTGATGCCCGTGCGGGCATCGAATCACGAGGCGGCGGAACGGGAAGGGCCCTGGTTCATCGTTTTATTCCGGCTGGCCGCGATGGGCATGACGGCGTTGCTGATGATCGCCTTCCTCGTCCTGGTGCTGGAGCTCGACATGGAGCAGTTGTGGATCTCGGGCCTGCTTGCCGGTTCCGGGGGGCTATTGATACGGCGGGCCGTCCCGGGGCGGTATACCGATGAGCTGGGTCTGGCGCTGGCCGCCGCCGGTCTGATCATGACCGGCATCGGCGTGTATGCCATGGACGATTTTTCGCCTTTTGCCCGGGCATGGATTCTGTTGGCTCTGGGCGGGCTGCTGTACCGCTGGTCAGGCAATACCGCCTTGCGTTTTCTGACCGCGTTCATCGTATTGGCAATGGCCTCATTGCTGACATGGCCCGAATCGAGCCGTTACGATCTGCTGAATGTTTCAGGCAGCGGTCGGGTATGGGCGTATTTCCCGGCCTATCTGCGCTTGTGGTGGCTGGCGGTGGCTGCAATTTTGGCGGTGGCCGTGGGAAGCCGTCGCCGCGATCCGGACTTTTGGTCGCCTCTGGCCTGGGCGCTCGTGTGTCTGACGCAGTTGATTGCATGGCTGGCTCCGGCGCCGGCGCTTCAAGGGGTGGCTGCGGCATGGTTGCAGGCACCTGGTTTGGTGATCTTATGGCTGGCTTGCGCGGCGCTGCCCGTGCTTGCCTTGGGCGCCTTGTTATGGCGCGCGCGTCACACGCCCGACAGCGTGCGCCTGGGCGCACCGATTGCATTAGCGGTGGCCAGCCTGGGCTGGATGGGGGCGCCGGGAGTTTCGATGGCGCTGCTCTGGCTGATCCTGGGCTATGCGCTGACACAGCGCGCATTGCTGGTTTTCGGGGTGCTGGCCTTGCTGGCCTATCTGGGCCGTTTTTATTATCAGTTGGATTCCACCTTGCTGCACAAGTCGCTGGTACTGGGCCTGACGGGGACATGGCTGCTGGGGTCCTGGTATGTTTTGGGTCGATTGACCGGCCCTCATCCTGCGCCGGAATCGCCTGCCCAGGCTTCATCCGGCGGCTTTTCGCCGCGCATCCGCGCGCTCGGCCTGATGGCTGGCCTGGTCGCCGCCCTGGGGCTGGCCAATACGGAAATCTACCGGAATGAGCAAATACTGACCAGAGGCCAGCGGGTGGTGCTGGCTCTGGCCCCGGTAGACCCGCGCTCCTTGATGCAAGGGGACTATATGGATTTGCGCTACGACGTTGCCGGTCAGGTACCGCAGGTACTGGACAAGGCGTCTCCAGCGGTGGCGCGGGCCATCGAAGCGCAGCGCGGCGGCTATCTGCTGCTGGAACCCGACAGGGGCGGAGTGCATCGCCTGGCGGCTGTCCTGGCCGATCCCGATCTTCAAGAAAGCGGCAGCTTGGTCCCGCGCGGGCCAGCAGGCGGCGAGCCCGCAACAGCCGCCGCTATCCTGGCATTCCGCCTGCGCCATGATGCCGCGCTCATAGGGACGAATGCCTGGTTCTTCCCCGAAGGGCAGGCACAGCGCTACGCCGGGGCGCGATTCGGCGAGTTCCGCGTCGACCGGCATGGGACGGGCCGGCTGCTGCGCCTGCTCGACGAGCAGCTAAGGCCCTTGCCTTGACTCAGGATTGATGCATGCCGTAGCGGGCGGCCCATTGATTCAGTGCCGCTTGCCAGAACTCAGGCGCGCTGGCGGCATTCACGGTATCGAACCCCAGCGCCTGCCAGGCCCGGTTCAGTGTGTGCACCGGCTTGGACAGATCCATGGCGGCCGCATGATTCTGCTTGGACAGCTTGCGGCCCGCTTCGTCCCGAAGCAGGGGCACGTGCATGACCTGCGGATAGGGAATGCCCAATTGCCGCGCCAGTACCCTTTGCCTGGCGGTCGAGTCAAGCAAGTCCGCACCCCGCACGATGTGCGTAATGCCCTGCTCCCCATCGTCGACGACGACGACCAGCTGATACGCCCATAGGCCGTCGGCCCGCTTGACGATGAAGTCGCCCGTTACGGCGGCCACGTCTTGTTCCTGCGGCCCGTGCCATCGATCCTGGAAGCGCTCTATGCCTGGGGGAACCCTTAAACGCCATGCGCGAGCAGTCTTGCCGGGCGGCAAGCCGTGCCGGCATGTGCCGGGATAAGCGCCTTCCGGCGGAAGTTCCTGGCGCGTACAGGCGCAGCCGTACACCTGGTCCCTGGCGGCCAGCGACTCGAACGCGGAACGGTATAGCGCCAGGCGCTGAGACTGCCATATGGGCGGGGCATCCCACTGCATGTCCAGTGCCTTCAACTGCTGCATGATGATTCTGTCGGCGCCCGGCACGACTCTTGGCGTATCGATATCTTCGATGCGCAGCAGCCACTCGCCGCGGTGAACCCGGGCGTCCAGGAAACTTGCCATGGCCGCCAGCAGCGACCCGTTATGCAAGGGACCGCTGGGACTGGGGGCGAACCGCCCCCGATAGCGCCCTTCGCTGCCTTGGAAATGCGACATCATGCAGCCGGGAACCTTGCTTAATGCGATAAGCGGGTGTGGTCGTCGGCCAGAAGCTCTTCGAATACCAGGTGATCGACCTCGGCTTCCTGGCTCCAGAGGACCATCAGGGCGATGATCTTGATCTTGGCCAGCGAGATGGGCGATTCGTTGGTGGCTTCGGCCCGCTCGATGAGGATTTCGCGCAATACAGTGGGCAGCACGCCTGAGTTTTCCAGGAAGGTGATGAAGCCTATGGCTTGCGTGCCCAGTGTCTGGTATTCGTGGTCGGTGAAGACGCGCCGGCTATCGCCTTGCGGATTTTGCGCAAGCTGGCCGCATTGTTCGGTGGTTTGAGCCAAACCGTGCAACCAGCCCAGGGCATCGTTAATGTCTTCGTGCTCGAAGCCTACGGCGGCCAGTTTGTGCGCAAGTACATCCGCTTCGGGACACGCTTGCGGTGTATAGTAGGTTTCGAATAAATAAACCAAAATATCGAACATATGGATGCGATTCCGGTTGCCGTGTGTGAAAGTCAGTAAATAAGAAGGTTAACCGAAAGTTATAAACGACTTTACGCCGATTTGTTCCTAGCGGCAACCGGGCCATGTTGTTGCAAACATACGCTTGGCAAGCCGCCAGCTACGCCCAGCGTCCGAGTGTAGTTACATCCACGAATTGGGGTGACCATGGAAGAGGTACAGCTGCAGGAGCGCTACGCGGATCCGGTTCCAGAAGCGCTTTGCATCGCTCCGGCGGCAAAGGTGGGCGACGTGTCGGACGCCATCGACACACCCAGCCTGGTGCTCGATCTGGATGCGTTCGAAGACAATTTGCGCACAATGCAGGTCCTGGCCGAGCGGCATGGCGTGGCCCTGCGGCCTCATGCCAAGGCGCATCGCTGTCCGGAAATCGCGCTGCGCCAGGTGGCGCTGGGCGCTGTGGGGATTTGTTGCCAGAAAGTAACCGAGGCGGTGCCTTTTGTGCAGGCGGGGCTGCGCGACATACATATCAGCAACGAGATCGTGGGAGAGCCCAAGCTGCGGTTGCTGGCGCAACTGGCCAGGAAGGCGCATATCACCGTTTGCGCTGACCATGCCGTGGCGCTCAGGGCGCTTTCGGCCGCCATGGCCGGGCATGGCGCCTCCGTGGGCGTGATGGTGGATGTCGATGTGGGGCAAAAGCGTTGCGGGGTCCAGACGCCCGGCGAGGCCGTTGAACTGGCCAAGCTGGCGCGGGCGCTGCCGGGTATCAGCTTCGCCGGCATCCAGGCTTATCATGGGGGCTTGCAGCACAAGCGGTCCCTGGACCAGCGGCAGAAGGCCTGCGACAAGGCGGCGCGTCTTGTCCGCCGCTACGTGGATGCCCTGGAACAGGCGGGCATCGCTTGCCCTGTGGTGACGGGGGGCGGCACGGGAACGGCGGTGTTCGATGTGGCCAGCCAGCTGTATACGGAAATCCAATCGGGGACCTATGCGTTCATGGATACGGATTACGGGGGCATAGACTGGGGCGAGGCGCTGGCCTTTCGGCACAGTCTGTTCCTGTTGGGTACGGTGATGAGCACTCCGGCTGCGGACCGCGCGATCATGGATTTCGGCCTTAAGTCGACCAGCGCTGAAAGCGGCGCGCCGCGTCCGGTGGGTTGGCCGGGACTGCGGTGTGTGGCGGTGCATGACGAGCACAGTATCCTGCAGGCGGATGACGCGAAGAATATGCCTGCGCTGGGCGACAAGATTCGCTTGATACCGGGACATTGCGATCCTACGTTCAATCTGCACGACAGCGTGGTGGCATTGCGGGGAGATCGGGTCGAGGCGATATGGGCGATCAGTGCCCGGGGGCTTAGCCGGTAACCGGTGCGGCTTTTTGCCAAACCGGCTTAGGGTTTGGTTTTTGTATTGGTTCTGTGCGTTTGGCTGGGCGCTTGCATCTGTCCTTGAGTCAGGTGCGCTGGCGCAGGCCGGGGCCTGCTCACCGTCCGCGGTCCCGTTCCGGGACTATTCGCGTTTCTGGCTCCTGGCGGGGCGGCCGTGAAACTCGCAACGTTGGCAGCCCCCAGGGCTGCCAACACCCTTGTTGCTCGAGCAATCACGGCCTTGCATCCCCGCCAGGAGCCAGAAACGCGACGCTCCCGAATTCGCCAGCCCCAGCCTACGCCAGCGCACCTTGGCATCAGCGGCTGATGGTTGAACAGGCCGAACGATAGATCTTGATGGGGCAATGATGCCCACGTGGCATCACTTCGGGGTATGGCCAATTCTGATTGAAACGAGATCGGACTGAAATGAGCGTAAGTTCCATCCACATGCCTCTGGAAGACGCCATCGCGAATCCAATAGTCTCCGCTTCCCAAGACTTCGTCCGATCATCTTCTTCAAAGGCGTGGTGGGCTGGCCTGGGCCGGGCGGAGTTTGAGCGCGCTGCGCGGCCGGACTGGATCGGGGGCGTAAGAGGGCGCGCATGTTTGAGCACAAAATCAGCCCGGGGGGCTGATTTTTGCGAGTTCGCGCCCGACCCCGAATCCAGGCTGGTTGCGCGGGAAATCCCGGCGTAGCCGGGATCGCAGCGAGGCGAAGCACGGTCCAGGCCAGCCCACCGCGCCGTTTATAGAGCTCGATATTGGGCAACACGGCAATACCAAGATAACGCGGGCAGTTGAACGACACCGACCGATAGGCCATGGATGCCAACCGGCATACTGACACGGCCGATGATTGAGACCGACCGCGCACAACAAGCGCAGTCGTACCCGCCATCATTCCCCGATGGCGATCAGCTCCGCCCCATCCGTCACCTGGTCGCCAACATCAAAGAAGACCTCTTCAACCGTGCCGTCCGACGGAGCCGTGATCGTGTGCTCCATCTTCATGGCCTCCATGACCAGCAGCGTATCTCCCCCCTTCACCTTGTCGCCCGCCTTCACCGATATGGCAATGATCTTGCCGGGCATAGGCGCCGTCAGGCCGCCGTGATGGCCGCCTCCATCGTCCTCGGCATGAGCGACCGCATCATGCATATGCAGCACCTGCACGCCGCCCTCGCTGAAGACGTGAATGGCTTCGTGGTCCAGGACCACCGTTCCCGACGCATCCGTGCCGTCCAGACGGATGCGGACGCTGTAGCGTCCAGCAGCGCAAGCCTGGGCGTCCCACTCGAACGATCCTTCGGTGTTGCCGGAATACTTCCAGTCATTGCCATCGCGCTCGACCTGCACTTCGCGCAGCGTGTCCTGGTCCAATAGATCGAAGGTTTGCCGATAGCGTCCGGTGATCCGCCATCCGTCGGCCTGCGCCCAAGGATCGACATGAGCCTTGTTCTTGAGCAATGACGAATGGGGCAGGCCCCGGCTGGCCAGCAGGGCCGCAATCGCCAGCGCCAGGGTGCTGTCCGAAGCGTCGCTTGCCGGCGGAAAAAGACTGTCGTGCTGCCGCTCGATCAGGCCGGTATCCAGATCGGCCTGCGCGAATGCCGAATCAAGCATAAGGCGGCGCAGGAAAGCAATATTGGTCTGTACGCCCACGCTCTGGATTTCGCCCAGAGCCTGCACCATGCGTGCGCGGGCCTGTTCGCGGTCGGCCCCTCGCACTATCAGCTTTGCGATCATCGGATCGTAGAAGGGAGTAATGGCATCGCCGGCGCGAACGCCGCCATCGACCCGTATATCTCCATTCTGGAACGCGGCATGCGGCGGGAAGGCCAGCGTGTTCAGGGTGCCGATGGAAGGCAGAAAGCCTTTTTCGGGATTTTCCGCATAAATGCGCGCTTCGATCGCGTGTCCGGTGATGGCCAGTTCCTCTTGGCTTAGCGGCAGCGGCTCGCCCGCGGCGACCCGTAGCTGCCATTCCACCAGATCATGCCCGGTAATCATCTCGGTAACCGGGTGCTCCACCTGAAGGCGCGTATTCATCTCCATGAAATAGAATCGGCCGTCGGGTTCGGCAATGAACTCCACGGTGCCCGCGCCCACATAGTTGACGGCGCGGGCTGCCGCGACGGCGGCCTCGCCCATGGCGCGGCGGCGCTCTTCGGTCATGCCGGGGGCGGGCGCTTCCTCGATGACCTTCTGGTGACGGCGTTGCACCGAACAGTCGCGCTCGAACAAATAGACGCAGTTGCCGTGAGTATCGGCGAATACCTGGATCTCGATGTGGCGCGGCTTTTGCAGATAGCGCTCGATCAATACCTTGTCGTCGCCGAAGCTGCTGGCCGCTTCGCGCTTGCATGATGCCAATGCTTCGGCGAACGCCTCGCTGGCCTGGACGATGCGCATGCCCTTGCCGCCCCCGCCCGCGCTGGCCTTGATCAGCACGGGGTAGCCCATGGCGTCGGCCTGCGCTTGCAGGAAGCCAGGGTCCTGATTGGCGCCATGGTAGCCGGGCACCAGCGGTACGCCGGCCTTGTCCATCAGCGTCTTGGCCGCGGACTTGCTGCCCATGGAGGCGATTGCGCTATTGGGCGGCCCCACGAACACGATGCCGGCGTCGGCGCAGGCCTGGGCGAAGGCCTCGTTCTCGGACAGGAAACCGTAGCCCGGGTGTATGGCCTGGGCGCCCGTCCGGCGGGCGGCCTCCAGGATGGCGTCGCCGCGCAGATAGCTGGCGCGCGGTTCGGAGCCGCCGATATGGACGGCTGTGTCGCAGGCCGCCACGTGGCGCGCGTTGGCATCGGCGTCCGAATAGACGGCCACGGTGCGCAAGCCCATGCGATGCGCCGTTGCGGCTATGCGGCACGCGATTTCGCCGCGGTTGGCGATCAGTAAAGTGGTGAACACATCGACTCCTTGGGATTACATGCGGAACACGCCGAAGCGCGTGTCTTCGATAGGCGCATTGAGCGCGGCCGACAGGCCCAGCGCCAGCACGCGGCGGGTATCGGCCGGCATGATGATGCCGTCGTCCCACAGCCTTGCGGTGGCGTAATAGGGATGCCCTTCTTTTTCGTATTGTTCGCGTATGGGCGCCTTGAAGGCCTCTTCCTCGTCGCGGCTCCAGTTGCCTCCCTTGGCCTCGATGCCGTCGCGGCGCACTGTGGCCAGCACGCTGGCGGCCTGTTCGCCGCCCATGACCGAAATGCGCGCATTGGGCCACAAGAACAACAGGCGTGGACTGAACGCCCTGCCGCACATGCCGTAATTGCCGGCCCCGAAGGACCCGCCGATAAGGACGGTGAACTTGGGCACCGATGCGGTGGATACCGCGGTGACCATCTTGGCGCCGTGGCGGGCGATGCCCTCGTTCTCGTATTTGCGGCCGACCATGAAGCCGGTGATGTTTTGCAGGAAGACCAGCGGAATCTTGCGCTGGCAGCACAGCTCAATGAAGTGAGTGCCTTTTTGCGCCGCCTCGGAAAACAGGATGCCGTTGTTGGCGATGATGCCAACCGGCATACCGTGTATGTGGGCGAAGCCCGTGATCAGGGTCGTGCCGAAGCGTGCCTTGAATTCGTCGAATTCCGAGCCGTCGACAATGCGGGCAATGACTTCGCGCACGTCGTAAGGCTTGCGTGTGTCATTGGGAATAACGCCGTTCAGTTCCCGCGGATCGTAAAGCGGCTCGGCGTAGGCCTTGCGCTGCAGCTGGACGGGCTTGTGGTGGTTGAGCCGGCCGATGGCGTTGCGAGCCAGTTGAAGCGCATGCAAGTCGTTGTTGGCCAGATGGTCGGCCACGCCCGACAGTCGCGTATGCACATCGCCGCCGCCCAGGTCCTCCGCCGTGACTTCTTCGCCGGTGGCCGCCTTGACCAGCGGCGGACCGCCCAGAAAGATCGTTCCCTGGTTCTTGACGATGATGGATTCGTCGCTCATGGCGGGTACGTAGGCGCCGCCCGCGGTACATGAGCCCATGACCACGGCGATTTGCGCGATGCCCTGGGCCGACATGGTGGCCTGGTTGTAGAAAATGCGGCCGAAATGGTCGCGATCGGGAAAGACCTCGTCCTGGTTGGGCAGATTGGCGCCGCCGGAGTCGACCAGATACACGCAGGGCAACCGGTTCTGCTGCGCGATTTCCTGCGCCCGCAAGTGCTTCTTGACCGTCAGCGGATAATAGGTGCCGCCCTTTACCGTGGCATCGTTGCAGACGATCACGCATTCCGTGCCCGCAATGCGCCCGATGCCGGTGATGATGCCCGCGCCCGGCGCGTCGTTGTTGTAGACGCCATGCGCCGCCAGGGGCGAGAGCTCCAGGAAGGGCGTGCCTGGATCCAGCAGCCGTTCAACGCGATCGCGCGGCAGCAGCTTGCCGCGGGCCAGGTGTTTGGCGCGCGCGGACTCGCCGCCGCCTTGCGCTGTGGACAGCAGCTTTTCACGCAGGTCTTCGACCTGCTCCTGCATGGCGCGGGCATTGTCGATGAAGGCCTGCGAACGGGGATTGATGCGGGATACGATGACGGGCATTGCATTTCCTGGATGAATAGAAAAGGGCGCCGGCCGCCGAAGGCGCGGCGCTAGGGAGCCTCTGGATCAGGGGCTCCCCGAGCGGCTTCAAGCCATTTCGATGGCCAGGGCAACGGCCTCGCCCCCGCCTATGCACAGAGATGCGATGCCCCGCTTGCCGCCCGTCTTGCGCAGCGCGCCCACCAGCGTGGTCAGCAGTCGGGCTCCCGATGCGCCGATGGGGTGGCCCAGCGCCGTGGCGCCGCCGTGGATATTGACCTTTTCATGGGACAGCTTCAGTTCGACCATGGCGGCCATCGTCACGACGGCAAAGGCTTCGTTGATTTCGTACAGATCCACGTCGTCGGCCGACCAGCCGGTCTTGGCAAAAAGCTTCTGTATTGCGCCGACCGGGGCGGTCGTGAACCAGCCGGGCTCTTGCGAATGCTGGGTATGCCCGACAATGCGGGCCAATGGCGTTGCGCCCAGTTTCTTCGCTGTCGATTCGCGCATCAGCACCATGGCCGCGGCGCCGTCCGAGATCGACGAGGAGTTGGCGGCGGTGACGGTGCCGTCCTTCTTGAAGGCGGGCTTGAGCGTGGGGATTTTCTCGGGCATGGCCTTGGTGGGGGCTTCGTCGGTATCGATCACGGTATCGCCCTTGCGGCCGGCCACGGTAACGGGGGTTATTTCCCATTTGAAGCTGCCGTCTTCCGTGGCGGCGCGGGCGCGGCGCAGGGATTCCAGCGAGAAGGCGTCCTGCTGCTCGCGCGTAAACGTATACTTGGCCGCGCAGTCCTCAGCGAACACGCCCATGGCCGTGCCGCGCTGGTAGGCGTCTTCCAGGCCGTCGAGCGCCATGTGGTCGTAGACGGTCGAGTGGCCGTAGCGATAGCCTTGACGGCCGCGCAGCAGCAGGTAGGGTGCATTGCTCATGCTTTCCTGCCCGCCCGCTACCACCACGTCGGCGCTGCCCGCAGCGATGATGTCGTGGCCGAACATCGCCGCCTTCAGGCCGGAGCCGCAGACTTTATGGATGGTTGTGCAGCCTACGCCCAGCGGCAGGCCCGCGCCCAGGGCAGCCTGGCGTGCCGGAGCCTGGCCTTGGCCGGCCTGCAGGACATTGCCCATGATGACTTCATCGACGGCCTTGCCGTCGATGCCGGCGCGCTCGATGGCGGCCTTGATGACAATGGATCCCAGCTCGTGCGCGGACAAGCCGGACAGGCTGCCCATCATGCCGCCCATGGGCGTGCGGGCAACGGAAACGAGAACAATAGGGTCAGACATGGTGTGCTCCTGAAAGCTGCGTTGAATAAGTGGCGCCCGTTAGCTGCCGGGCGGCTGAAACGTGAAGGCGGCGATCATCTTCATAAGGGAAGATGTCTTCGATCCGGCCTTGGGCCGCTCGCTCGCGGCAGGCCTGCCACCAGTGTACGTCCAGCAGGTCGGCATGGTGTCGCAGGAAAGCGGCCCGCACGCGCGGGTCGCCCAGTAAGAAGGTGCCGAATTCCTCGGGGAAGACATCGTTCGCTCCCACGGGGTACCAGGGTTCGCCCGACAGCTCGGCCTCGGGGTAGGGCGCGGGCGGGATCCGGCGAAAGTTCATTTCCGTCATGCGCTGGATTTCGTCGTAATCGTAGAACACGACCCGGCCCAGGCGGGTCACGCCGAAATTCTTGAACAGCATGTCGCCGGGAAATATATTGGCGGCGGCCAGCTCCCGGATGGCGTCGCCGTAGCGCTTGACGGCGCGCTCCAGCACGGCGTCCGAGGCGCGGGCCAGGAACAGGTTAAGCGGGGTCATGCGCCGTTCGATATACACATGGCGCAGGACGATGACTTCGCCGCTTTCTTCGAGCAGGCTGGGAATCTGATCGCGCAGTTCGTTCAGCAGCCTGTCGGAGAAACGTGCGCGCGGCAGCGCGACCTGCGAGTATTCCCAGGTATCGGCCATGCGGCCGACGCGATCATGTTTCTTCACCAATTGATACTTGCGCCGCACGGTGGCGTGATCCATGCCGTCCTTGGCGATGCGGTCGCGTATAAGCTTGAAGACGTAGGGATAGGACGGCAGCGTGAAGACCGTCATGACCAGCCCTTTGATGCCGGGCGCGATGTCGAACGCATCGCGCGAATGCGCAAGGTGATGCAGGAAATCGCGGTAGAAAAGCGTCTTGCCCTGTTTTTGCAGGCCTATGGTCGTATAGATTTCCGCCTTGGGCTTGCGCGGCAGCAGGGTGTTCAGGAAATGCACATAGGCCGCCGGGGTTTCCATGTCGACCAGGAAGTAGGCGCGGGTAAAGCTGAACAGCGTGCTCAGGTCGTCGGAGGTATGCAGCAGGGCGTCCAGCCGGATATGGCTGGAAGGCGTGTGCAAAAGAGCGATGGCAAAGGGGTGGATCGTGCCTTGATTGATCAGGCGGCCGACAATGTAGGCGCCCTTGTTGCGAAAGAACAGCGAATTCAGGACATGGATCTGGCAATCCGGCGCGATCCGCTGGCCCGTGCCGCGGGGCAGTACGCGGCACAACTGGCGCAGTGCCATGCGCGCCAGCTTGCGGGCGTCGGCAGGCAAGTCGGCAAAGGGCGCGGCCAGGCCAAAATCGGCCACCATCTTGATCAGCGATTGTTCCAGTCCTTCGGTGGTGGGGTAATACACCCGATACGAAGGCAGCCTGCTATCCAGGTACTCGGTGGCGATGGCCGGCCGCACGAACAGGAAGTCGTTGTGGAAATAATCGCGATGCAGAATGCGGCAGGAAACGGAATTGAAGAAGGTTTCGGCGCATTCCGGCTGCCGGTGCCCCGATAGCAGCAAGACGTATTCAGACTTCACGGCCTGCCAGAACACCAATTGCGCCGGTGTCAGGCTTTGCAGGGCCGATGCGCCCGTCGGGCTGGCGTCGCTGCCCTTCAGCGCATTGGCCAATAGTGCGGAGCATTCGCTAACACGCGTGTCGTAGTACTCGATGCGCTCCTGGGAAAGCTGCTGGATGCCGCGCCAGTTCCCCGATTCGAACAGCGACTTGGCGCGCTGGGCGCCATAGCGGAACAGGGCGTAATGACGATTGAAACCATCCAGCACGGCTTGTGCGACAGCCTGCGGCGCCAGGCCGGCGGGCTGTATGGGTTCGATGCGCTGATGGTCTCCCACGAAAATCATGGTCAGGCTCTTCGATTACGCGGTCCAGGACAACGACACATTAACACTGGCGCGGCGCTCAGGCGGTTTCGTTGAACAGCTCGCGGCCGATCAGCATGCGCCGGATTTCGCTGGTGCCGGCGCCGATCTCGTACAGCTTGGCGTCGCGCCACAGGCGGCCGGTGGGGTACTCATTGATATAGCCGTTGCCGCCCAGTATCTGTATGCCTTCGCCGGCCATCCAGGTGGCTTTTTCCGCGCAATACAGAATGACGGCGGCGCAGTCCTTGCGCACTTCGCGCACATGGCCCGAACCGAGCCTGTCCAGGTTCTTGCCCACCGCGTAGCAGAAGGCGCGGCTGGCCTGCAAAGTGGTGTACAGGTCGGCGACTTTGCCTTGTATCAATTGGAATTCGCCGATGGCCTGGCCGAACTGCTTGCGATCGTGGATATAGGGAACCACCACGTCCATGACGGCCTGCATGATGCCCAGCGGACCGCCGGCCAGGACGGCGCGCTCGTAATCCAGGCCGCTCATCAGGACCTTGACCCCGCCATTGAGCTCGCCCAGTATGTTCTCTTCGGGTATTTCGCAATCCTGGAACACCAGCTCGCCGGTATGGCTGCCGCGCATACCCAGCTTGTCAAGCTTTTGCGCCACCGAAAAACCCTTGTATCCTTTTTCGACGATGAAGGCCGTGATGCCGCGCTGCTTGGCGGCGGGATCGGTCTTGGCATAAACGACCAGCGTGTCCGCGTCGGGACCGTTGGTGATCCACATTTTGGTGCCGTTCAACACATAGCGGTCGCCTTTTTTCTCGGCACGCAGTTTCATGCTGACCACGTCCGAGCCGGCGCCCGGCTCGCTCATGGCAAGGGCTCCAACGTGCTCCCCGCTGATCAGTTTGGGCAGGTATTTGCGCTTTTGCGCTTCCGTGCCATTGCGGTGCAATTGGTTGACGCACAGATTGGAATGGGCGCCGTAGGACAGGGCCACCGAGGCGCTGGCGCGGGAAATCTCTTCCATGGCGATCATGTGCGCCAGGTAGCCCATGTTGGCGCCGCCGTATGCTTCGTCCACCGTCATGCCCAGCAGGCCCAGGTCGCCGAATTTGCGCCATAAATCCATGGGGAACTGGTCGCTGCCGTCGATCTCGGCCGCTCGTGGAGCGATCTCGGCTTGAGCAAAATCGTGAACGGCATCGCGCAGCATGTCCAGGTCGGAGCCCAGATCAAAGTTCAAGCCGGGAAGATTCATCGTCATCTCCAGTGTCGGTTCTGAGAGCGGCCGTCCAGACATAGGCGCGGCTGACTGTACAGAGAGGAAAAGTATATTTATATTACGTTTACGTAAACGTCAACTAGAAGGGTTTTCCCGAATCGACAAGAATCGAGCCCCATCGAGTCCATGAAAGCGTCGATGCGTAAAGGGTTATCTTGCCGTTCGCCGGGCCAGCAAGGCCTCGCACTCTTTTTGCTGAACATCGATTTCCTTGAGCGTTTCCTCCAGGTCGCGGCGTTGCTGTTCCAGGACATCGCGATGCTTGGCCAGCACCGTCATGTAGTGGCGCAACTGCGCAGTGGTGTCGCCGGGTCCGTCGTACATATCGATAAGGCTGAGGATCTCGCTTAATTGCAGTCCCAGTCTTTTTCCACGCAGGGCCAGCTTCAGGCGGGTGCGGTCGCGTGCCTGGTACACCCGGTTGCGGCCGTCCCGGCTGGGACTCACGATGCCCTGGTCTTCGTAAAAGCGTATTGTGCGGGGAGTGATGGAGAACTCCTGCGCAAGCTCGGAAATAGTCCAGGTGGTGTCTGTCATGGCTAGGGAATTGGCAGTTTACGTTAACGTAAACTATGATGCCATATTATGTGAAGAAGGCATATCGCGTAATACACGGAGACACGATGAACCCGAACGAAAAGAAGCTTGATTACCCCTGGGGCGACCTGCTGCCCGAACCTGGCCAGACTCGAACGGTCGCGGACGGCTTGCGGTGGATACGCATGCCCCTGCCTTTTGCGCTGGATCACATCAACCTGTGGCTGTTGCGCGATGAGATCGATGGCCGCCAGGGATGGACCATCGTGGATTGCGGCGTGTCGCGCGACGAGGTCAAGGCCTTATGGGAGGAGGTGTTCGAGAACGCGCTGGAAGGCCTGCCCGTGCTGCGCGTCATCGTTACCCATATGCATCCCGACCACGTGGGCCTGGCGCATTGGCTTTGCGAGCGCTGGAATGCCCCCTTATGGATGACCGCCACCGATTTCATGACGGCGCGGCTCTGGTCCAGGCCGGCCGTGAATGGCACGAATGCCGGCGGACCCAACGGCCAGTCGGCGGTCGAGCACTTCATCCGCCATGGCTTGGCCGATCCGGAAGCGCAAGAGAAGATCCGGCAGCGCAGCAGCTATTACCCCAGCCTGGTCCCCGATGTCCCGGCCCGTTTTCATCGCATCATGGATGGCGACCGCATCACAATAGGCGGCCGCGAGTGGCGCGTTATCGTGGGCTATGGGCATGCGCCCGAACATGCTTCGCTGTACTGCGACACGTTGCAAGTGCTGATCTCCGGCGACATGGTGCTGCCGCGCATATCCACCAACATCAGCGTGTTCGACTTCGAGCCCGACGCCAATCCCTTGCCGCTGTACTTGAACTCATTGCGCGCGTACGACAGCCTGCCCGAAGGCACCCTGGTGCTGCCGTCCCATGGCCGGCCGTTCCGCGGATTGCATGAGCGCATCGGGCAGCAGCATGCGCATCATGCCGAGCGCCTGCAAGAAGTGCTTGACGCCTGTGTCCAGCCGCAAAGCGTCACGGACATCGTCCCGATAATGTTCAGGCGCCAGTTGGACCTGCACCAGCTCACCTTCGCCATGGGCGAGGCGTTGGCGCATTTGCATGCCTTGTATTTCGAAGGGAAGTTGAACCGATCCACAGGCAGAGATGGCGTAGTACGGTTTCTGCGGGCTGGCGCCGTTACCTAGAAAAATCCCGGGTACTTTGCCGCTACCTTCCTTTATGCGCCGGACCGGCGCATTTTTATTGCGCGCAACATGGCTATTCAGGTCTTGCGGCTGTTATGAAAATTTGCGGGAAGGGCGCTGATCCGGCCGATAATCGGCGCGTCCCAGACGCAGGGAAAAAGCGGCATTTATTCTGTGGGAAAACATGATCAACTAAATGGTAGATGATTTTGTTGACAATTTTGTAATTTGAATTGTATATTTAACGTACTCTCAAGGAGAGCAGCATGAACTCTAGAACGAACAAGGCATCGGACGATGCGGGCGGTTCCGGTCCGAGCATGGAAGAAATCGTGGAGATTCTGCGTAAGCGGATTGTGGATCACGACTTGCCGCCGGGATCCAAATTGCGGGAAACGGTACTGACGGAAGAGTTCAAGGTTTCAAGGCCAAGGCTTAGAGAAGCGTTCGGCGTGCTTGAGGACCGCGGGCTGATCGAGCGGATACCCAACCGGGGCGCCGTGGTGACGCGGTTGGAAGCGGACGAGGTATTTGCCCTGTTCGAGGTGCGGGAGGTATTGGAAGCGTTGGCGGTGCGGCTGGCTACGGAGAAGGCGGACCCCGACTCATGGAAGGATCTGGCCAAGCGTTTCGGAAAGCCGGCTGAAGCTGCGCTGGAAAAAGGCGATCTGGATTTTTACGTTGATTGTGTGACGACATTCCGGGACAGGGCGATAGAAGCGGCCGGCAACCGGATTCTTGCGGCGCAGCTGGAAAGCCTCTATGACCGTACCAAGGTATTGATCAGGCGGCTGGTCCTGGTTCCGGGGCGTGCGGCGGAAGGGCTGAAGCAGCATCAGGAAGTTTTAAAAGCGATGTTGGCCGGAGATGCCGAACTGGCGGAGCAACTGAAGCGGAAGAATATCCGCAGTGCGCGCGACAGCTTCTCCAGCTATAGCAAATACCTGCTGTAACCGAGAGGTCGGCGGCAGGCCTATGGAGGTAGACAGGTGATAGGCGACAAGAAGGGTGAGGGTCAGGCTGCCGTCGGGCCGTTGGCAGGCTGCCGTGTTATTGAACTGGGGTCGACCGTGGCGGGCCCATTCTGCGCGAGGCTGCTTGCGGATTTCGGCGCGGACGTAATCAAGATCGAGCAAAAAGAAGGCGATGCCGTCCGCTCCATGGGCAAGATAAAAAGCGGCCGGTCCCTGTACGGCGCATCTATCCTGCGGAACAAGCGCATTGCATCGATCGATCTGCGTACTCCCGAGGGCCGATCCCTGGTCCGGCGCTTATGCGAGAAGGCGGATATCGTCATCGAGAACTTCCGCCCCGGAACGCTGGAGCGATGGGGCCTGGGCTACGACGAGCTGGCCAAGGTCAATCCGGGTTTGATTCTTGTGCGGATCAGCGGCTATGGACAGGATGGCCCCTACAGTCAGCGTCCGGGCTACGGAGTGGTCTGCGAAGCGTTCAGCGGAATACGCGAAGTGACAGGGGACCCCGACCGGCCTCCCGCCCGAGTCGCGGTATCGATGACGGACTATATCACCGGCTTATACGGGGCTTTCGGGGCCGCGATGGCCATGATCGACCGCAATCGGACGGGGCAGGGACAAGTGATCGACTCCGCGCTATATGAAGCGGCTTTCAGTTTCATGGAGCCGCATATCCCCGCCTTCCAGCAATTGGGCGTCATCGCCCGGCGTTCGGGACCGAGGCTGCCCAACCATACACCCAATTCCCTGTATACCAGCGAAGAGGGCCGCTATATTCATATCACGGCGGGTTCCCAGCCGGTGTTCAAGCGTCTTGCGCAGGTGATGAATCGCCCCGACCTGCTCGCCGATCCGCGATTCTCCACGCCCGTCGCGCGCTCCCAGAATGAAGATGACATGGACGCCATGGTGGATGCCTGGACCAGGACCTTGCCTCTGGAAACACTGGAGCGGCTGCTGGATGAAGCCGGCGTGCCGGCATCCCGAATTTTCAATCTGGAAGACATCTTCGCCGATCCCCATTACCGCGCCCGCAGCATGCTTGTCGAACCGGAAGACCCAGTCCTGGGTCCGGTGGCGATGGCCAATGTGGTGCCGCGCCTGTCACGGACGCCGGGGGCTGTGCGGTGGGCCGGCCACGACATCGGCCAGGACACCACCGCGATACTTGCCCAGGAGCTGGGCTTGACCGGCGCGGAGATCGAAGCGTTGTCCAGGGCGGAAATCATCCATGGCGCCGCGGTGCCTTCCGAAACCAATACTCTCGAGGCCTGAATGATGGGTGCCAACGAATTTAAAGAAGACTCCGTGCTGAACGACGCAGGCCCTTCGGAGCTTGATCGACGCGTCGAAAAGGCCCTGGCCATGGGCGGGCCGGAAAAGCTTGGCCGGCGCCGCGCCTCGGGTTTGCTGAATGCCCGGGAGCGCATCGACTATTTCGTGGACAAGGGCAGCTATATCGAGACAGGCATGTTCGGGGTGTCGTCGGTGGTGCCCGAAGATAGGGAAAGCACGCCCGCCGATGGCAAGGTGGCGGGGTTCGCGAAAGTGGACCAACGCCCCGTAGGCGTCGTGTCCAACGACTTTACGGTCAAGGGCGCATCAAGCAGCCTGACCAACATGAAGAAAATCGGCCACGTCAAGCGTGTGGCGACTGAACGCGGCTTTCCCCTTGTCTTCTTTGGCGAGTCGTCGGGTGCGCGGATGCCCGACAATATGGGTTCGCGCGGGATGGGCACCCTGCTTGGCAACGATCCCCATCAGTATGTACGGCATCGCGAAAGCCCCTGGGCTTCCGCCATACTCGGCCAATGCTATGGATCGTCGGCCTGGTATGCCTGCCTGTCGGACTTCACGGTCATGCGCAAGGGGTCCACATTGGCGGTGGCCAGCCCCGTCCTGGCTTCGTTGGCCATCGGCCAGAAAGTGGATGCCGAGGAACTGGGGGGCTGGAAGCTTCACAGCGAGGTCACAGGCCTGGTGGACTGCGTGGCGGAAACCGACGAGGAAGCCATCGATCTGGTGCGCCGCTTCCTGTCTTATCTGCCATCCCACAACCGCGAGGTGCCGCCTCGCGTCCCGGTTCCCGACGGGTCGGATAGCGCCGCTGCCAAATTGCCCGATATCGTGCCGGACAATCGCAGGCGCGTCTACGAAGTACGCAAGGTGATCAATGCCATTGTCGACAAAGACAGCTTTTTCGAGCTGAAGCCGCGCTTCGGACGCACGGCGGTCACAGGCCTGGCGCGCATGGACGGCAATACGGTGGGCATCGTCGCCAACAACCCGATGGGCAAGGCGGGGGCCATGGACGTACCCGCCTGCGAAAAAATCACCCGCTTCCTGGTCATGTGCGATTCCTTCAATATTCCGATCATCATGCTGGTCGACACGCCGGGATTCGTCATCGGGATCGAAGGCGAGCGCATGAAGGCACCGGGCAAGATCATGAATTTCATGACCGCGCTGCAAATGTGCAGCGTACCCAAACTGTCGGTGATCATGCGCAAGAGCTATGGCCAGGCCTACCTGAATATGGGCGGAGGCCGCAATTCGGACGACGTCGCCGCCTGGCCTTCCGCGGAAGTCAGCTTCATGGATCCCGCCTACTCCGTCCAGGTGGTCACATGGGGCCGCGAGGTCGATGAGGAAACCCAGGACGCGCTGCGTGCGCAAATGGAGCGCGACAGCGACGTATGGGGCATAGCCGAGATGTATGGCGTACAGGCTGTCATACCTCCGGAACAAACCCGGGACTACCTGCTGCGGATGCTCGAGGTGCATACCTTGCGGCGCAGCGGAGGTATCGGCAAGCATCAGTTGGCCGCCTGGCCCACCACCTATTAACAGCAAACAGAACAATCAGAGGAGACCCGCAATGTCCAGAACCGAATTGAACTCACCCGTTACCGGCACCGTATGGAAAGTCGAATACAGCGTCGGCGATACGGTGCAAGAGGGGGATGTGATCATGATTCTCGAATCCATGAAGATGGAAATCCCCCTTGAGGCCACCACTGGCGGTGTAGTCGCTGAATTGACTGTCGAGCCCGGTGTCCCGGTCGAGGAGGATCAGGTCCTATGCGTGATCGAGTCATGAATATGCCAGCCGACACCGGAGTAGCCGCCGAGGTGGCGCAAAAAGATCTTGAGCTTGAAGAGTTGGCATTCCGCCGCGGCCAGGCGGTGGAAATGGGCGGACCCGAAGCCATAGAGCGTCAGCACAAGGCGGGCCGGCTTACCGTGCGCGAGCGTATCGCTCTGTTGGCCGACGAAAACAGCTTCCGCGAGATCGGGACACTGGCGGGCACGGGCAGGTACGACGATAACAATCGGCTTACCGGCGTTACTCCGGCGCCTTATGTGGCCGGCCTGGCCCGGATAGACGGACGTCCGGTTGCACTGGGCGGAGAAGACTTTACGGTGCGCGGCGGCACCACATTCGGCAGCTCGCGGCGTAAAGGCGGCCAGGGCGGGCTCATCGAAGATCTGGCCCATCATTACCGCATCCCCCTGGTCAACTTGATCGACGGCGCCGGTGGCAGCGTGACATCCATCAAGCGGCGGGGGCATAGCGTATTCCCCGGCGTTCATGGCTTCGAGCGGTCGGTGGGACTGTTGGGAATGGTGCCGGTGGTATCCGCGGTGCTGGGCACGGCGGCCGGCGGCCCCGCGGGCAGGGCGATACTTTCTCATTTCTCGGTCATGGTCAGGGAAACCAGCCAGATCTTTGCGGCGGGCCCTCCCGTCGTTAAGCGTTCGCTCGGTCAGGTCATCGATAAGGATGCGCTGGGCGGCGCCAAGATCGCCGTCGATAAGGCGGGCACGGTCCACAATGCGGCGCTCAATGAAGAAGATGCCCTGCAGCAGATCCGGCGCTTCCTTAGCTTCATGCCGGCCAATGTCTGGGAGATGCCGCCCGCGCCCGCTTCGCTTGACCCGGTGGACCGCTGCGACGAGCGGCTGGCCAGCATCGTTCCTCAAAAACGGACGCAGGCCTACAACATGCACAGGCTGGTGCGCATGGTGGTCGACAGTGGTTCGGAATTCGAGATCCAGCCTACCTACGGCAAGTCGGTGATTACCATGCTGGCCCGCCTGGACGGCCGTCCGGTGGGCATCGTCGCCAACAACCCCATGGTCTATGGGGGCGCGATGGACGTACATTCCGCCCGCAAGCAGATTCATTTCATGGAGCTGTGTGACACATTCCACATACCGTTGGTATTTTTCGTTGACGTTCCCGGATTCATGGTCGGCTTGAAGGCGGAAGAAGAAGGAACGTTGCGGGAAGGGATGCGAGCAGTCTATATCGCAGGCAATTTGAAAGTGCCCACCATCACGCTGGTCATCCGCAAGTGCTACGGAATGGCGGGCATGGCCACTTGCAACAAGAATGGCGCGGACCTGAAGCTGGCGTGGCCTTCCGCCGAATGGGGCTCCTTGCCTGTCGAAGGCGGCGTCGCGGCCGCATTCCGCCGCGAGATCATGTCCGCCCCAGATCCGGCGGCCAAGGAAAAGGAAATCGAAGCCGAGCTCAAGCCGTATGCGTCGCCATTCCGGACGGCCGAGGCGTTCGCGGTCGAGGAAATCATCGATCCGCGTGAGACGCGTCCCGTCCTATGTGAATTCATCGCCTTGGCGGAGCAGCGCCTGCGCGCCGAACTTGGCCCCAAGGCGCGTAGCGGCGTTCAACCATAACGCCGGCGCTAACGCGCTCTCTTGTTCTGATACGGATGGGATGCTGGTATGACACAGAAATTATTGATTGCCAATCGCGGCGAGATCGCTTGCCGTATTATCCGCAGCTGTAAAGCGCTGGGCCTGAAAACCGTTGCGGTTTATTCCGAAGCCGACCGCGATGCCCTGCATGCGCAATTGGCGGATGAGGCGTTCGAGGTGGGACCCGCGCCGGCGCGCGAGAGCTACCTCAAATCCGAAGTGATCCTGGATGTGGCGGTTCGGGCGGGCGTTAGCGCCATTCACCCCGGATACGGCTTCTTGTCGGAGAATGCCCGATTCGCCCAAGCCGTCATGGATGCGGGCATGATTTGGGTAGGACCCTCGCCGGCCTCCATCGTGGATATGGGCGACAAGGAGCGCGCCCGGGAAATTGCAAGGCAGGCCGGTGTGCCCATTCTTCCGGGCAGCATGCGATTCAGCGAAGGCCAGATTCAAGGGTTGGCGAATGCCGCGCGCGCGGTCGGATTTCCCCTGCTGGTCAAGGCGGCGGCGGGCGGCGGAGGCATAGGCATGCGGCGGGTAGATGCGCTCGATCAGCTCGAGTCCGTAGTGCAGGCGACCCAATCCATGGCGGGCAAGGCCTTTGGCGACTCCAGTGTTTATCTGGAACGCTATGTGGGTTCGGCGCGGCATATCGAAGTTCAGGTTTTTGGCTTCGGCGACGGGGGCGGCGTGCATTTGTACGATCGGGACTGCTCTGTACAGCGCCGGTTCCAGAAAATCATCGAAGAGGCGCCTGCGCCCGATGTCCCTGAAGCCGTCCGCAGGGAGCTTTATCGGGCGGCCCTGGCCTTGGTCGCACATCAGAAATACAGCGGAGCGGGAACGGTCGAGTTCATTTATGACAGCGAACGCGAATGTGCCTATTTCCTGGAAATGAATACCCGGATACAGGTCGAGCATGCCACCACCGAAATGGTGACGGGCATCGACCTTGTCGCGTGGCAGATTCGCCAGGCGCTGGGCCAACTGCCGCCGGTCGATCAAAACGGCATCGTGCTTGCCGGGCACTCGATCGAATGCCGTTTATATGCGGAGCGCCCCGAGAAAAATTTCCTGCCTTCCCCTGGAACCATCGGGCATTTGCGGTGGCCGGCCCGGTCGGACCACTTGCGGATCGATACCGGCGTTCGTGCCGGCGACAAGGTAACGCCGTATTACGACCCCATGGTTGCCAAGCTGATCAGCCTGGGCAGCGATCGCCGGGAAGCCATTGATCGTCTGCGGACGGGATTGGGCGGCTTGGAAATTGATGGACTGTCCACGAATGCGCGCTTCCTTGATGACGTCCTGGGCGACTCCTCTTTCCAGGAAGGGGCGGTGACGACGGCCTATGTTTCGGAGTTCATGTCGAAAGCGGTTGAACTGGAAAAAAAGGCCGGCTAGCGCCCGGTACTCATTGTGGCGTTTGTTTTTACATGCGGGGTTTTTTATTTGACCGTAAATCAGTCATCTAATTGGGCTGCGGATTCATATGCAACTGCTCATGCAAAATAGTTGATAAAATTGAAGCCTAATCACCGGGTCAAGTGCATGGAGACAGAATAAACATCAATATGACAGCCATTGCAAAAAAACAGAACCCGGGCAAGAAGGGCGTAAAACGGGTATCCGCCGGCGAGGAGGTGCTGGGCATCCTGCGCGAGCGTATCGCCCGCTATGAGCTGCCGCCCGGCACCAAACTGAACGAATACGAACTGGCGAAAGAGTTTGATGTGCCTCGCACGCGGATTCGCGATGTCTTTACCGCGCTGGAGCAGCGTGGACTGATCGAGCGCATTCCCAATCGCGGCGCCATGGTCGCCCGCCTGGAGCCCGAGCAGGTTTTCCATATCTATGACATGCGGGAGGTCCTGGAGGGTCTTTGCGCCCGCCTGGCGTGCCAGAACGCACAGCCTGAGTCCTGGCAAGACCTGCTGGATCAGTTCTCGGGGCCGGTTGAGGCCGCGGTGAAGAACGGAGATTTCGACGTCTATACAGAAATCTACGACCAATTCCGGCGCCGCTGCATCAAGGCGGCCGACAATCCGGTGCTTGCCCAGGCATTGGACAATATTTATGAAAAAACGCAGGTATTGATTCGTCGCATCATCATCCTTCCCGGCCGCGGGGAGATCGGCGTGCGCGAGCATAGAGCAGTGCTTGAAGCGATGCGGCGGGGCGATGCCGACGCGGCCGAACGTTTACGCAGGGAAAACATTCGCAACGCGAAGGCATTCCTGACCCGGTACATGAAGTACGTCCTTTAATCATTGATCGACACAGGTCAGGACGCCTCGGGCCAGCTTAGCCGTGGTAGGTGATGACGGTTTTCAGCTGGGTGTAGTCATGCAATGCGGCCAGGCCTTTCTCGCGTCCATAGCCGCTGTTCTTGTATCCGCCGAAGGGCGCTTCCACGCCGATGGGTTGATAGTCGTTGATGTAGACCTGGCCAGCCTGCAATCCGTTCGCGCAGCGGTGGGCGCGGGCGATATCGGATGTCCAGATTGCAGAGGCAAGTCCGTACTCGCTATCGTTGGCGATGGCGACGGCCTCTTCTTCAGTATCGAAAGGAATGATCACGCCGACCGGCCCGAAGATTTCTTCACGGGCAATGCGCATCTGATTGTTGACCTGAGTGAACAGCGTGGGCTGGATGAAGTAGCCGCCTTGGGGGGCTAGATCCGGCCGGCCGCCTCCGAATGCCAGGATGGCGCCTTCGCGATTGCCGATGTCCACGTACTCCCGCACCCGGTTCAACTGTTCGCAGGAAATGACCGGCCCGATATCCTTGTCTTCGATGCCGGCCCCGATGGATACCTTGCGCAGTTCTTCCACCAATTGCTTCGTAAATTTATCGACGACGTTGCGCTGCACGAGCAGACGGGTGCCGGCGGAGCAGATCTGCCCGCTATTGAAGACGAAAGCCTTGCGGGCCAATTGGGCAGCGCGAGAAATGTCCGCGTCTTCGAAGACAATGAAGGGCGATTTGCCTCCTAGCTCGACCGTGGCCGGAATGATGCGATCAGCCGCTTGGTGCAGCACTGCGCGGCCGGTCTGGACGGATCCGGTGAAGCTGATCCGCCTGACGTCCGGATGATCGACCAGTGCTCTGCCGGCTTCCGGCCCATAGCCGGTGATGACGTTGAGCACCCCTGCCGGAAAGCCGGCTTCCATTGCCATTAATGCCAGTTCCAGCGTCGTGGCCGGAGTTTGTTCCGCGGGTTTCAAAATGGCCGAATTGCCGGCGCAAAGCGCGGGAGCCGCGCCGCGGCCGGCCTGGGTGATGGGGCCATTCCAGGGAATGATATGCCCGGTGACACCGTAAGGCTCGCGTACGCTGTACATGAAATGTTCATTGGTGGCGGGAATGACCTCTCCGTGCAATTTGTCGGCCACGCCGCTGAAAAACTCGAAGTAGCGCGCGCAGGTAAGGACGTCGCCGAGCGCGACTTTCAGCGGTTTGCCGGTATCGAGGCTTTCCATCCTTGCAAGTTCTTCGGAGCGCGCTTCGATCAGCGCGGAGAGCCGGGCCATCTTGCGGGCCCGTTCAACGGGTTGCAATGCGCGCCAGGCGTGGAAGCCTTCTTGCCCCGATTGCACGGCAGCCGCAATATCCGCGGCATCGCCGCGAGCGCATGAGCTGAATACCCTGCCTGACGATGGATCGATGACATCGATGTATTGCCCGGCCTTCGGCTTGCGCCACTGCCCGCCATAGAAATGGTCCAGTCTGCGCGGATTTTCGTTCGGTGTGCCGGCGGGGCGAGGGGCTTGCGTCATGTCTCTTCCTGGAGTGGGTATGCTGCAGATATCGTTTTGGGACCGCGTTGTATCTTTGCTTATGATATATAGATGCCATTTAAGTCGTCAATCATGTCACATTATATATAAATAATTATGTTGACATTTTAGTAAACAAATATAAACTGATTCTAATTTCAGAGATTCCCACGGTACTTCAGTAAAACGATGGTGGAGGCTATGCAAGAACACAAACTGGAAGGCAGTGGTGCGCTGTGCGTGGCACAAGCGCTGCATGCTCATGGGATAGAGCATGTCTACGGAGTGTGCGGCGACCATATCAATGCGCTTTATGCCGCGTTGTACCAGGTCGGTATCAAGCTGATCGGAATGCGCAGTGAATCGGCGGCGGTGCAGATGGCCGATGGCTACGCCCGCGCCACGGGGCGTCCCGCAGTGGCGATGGTTACCGGTGGTCCAGGGCATACCAATGCCATTACAGGCTTGGCGGTGGCACATGCGGCCGCATCGCCAGTCATTCTGATTTCGGGGCTTACTCCGGTCGTCCAGCGGCATCGAGGCGGGCAGCAAGTCATGGAGCAGGCGCGCATTGCCGCCCCTGTCACGAAACAAGCCCGCGAGCTGTTGCATGGTGATCACTTGTGGGAAGACATCGCGTTGGCGATACGGGTGGCGCTATCCGGCACGCCCGGACCGGTCAGTTTGTCCATTCCCGTAGACGTGCTGACCGGCCCGGCGCCGGTTCCGGCGCGCACCCATAGCCAGGCGCCTCACGGGAAGCCCTTGTCTTCCGGACAATTGGACGCCGGCGTTCTGGAGCGGATCCGTACACTCATTGGCGAGGCCAGAAAGCCCGCCGTCATCCTGGGCGCCCAGGCCTGGCGCCCGGCATTGCCTCCGGGCTTGCTGCCTGCATTGCAGGAGTGGAATATTCCCGTGTTCACCGTCGAACAGGCGCAGGGCATGGTGCCGGACGAGGGCGGACCGGGCTTCGGCTATGCGGATCCTTTCTTCAACGCGACATTCCGGGAACTGCGCCAGGCGGACCTGGTGATTCTTGCCGGAGCCCATATCGATTTTCACTCCTGCTTCGGCGGACCTCAGTTGCTGGATCCCACTGCGAAGATTTTGCAGATCCATCCCGACGCGGCGCGGCTGGAAGTTTGCCTTCCGGCTGATATCGCGGTATGTGCGGACCCGGCGCAGGCCCTGATGCTGCTTGCCAAGAAAGCGCCCGCTCATCCCGAAGCCGCCGAATGGATGGCCTCTCTCATGAAGCGGCATGCAAGCAAGGCATCCTATTGGCGGGAGATGCTGGATTCACTGCCGAAGACGCCCGGTAGTGTCCATCCGCTAGAGCTTTGCTTGGCGCTTTCCCGTCATGCGACGCCTCGAACCGGCATCGTGGTGGATGCGGGCGATTTCGTCCACTGGCCGCGTACGTTCTTTACAGCGAGAGCGCCCGGCCATTGGATGGATGCCTCTCTCATGGGCAATCTGGGCGGCTCATTACCGTTGGCGATGGGAATGCAACAGGCCTTTCCCGACGATCCGGTCTGGGCGTTCGTCGGTGACGGCGGTTTCGGGTTCTATTCCTGGGATCTGGCAACGGCGGTGGAGCTGAAGCTGCCGATCAAGGTAATCGTGGGTAACGACCGTGCGTGGGGCATAGAAAAGCGCCTTCAGTTGGCGGACTACGGCCACGATACGGGTTGCGATCTTCCGGATATCCGCTATGACCAATATGCCGAGCTTGTCGGCGCAAGCGGCTTTCATGTGAATGATCGCGACACGCTCGACGATGTGGTGGCGTCTTTCGTGGCAACCCCGGGACCGGCCTTGCTGAATGTGGACATCCCCCAATTGGCGGGTCGACCGCTGGGAGATTTCAAGCGTTACTGAGCTTAAGATCGCAATTGCATCAAACTAAAAAATAGACAGGAGACAAGCCCTTGAAACTACGAGCATTTCTATCATATGCAACGTTGGCCCTGGCAGTGATTGGTGCCTCTTCTTCCTGGCAGGCAAGCGCCGCGACCGCCAATGCTGCCGAAAACTTCCCGAATAAACCCATTTCGTTCATCGTGCCATTCCCGGCGGGCAATGTGTCGGACTCGATGGTACGCATCATTTCCGAGGAGCTGACCAAGATTCTGGGTCAGTCCATCATCGTCGAGAATAGGGTGGGGGGCAGCGGTTCCATTGGGCTGGTAGCGGCTGCCCGCGCGCCGGCGGATGGCTACACATGGGTGATCGGTACGGGAGGCGCTCTCATTACGGCCCCCTTGATGCAGAAGAGCCCGGCTTTCGATCCTTTGAAGGATTTCACGCCGATCACGATGATGGCGCCGCTGCCGATGATCATGGTCGCACGTCCGGATCTTCCTGCGAACACGCTGGGCGAACTGTTGGCGCTGGCTCGCGACAATCCGGGCAAGTACGACTATGCATCGTTGGGCATGGGGTCATTGCCCCACCTGGCCGGCGAGCTGCTGTCCAGTCAGGCGGGCGTGGATATGCTGCACGTTCCGTATAAAGGTAGCTCGCAGGCCGTGACCGATCTGCTGGGAGGAAGGGTGGCGTTGATGTTCGATACGGTGCCGCCGGCCATGGCGCAGATTCGCGCCGGCAAGCTAAAGGCGCTGGCCATTACAAGCGCTCAACCCACGGAAGTGGCGCCCGGAATCCCGCCTGTGGCCGCAACGCCGGAGTTGAAGGGCTATGAAGCGATTTCATGGACCGGCCTGCTGGCGCCGGCCAACACGCCGCCCGCGATCGTGCAGAAGGTCCACGATGCCGTGGCGCGGGTGCTGGCCATGCCGGCCATCAAGAAACGTTTTTTTGACATGGGTTTGGAACTGCAAAGCAGCTCGCCGGAAGATTTCCGCAGCTTCATCGCCTCGGAGCATCAGAAGTGGGCGAAGATCATCAAGCAGGCGGATGTGGCGCTGCAATAGCCGGATCCATCGATACATCTTCCCGCTATTGATGACTATCTTTATGCGGGTGATGTAGCCGGCGTCCTTGCCATCCGGAAGGCGATGGCGCCGGACATGAAGTACGTCCTTTAGTCATTGATCGGTACAGATCAAGACGGCGGACGATAAGAACAAAAGCCGTGTCGGTACTGCACGGCAGCCGCCGGCCGGCGGCTTAAACCATCCAAAGGAGAGACCTATGAAGACAAAGCGATTAATGAAGTTCGTCATGGCGGCGGCATGCGGCGCAATCATGGCCGGCGCGGTCCACGCCGAAACTGCCGAGGTAACCTTGGCGCGCCAATTCGGCATTGGCTATCTGCCGCTGACTGTGATGAACGTTAATGGGCTGGTTCAAAAGCACCTGAAGCAGTCCGGCTTGAACGACACCAAGGTGACCTGGTCCCGCTTCGGTTCAGGCTCGGCCGCCAACGACGCGCTGTTGTCCGGCAAGCTGGACTTTGCGGCGGGCGGTACAGGCCCGGCGATTATCCTGTGGGACAAGACACGCAACAATGCCAAGGTTCATGGCGTGGCCGCGCTAAGCTCCATGCCCAATCTGCTTGTCAGCGCCGCGCCGGAGATCAAGTCCCTGAAAGATTTCACCGACAAGGACAAGATCGCAATGGCGGGCGCGGGATCGTCCGTCCAGACGGTGTACCTTCAGATGGCTGTGGCCAAAGAATGGGGAATGGACAACTACAAAAAAATGAATCCCCATATGGTCAACCTTCCTCATCCGGAAGGTTTGAACGCCATGCTGTCGGGAGCCACCGGCATCCGATCCACCTTTACAACTCCGCCATTTCAATACATCGCCCTGGAGAAGCCGGGCGTCCACGTTGTATTGAACTCGTACGACGTGATGGGCGGGGCCAATACTTTCCTGATGGTGTGGGCCACCGACAAATTCCGGACGGAAAATCCCACGACATTCAAGGCGGTGCTGGGCGCGCTGAACGAAGCCACCGAATGGATCAACGCGAACCCCCGGAAAGCGGCGGAGCTGTATGTGAAGGACACAGGGGGCAAGGACTCGGTTGAGGAAATCGAAAAAATGATTCGCGACCCGCAAATCCATTACACGCTTGCCCCCGAACGGATACTGCCCTATGCGCAATTCATGAACGACGTCGGTACGATCAAGAACCGGCCGCAAGCCTGGAGCGATCTGTTCTTTCCTGAAATTCACGACCTGAAAGGAAGCTAAGTTTGCAGACGGGGCCACATCGTGGCCCGTCCCTTGCCAAGAGGTTTTATATGAATGAAGTCGATTCCGGTAATCCGTTGCTTGAAGTGGACGGCGTTACCCTGCAATACAAGACGATCGAGTATCTGATTACCGCCACTTACAAGGTAAGTTTCCAGGTTCAATCCGGCGATCGATTCGTTTTGCTGGGCCCTTCGGGCTGCGGCAAGTCGTCGTTGTTGAAAGCGGTCGGCGGCTATCTGACACCCACCGAGGGACGTATACGGCTAAAAGGCGTCGAGGTCCAGAAGCCGGGACCCGACCGCATGATGGTCTTCCAGGAATTCGATCAGTTATTGCCCTGGAAAACCATATGCGAAAACGTTGCATTCCCCTTGCATGCCAGCGGCAAGCTGAGCCGGCGCGAGGCGCGCGAAAAAGCCCTGGAATACATTGCCAAGGTCAATCTAAGCAAATTCGCCGACAGCCATCCGCATATGCTGTCGGGCGGGATGAAACAACGTGTGGCCATCGCCAGGGGCATGGCGATGGAGCCGGCGATTCTCTTGATGGACGAGCCTTTTGCCGCGCTCGATGCGCTGACTCGCCGCAAGATGCAGGATGAGCTGCTGCAGTTGTGGGACGAGACGAAGTTCACCGTCCTGTTCGTGACCCACTCGATTCCCGAGGCTATCCGGATCGGGAGCCGTATCCTGCTGCTCAGTCCGCACCCGGGCCAGGTCAAGGCCGAACTCAACAGCCTGCCCAGAGACGAGCAGGATCCCGCGCTTCATCAGGCTCTGGAAGAGAAAATCAACGGCATGCTGTTTGCAGACCGTGTTGAAGAAGTGATGGAGGTTCATCATGGCTGAATACCGCGAGATGGCTTATGCCCGTCCGGAAATCTATTGCGAGCCGGTGGCGTCGGAGTCCTTTGGCATTGTCGAAAAACCGTTGTCCTGGTGGGAGCGGCTGCTTAACATAGGCGGATTCCGGAAGCTGATGATCCTCGTCGTCCTGGCGGTGATCTGGGAGCTCTACGCCAGCAACCTGGACAATCCACTGATTTTTCCCACGTTTGTCGATACGGTCAGGGCGCTGATCGACGGGGTCGTGTCCGGCGGCCTGTTGCTGAAAGCGTGGACCTCCATCCGTGTCTTGCTATTAGGTTACGCCGCCGGCATAGCGTTGGCGGCGCTGCTGACTGTGCTGGCCATTACGACACGCATCGGTACGGACATCCTTGAAACGCTCACCGCGATGTTCAATCCCTTGCCCGCCATCGCCTTGCTGCCCCTGGCCTTGATCTGGTTCGGGCTGGGCGAGGGCAGTCTGATATTCGTGTTGATCCATTCCGTGCTGTGGGCCGTTTCGCTTAATACCCACTCGGGTTTCCTCTCGGTGTCGCCGACCTTGCGCATGGTGGGGCGCAACTATGGCTTGGTGGGCTTCGCCTACGTTTGGCAGATCCTCATCCCCGCCGCGTTCGCCAGCATCCTGTCAGGGCTGAAGATAGGTTGGGCTTTCGCCTGGCGAACGCTGATTGCGGCCGAGCTGGTTTTTGGCGTAAGCTCCGGGTCCGGAGGACTAGGATGGTTTATTTACGAAAACAAGAATATGCTGGAAATACCCAGCGTGTTCGCCGGCCTTTTCATGGTCATACTTATCGGCCTGTTTGTCGAGAACGTCATATTCAACACCCTGGAGAAATGCACGATACGGCGATGGGGAATGCAGAGCTAAGACGTTCATGATTCCCGATTGGGCGATGCAGGCCTTGCCCCCGCTACCGGTATTCGCGGTACTGGCGGGGGCCACTTTCGTGGGCGGCCTCATGCGGGGCTTTACCGGCTTCGGAGCCGGTTTGCTCATGGCTCCCGTCTTCAGCTTGCTGATGCCTCCCACCCATGTGCTGGTGGTGATTCTGCTGTTGAACCTGTTGACGACCATACAGATGCTGCCGGACGCCCTGCGCATCGTCGACTGGAAGCTGGTCCTGCGCCTGTTCCTGCCTTCCTTGCTGGGCCTGCCCGTGGGACTGGCCATGCTGCATATGGTGGACCCCGTCATCATGCGCAAGACAGTGGCGGTCGTCGTTACCACCGTCGCCGTGCTGATGCTGGCAGGCTGGTACTACAAGGGCCGAAGGGGCGTGCTGCAGGACACCCTGACGGGCGCTGTCAGCGGCTTCATGACGGCCATCGCCGGTATAGGCGGGCCGCCCATCATTCTTTATCTGCTTTCCATTCCCGGCCTGTCGTCCAGCGTGTTGCGGTCGGTCAGCCTGGTGTACTTCAGTTTTGCCCAGGTGGCCACCTTGACGCCATTGGCCATCGGCGGATCGCTTACCGTCGATCAGGCGGTGTACGTCGCGATCCTGCTGCCCGTGTCCGTCGTTGCCAGCGTGCTGGGCACATGGTTGCACCGGTGGTCGGTCGGACGGCAGCAAAATTACGTGCGTGTGGCGTCCTTGTATTTATTGCTGTTCACCGGCTTGGCCGCGTTCTTTCTGTAAAGGCGCCCGCCTTGGCGTCCCGAGGCGGGGCTTGTCCTAGCGGTTCGACAAGGCCAGCCTCACGGCCAGGCCCAGGAATACCGCGCCGGCAACGCGGTTCAGCAAACGCTGCGCGGTTTGCGCTCGTCGCATGCGCTGGCCCAGCGTTCCGGAAAACCAGGCAATCAGGCCAAATACCAATAACGTGGCGAGCATGAACAGCGCGCCCAGGCTTGCGGTTTGCACCGCCACCGAGCCGCGTTCAGGGCTGGTGAACTGCGGCAAAAAAGCCAGGAAAAACAGCGATACCTTGGGGTTGGTCAGGTTCATGACGATGCCGCGCCGATAAAGCTGGGCTTTGCCTTGCCGCAGCGGCTTTTCGTTGCCGGCGGCATCTGCGCCCTGGGCGTGGAAGGCGCCCCAGGCCAGATAAAGCAGGTATATCGCGCCGGCCAGCTTAAGCGCGGTGAAGGCGGCTTCGGATGCGGCAAAGACGGCCGCCAGGCCCACGGCGACCGCCAGCGTATGGCCGATCAGGCCGGTGCACAAGCCGAGCACGACGAGCATCCCGGACCTGCGGCCCCACATGGCCGACTGCATCAGCACGAACAGATTGTCCGGGCCCGGGGCCAAGGCCAGCAACACGGCAATGCCGAAGAAAGAAAGCGCTACATCGTAGGTCAGCATGATGGGCGGGGGCAAGATACATTATCATCGAGACTTGAAATTCTAACGCTCATTGACGATCAACCATGGCTAAAAACGCTACCGCACACCTGGATACCCTGTTACAGCACACCGGCATCGCCCAGTTCGACCCTTCGACCGGGTCGGCTCCCGTGGCGCTGCCTTCCATGCGAACCAGCACGGTACGCTTTCAGAATCTGGATGTGCTGGACCGGGCCCAGGCGGGCAAGGCCAAAGGCGAGCGTAGTGTCACCTACGGCCGTGTGGGGATGGATACCCATGCGGCCCTGGAAGAGGTTTTCTGCGAATTGGAAGGCGCAGAGCGGGCCTTCCTGGCTTCATCCGGAATGGGCGCCATCACCCTGGCGCTGCTGGGAGTCCTGAACGCCGGCGATCATGTGCTGATCGCCGACTGCGCCTATGGACCGGTGCGCTACCTGGACAAGACCGTATTGACGCGCATGAATATCGGCGTGTCCTACTGCCGCGCCATCGTGTCCGAACTGGAAGCGCAGCGGCGCCCGAACACCCGCGTCCTGTACATAGAATCGCCCGGATCGCTGCTGTTCGAGATGCTCGATATCCCCGCCTTGGCCGACTATGCCCGCAAGCACAATCTCATCCTGATCGCCGACAACACCTGGGGATCGGGCTATGTCTATCGGCCGCTGGACCTGGGGGCCGATATCTCGGTGGTGGCGGGCACCAAGTACGTGGGAGGCCACTCCGATCTCATGCTGGGCGCCGTCATGGCCAAGGATCCGGCCATCGTCAAGCGCATCAACGATACCCATTACGCCATGGGCTACTCCGTCAGCGCCGACGATGCCTGGCTGGCGATACGCGGCGCGCGCACCCTGCCCATCCGCATGCGCCAGAGCGCCGAAAACGCGCTGAAGGTCTGCGATTTCCTGGCTGGCCGCTCCGAAGTGGCGCGCATCTACCATCCCGCGCTGCCCAGCGACCCGGGCCATGCCATCTGGCAACGCGACTGCACCGGCTCCAACGGCATGCTGTCCGTGGAACTGAAGTTGAATCCATCCGCCGCCCGCCGCTTCGTCGACAGCCTGACCCTGTTCGGCATCGGTTTTTCATGGGGCGGCTTCGAAAGCCTGGTCCAGCTGGTCGACCACGGCGCATTGCAGCCCCACGGCTACTGGCAGCGCAGCGACAACGCCATCGTCCGCCTGCACATCGGCTTGGAATCCCCCGACGACCTGACCGCCGACATCGCCCAGGCTCTGGATAAAGCGCGGGCGTAACGGTAAGCAGCGCTGCATGCGACACGCCCGAAATACATCTATCGACGGTGTCTGGTTCAGGGTAGCCAGGATCGGTAGCGTCTAGCCCTGCCCGCCCTGAACCAGACACCGCTTAAGAATGAGGGCACCGAAGCCAAATATCAAACGAGCTAAAGAAGGAATAAAGACGCCCAATATCAAGGGCGCCGGAAGAACAAAGACGGAGCCTACTTATTCACCATCTCCACCAGCTTCTGGGCCTCTTCTATTGTCCCTTCATAACTGTTCGTCATCGTCGGCGACGTCACATACTTGCCGCCAACAGCAATGCTGGGCGTACCCTCAATCTTGTAAGCCTTGGCCAGTTCGTTCGCCCGCATCACCTTGGACTTGATGCCGAACGAATTGAAAACATCCATGAAGGCCTTGCGATCCACTCCTTGGCTGGCCACCCAATCGGCCATCGCATCCGCGTCATAGATGCGTTTGCGCTGAACATGTATCGCCTTGAAGACGTCATCGTGCAAATCCAGGCGATTCATCGCCTCCAGCGAATAATAGAGCTTCTGCAGATCTTCCATGCTGGCATTGAACGCCACCGGCACCGGGCGCAGCACCACGTTATCGGGCAGCGTCTTGGCCCATTTCTGGACCAGAGGCTCGATACTATTGCAATGCGGGCAGGTATAGGCGAAGAACTCCAGGACTTCGATTTTGCCGCTGGTATCCGACGGCTGGGCCGGATCCACCACGACATGGCGATCGGCGGCCTGGGCTTGCGTTGCGGGTAACAGCAGCGCCCCCGAACCTACAGCCAGCGTGGCAAGAGTGCGTAGAAGCAGATGTTTAAGCGACATAATGTTTTCCAGGAGAATCAAAAGTCATTAAGACTATAAACAAGGCGACAAGTTCAGCCGGCGCAAATCATTCAGGGCCGAACCACCGAGGAATCGATTTTCTCGGCCCCCAGCCGCGCGCGTGAGCGGTTCATTTCGTCTATCCCTTTGAAGGGCCCCACCCGTACGCGATTGACGGTTGAGCCGTTCACCTGGGCCTTCTGTACCTGAGCGGGCAGGCCAAGCAGCAGTATGCGCGCCTTGACCGCTTCGGCGTCGCTTTCCGACCGGAAGGCGCCCGCCTGCAAGTAATAGGTTGTCTGTGTGGCAGCCGGTGCCGGTTTGGCGGGCGGCTCGGTTCCCGGGGGAGGCTTGGTGGCCGCGGCGCTTGGGGCCGGAGCGGGCTGGCTTGCCGCGGGCTTGTCGGCATTGCCCAGACTGGCGATCAGGTTGCCGATGTTGTCTTGCGCGGGAGCCGCCGTTCCGGGCACGGTTGGCGCCGTACCCGGCAAAGGCACCGGGGCGGTCGCCGTCGGACCGGTGGGCTGCGGGCCAGCCGGGCCGTCCTTGCCATACAGGCCGAGATTGGGGTCGGGCGCCTGCCGGACGTCGGGCAACAGCGTCTTGGCCGGATCGCGGCTGGCCTTGTCCACGAAGGGCATGGGTACTTGCGTAACGAACAAGGCGACCGCGACGGCGGCGATCAGCCCGAAAATCAGGCCGATCAGTATTCCAAACAGCGTGCTGCCGCCCGATTTGGAGCTAGACGATTTTCGACTGTTGCGGGCCATAGAAGTGCTTACATCCTTTCAGGAGCGGAAACCCCGAGCAGTTCGAGGCCGTTGGCAATAACTTGCCTGGTAGCGCTGGCCAGGCGCAAACGCGCAAGCCGCAGTTCGGCGTCGTCGACCAGGACACGTTCGGCGTTATACCACGCATGGAAATCGGCGGCGCAGTCACGCAGCCAGAAAGCCAGGTGATGCGGAGCCAGTTCTTGCGTAGCCAATGCCAGGGTGCCGGGGTACTCGGCCAGGCGCTGCATCAGGGCGAACTCGGTCGGGGCAAGCAGCTTGTCGACGGCCGCGGCCGGTATCCGGTCGGCCAGCTCGGCCGACTGCGCCAGCATGGAACAAATACGCGCATGGGCGTACTGGATATAGTACACCGGGTTTTCTTCGCTTTTGGAAAGCGCCAGGTCAATGTCGAAGACGAATTCGGAGTCCGCCCGGCGCTGGATCAGGAAGAAGCGCACCGCATCCTGGCCCACCCATTCGATCAGGTCGCGCAAAGTGACATAGCTGCCCGCGCGCTTCGATATCTTCACTTCGGCGCCGTTGCGCACGACCTTGACCATTTTGTGCAGGATATAGGCGGGGAAATCCTTGGGGATGCCCAGCTCGAGCCCTTGCAGGCCGGCCCGCACGCGGGCGATGGTGCCGTGGTGGTCGGTGCCCTGGATGTTGATGGCGCGATGAAAGCCGCGCTCCCATTTGGCCACGTGGTAAGCGACATCGGGAACGAAATAGGTATAGCCGCCTTCGGACTTGCGCATGACGCGATCTTTGTCGTCGCCCGTGCCCAGTTCGGTGGTGCGCAACCACAGCGCGCCTTCGCTTTCGTAGGTATGCCCGGCCGCGATCAGCGCCTGCACGGTTTTTTCGACGCGGCCGCTGGTGTACAGCGAGCTTTCCAGGTAATAGTTGTCGAACTTCAGGCCGAAGGCCTGCAGGTCCAGATCCTGCTCGCGCCGCAGGTAGGCCACGGCGAAGAGCCGGATATCGTCCAGGCTGTCGATGTTTCCCGTGGCGGTGACCGCTGCGCTGTCCGAGGCCTGTACCGTCGCCTTGGCCTGGAAGTCGCGGGCGATGTCGACGATGTAATCGCCCTTGTAGCCGTCAGGCGGAAAATCGGGAGAGTCCGGAGCGATGCCTTTGGCGCGCGCCTGCACGCTGATGGCCAGGTTGTCGATCTGGTTGCCCGCGTCGTTGTAATAGAACTCGCGCGTTACGTCGAAGCCTTGGGCACTGAACAGGCGGCAAAGCGAATCGCCCAGGGCGGCCTGCCTGGCATGTCCGACATGCAGCGGGCCGGTGGGGTTGGCGGACACGAACTCGACCATCAGTTTATCCGCGCGTGCCGGTTGCCGGCCGTAGTGCGCGCCTTCCTGGGCGATCGCCAGCAGTACGGCCTGGCGCGCGGAGACGGCCAGCCGGAAATTGATGAAGCCAGGGCCGGCGATCTCGGCCGACGCCACCACTTCCCCAGTGGCCGGATCGGCCAGCAGGGTATCGACGATTTGTTGCGCCAGCTCGCGCGGATTGCGTCCGGCCGGTTTGGCCAGTTGCATGGCGACGTTGCAGGCAATGTCGCCATGGGCGGCGACTTTGGGGCGCTCAAGAAGGATGGTGGGTGTTGCCTGGGGCAGGAGCGCGCCGACGGCGGCCTGTATAAGCGAAATGAGCTGTTGTTGTTGCCCTGGAAGCATAAGATGAATAGATAAGCGAAAAGAGAAGCGTGGCCGGGCCCGGATGAATCTGGTGGGCCGTTGGGGTCGGCGCCCCTGTGCAAACGCCAAGAAGAGGTAAATGATAACGTTATTTGCGTCGTCATGGGCTGATCGGCCCTGGCCGCGCAAGGGAAGTGCGGGTCAGGCGGCCAAGGGGCGCCATCCCAATTCGTCATGCAGCCATTGGGCGTAGCCCGCCATATCGACCATGCCGACCTCGGAGCCGGCGCTGCCGCGCCAGTTCTCATGGCGTTCGATCAGGGCTTCGGTGCGCGCCCGGGCGTCGCGCCCCAGCAGCGGATGATCGTCCTGGTAGGCATGCCGGATGGAACCGCCGGCGGTGTCGACGCGGCGGTCGCCGTCTTGAGCCGATCGAAGCAGGGCGGACCGTTCGTCGTGCAGGATGGGCAGCGTGATTTCATGGTCGCTTTCCGGCAGGGGCTGGAACTTGACCGAGGCGGCGCCGGCCTGCCACAGCATCCAGTTCAGGGCCACATCGGACAGGTCGCCGCGCGTTTCGGCCTGGCCATCGGCTGCCCGCAGCGCGCCGCCGCCGATATCGGCGTGCGCACCGATGAAGGGTGCCTCGACGATGTTGTGGCCATCGGCGTCGGAGGCCAGGGTAAGCGGGAAAATCCAGCGGCGTTCGTGCAGCGCAACGGCGTGTGCAACCCATTGCCAGGCTTGGGCGATGGTCAGGTCGAAGTTGGGCCGACGCAGGCCGGCCGGCCCGAATTGCGCGACGGTATCGAACAAGCCCATGAAGCGCAGGTCGATGCAGGCGGAGATGTGGCCGCGCAATGTGTCGGCATACGAGAACAGGCCCTGCGCGGTGTGCTGGCTGATCAGATTGCCGAAATGCCTGGCCAGCGCCGCCCCGCGCGAGAATCCGATGATGTCGATGGGAATGGTGTCGTTCGGGCCGCCGGTCCGGCTTAGCGCGTTGAGCAGGGACTGCCACTGGTTTTCGATGATTTGTGCCGCCCTTCCCGCGGTGATGGCGTCCCAGTCCAGGTACAGGGAATTGCCCGGCCCTGAATGATAGAAGACCGGGCCGTCGCGATAAGCTTGGCTCATTTTCCATATATTGCTTTGCGTTGCAGGGCTGTGGCGTGTGCCGTCGAAAGCAAACAACAGCAGACCCAGCGGATCGGCATAGCGCCTGGGTTGTTGCGCGGCATAGCCCAGTGCCTGGTTGCCGGGCACGGGGCCTAAAGGATCGGGCTCGGCATACTGGCCCCACTGCGGTAAATAGGTGCGCAGCAGATTATCGTGCCAGCCGGTCGCGGCATCGAATACCTGTCCGGGCAGGCGTATGTCCAGGCTCATGTCGCCCGCGATGCGGGTGGCAAGGCCGGTGGGGCTGTAGCTGGCTTGCCACCGTATTTTTTGATATTGGTCGGTAAGCAGTCTTGCCGCGCCGACAAGGTCCGAATGCACCCAGTACAGCGCCGGCTGGGTGTAGTCGATCATGCCGACCAACACATGCTGGGCGTAGATATAGCGGCGGGTAAGCGTAAAGGCCGGGCTGGTGGTTTCTTGCGGGTGCCGCCGTTCGGCAACCAGCCGATTGTCCAGATAAAAGTAATCGGTGCCGGCCTGCGGGCTACGGCTGCTTATGCGATGGCCAAATGCGTTATGCGTATAGCTGGCCAGGAGCTTCCCTTGGGCGTGAACGCGGATCAGCCGGCGGTTGGGGCCGAAATCAAGCGTGTGTCCGCCGATAGCCAGCGGAAGCCCGGACGCGTCACGCCGCATGGAAGGTTTACGGGTGGATCCGTCAAGCCGCTTCGCGGCCATGGAGCCGTCGTCGTTCCAGGCATACCAGACTTGTTCCTGCTGGCGGGCCGCGTTTTCCGGGGTGTTTCCCGGGTGATTGCCAGTTCTTTTCGCGCCCACCAGCCTGGACCGGTCGTCGTAGGCATAGCGCCAGCTCTCGCTGAAGCCGCCGGCCGTATGTTGTTCCTGGCTTAGCCGGCCATGCTCGTCGTAATGGTGGCGCAGCAGCCAGATGGGATCGCCGTTGCGCGACAATGCCAGCAGGTCGGCCCGGCCCTGGCCATCCAGGGCGGTGGACAATTCCAGGCCGTTGCCATAGCGGTATCCCGGGATGCCCGGTTCGCTGTCGATGATGCTATGGGGCCGCCCTTGGGCATCGTGCCAAAGTATGGCGGCCAGGCGTCCCTGGCCGTTCCAGCGGTATTCCAGCGCACCGCCTTCGGGCAGGTGATGGCGGGTCAAGCGGTGCGCGGAGTCGTAGTCGAACGACTCGGTGTAGTGCAGCGGTTGCGGGCCGGCCGATGCTCGGCTTACCGTGCGTTGCCGCAGGCGTTTGTGTTCATCGTATTTGCGCGACTCGGTTTCTTGGGGATGGTCGATGCGGGTCAGCAGAGTCCCATGCCAGGAAAGCGTGGTGACTTGTTCCGCTTGGGCGTTTTTCTCGAGCAGCCGCAGGGGGCGGCCCAGCGCATCGTATTCATAACGGATGGTATCGCCGTTGGCGAAAAGCCGTAGCGCCGGCAGGCCTCCCGGGTTGTAGTGAATGTATTCCGTGCCGGTCAGCGATGAGCTCCAGGATGCACGCATTCCGTTGGCGTGGTAGCGCAGGGCAAGTCCCGGCCATCCCGGCATGCCGGGATGGACCTCGCGGACCGCGCCATGCCCGTCGCGCCGCAGGGTGGCGCCGTTCAGTTGCAGCAGGCGGCCGTCCTGATCGTATCGGGCCTGGCTGCCGGGAGCCGCGCAACCGGGGCAGGCGGCGCCGCTGACCTGGGTCAAAACATGGCGGCCGCCCAGCAGGGCGGTTTCGAACCGGGTTTCCTGGCCCCGGGCATTGCGCGCCACCGTCAGCCCGCTTTGGCGGGCCGTGGGCGGCCTGGTGTAGTGCAGCGCCACTTTGCCGGCTGCGCTGGCCGGTTCTCCGGAAATGGACAGAATGGCGCGGCCTTGTGCATCGTAGGCCCAGGTATTCAGTCTGAGCGTGTCCTGCCCGCTGGCGGAAAGGATTTCGATGCCGGTCAGGGCGAAGGCGTTTCCCGCCTGGCGTTCGGGCTCGTAAAGATAGCGCCGCTGCATGCCGTCGGGCCGAATGACGCCGGTCAGCCGCGTTAGCGCATCGTGCTGATAGTGGAAGCGGCCGCGAGCCGTATCGATGTGGCCAAGCTGGGCCTGGCCATTGACGATGCGGTAGCCAAAGCGCAGCGCCGTGCCGGTGTCGTTGTCGACGCGCTCGATGGCGTGAGCCAGAGGGCCGGATGGCGCGGCGCGATGCAAGTGGATGGCGCTGCCCGCATTGCTTTGGATACGGATCAGGTAGCCATGCTTGTCGAAGTGCAACTGCTTCCGGCCGGGCCAGGACCACACCCACTGATCGCCTTTGGCGGCAAGGGTGCCGTACGAACTGGCCAGCGGCTTGCCGGCGGCCCGGCCGAAGTCGATGCGGCTGCCATCGGCCTGTACGATTTGCCAGCGTCCGCCGGCGTGAAATAGCCGGATATCGTAGGACAAGGCCCAGCCTTGCCCCAGCGCGGACGGCCGGCGGTCGAACGCGTTGTAATGGCGCACGATTTCGATGTCGGGCGCCATGGGATGGGCGGGCAAGTCGGTTTCTTTTTGGTATTTGTTGCCAGTGACAAGGTGTATGGGATTACCCGCGGCCAGGTTCAGGCCGGGTTCGCTGTTTGGAGGGCCGGCGATACCCCCTTGGGCGCAAGGGGAGCCCAGTTGCGCCGGGCCGCAAGTGCCCTGCGCCCAAGCCTGTTGCGGCAGGCCCGCAAGGCATGCCAGCAGAAGAACGCGGAGCGTGCGCGACATGGCTTCCTCATACAAAGAAAACCCCAATATCTTGCCGCTTGGCAGCGCCCTTGAGATAGGGTAGTGTACTAATGTGTCTATTGAGGGAAACCGAAAATGCTAGTCGTCTTTCACTCTAAAGCAGCCGCCGAAGTGCTGATGTTCTCCAAGCACGCCTTGCCCATACTCAAGGCCGCCGGCAAGCCATACACCGATACCCTTCCAGAACGCGGCGTTATTACGCGCGATCAACTGGATGCCGCCATAAAGGGCATAGAACAGGCTATTTCCGCCGATACGGAATCCGAATTTCCCGACGATCATCAGGACGATAACGATTCCAGGACGCATCCCATCGCCCAGCCGGTCAGCTTTCGCCGCCGCGCCTTTCCGTTGCTGGCCATGCTGCGGCTGTCTCGCGAGCATAATGCCGATGTCATCTGGGAGCCCGCTCCGACATGGTAAAAAATCACCCGGCCCAGTGCCTGTACGGGAGCATGCATGCGTAGTGTGGTTACGATCGTTTTCAATAGCCGGCAGTCGCTGGAACTGAGCGTCGATGTGGATCCCGGCGGGCAGGCGCCGCTTGCCGCCCGGGACTGGTTCGACGCCACCTGGACCCGGCTGGGCTGCGAACCGCTGCGCCCGAGCGGCAAGGTATTGCTGCTGGACAAGATGCTGGGCGTGGCCGATGCCCTGGGCTATGCCAAGCTGGCGCAGGATGGCCAGTTGGCTCGCGAGTACGCCGAGCAGGCGGCGCTGGCGCTGGAAAAGCCGCGCATCACGGTGGATTTGCCGGGGCTGGTCGTGGGTTTCTGACCGAGGCAAGCGAACAGCGCGCTAGCGGATTCCCGCACGCATGAATGATTGCACGAACTGCCTCTGGAACAGCAGGAAGGCGATCAGCAGGGGCGCGGCGCTAAGCAGCGTAGCGGCGGTGATGACGGACCAATCTATTCCCTGATCCGTCGAGGCGAACACCTGCAGCCCCACCGTCAGCGGACGCGACTCCACCGAGTTGGTAATGATCAGAGGCCACAGGAAATTATTCCAGTGGTAGCTGACCGATACCAGTCCATAGGCCACGTATATGGGGCGGGCCAGCGGCACATAGACTTTCATCAGTATCTGCCAGCGGCTTGCGCCTTCGACGCGGGCCGCTTCCTCCAGCTCCAGGGGGACGGTCTTGAAGGTCTGGCGCAGCAGGAAGATGCCGAATGCCGAGGCGAAATAAGGCAGTCCCACCGCGAAGATCGTATCGCGCACGCCCAGCCAGGACATCAGGCGGTAGTTCTCGACGATCAGCACATCGGGCATGATCATCAGTTGCAGCAGCACCAGCAGGAAGACCAGGTCGCGCCCCTTGAATTCGAAACGCGTGAACGCATAAGCCGCCAGGGTCGACAAGACCAGTTGCGCCGCCAGCACCATGGTCACCAGAATGAAGGTGTTCAGAAAATACCGGGCAAAGGGCGCGGCATGCCAAGCCGCAATGAAATTGTCCAGCGTCAGTGGCGCGGTCAATTCGAAATTGGTCGCATAGGCGGAAGGGTGGAAGGCCGCCCACAGCGCATATGCCAGAGGAAGGAACCATAGTATGCCCAGCAGCCAGGCGCCCAGGGTATCGAGCTTATGCGTCATCGGTAGTGTGTCCTGCGGTCGAGCCAGCGGAACTTGATGAATGCCGTGATGGAAAGAATCAGCAGCAGCACGACCGACAGGGTCGCGGCGTATGAGGTGTCCCAGTAGCTGAATCCCACTTCATAAATATAGAACAGCAACAAGGTGCTGGCGTTGTCGGGTCCGCCCTTGGTCATCACCAGCACATGGTCCACCAGGCGGAAGGCGTTGATCAGCGCATTGATCAGCACGAACAGCGTGGTGGGCATGAGCAGCGGCAGCAGCACCCGCCGAAAGTATTGCCAGCGCGACGCGCCCTCCAGCAGGGCCGCTTCCCGCAGCGAAGGCGATATCTGCTGCAAGGCGGCCAGGTAGAAAATCATGAAGAAGCCGGACTCCTTCCAGATGGTGACCAGCATCAGCGCCGGCAGCGCCGTGCCGCGGTTGCCCAGCCAATTCATGCCCGGCAGATTGAACAGGTCGGCGATCTGGTCGATAAGGCCGTACTGCGGCGTATAAAAGAACAGCCAGATATTGGCCACGGCCACCATGGGCAGCACGGTCGGCGTGAAGTACGCCAGCCGCAGGAAGCCGCGCCCCGCCAGCTTGCGGTTGACCCATAGGGCCATGATCAGCGCGATTGCCACCGATACCGGAATGGTGATCAATGCATAGGCCAGGTTGTTCCACAAGGCCTGCCAGAAAACAGGATCGTCGCCCATGGCCGAGAAATTTTCCAGGCCCACGAACACCGCCGGACGATTGGCTTTCGGCGTTGAAAAGAAGCTGTGCCAAAGCGTGGCCAGGGCCGGATAATGGGTGAACGCGGCAAGCAGGGTGATGGCTGGCAGCAGGAGCAGCCAGCCATACACCGCGTTAAGCGACGAGGTCTTCATGCCTTTTGTTTACTTATAGGACCGCAGCAGCCGGTCGGCGTCGCGCTGGGCGTCTTTCATCGCCTGTTCCGCCGTTTTCGAATTGGTCAGGACGGCCTGGATGTTGTCGTTCAGCAGCTTGGTGATGCGCTGATTGTCGTGGGTGGAAAACTCGGCCACGCTGACTTCCAGCTGATCGCGCGCCACCAGGGCGGTCGGCACTTCCTTGACGTAGTCCTTCATCTTGTCGGTTTCCCAGGCAGCCGGGGTAACTGCGACATAGCCGGTATCAATGCTCCAGGCGGCTGCGTTTTCAGGCTTGGTCATCCATTTGACGAAAGCATAGGCCGCCTTCTGCTGCTCGGGCGTGGCCGATTTGAACAGGTAGAAGTTGCCGCCGCCGGTGGGGCTGCCGCCACGCTTGGCCTTGGGCATGGGCGCCACGCCGAAATCGAACTTGGCGTTCTTGCGCACATTGGTCAGATTGCCGGTGGTGGTCCACATCATGGCCGTCTTGCCGACCAGGAAATCCTTGGGTGTGGTGCCCCAGTCTATCGTGCCCGTGGGCATGACCTTGTGCTTGTAGGCAAGGTCATGCCAGAACTGCAGCGCTTCGATGACCGCGGGCTTGTCCAGGAACACCTGGTTGCCGGCCTCGTTCATCAGGATGGCGTCGTTCGGCGTGGTCAGCGCCTGGAAAAGCCAGTAGGCAAAGCTGCCGCCCGACGGGATCTCCAGGCCCCATTGCGACACCTGGCCCGATCCGTCCGTCTTGGTCAGTTTCTTTGCCTGGGCTACCAGTTCGTCCCAGGTGGCGGGAGGCGCGTTCGGGTCCAGGCCCGCCTCCTTGAAGAGGTCCTTGTTGTAATACATGACGATGGTCGAGCGCTGGAACGGAATGCCCCAGGTCTTTCCGCCGGTCTGGCTGTTGGCCATGAAACCCTTGTAGAAGCCATTCAGCCACTTCTTGTCTTCGTCCGACTGAACCAGGGGATCGAAGGGAACGATGGCGCCTTCGTCGATCAGCGTGAACATATCGGTGGACAACAACACCGCCAGCTGCGGGGCATGGCCGCCCTTGTGCGCGGTCAGCGCCTTGGCGACGGAATCCTGATAGGTGCCGGCGTAGATGGACTTGATCTTGATGTCGGGATGACTTTTCTCGAACTCGTCGACCATGCCGTCGACGATCTTGGTAATAGGGCCGCCGACGGCTACGGGGTAATAGAACTCGATTTCCACAGGCTGAGCCTGGGACCAGGCGGGAGCCGCGCAGAAGGCGCCCGCCAGGCTGAATGCAAGGGCTTTCAAGAAAGTGCGTCGCATGATTTTTTCCTATCAAGAATGAACGGGTGGGCGGCTGAGCGCCTTGCCCGAGGTGTCGAAGAAATGTTGCTGCGTGGGGCTCCAGCGGAGCGTGATTTTTTCGCCGGCCTGGGCGCGCAGGTGTCCGGAGGCGCGGACGGCGACGCCGGGATTGCTTCCCAGCGTGCACACCACGATGGAGTCGGCGCCGAAGTACTCGACGGTCTCGACGGTGGCGGCAACGCCGCCTGCGTTGTCTATGGCGATATGCTCTGGACGGATGCCCAGCTTGGCCGCCGCAGCGGGCATATGCTGGAGTTCTTCGCCCGCGCCGCCCAGGTGGCGGCGGGTTTGCGCGTCCAGGCTCAGCAGGTTCATGGGGGGCGTCCCGATGAAGCGGGCCGAAAACTCGGAGCTGGGAATGCCGTACAACCTGTCCGGCGTGTCGTTTTGTTCGACGTGTCCACCGTTCAATAGCACCACGCGATCGGCCATGCTCATGGCTTCGGTCTGATCATGGGTGACATACACCATGGTGATGCCGAGATTCTGCTGAAGCGCGCGGATTTCGCGGCGCATCTCATGCCGCAGTTGCGCATCCAGATTGGACAGAGGTTCGTCCATCAGGCATACCGGCGCTTCCGAAATAACGGCGCGGCCCAGCGCCACGCGCTGCTGCTGTCCACCCGACAATTGCGAGGGTTTGCGGTCCAGCAGCTTTTCCAGACCCAGCAGCGCGGCAACTTTTGCCAGGCGCGGCTTATGCTGCGCGGCGGGTTCTTTGCGCACCCTCAGGCCGAACAGTATGTTTTCCCTGACCGACAGATGCGGAAACAGCGCATACGACTGGAAGACCATGGATATCTTCCGCTTGGAGGGCGGCAGGTCGGTCACATCGTGCCCCCCTATGCGTATGCGGCCGGAGGTGGGTGTGTCCAGGCCCGCGATCATGCGCAGCGTGGTCGACTTCCCGCAACCCGAAGGGCCCAGCAGAACGGCGAACGTCCCGGCCTCGACCTCGAAACTGACACGGTCGACGGCCGGCGGGGCGCTGCCGAACTGTTTTGTGATGGAATCCAGAACAATGGTGGACATGGGCTACAGCCTGTTAGCGCTAGAACGGATAAGGGCCGGGAAAATTCCCGATCAGGGCATGATGCGTGACCAGCCCTTGCGGGCCCAGCCAGTGCAACTGGTAGCCCGGCGGTTCGAAATTGAAATTCAGCTCCTGCGCACCATCGTCCAAATCCAGCACGATCTGGTGTGCGGTGCCCGGGCAGGTCGATGCCATGGCGCCACCCACGCGGCACATGATGGTCCGATGCAGATGGCCGCACAGGATGCGCTCGATGTTGCGGTACGGGGCGATGATTTCGGCAAACGATTCGCGGCCTTTCAACAAGCCTAGATCGTCCATGAGCCTGATGCCGGTTTCAAAGGGCGGATGATGCATCAATATGACGGTGGGGCGGTCCGGCGCCTGCGCCAGGGCGTCGGCCAGCCATGCCAGGCGCATGGCGCAAAGCTCGCCCGCGCTGCTGCGCGGAACCGTGGTGTCCAGCGCAATGATGCGCAAAGGCCAGGTGTCGACGGTGTACTGCATGAAGGGAAAACCGGTATCCAGATAGCGGTGTTCGGGAAAGGCCGCTCGCAGCGCGGCGGGGCTGTCGTGGTTGCCGGGAATGAGCAGGAAAGGGATTTCCAGCTGTGCCAACAGGGGCTTGAGCATCTGGTATTCCTGGGCGCGGCCATGCTCGGTCAAGTCGCCGGTGGCCACGACAAGGTCGGGACGCGGATTCAGGCCGTTCAACGCATTCACGCAGGCGGCAAGGTGGCGCTCGGCCTGTATCAATTGGCTGTGCTTGCCGGCTTGCTGGATATGCAGATCACTGATTTGCGCGATAAGCATGGCTTTTCCTTTTTGAGGCCGGCTCCACAGCGGCGACGCTGGCGCCGGCGATCAGCCTGTGGGGCAACCGTTCGCTGCCCGCGCCGCGCTGCTCGATTTGTTGCAGCAGCAGATGGCAGGCCGCTTTGCCGATTTCGTATCCCGGCGCTTCGATGGTGGCCAGGCTGGGCGACATGAAGGCGCCATACCGGATGCCATCGAAACCCGCCACCGAAATGTCGCCCGGCACCGACCCGCCCAGTTCCTTGATGCTGGAAATGACAGCGGTGGCCAGCAGATCGTTGGAGCAGAAGAGCGCGCTGGGCCGCGTTGCGGATTGCAGGATGTCGCGGACGGTGGCGGTGTCCGAACCGGTGTGGCTGGGCATGACGACATGCTGTACGCGCTTCAATCCCCATTCACGGGCGCTATGCCGGGCGCCGGCCAGGCGTGATTTGGCGCGGTCCGACAGATTCAGCGGGCCGCTGACGAAGGCGATGTGCCGATGCCCCAGTTGCGCCAGGTGTGTAATCATGTCGGAGGCGGCGGCATAGTTGTCGACCGCGGCGCAGGGATGGCTGTCCGACTCGTTATAGGCCAGCACGTAGCTCATGCCGTGCCGCTTGAGCATCTTCAAGACCGAACTGGCGCGCGCATCGGCAACAGTCAGGATGATGCCGTCAAGCTGATGGTCGATAAGCCGGTGGACGGCATCGATCTCCAGTTCGGGATCGTAATGCGTGGCGGTCATCATGACGCTGTAGCCGGACTGACGGGCGCGCATCTCGGCGCCTTCGAAGCAATCGGCGAAAACGGGATTCGAGAGTGTGGGCAGGGCCAGCCCCAGTGTGCGAGTATTGCCCGAACGCAGGCTGCTGCCCAGTCGGTTGGGACGAAAGCCATGGCGGCCGGCGACATCCAGAACGCGCTCGCGGGTATCGGCCTGCACAAGCGCGGGTCGATTGAACACGCGCGAAACCGTGGCTGGCGATACGCCGGCTTCGTCGGCGATCCTGAGAATAGAGATCGGATTCGTGCGCCGCTTGCTGTCCAAAACGCCCCTCCAACCGTTAAAGGTCTGATGAAAACGTTTTCATATTAGACATCAACTATTGCGAGCTTATTACAGTGATTACCCGTAGATGATGGGTTTGGATGTTTTGCTTCCTTCTTGAGCTGGGCCGTTGATGGGATGGTTCCTCTTCTTGAACCAGGCGTTCACGGGTATGGGTCGTCCGGGCTTGACGTGCTGCGATCCCGGCTTCGCCGGGATTACCCGCGCAGAAGCCGTGGACGCCTTGGATGCAGAGGAAAATTGGCACGGATCCCACGAGGGGCTTGCCTCTAGGTAATGAGGCGCCTGGCCAACCGGTAACGATTGCGACTTGGTGAGAAGCTTCATGTCTTCTGGCGGCCCAGCTTATGCAGAGCTTGGTCCCGCCGTATGCAACTGCGAATCTACATCTTGCCGGTATTTCGAGGCGCGGCTGGTGGGCCGGGGCCGAGCGACCTTTGAGCAAGCCGCAGTCCTCGCTTTGCGGCGGGGGCGTAAGAGGACGCGCTGTCTGAATGAATCAAGCAGCCGGGGGCTGCTTGATTCATGAGTTCGCGTCCGCCCCCCGTTGCGAAGCGAGGACAAGGGTAGCCCCGAAGGGGCCGCAGCGATGGGAGAGCGGCCCCGGCCCACCAGTCGCGCCTCTTAAGAAACATGGAAAGAAAAAGGTCCAGCGCACACCGCCACGCCGCTTAAGAAACTCAACGTACCAAGTCCCGAATCCACGCCGCAAACCAAACAAAAAAGCGCCCCGGCTTTTAACCAAGGCGCTCAATTAACACTGTCCGGCCACAAGACCGGACAGCAAAGTAGTCGAGACGGGATCAGGCCGCCATGGCTTCCGCCTTCTGCGCCACCGCATGGCGGTTCACCGCGCTAAGAATGGCCAGGAACGAAGCGGTAACGATGTCTTCATGGATACCCACCCCGAAGCCCGTCGACGACTCGCCCACCCGCAACTCCACATAGCAGGCCGCGCGCGTGTCCGTGCCCGTGCCGATCGCATGCTCGTGGTAGTCCATGATCTTCACATCGCTGTCCAGCGCATTCACGAATGCCGAAATCGCGCCGTCTCCGCGGCCGACCAGGTTTCGCACCTGGCCGTTTTCCTCGACCTCCGCTTCGATCACGAACTGATTGCCGCTGCCGGCCTTGGGATCACCCGTGATCCGGTGGCGTATCAGCTTCCAGGTCTGCTCGACATCCAGGTACTCGCTGGAAAAAATATCGTACACCTTGGTGGCTGTCACTTCCGCGCCGGTCTCGTCCGTGACGCGCTGAATCGCGCGGCTGAACTCGATCTGCAGGCGGCGCGGCAACACCAGGCCGTGCTCCTGCTCCAGCAGGTACGAGACGCCGCCCTTGCCCGATTGGCTGTTGACGCGGATAACCGCGTCGTAGCTGCGGCCCAGGTCGGCCGGATCGATAGGCAGATAAGGCACTTCCCATGGCGCATCGGCTTCCTGGCGGGCGAAGCCCTTCTTGATGGCATCCTGGTGCGAGCCCGAGAATGCGGTAAAGACCAGGTCGCCCGCATAGGGATGGCGCGGATGCACCGGCAGCTGATTGCAGTATTCGACGCAACGGCGGACTTCGTCGATGTCCGAAAAATCCAGCCCCGGATGTATGCCCTGCGTATACAGGTTCAGGGCCAAAGTTACCAAGTCGACGTTCCCCGTGCGCTCGCCATTGCCGAACAGGCAGCCTTCAATGCGGTCGGCGCCGGCCATGACGGCAAGCTCGGCCGCCGCCACCGCGGTGCCCCTGTCGTTGTGCGGGTGCACGCTCAGCACGATGCTGTCGCGCTGCTTCAAGTTGTTGTGCATCCATTCGATCTGATCGGCGTACATATTGGGCGTCGTCGCCTCGATCGTGGCAGGCAGGTTGTAGATGATCTTCGAGTCAGGCGTAGGCTGCCAGGCTTCGGTCACGGCGTTGCACACGTCCAGGGCGAACTCGGGTTCGGTGGTACTGAAAACCTCGGGGGAATACTCATAGCGCCAGGAGGTTTCGGGGTGCTGGCCGGTCAGTTTCTTGACTAGGCGCGTACCGCTCAGGGCGATTTCCTTGACCTCGTCCTTGCTCATGTTGAACACAATCTTTCGGAAGGCCGGGGCGCAGGCGTTATACAGGTGGACGATGGCTTTTTTGGCGCCGGCGGCCGATTCCACCGTACGCTGGATCAAGTCTTCGCGCGACTGCGTCAGCACAATGATGGTGACGTCCTCGGGTATGCGTTTTTCATCGACCAGTTTGCGCACGAAATCGAAGTCGGTTTGCGAAGCCGATGGAAAACCGACTTCGATTTCCTTGAAACCGATCTTGACCAGTTGCTCGAAAAAACGCAGCTTGCGTTCAACGCTCATGGGTTCGATCAGAGACTGGTTGCCGTCGCGCAGATCGGTGCTCATCCAGATGGGTGGATGCGTAATGCGCTTGCTGGGCCACGTGCGCTCGGAAAAATCGCGTACGAAAGGGACGAACGGACGGTATTTGTCGGACGGATTGGAAATCATGGGTACACCTTTGTATAACGGAATAGGCTGATCGCAATCACCGGAGCCAGGAAAGCGGCTCTTTGGCATTCAATGACGGTGTTGGATTGGGGGTGTGGCTGAAAACAGGCTGCCGAACTGCCACGCGACGCTAGGCCCGGCAACCGATCGGTAGCAGTAGCGATAGGGCGGGCGAGGACAGCAGGCAAGCGCGCAGGGGATTGCGCGGAACACGCAATGCGCCACCCGCAGCATGGCTGCTGGCGTGGGCATTAACGAGGGATGCGTGTTTGGGCTGCATGACGATAGTCAACCATATTCTTGGACTCTTGGCAAGTTTTATTGCGCGTCCGCATCGGCCTGCGACCCTTGGAGCAGAGCCGCTTGGCGCCGCGCCAGGGCAATTTTTGCAGCCCGGCCGCCGCGCAATTCTGCGGCGGCGCGTTGTAAATCGCCCACGGTGATCGGTTCGCGGCGATCCTGCCAGGACCAGCGCAGCACTTCCAGCGCCGGCTCGGACAATTTCGAGGCCAGCATTTGTATGGTTTCCTCGTCCACCATTTTGGCGCGGACCCGGCGTAAGGCGCCTTGTACAAAACCATACAGAAAATAGGCAATAATAAGCGTGCAAAGCGCTACGACCGCCCACCAGAAAAAGGGGTTGTACTGTTTCAATAGCGCCACGGCCTGGACGCCCAGCGCGTGCAGGCCCTCATAATCGATGCCTCGGCCGAACGCCACCAGGCGATTGAGCAGGTCGTACCAGATCAGGGCAACCACCGCGACGACCACCGCGCATACGATCTTTTGCGTGGCGGTAAGCCGCAGCAAGGTGTTGCGCAGCAGGGCACGGTCCTGGCGAGTGGGCGTAGGCTGTTCTTGCAGGGAATTTGGTTTCATACACGTATTTTAACTATGCAATCGCGTCAGTCTTTGGAACTTCGTCAGCACCAGCAATTGGCGCTGACCCCGCAGCTGCAGCAATCAATACGATTTCTGCAGCTGTCGGCGCACGAGCTGGAACTGGAGGTGGCGCAGGCCTTGCTGGAAAACCCGCTGCTCGAACGCGAAGAAGAGTATGACACCGATGGTCGGGATACGGTAGCCGATGAAGAGCAGGCGCAGGAAGATCGTTGGATGATGCCGGGCATGTCGGGGCGTACCGGCAGCACCGGTTCGGACGATGAGCCCACCCGTCCCGAGACCGCCCTGGCCGAGACCCTGCAGGACCATCTTCTGGAACAATTGCGCCTGACGCGTGCCGAGCCGCGCGATTGCGCCCTGATAACCTTGCTGATCCAGGAGCTGGATGAAAACGGCTATCTGCCGACATCGCTCGATGAAATACTTGCCTGCCTGCCGCAGGAATTGATGGTCCGGCCGGATGAATTGCATGCCGCCTTGCGCCTGCTGCAATCCTTTGATCCGCCCGGCGTGGGCGCAAGATCGCTAAGCGAATGCCTGTGCCTGCAACTGGAGTCCCTACAGCCGGCGCCGGATACGGTGCTGGCGCCTGAGGCGCTGGAATGCGCGCGCGACATCGCCCGTCATCATCTGGGCTTGCTGGCTACGGGCAATCTGGCCAAGCTGCGCGATGCGCTGTCTTGCGACCAGGCCGTCTTGCGGGCCGCGCATGCGGTCTTGCTGCAGCTCCAGCCCAAGCCCGCCCGCGACTGGGCCAGCTCGACGGCCGACTACATCACGCCCGACGTGCTGGTGCGCAAGGTCGGCAAGCGATGGGTCGCCAGAATCAATCCGACGATCATGCCGCGCTTGCGCATCAATTCCATGTACGAGGATTTGCTGGGCAAGGCGCTCGCGGCGCCCGCGATGCAGAACCAGCTTCAGCAGGCGCACGGCTTGCTCAAAAGCGTAAGCCAGCGTTTCGTGACGGTCCTGCGGGTGGCTCAGGCCATTGTGGATAAGCAACAGGAATTTTTTGAACACGGCGTCGGAGGCATGCGACCTTTGTTGCTGCGCGATATCGCCCAGGAACTGGAGCTTCACGAATCCACGGTATCGCGGGCGACCAAGCAGAAGTATGCCCAAACGCCCTGGGGCGTCATCGAGCTCAAAGGGTTCTTCGGGGTGGCATTGCAGACCGATGGCGGCGAGTCGACCTCGGCGACCGCCGTGCGCGCGCTGATCTTGAAATTGGTCGCCGAGGAATCGGATGTGAAGCCGCTGTCCGACAGCCAGATTGCGCTGCGCCTGGCGGAGCAGGGCGTGGTGATTGCCCGGCGCACCGTGGCCAAGTACCGCGAAGCGGCCGGCATAGAACCCGCCATCATGCGCAAGGCGCGTGCGGCCCTGAATACCCGCTGACTGTCGGCGCATTGCGCCGCGTTGCCAGGATGGGACAAAAGACGGCCGGCCTTCAGGCTGGATCATCCAAATGATTTGATTTTTTAATTATATTGGATGATAATTATTCTCATGTTCATTTGTATCTGTAACGCCATCACTGAACGGCAGGTTCAGACGGCCGTAGCCGAGGGTGCCAACACCTTGTCCGATCTCCAGGGACAATTGGGTGTGGCGGCCTGCTGCGGCTGCTGCGCCGAGACGGCGGCCGAATATCTGCCGGGTGGCCGCTATGCCGGTCAGGCATCGACACACCATGAAGCGGGCACTTTGGTTACCGAAGCCGCCAACGATTCCGAGCTTTCGGTTCGCGCCGTCATGGTGGAAGTCGCGATTCGCCGCGCCTGACTCATTTTGTAACAAAATAGCCGGCTGACGGCGGATCGAGTGTTCCTTTATGGAAAACGCTCGCCAATTCTCCCGTTTCTCTTCCTGAAAAGCGTCTTTTTTTTCGTTTGGCGCTTCGTTCCTCCTGCGTATCCGGTCTTTTGCGCTGGAACAGTATTAATAAATCAATTCATTCCTGTTCTCAAGCAGCGGCCGCCTGGCCCGCCGCCCTTGCCTTTCCGCGTGCGCGTGGCGGCTGAAAAAGGCTTATCGGCATGGTAGCCTTATGGTCGAGCAAGACTTGCCCTGACGCCCCAGCGCGGCGTCGATGGCTTATCGACCCATCCCTTAGTTCCAGGAGCACGGCCATGAAAGGCGACACCACCGTTATCAAGCATCTGAACGCACAGCTCAAGAATGAGCTGACCGCCATCAATCAATACTTTCTGCACGCTCGCATGTTGAACCATTGGGGATTCGACAAACTGGGCAAGCATGAATACGAAGAATCCATTGGCGAGATGAAGCATGCCGATCGCCTGATCGAGCGCATTTTCATGCTTGACGGCCTGCCGAATTTGCAGGACCTGCATAAGCTGATGATAGGCGAGGACGTTCCCGAAATCCTCTCCTGTGACCACAAGCTGGAATCGGCCGCGCAGGCGACCGTGAAAGAAGCCATGGCCTATTGCGAATCGGTGCGGGACTTCGTATCGCGCGATCTTTTCCAGGACATACTCAACGATACCGAAGAGCACATCGACTGGCTGGAAACCCAAATGGAGCTTGTCGGCAAGGTGGGCTTGCAGAACTACCTGCAGTCCCAGATGGGCGAGCTGGAGTAAGAAGAACCGCTGTACCAAGACCGGGGCGGCGCTTGTTGAAAATGCAAGCGGACTCTACCCATAGAACAAACAACCCCCGCTGCCTGCATACAGCGGGGGTTGTTTTTGAGCCGCGCAAGCGAAGCTTGCCGGTCTTGAAATTAAAACGACTTGGCGGGGCAGTCGCGCACGCGGCCCCAGGCGTTGTTGGGTTCGCAGTATTTGTTGCGCGCCGTCCAGGCACAACTGGGCCTATCGAAAAAGCCCTGGGCGCTGCAAGCCTGAAGGTCCTGGCGCAGGCTGGCTTGCCAGGCCTGGTTGTTTCCGGCGGCCGCAACGGGCGGCGGAGGCGGGGGAGGCGCGACCTCTATGGGTTGCAGGGGGGCTTTCTGGCCGGCAGGGGTCGATGCGCCCAGGCCCAGGCTGCCCACATCGGCAATGCCTTGCAAGCCGGGCGCGGCATTGTTCGACTGGGCGATAAGCTGGGCCTCGTCCATGGTGATGGGTGTGGTCGCCACCGGGATGGCCGGATTCGATGTGGTTTCGTCCAGCGACGTTTCCGGTATTTGCCATGCAATGGCTGTGGGCGCGTCCGGCACGCCTTGCTGTCCGTTCAGCAGCGGCTGAGGAGGTTGGGCCACGTAGGGCAAGCCATTGGCATCCAGCACGGGCACGGCGGAAAGTTCGGGCCGCTCGGGGGGGATGGGCGCTACCGGGCCATGGGCCACCAGCCAGTCGCCCAGGCGCAGGCCTCCCCAGGCGGAGGCGCCCGCGGCCAAGACTAATATTGCAAAGATGAATCGCCAGGACATGGTTACCTTCTGTCTGGAAAAGGACGCCCAGTATATATGCTGGGATTTGCGCCAAAAAACGGCGGATTGCGGCGTCCTTTATGTATTCTGCCCAAAAACCTGGCCTCCGTGTTCGCGCATGGCGTGAAATTCAATACCGGGATACAGCTCTTGCGCCACGCGTAATTGCGCTGGCGAACTTGCCAGGAATGCAGCGGCATCGACAACATCATAGGCGATGTTCGCGGCGTTGGCATTCATGAATTTTCGCAAGATTTTGGGGTCCTCGGCTGTAAACCAACGTGCCATGTTGTAACGCGAAGGCATCATGCGCGCGTCCGCGCCATACTCGGTCTTGAGCCTGTGAGCGACCACCTCGAACTGCAACTGGCCCACGGCGCCAAGCAAAAGAGCGCCGCCGGCCGCCTCGGGCCGGAACACCTGGATGGCGCCTTCCTCGCCCAATTGGGTAAGGCCGATGCGCAACTGCTTGGTGCGCAATGGATCTTTGACCTCGACCGCCTGGAACAGTTCAGGAGCAAAAAAGGGCAGGCCGGTGAATTGCAGGGTTTCGCCTTCGGTCAGGACATCGCCCAGTTGCAGAACGCCGTGGTTCGGAATGCCGATGACGTCGCCGGCATAGGCTTCATCCAGCAGTTCACGGCGCTGCGACAGGAAGGACACGACGTTGTTGGGCCGCATCTCCTTGCCGGTGCGCGCCACTTTCAGGCGCATGCCGCGTTCGAAGCGTCCGGAACTGACGCGCACGAAAGCCACGCGGTCGCGGTGGGCGGGGTCCATATTGGCCTGCACCTTGAACACCACGCCGCTGAACTTGGGTTCATCGGGCTGCACCTCGCGTTGCAGCGCAGTGCGCGAGCCGGGCTTGGGCGCAAGATCCACCAGGGCGTCCAGCACTTCCTGCACGCCGAAGTTATTGATGGCCGATCCGAAAAACACAGGAGTCTGCTTGCCGGCCAGGAAGGCCGCATGATCGAATTCGGGTGCGGCGGCGTTGATCAGCTCGATTTCCTCGTTGGCTTTCTCAAAGGCATCGCCGAAGCGCTGGGCGATGGCCGGATTGTCCAGGCCGTCGATCAGTTCGTCCTGATCGCCGCGTCTTTCCTGACCGGCCCGGAATACCCGCATGCGGTTCCGGCGTATGTCGAAGACGCCGCCGAACGAGCGCCCCATGCCGACCGGCCACGAAAATGGCACGGCATCCATGCCCAAGTGCGACTCGATCTCCGACAACAGGTTAAGCGGCTCCTGCACCTCGCGGTCCAGCTTGTTGATGAAGGTGATGATGGGCGTATTGCGTGCGCGGCAAACCTGCAGCAATCGTATGGTTTGCGGTTCAACTCCGTTCGCGGCGTCGATGACCATCAGCGCCGCGTCCACGGCGGTCAGCACGCGATAGGTGTCTTCGGAGAAATCCTGGTGGCCCGGAGTGTCGAGCAGGTTGATCACGCAGTCGCGATACTCCATCTGCATGACCGACGAGGCCACTGAAATGCCCCGCTGCTTTTCGATTTCCATCCAGTCCGATGAGGCGTGGCGGCTGGCCTTGCGGGCTTTTACGCTGCCGGCGATCTGGATCGCGCCTGCGAAAAGCAGGAGCTTTTCCGTCAGGGTGGTCTTGCCCGCATCGGGGTGGGAAACAATGGCAAATGTGCGTCGCCGCGCGACTTCTTGGGTAATGCTCATGACGTGATTTTAGCGTGTGTCGCTCTCGAAGCCGCCTGGCCTTCCGAGCAGGGTTTTACTTATGTTGGCTGAACGAGGCCAGCACAGTGCCCGCCAGAATGAACATGGCGCCGAATGTGCGATTGAGCCAGCGGATATGGCGTGGGCTGCGCAACAACTTCAGTATGCGCGAGGCCAGGGTGGTATAGCAGCCCATGGCCACCAGGTCGGTAAAGCACAGGGTGGCGGCTATGGTTGCGTACTGCAGCGGCAGCGGTTGCGACAGGTTCAGGAATTGAGGCACAACCGCCAGCAGGAACACCGTGCCCTTCGGATTGGTGATGTTGATGAGGCAGCCGTTGGCAATCAGTTCGCGCGCCTTGAAAGGGGCCGGCTGGCCGGCCTCTACCGCGACGGGCGCGGCGTCGGTGCGGAACTGCTTCCAGCCCAGGTAAATCAGGTAAAGCACCCCCAGCCATTTGACGATGCCGAAAGCCATTTCCGATGCGGCCAGCAAGGCGCCCAGCCCCACGGCGACGACCACGAACTGGATCAGTATCCCCAGTATCAGTCCTACCGTGGTCCAATATCCCCGCCTGAAGCCGTATTTCAGCCCCGAAGCCATGGCTGAAATGGCGCCTGGCCCGGGCGAGAAGGAAATCGCCCAGGAAGCGGCAAAGAAGGCTAGCCAGGTGGAAAGGGACATGATGATCGGCGATGGTGGATTGTGGCCGAATAATACGCTTTATTTGTCCAGCAGTGCGACGCGTTGGCTGCCATTTCCGCGTCCCGGGTTGCCGTGTTGGCGTGGCTGGCCGGAAGCGGCGCCGCCCGCGGCGGGCTTGCGGCCGCCGTTGCTGGAGCGGCGCGGCTCGCCTGGCCGGCCGCCTGCTTTGGGGGCGGGCCTGCCGCCGGCGCTCTTGCGAGGCGCATTGTTGCGGCGTGGCGGGCGGTCATCGTCGTTGTCGCGGGCATGCGCCGGCTCGGCCTTGACCATGTCGGGCGACCAGCCGTTGATGGTGGTGCGTTCGATGGGGCGCTTGATCAGCTTTTCGATGGCGCTCAGGAGCTTGATTTCCGATCTGTCGACCAGCGACATCGCCGATCCGGTGCTGCCGGCGCGGCCCGTGCGGCCGATACGGTGCACATAGTCCTCGGGCACATTGGGCAGTTCGAAATTCACCACGTGGGGCAGGTGGTCGATATCGATGCCGCGGGCGGCGATGTCGGTGGCGACCAGCACAGCGACCTTGCCGTCCTTGAAGCCCGCCAGAGCGCGCGTGCGTGCGGCCTGGCTTTTGTTTCCGTGGATGGCGGCGGCGGCCAGCCCGTCCTTGACCAGCTTTTCGGCCAAACGGTTCGCGCCATGCTTGGTGCGGGTGAATACCAGCACCTGATGCCATCCGCTTTCACGAATGATGTAGCTGAGCAGATCGCGCTTGTGCGCTTGTTCGGTCATCACCATGCTTTGGGCGACAAGTTCCGAGGCGGTATTGCGCCGGGCCACCGAAATTTCGATGGGATCGGTCAGCACGCCTTTGGACAGCTCGCGGATTTCGTCCGAGAACGTGGCCGAGAACAGCAGGTTCTGGCGCTTCTTGGGTAGCAGCGCCAAAATGCGCCGGATGTCGCGGATGAAGCCCATGTCCAGCATGCGGTCCGCTTCGTCCAGAACCAGGATTTCCACCCCCGAAAGGTCCACGGTTTTTTGCTGTGCGTGATCCAGCAGGCGGCCGGGAGTGGCGACCAGGATGTCCAGCGGTTTGCGCAGGGCGCTGATTTGCGGGTTGATATTCACGCCGCCGAACATCACCATCGAGCGCACCGAGGTGTGCTGGCCATAGGTGCGCACGGATTCCTCGACCTGTGCGGTCAGTTCACGCGTGGGTGTCAGGATAAGTACGCGCGGCTGGCCGGGCTTGCGGCCTTGAACCGGGTTTTGCAGCAAGCGGTGCAGGATGGGCAGCGTAAAGCCGGCTGTCTTGCCGGTGCCGGTTTGCGCGGCGGCCAGCAGGTCGCCGCCCTTGATGACTTGCGGTATGGCTTGTGCCTGAATGGGCGTCGGGTGCTCGTAACCGGTGTCGGCAACGGCACGCAAAAGGGGTTCTGCCAGCCCAAGGGCGGCAAAGGGTGTTTGGGTAGTCAAGAAATAACTCCAGCGACAGCCTATCGCTCGAGTTGAGAGATACCAATCTAGGCAGACGATAAAAGAAGTTGATGGCGAAAAAGCCAAAGGCAAGGCCAGAATGGCTTGCAGACAGCGTGCTGATTGGTACGGCACGCAACTTGCTATTGTAGCGCAGTTGGCCGTCATGTGGGAAAAATGATTTTCAGGCATATTGGCAAGGCGGCGCCAAGCTGTTGTAATTCGCTCATCACTTTTCCTGGACTCGCGCCAATGAAACGATTATTTTTGCTTGTGTTATTGCCCTGCCTGTCGGTGTTGCTGGCCGGCTGCGGCTATAACGACATCCAGCGTCTGGACGAACAGGTCAAGACGGCCTGGTCGCAAACCCTGAACCAGTACGAGCGCCGGGCCGAGCTGGTGCCCAAGCTGGTCAATTCAGTCAATGCCTATATGGTCAACGAGCGCGCGGTCCTGACCCAGGTGACCGAGGCCCGCTCCAAGGTGGGCAGCATACAAATCAGTGCCCAGGACCTGGAAAATCCCGAAGTGATGGCGCGCTTCAATCAGGCCCAGAGCCAGCTGTCCTCCGCCTTGTCGCGCCTGATCGCCGTGTCGGAAAACTATCCGCAACTGAAAAGCGACGGCCTGTTCCGCGACCTGATGACCCAGTTGGAAGGCACTGAAAACCGTATTGCCACCGAGCGCCGGCGCTACGTCCAGGCCGTGCAGGAATACAACCTGATCGTGCGCCAGTTCCCCACGCTGATCACCGCCAAGATCTTCGGTTACCGGACCATCGAGAACTATGGCGTTTCCAGGCAGGATGAAATCACCCGGGATCCCGAGGTCAAGTTCACCTTGCCCGAGCCGGGCAAATCGTAGCGGCGGCTCCGGCCGGCGCCGCCATGCCCAAGGAGGCTGAATGATCGCCATGCTGCGGCGCATGCCGCTTCTGTTGCTGTTGTTGCTTTTTATGGCGCCAGCGCCCGCCGTGACGGCCGCGCAGGCGCCCGTGCCCGAAATCGGCGGCTGGGTCACCGATCAGACCGGTACGCTCGATTCCAATACCCAGACTCATCTGAACACCGTGCTGGCCGATCTGGAAAAGCGCAAGGGGTCTCAGATAGCGGTCCTGGTGGTGCCCAGCACAGGCGAAGACACCATCGAAGACTATGCCCGGCGTGTTTTCGACCAATGGCGCATAGGCCGCGCCAAGGTCGACGACGGCATTCTGCTTGTGGTGGCCAAGGACGACCGCCGCTTACGGATCGAGGTCGGCTATGGGCTGGAAGGCGCCGTTCCCGATCTGCTGGCCGGACGCATCATCCGGGAACAGATCACCCCCCGATTCAAACAGGGCGATTATGCCGGCGGCATCGTGGCGGGCGTCGACAGCCTGGTCGCGCTGGTGGATGGCGAAACGCTGCCCGAGCCGTCAGCCGCTGTAGCCGCGGAGGCGGACGAAGACTCGCCCGTCATTATGCTGCTGCCCCTGGCGATCATGAGTTTTTTCATGCCGGGCGGCTTTGCGGCGTTCGCGGTCGGCCTGTTTGTATTCCTGATGTTCGGCAGCGTATTGATGGGCGTGCTGGGCGCCGCCGTGGCATTCATCCTTAGCCGCATAGGGCGCAAGTTCGGCGCAGGGGGCCGGTCCAGCTCGGCACGGGCCTCGCGCCGGGGCGGAGTCCTTGGAGGCCTGGGCGGTGGTTTCGGCGGCGGCTTCGGGGGTGGGGGCGGCTTTGGCGGCGGCGGTGGAGGTTTTGGTGGCGGCGGCGGAGGTGGCGGCGGCAGCGGTGGCGGCGGCGCCTCGGGTAGCTGGTAGTCCCATGGCAGGGCTCGTACCGGATTTTCATACCGGATTCAATTCATAAGGAAGCAACCGTGCAAAGACGCGCCGGCAAATGGAAGGAAGCGACGGGCTGGGCAAGCCTGGAGGGTCATTGGCTGCGCCGCAAGCACTTTACGCCTGAAGCCCTTGCGCAAATTGCCGAGCGTATCCGGGAAAGCGAGCTGGACCATACCGGCGAGCTTATGGTGGCCATCGAAGCGGTCAGTCCGGCGCATGAGCCCGATAGCCGCCAGCGGGCGCTCGAAGTATTCGGCCGCCTGCGAGTATGGGACACCCCGCTGAATACCGGCGTGCTGCTGTATCTGGCGCTGGATAGGCATCGCATACACATCATTGCCGATCGCGGCATCGCCGCGCCCGATGATCTTTGGGAGCAGGTATGCGAGCGCTTGCGGGACAGCCTGCGGGAAAAGCGGTATGCGCCAGGCTTGCTGGCCGCTATCGACGATATCGAATCCATACTTCGGACGCGCAGCGCTGCTTTGCCTCAAGGCGGCCTGCACGCCAACGATCTGCCGGATGGGGCGGTATTGCTTTAGCGCGCGATGTCGCCTGACCCGAGAGCCAGCTTGCGCGCCAGCGACAGCACGATATCGCTGCGTCGAGGGCTGGCCCGGTATCCCTCGGCCAAGGTGGACCATTCCGGCTGGCTGCGTGCCTCCAGCAATTCGTCGGGCAGTTTTCCGCTGCGCCAACTTTCCTTCGATGGGCTTTGAGGGGATGCCGCATCGATGTCCAGCTCTATCGGTTTTTGCGCGGCATGCCCACGCGCTTCCAGCGCCTCCGTCAGATCTAGCTGGCGCAAGGCAAGCAAGCGCAGCACGGCGTCGTCCACGCTGATTTCCTGATACCCCTTCAGCCTGCCAAGCATGCGCTTGCCCAGCTTGTCGGCGCCCTGCCACAGGCCGCCCGCCGCGGCGCCCAGCAAGGTGGCCGTGCCCAGGCTCAGGCCGGCCGTAAACGCATCCAGGGTTGCTCCTGCCATGGCGCCTGCCGCCATGCCTTTGCCTACCTGTATGCCGACGTCTTTCAGGGCCTGTGGGTGGAACAGGTCCATGCCCCAGCGCTCGCCCTCCAGCGGCAGGGTGTGAGCGGGAAAGTCCTGGCTGCGAAAGTTGTAGCGTTTGAGCAGCGCGGCGACGCAGGCGGCTTCGCGCTTGCGTATCGCGCGGCGCAGCGTCAAGGTGGCGGTTTGCAGCGCGTCATTGTCAGGCAGGCTGCTGACGCGAAGCGCGGCGGCGTCCACCAGCAGCTCGGCAATCAGCCGCAAGGCGTCGGCATGGCGCTCTTCGCGTTGTCGAGCCACATTGTTTTTCAGTGCCAGCAACGATGCGGCATGCTTGTCCAGCAGCAGGGCAAGCTTGTCATAAAGCTGCGCCTCGCCGTCCAGCGCGGGAGCAATGGTGTCGAATTCGACGATGGCATGCAAACCAAGCCGTCCCAGTGTCTCGCGCCAGGATGCCAGGCGCTGGTCCGGGTTGCGGGTGAAGTTCAGCACCGGCAGCAGCGGATGTCCGCAACTGGCCAGTATGGCCAGTTCGTCCTTGTGCTTGCCCAGCACCGGGTCGCGGACGTCGACCACATAAAGTCCCGCATCGCATTCCAGCAGCTTATGCAGAACCCGGGCTTCCTGTTCGAAACGCCGTCTGCTTTCGGGACTTTCAAGGAAGCGGCGTATGCGTTCAGGGCCATCCACGCGCATGCCTGGCGCTGCAAGCTGATCCAGATAGTCGAGCAGGGCGATGCCGTCTTCCATGCCGGGTGTATCGTAAAGCTCGACGGCGGCCGCTCCATCCACCAGCAGGCGCGCCCCTTCGACGTGGCGGGTGGTGCCCGGGCTGTCATCGACCTGGCCGAAGCTGGGGTTGCGGGTCAGCGTGCGCAGCAAGGATGTCTTGCCGGTATTGGTGTGGCCGACCACGGCCAGCCGCAGCGGCTGCTCATGATCCGGCATGCGCATTCCCTGTAGCGTAGTCCCCGGCCGGCATGCCGGCCAACCAGTCCAGCGCGGCGGCCAGGTCCGTATGGATTTGCTCGGGCGTAAAGCCGGCCGCCAGCAGTTTGTCTTGCCAAATCGCAGCGCGTGTCCCAGGGGACGCTGCGGGCGGGACCAGGCCGAGCAGCGCCACATGGCCGTGGCCCGCCAATCCGGCCAGATCGGCCAGAAGGGCGACCACGCCTCGATCCGGCGTCTGCTGGGCATCGCAGGCCATCAGCATTCTTTGCGGCGGCCGTGCCTGAAGCTCGTCCAGTAATTTCTTGCGCTGCGAGCGGCTGTCCACGACACCCAGATCGGCCACGGTGCCGGGCAGGCCCGTGGGAGGCCATGGCCGATCGGGAGGAAGCTCGATGCCCACCAGCAGAGGTTGACCGGTGAGCGGGTAGGCGTACTCCGCCTGACGGATGTGCGCCTGGAAGGGAGGTGTTTGGGGGGAGTCGATGCCGGCATTCTCGCTGGCGGGCGAAAGGCGGTCGCGCAGCTCGGCATAGCCGGGCAGGCCGGGGTCCAGTCTGATGGCGCCAAGCCTTGCCTTCGTGACCAGCAGGCTAAGGATCAGACAGGCCAGGCGGGGCAGCAGCCCGTACACCACAACGCATGCGATCAGCCAGCTTGACCATAGCGCCTGGGCTGATTCGGGCAGTTGCTGCAGTCCGTCGCTGGCGCGTATGACGGCCTCGGACGGCATGGCGAACCCCAATTGCGCCGGCAGCCACCCCAGCGCCGTGGTGATCGCGACAAATGCGTCCGGTGAAAGCAAAGTGGTTTCCCAGTTGAAACTATAGCGGCGCGCCGACAAGACGCCCAGCAGGGTCAGTAGAAGGCTGCCCAGGGCGATGGACCAGAGGGCATGGGTGATTCCCCCGAGCAGCCAGCGCAGGGCGTTGCCGCGGCCCAGCACCTCGATCAGGGCGCGGGGAAGCAGGGCGGCGTCGGGGCCGCGGGCGAGCTTGCGCGTCAGCCACAGCCAGCATTCCCCCAGCCAGGTGCCGCTGGCGGGGGTTCCTGCCGCAAAGCTCAGCAGCCAGAACAGAAAGGACAGGGAGTTAAGGCCAAGAAGGGCCACCAGGGCCAGCAACAGGTTCACCGGCCGGTTGCCATCGCCCAATGCGCCCAGAGCCGCGCCAGCGCCAGCCAACAAGGCGGCCAGGCACAAGCCGGTCAGGGCCAGGCGCGAACCTTGCATCCACTGGTGAACGAGCTGATCCAGTTTTTCGCGCTGCGCCAGATAATGGGCGCGTGCCAGCACGCGCTGCTCGAAATCCGCCCCTTCGGCACGGGCGCGCCTGACTTCCATGGCGTCTTCCAGCGGTCCCCATAGCGCTTCGCGCAGCCGCAGGGTTTCCGCGATCCAATAGGCGCGCAAGGAAGGTGTTCGCGCTTTGTGAAGTGCGCGCGCCTCAGGCATCCGTGTAAGCGCGGGCAGCCGGATCGTCGAACCAGGCACTCAGCTTTTGCCGTGCCTGCGCCTTGACTTCGGGCGTAATGTAGAACGCTACAGTGGCCAGCGCGGCTGTCATGACGCTGAGATCATCGGTGTAGCCGATGAGCGGCGCAAGGTCGGGAATGGCGTCCAGCGGAAAAATGAAATAGCCCAGTGCGCCGTAGATGACGCGCTTGGCCCATTTCGGCGTATGTTCGTTTTGGACGGCATAGTACAGATAGAGCGCTTTTTCCAGTGCGCCCCGGCCGATGGACTGGGCGCGGGGGCCCAGCTTCTTCCAGAAGCGGCTTGCTGAGTAAGCGTTCAGATAGCGGGTGTCGTTCATGATGCCTCCGGCGGCGACTGGCCTATATGCCTTATTGTATCGGTCGCCGCCAATTTACGGTGTCGACGCCCGGCCGGCTTGCCTTGCATTAAAAAGAAAAGGCGCCCGGAAGCTGCCGGGCGCCTTGCGATGGAGCATTGTCCCGGGTAGGGACAAGGGAGGGCTGCTTCAGCTCTTTTTGGCGATCAGGCCATATATGAACAGGACAATAATGGCGCCGATAATCGAGCCTATCCATCCGGCGCCTTCGCCGGGCTGGTAAAGGCCCAGAGCACCGCCCAGATAGCCAGCGACGACCGAACCGATAATACCGAGGATGACGGTCAGGATAATGCCCAGCTTCTGGTCGCCCGGCATAATGGCCCGGGCAAGCAAGCCGACGATAAAGCCAACGATGATCATGCTGATAATACCCATGGCGGTCCTTTTTCTTGAAAGTGGAGAACAGGGTTGGACAGTGAGGCTACTGCCTGCCGCTTATCATAGAGACGGCGGGATTCCGAGTCCAGCGCGGCAGACCGATTTTGGTATCCAGACGTTAAATAATTGTGAAGGGGGCCGCGGGTTACACAGCTTGCGCCGCTGGCGCATCTTCCACTTCCAGGCCTTCGCGCGACAGGAAATCCAGGCCCGGCATCAATGAAAGCAAGTGTTTCGTATAGTCGTGCCGGGGATCGGAAAACAAGGTTTCGGTTTCGGCCACTTCCAGCAGTTCGCCATGGCGCATCACGCCGACACGGTCGCACATCTGCCGGATGACAGGCAGGTCGTGGCTGATGAACAGAATGGTCAAGCCCAGGCTTTCTTGCAGATCTTTCAACAGATTTAGGATCTGCGCCTGTATGGATACGTCCAGCGCCGAGGTGGGCTCGTCGCAGATAAGGAAACGCGGCCGTGTCGCCAGGGCGCGCGCGATACAGATGCGCTGGCGCTGCCCCCCCGAGAACTCATGCGGAAAGCGCGTCAGCGCCTGATCGCCCAGGCCCACGTAATCGAGCAGGCCGCTGACGATCTTGCGGGTCAGCGCTTCGGTGCTGGCCAGCTTATGGAAGCGTATGGGTTCGGCCACGATGTCCAGGATGCGCATCCGGGGGTTCAGCGACGAAAACGGATCCTGGAAAACCATCTGGATCTGGCGCCGGAACGAGTTCAGCATCTTCTTGTCGTCAAGTTGCGTGACGTTGACGTTGTTGAAATGCACGGATCCGTAGCTGGTCTGGTACAGGCCGGCGATCAGCCGGGCAATGGTGGACTTGCCTGAACCGGATTCGCCGACCAGGCCGAATACCTCGCCTTCCTTGATGGAAAAGCTGACATCCTTGACGGCATCGAGAGTGATGCGATTTTTCTTGAAGAATGAATTCCGAAGAATGAAGCGCATGCCAAGCTTGGATACCTGGACCAGCGGCTTGTCCGACTTTCCGCCGAAGTTGCGTTGCTGGCCCATCCAGCGTGTGGCGGTCGCCAGATTGTCTTTCTTGATGCTTTCCTGGACGCCTTCGATATAGGTGACCATGGGGAAGCGCCGCAGCTTGATGTCCGACCGCGGCACGGCCGAGATAAGGCTTTTTGTGTACAGGTGCCGGGGGCTGCCCAGGACCTGGCGTGTCGGCCCTTCTTCCACCAGCTTGCCTCGGTACAGCACGGCTACCCGGTCGGTGGTTTCGGCAATGACTCCCATGTCATGAGTGATGATGATCATGCCGACCTGCTTTTCCTTGCACAGGGCACGCAGCAGATCCAGTATCTGCGCCTGGATCGAGACATCCAGCGCTGTGGTGGGCTCGTCGGCGATGATGACCTCGGGCTCGCAGCACAAGGCCAGGGCAATCACGACGCGCTGGCGCATGCCCCCCGAGAACTGATGAGGGTATTGTTCCAGGCGCAATTCGGGTTGTTCGATTCCCACGCTGTTCAGGAGTTCCACCGCGCGCTTGCGAGCCTGTTGGTGATTGATGCGCAGGTGAACCTGCATGCTTTCCGTCAGTTGATCGCCGACGGTCTGCAAAGGGTCCAGCGAGGTCAGCGGGTCCTGGAAGATCATGCCGATGCGCCGGCCGCGGACCTTGCGGAAGGCGTGCGGCGGCAGCTGATCGATGCGGTCTCCGTTCAGCAGCACCGTCCCACGGGTCATTTTTCCGGGCGGCTCGAGCAGCCCTATGACGGCATTGCCTATGGTGGACTTGCCGGCGCCGGATTCTCCGACCACGCCCAGGATTTCACCCTTTTCGAGCGACAGGCTGACGTCCTGGATGGCCACCACGTTGCCGTGCCGGCTGGAAAATTCGATGTGCAGGTTTTCGATATCCAATAATGCCATGCGTGCGACTCAGCGAAGCTTGGGATTGAGCGCATCGCGCAGCCAATCGCCCAGCAAATTGACCGATAGGGCGAGCAGCACCAGCGCAATGCCCGGGAAGATGGAGATCCACCAGTCGCCCGAGAACAGGTAACTATTTCCGATGCGTATCAGGGTGCCCAGCGACGGCGTGGTCGGCGGGATGCCGACGCCCAGGAATGACAGGGTGGCTTCGGTAATGATGGCCACAGCCAGGTGTATGGTGGCGATGACCAGCACGGGGCCCAACACATTGGGAAGGATGTGACGCCGCAAAATGGTGAATGGCCGCATGCCGATCAGGCGCGCGGCCTGCACATATTCCTTGTTGCGCTCGACCATGGTGGCGCCGCGCACCGTCCGGGCATACTGGACCCAGCCCGAGATGCCGATGGCGAAGATCAGCACATACAGGGAAAGGCTGTCGTGCGAATCGCGCGGCAACAGGCCGCGCGCAATGCCATCGATCAGCAGCGCGATGAGTATGGCGGGAAATGAAAGCTGGACATCGGCGATGCGCATGATGACGCTGTCGATGCGGCCGCCGGCATAGCCGCTGATCAGGCCCAGCGAGACGCCGACCACCAGCGAGAACAGCACGGACGCCAGGCCCACCAGCAAGGAGATGCGCGAGCCATACAGGATGGCGGACAGCATGTCGCGCCCTTGATCGTCGGTGCCCAGAAAAAACCGCGGATCGCCGCTGGAGGACCAGACGGGCGGGATATTGGCGTCCAGTAGATTCAGGGTGGCCAGATCGAAGGGGTTGTGGGGGGAGACCAGGGGCGCGAACAGCGCGCCCAGGCCGATAAGCAGTGCGACGATCGCCGAGATGATCGCCGTGGGCGAATGGCTGAAGCTATAGAAGATATCGCTGTTGTAAGCGCGGGACAAGGCGTTCTGGGTCATTGTTATAAGGCCCTAGCTTTTTTGCACACGCAGGCGCGGGTCGACGGCGAAGTACAGCAGGTCGACAATGAGATTGATGATCACGAAAAAGAAAGCGATCAGCAGCAGGTAGGCCGCCATCACCGGAATATCGACCGCGCCGATGGACTGGATGAACAGCAGGCCCATCCCAGGCCACTGGAAGACCGTTTCGGTGATGATGGAGAACGCAATGATGGAGCCCAGTTGCAGGCCGGTAATGGTAATGACCGGCACCAGCGTATTCTTCAGGGCATGCCGGAAGTTGATCATGCGCTCGGGCAGGCCCCGCGCCCGGGCGAACTTGATGAAATCCGTTTGCAGCACTTCGAGCATTTCGGCGCGCACCAGCCGCATGATCAGCGTCATCTGGAACAGCGCCAGCGTAAAGGCCGGCATGATCAGGGATTGCCAGCCGCTTTTGGTCAGAAAGCCCGTCGACCACCATCCCAATTGCACGACATCGCCCCGGCCGAAACTGGGCAGCCAGCGCAGCATGACGCCGAAAAACAGGATCATGAGTATGCCGATCAGGAAGGTCGGCAGGGATATCCCGATCAGCGACAGGGTCATGAAGCTGCGCGACAGCACTCCGTCGCGCCGCAGCGCGGTGTAGATGCCCATGGGTATGCCCAGGAACAGCGCGATCACGGCCGATGCGAAAGATAATTCCAGCGTGGCCGGCATGCGGCTTTCGATGAGCTCGCTGACCGGCCGGCGCTGGCGGTACGACATGCCGAAATCGCCCTGGGCCGCATTGCCGATGAAGCGGAAGTACTGGACCAGGAAGGGATCGTCCAGGCCCAGCTGCTTGCGTATCTCGGCGCGCTGTTCCAGCGTGGTGTCTTGTCCGACCATGTTGTTGATCGGATCCCCCACGTAGCGGAACATGGCAAAAGCAATGAACCCTACGGCGAGCATCACGAAGATGGACTGGAATACCCGCCGTGCAATGAAGTTCAGCATTTGCGCTTACGGCATGACCACGTTGCGGATGTCCAGCACGTCGTCGGCCCGCTGGGCAACCTTGATGCCCTTGCGCACGCCCCATGACATGGGTTGCTGGTGCAGGGGCAGGTAGCCATAATCGTTGTGAAGCATGGTGAATGCTTCTTTGATCATGGCGTTGCGCTTGGCCTGGTCGGTCTCGACGTCGATCTTGGCGATCAGCGCGTCGATTTCCTTGTTGCAATACCCTCCCAGGTTGAACTGCCCCGCCGCCGTCTTGGAATCGCGGCAGGCCACCAGGTTGGTCAGCGAATTGGCCGCGTCGATGGAGCTGGGCGTCCAGCCCAGCAAGTACATGCTGGTGTTGTTGCCGGCCTGCAGCAGGACCTTGGCGAAGTACTTGGACTTGGTCTGTGCCAGAAGGTCGATCTTGATGCCTATGCGCGCCAGCATGCTGGCCACGGCTTGGCAGACTTTTTCATCGTTGACGTAACGGTCGTTGGGGCAATCGAGCTGGACGGTGAAGCCGTCGGGATAGCCGGCGTCGGCCATCAGCTTCTTGGCTTTTTCGATGTCGGTTTTATACGGCGCGCCGAAGGATTCATCGTAACCGTTGATCTTGTCGGCGATGAGGGTGCCCAGCGGCTTGGCCGCGCCGCGCATGATCTTCTGATTGATGATCTTGGTATCGACGGTAAGGTCCACGGCCTGGCGGACACGCTTGTCCTTGAACGGGTTCTTGCCCTTTATATTGGAAAACAGCAGCTCGTCGCGGTGCTGATCCATGCCTATGAATATGGCGCGGGCTTCGGGTTCGTTCAAGACCTGGACATTGGGCTCGCTTTCAAGGCGCGGCCAGTCTTGCACGGGCACCGGCATGACCAGATCCATCTCGCCCGAGATCAATGCCGCCACCCGGGTGGATTCCTGCGAGATCGGCTGGAAGGTGATGTCGGTCACATTGGTGGGAATATTCTTGTTCCAGTAGCCGTCGAAGCGCTTGAGCGTGGTTTTGACATCGGGTTGGCGGTCCACGATCATGAAGGGTCCGGTGCCGTTTTCGTGCAGGTTGGCGTAATTGCTTTCGCCGCCTTTCACGTTGGTGGCTTCGGTGGTCTTGTTCTTTTCGGCCCAGGATTTGCTCATGATGTACAGGAAAGTCCAGTCGCGAGGCAAAATCGGATTAGGGGTGGGCGTGGTGACCTCGACCGTGTGGTCGTCGATTTTCTTGATATCGGCGGCTTTCGCGCCGTAGCCCTTCATGTCGGAGCCCTGGGTCAGGCTGCGCTTCCAGGAAAAAATGACATCATCGGCGGTGAACGGGCTGCCGTCATGGAACTTCACGCCCTTGCGCAAATGGAAGATCCATTTGGTGGGCTCGGGGTTTTCCCATTTTTCAGCCAGTTGCGGGACCAGTTTAAGGTCCTTGTCATAGGCCGCCAGGGTTTCATAGAACCAGCCCTGGAAGCCCAGGGTAAAGGTCTCGTTCAGCGACATGGGGTCCAGCGACATCATGTCGCCCTGGTAGGCCCAGCGCAGTGTCTTGGCATCGACCGATTGGCTAAGGCCTACGCTAAGCGCCAGCGTGGCGGCAATAGCGGTGTGCTTGATAAGTTTGGATAGCTTCATTCTTTGTCTCCTGCCCTTGATGATTTACTGTTTGGACACGTATGTTGTAGTGGCAAGTTGAAGGCCGCTGCGGCGGCCTTTGGGACCGGACGAATCAGCTTGCCAGTTGATCCGTCAGTTTTTCCAGGAAATGTTCGCAGGCGGTCACTTGCGATACATCGATATATTCGTTCGGCTGGTGCGCCTGGTCAATGGAGCCGGGCCCGCAAAGCACTACGGAAAACCCTCGCTCCTGGAACTGGCCGGCTTCGGCGGCATACGGCACGACGTCGCCATGCGTATGGCCGCAAAGCCCGAACACCAGGTCTTGCGCGACGCCGCCGCGATCTTGCAGCGGTGGCGCGTCGGCCAGGATTTCAGTGCTGATCGATGCGGCGGGAGCAATGGCCCGCATGGCCGGCAGAAGGCTGTCGGCATACGCCTGGAAGCGCTCCAGGTAGCGGCGCCAGTCGTCGCCCGGCAGGCTGCGGATATCCCATGTGAACGTGCATTCGCGCGAAATGATGTTCAAGGCGGTGCCGCCATGTACCACGCCCACGTGCAAGGTGGTGTAGGGCGGCTCGAAACGGCATGCCGGATCGGTGGCCGCCTTGTTCTCGGCCATCATGCCGTCGATGAACGCAATAAGCTTGGCCGCCGTCATGACGGCGCTGACGCCGCGCTGGACCTGGCTGGAATGCGCCTCGTGGCCGATGACGGTGGTGCGCAGGGCGGCTATGCCCTTGTGGGCCACGATGGGCCGCATGCTGGTGGGCTCGCCGACGATGACCGCGCTGGGCTTGGCGATATCGGTAAGCAGCCTGTCTATCATGGACGGCGCGCCGAAACAGCCGATTTCCTCGTCATAGCTGAGCGCGAAATGGATCGGGCGCTTCAGGCCTTTTTTGATCAAGTCCGGCACCATGGCCAGCGCGATGGCGGAAAAGGCTTTCATGTCGCAGGTGCCCCGGCCATACAGCCGGCCGTCCTTCTGCACAACGGTGAATGGGTCGGTGTCCCAGGGTTGGCCATCGACGGGTACCACGTCGGTGTGCCCTGAAAGGACGATGCCGCCTTCCACATCGGGACCCACCGTGGCGAACAGATTGGCTTTGGTTTGTTCTTCGTTGGACACCAGGTGGCTTTCAACGCCATGACCGGCCAGGTAGTCGCGAACGTGGTGGATCAGTTCGAGATTGGAATTGCGCGACACGGTATCGAAACCGATAAGCGTAGTGATCATGTCCAGCGACTGGGGTTTCACAGCACGTATTCTCCAAGACCAGCGATTCAGCGGCAACAGCCGACCGATGTTAGCGAAGTCATGCTTTAAACGTCAATCATTCGGGCCTTGGGGTATGCCCGCACATGCCTTCATGCGAAATGTTCGCCATGCGGGAAAGCCCCTAGCCGAAAGGCGGATTTCGTTTAAAGCAATAAATGCATTTGATAATCATTCGCATTGTTATAAAATGCCATGCTTGGCACATCGGCGGCCGGCACTCTACAAGAATGAGGCGTAGTGAAAATGACATCCGGATCGGCGCGCGGTTGGCTCGCGATATTTATCTTTATGGCGGGCATGCTTGGCATGCTCCCCGCGCATGCCGCATCCGTCCTGTTCATTACGACCGGCAATGTTCCGCCGGGAAAATTCAAGGATCTGCAGAGCATTGCCCGGCCGCATGGGCTGGACATCGAGGTGCGCTACCTGGATGAGCTGCCGGCCGACGTGGATGCGGGCTTGTTCCAGGGACGCGACATTGTATTTGTGGACACGTACCAGCAGGATGCGGTGCGTGCCAAGCTGCTGCGCGCCTTGCCCGGTTTGCGCATTCCGCTGGCCTGGGTTTACGACAAGGCGCCTGGGGGAATCAATATGCCCGATGAGCTGGCGCACCGGCTGGCCGCCTATTATTCCAATGGCGGGCGCGAGAATTTTGCGGGCTTCTTTGCGACGTCAGCCGCCTTCCTTGCGGGCAAGCCCATCACTGGCATTGCGGATCCCGTGGAGTTTCCCGAGGTGGCCGTCTATCATCCCGATGCTCCGGGCATGCTGTTTTCCGATCCGATGGCGTACTTGAAATGGAAAGGAGTGAATCCGTCGGACGGCCATCGCCCACCGATTGTGGGTATTGCATTTCATCAGCAGTATGTATCGGCCATGCAGACCCGCCTGATCGATGATCTTATCGGCCGCGTGGAACGGGCCGGCGCGGTGCCCTTGGCCTACTACAGTCCGACGTCCGACCAGACGGCCAACTTGCGCATGCTTGCTCCGGGCGGCCTGCGCCTGGCGGATGCCTTGATCAATACCCGCATCATGCTCAGCACCGAGGGTCCGCGCAAGGAGTTTCAGCAACTGGGTATACCGGTGGTGCAGGCCACACCCTACCGACGGGGCGACGAAGCCGAATGGCGGGCTGATCCGCAGGGCGTGCAGCTGATGGATGTGCCGTTCTACCTGGCGCAGTCGGAATTCACCGGCATTATCGATGCGCAGATTGCGTCCGCATTCGGCAAGCAGGAAGGGCAGCTGCTGCCCATAGACGAGCAGTTGCAGGCGGTGGTCGACAAGGCTATGCGCCTGGTCGGCCTGCAGCGCAAGCCCAATGCCGACAAGGCCGTCACCATGTTTTTCTGGAATTACCCTCCCGGTGAAAAGAACTTGTCTGCATCCTTTCTTAACGTTCCCGAAAGCATGATGGGCGTCTTGCAAGCGATGAAGGATGCGGGCTACGACACCGCCATACCCAAGGAAGCCGCTTTAGTGGAGCAGTTGCAGCGCTTGCTGGCGCCTTTGTATCGCGATGCGAAACTGCGGGATCTGCTGAACGATGGCCTGGCCGAGCGTCTTTCCGTGGCTGACTACAACAAATGGCTGGACGGACAGCCGGCGCAGGTGCGCCAGGCCATGCTGGACAGATGGGGCGATCCGGCTGATTCGTCCATGACGATACGCGAAGGGGATCAGGCCTGGTTCGTGATACCGCGGCTGCTGCTTGGCAAGGTGGCCATCATGCCGCAGCCGCCGCGCAGCGAAAAATCGGAAGACAAGGAGAAGGCGCTGTACCACTCCACCACGGCCCTGCCCACCCATTTCTATCTGGCGGCCTACTTGTGGGCCCGCGAGCGCCGGCATTCGGACGCTTTCATTCATTTCGGCACGCATGGCTCGCAAGAGTGGATGCCGGGCAAGGAACGCGGTCTGTCGGTACATGACTACCCCATGCTGGCGCTGGGCGACGTTCCGGTGGTGTATCCCTACATCGCCGACAATATCGGCGAAGCCCAGCAGGCCAGGCGCAGAGGACGGGCGGTGATCGTCAGCCATCAGACGCCGCCATTCCAGCCGGCTGGAATGCACGATGCGCTGACCGCCATGCACGATCTGCTGCATCAGTGGCTGGCTCAGGGCGAAGGCGCGGTAAAAGAACAGATAAAGATTGATTTGCTGGACCGGGTAAGCAAAGAACGCATAGCCCTGGATATGGGTTGGACGGGCGAGCGCGCCGCGGCCGAATTCCCGGCCTTCATCGATCTGCTTCACAGCCACTTGCATGAGCTGGCCCATATGGCGCAGCCCCTGGGTCTGCACACCCTGGGCCAGGCGCCGCGAACCGATCATCGCCTGTCAACGGTGCTGCTGATGCTGGGTCAGCCATTCTGGGATGCGGCCTCCCGCCACGCGGGAGTGGCGCAGGACCAACTGGACGAAGCCCTGGCCGTCGATTACGAAAACCTGGATGCCTCGGTCCCCTATGCATTGCTCAAGCGCGTGCTGGCGAACGGACAGGACGCGGGCCCTGTGCCGGACGAGCTGCAAGCCATGCTGGAGCAGGCGCGCGGCTGGTATGCGGACATAGGCGCGGAGCAGGAGCTGCCCGCTGTCCTGGACGCGCTGGCCGGGCGCTATACGCCGACCTCTTACGGTGGCGATCCCATCAAGAACCCGGAGGCTTATCCCACGGGGCGCAATCTGTACGGTTTCGACCCGTCGCGCGTGCCCACGCAGCAAGCCTGGGAGGCGGGCAAAAAGGCCGCCGAGGACCTGCTGTCCGCGCATCGCGGGCAGTCCGGCCAGACGCCCCGCAAGCTGGCCTTTTCGCTGTGGTCGGTCGAGACCATGCGTCACCAGGGCCTGCTGGAGGCTCAGGCGTTATGGCTGATGGGCGTGGAGCCCGTGTGGGACAAGGGCGGCCGCGTGGTTGGAGTGAAACGGGTGGACCGTGAAGCGCTGGGCCGCCCCCGTGTCGATGTGGTGCTGTCCGCCACCGGCCTGTATCGCGATCACTTCCCGAATGTGCTGAAGCAGCTTGCCCGCGCGGCGCAGCTGGCGGCGCAGGCCGGAGAAGCCGATAATCCCGTCGCCGCCAATACGCGGGCCATCGCCGAGCGCCTGCGCCAGCAGGGCGCCGGCGCGGAAGAAGCGGCGCTGGCGAGTCAGACACGCATCTTTTCATCCGCGTCGGGCCAGTACGGCACCGGCCTGGACGATGCCACGCTGGCGACCGACAGCTGGACAGGCAAGGAAGAGGGCGACAAGAAGCTGGCTGAGCTGTATTTGTCCAAGATGCAGTTCGCCTACGGGCCCGACGAGACCAAATGGGGTTCGGCCGGAGCGGCGGGCGGGACGGCGGTGAATCTGTATGCGGAGCAGTTGAAAGGGACGGAAGGAGCCGTGCTGTCACGGACATCCAATACCTATGGCATGCTGACCACCGACGATCCCTTCCAGTACCTGGGCGGCCTGAGCCTGGCCGTGCGCGCCCTGGATGGCAAACCGCCCGAGCTTTATATTTCAAACTTGCGGGGCGGGGGCGCTGGCAAGGTCGAGGGCGCGGCCGGATTCCTGGCCAAGGAGCTGTCGACGCGCCAGTTCCATCCAGGCTACATCAAGGCGCTGATGGATGAAGGCTATTCCGGCACGCTCAGCGTTCTGGACGCCACCAACAATCTGTGGGGCTGGACGGCGGTGGCGCGCGACATCGTGCGCGACGATCAATGGGAAGAAATGGCCGATGTCTATGTGCGCGACAAGTACGAGCTGGGCCTGGAGGAGTGGTTCGAGAAAGAGAATCCCCACGCCCTGGCGCAAACAATCGAGCGAATGCTGGAAGCGGCGCGGCAGGAGTACTGGAATGCCGATCCGGCCACGATCAGCGAACTGAAGTCGCGTTATCAGGATCTGGCCAGGCGCTTTGATGTCCACAGCGACAATCCGAAGTTTCTGGAGTATGCGGCCAGCGGCACGCCGGCGGACCTTGCCGGGCCGCCGCCCGCCCAGCAAGAGGCTGCCGCCGATCCAAGCGCCACGCCGCCCAGCCAGGCTCCCGCCGAGCAACAGCCGACGGCGCAGACCGAGCAGGTGACCGGAATGCGCCTGGATAAAGTCGAGCCCGGCCAGACTCCCGATGACTATTCGCTATACCTGGTGCTGGGCATGCTTCTGCTGGCTTTCGCGGGCGGCGCCATGCGCCAGGCCTGGCCAGCGCGGGCAACGCATTAACGAATCACTAACGAAAAATTGAAAAGGTAATCCAAGCATGAGCCAGTTGCTGGAACAATTGATGTATCAGGTCGGACAAGTATTCCTGATTCCCACTCTGGTGGCGATCTCGGTCCTGTTTTTGTATTCGCTGTATGCGTTGGGGGCGTTCGCCGTGGCGTATCTCCAGCGCAGGGGGCATGTCATCGGGGCGGACTCCCATGCCTTGCGCAGTTTTGAACTGTTGCGTTGGGCGCGGGCCAATCCGGGCGCGTCGGATGACGATCTGGACGTTGCGGCGCATCGCCTGCTGGAAGTGCCCCGCGTGACGACACGGGTTACACCCATGCTGGGCCTGGTGGCCACCATGATACCCATGGGCCCGGCCTTGAAGGGACTGTCCGACGGCAATCTGGCTTCGGTCTCCGATAACCTGGCGGTTGCTTTCTCAGCCGTCATTCTGGCCTTGATCGCCGCCGCAATCACTTACTGGATCGTGTCCATCAAGCGCCGCTGGCTGGCCGAGGAGCTGGTCTGGCTGCAGGCGGTTCAGCCGGCATCCGAGAAGGGCCTGGACAGGAAAGCGGCATGAAGTTCCTGGATGAAACCGAGTCCGACGATCCCATCCTTTCGGTAGTCAATCTGATCGATATCTTCCTGGTGATTATTGCGGCCCTGCTGATTACGATTGCGCAGAATCCCCTGCTGGATCCCTTTACCAAAAAAGACGTTACGATAATCACGGATCCCGGCAAGGAAAGCATGGAGATGATCGTCAAGACAGGCGAGAAGATCGAGCGCTTCAAGGCCAGCGGCCAGACGGGCCAGGGAGAAGGATCCAAGGCCGGCGTGGCCTATCGCATGAAAGACGGCACAGTGGTGTATGTCCCCGAGCCGGGGGCGGCCGAATAATCCGGCGTCGGTCCGCGTTTGTTCCGGCGCCCAAGGCAAGGAGCCAGCATGGAACAATCCTGGGCCGCGGCTGCGGTTGGGCAAGCGCCGCAGCGCATTTTTTTCGGCCTGTGGCCCTCGGCCGAGACGGCGGCGCAAATAATGGAATGGGCACATGAAGCGCACGCCCTGTTCGGCGGCCGTATCATGCGCCCGGAAACCTTGCATTTGACGCTGGCGTTTCTGGGCGGCACGCCCGCCGCGCGGGTCTCGGAATTGATCCAGGCCGTCCCGGACTGGCAGGTGCGCGTGGAAACAATGGTCCTGCGCCGCCTTGGCCGTTTCGCAGGGCCGCGCATTGTGTGGGCCGGCCCCAGCCAGGACGATGCGCAGAGCCTGGATTGGCTGGACACCTTGCACGATGACTTGTGGATCCGCCTGGAGGAAATGGGTTGGGCACGTCCCGATATGATCTTCCGGCCGCATATTTCCCTATTGCGCAAGGCGGGGTCTGGCGATGTGCAAGGCTTGCGGCGACCCCCCATCATCTGGACGCCCGAGCGTTGCGTGCTGGTGGCTTCCACCCCCGGCGAGGGGGGCTCTTGCTACCGCGAGCTGGCGCGCCTGCCGATAAGCTAGCGGCGCTCGAACGGGCCCTGGGCATCATTATTGCTGGGCGAAATGAATTGCTCAGGAGGCCCAGTCATGCAGCTCACAGGATCTTGCCATTGCGGCGCCGTCCGGTTCACCGTGGACAGCGTCAATCCCTATCCTTATCAGCGATGCTATTGCTCCATCTGCCGCAAAACGCAGGGTGGAGGCGGCTATGCCGTCAATCTATCGGCCGATGCGAAATCCATGAAGGTAAGCGGCGCGGATCAGATAACGGTGTATCACGCCCTGTTGCCGGGAGCGGGGGGCAGCCGGCATGCCAGCACGGCGGAACGTCATTTTTGCCGCCGCTGCGGCAGCGCATTGTGGCTCTTCAGTCCGGAGTGGCCGGAGCTGATCCATCCATTTGCCTCGGCCATCGACAGCAATCTTCCCGTTCCCCCCGAGCATACCCACCTGTTCCTCGATTCCAAGGCATCGTGGGTTGAACTGGAGGCGAAGCCCGGCGACAAGATGTTCGCAAGCTATCCGGAGGAATCGATAGCCGAGTGGCATGAACGCTTGAGCCTCGGAGCGGATTGAGTGCCGGCTGTCCGGCACGCGCATTCACAGCACAAGGAGAGAAACATGGCATCGCGCAAAGAAAATCTGGACCCCATACCGCGGGAAAGAGACCGGGAGTTCGAAGAGGAAGCCAGCCTGCTGAAAACCGGCCCGACCGAACCGGCCCTGGGGCCAAGCGACTCATCGGATTCAGGTAACGACCTGCCGGCGAGCATGCCGGATACCGACAGCGACCGGCAAAACACGGGCGAACGGCCCCAGGTGGAAAATACGGAGGAAGGGCCGTTGGAAGAGGATGTGGAGCCCGACAAGATCGTCCCCGCGGAGCGGGCGGGGTTGGCGACGTCGCCGCCCAACCCGGAGCGCAACGGAGGCTAGCCGAATCGCAGCCCCCGTTTCTGGTTTGCCTGGGCGGGCCTACTCGATCTTGATGCCAGCCTCGTCGACCACTTTTTGAATTGAAATGGTGTCTTCGCGAATCTGCTTGGCAAAGTCGGCCGGAGATCCGCCGCCCGCTTCAGCGCCTTTGGCCGCCAGGACCTTAAGCACTTCGGGTAGCTGCAAGATTTCGTTGATGTTTTTGTTCAGTAAAGCGGTCGCTTCCTTGGGCATGTTTGCCGGTCCCACGACGCCGAACCACTGTCCCATGGTGACCCCCGGATACCCGGACTCCTTCATTGTGGGTACGTCGGGCAGCAAGGGAATGCGTTTCGGGCTGACGACGGCGATGCCCACCAGCTTGCCGGCCTTGATATTGGGCACCATCAGCGGCGGCGAATCGACGTTCATGTCGACTTCGCCCGAGAGCAGGTCGTTCAGCGCCTGGGCGCTGCCCTTGTAGGGGACATGCAGCAGGTCGACGCCCGCGGCCTTGCCGAATTGCGCGGCGGCCAGATGCTGCGAACTGCCCACGCCGGACGATGCATGGCGTAAGCTTTGTTTCTTGGCCAGGGCCATGAATTCGTCCATGTTTTTCACGCCCAGCTTGGGCGTGACCGTCAGGATAAGCGGCGTGCTGGCAACCATGGCCACCGGCGTGAAGTCCTTGTTCACATCGTAGGGCAGGTCTTTGTATAGGGCGGGCGCGGTGGCGTTCGAGTTGGAGTGCGCCAGCAGCAAGGTATAACCGTCGGGGGCCGACTTGGCGACCATGTTCGCGGCAATCGTACCCGCGGCGCCTGGTTTGTTTTCCACCACAAAGGTCTGGCCCAATCGTTGTTCAAGGTGCCTGGAAATCAGGCGGGCCACCACGTCGGTGAAGCCGCCGGGGCTGAAGCCCACGATCATGGTGACGGGCTTTTCCGGGTAGGCGGCCGCCTGGGCGGTGGCGCCAACCGTTGCCATCAGGGCGATGGCAAGCGTGCTGGCAATACGATTCTTAAGCATGTCTTCTCCTTATGTTTTTGAACTACGGACAACAAAACTATATGTCGCTGCGAGCCAGCGCGCGCTCGCGCGTCTGGTCCAGATCGGGTGGGGGCGGGAATCGGCGGTCCCACTTGCCCGCCTTCATGACTTGGCCGGGCACGTCGTGCCCCACCATTTCCGCCATCTGGCGCGCGCAGGCGATGAGCCGATCCAGATCCGTTCCGGTGCGCAAGCCCATGCTGTGCAGCATGTGCACCAGATCTTCGGTGCAGATGTTGCCGGTCGCTCCGGGGGCATAGGGGCAGCCTCCCAGGCCGGCCAGCGAGCTGTCGTAGCGGTCTATGCCGGTGGCCAGGCCCGCCAGGACGTTGGCCAGCCCCATGCCGCGTGTATTGTGGAAGTGCAGGGTAAGTTCCAGTTTGCTCCAGCGCTCGGTCAGTCCGCGGCATAGCGACTCGACCTGTGCGGGGTTGGCCATGCCGGTGGTGTCGCAGATGGTTATGCCCTGCGCTCCGCGTTCCGCGAAGAAATCGCCCAGGCGCAGGACTTCCTCGGCCGGGACATTGCCTTCCATGGGGCAGCCGAAAGCGGTGGAAATGGATATGTTGACGTCTACCTGATCGGACATTTCGTCGATGATCTGCGCCAGCACCGCCGCCGACTGCCGGCGCGTCATGCGGGTGTTGGCAAGATTGTGGGTTTCGCTGGCCGACATGACCAGGTTGATTTCATCGACGCCGCAGTCCAGCGCGCGTTCCGCCCCGCGCATATTGGGCGCCAGGCAAACATACTTGACCCCCGCCGTGCGCTCGATGCCTTTCATGACCAGCTCGGCGTCGCGCAGTGCGGGAATGGCTTTGGGGGACGTAAAGGACGTGGCCTCGATCTTGGAGACCCCGCTGCGGCTGAGCGCATTTAGCAAGGCGATTTTCTCTTCCGTGGGAACGAAGGCCGGCTCGATCTGCAAACCGTCCCGCATGGAGACGTCGTGGATATGGATGCGGCGCGGGGCGTTGTCCAGCATCGACCCGTTCGGAGCGGTGGCGAGGGTCATCAGATGACCTCCAGTTGCTTGAGTTGCGCGATCTGATCGTCGCTGAAGCCGGATTCGCGCAGCACCTGCTCGGTATGCTGGCCAAGCTGCGGGCCGCCCCCTTCGAAGCTGCCGGGCGTGGCGCTTAATTTGGGGACGACGCCCGGCACCTTCAGGGCGGAGCCGTCGTCCAGCGTCACTTCCTTGATCATGTCGCGGGCCAGGTATTGTTCGTCTTCAACGATGTCCTTGATGGTGAATATCCTGCCGGCGGGCACACCCGCTTTCGCCAGGTCGTCCAGAGCCTCGTCGATGCTGCGCTGGACGCTCCACTGTGCGATGGCCTCGTCGATGCGCGCCATATTGGCAACCCGTCCCGGGTTTCGGGCCAGGGCGGGCTCCTGAGCAAGGTCATCGCGTCCAATCAAGCCCATGAGCCGGGGGAAGATGCTGTCGCCGTTGCCGGCAATCAGGAAATAGCTGCCGTCCTTGCTGGGATAGGCGTTGGTGGGCGCGATGCCCTGCAAAGCGCTGCCGGCAGGCTCGCGCGTCACACCCAGCCTATCGTATTCCGGCACCGCGCCTTCCATCATATTGAAAACCGATTCATACAGCGCCACGTCGATGACCTGGCCCTTGCCGGAGTTGGCCACGCGGTTGTACAGCGCCATCATGATGCCGATGACCCCATGCAACGCCGACAAGGAGTCGCCGATGCTGATGCCGGGGCGGACGGGGGCCTTGCCCGGTTCGCCCGTGATATGGCGAAAGCCTCCCATGGCTTCGGCGACCACTCCGTAGCCGGTGCGGTCGCGCAAGGGACCGGTCTGGCCGTAGCCCGAGATGCGCAGCATGACAAGGCCGGGATTCTCGCGGGAAAGCGATTCGTAGTCCAGACCCCATTTTTCCATGGTGCCGGGGCGGAAATTCTCGATGACGACATCGGCTTCCAGAATCAGTTTTCGGACGATCTCCTGTCCCTCTTTTTTGCGCAGGTCGATTGCAACGGACTTCTTGTTGCGGGCCTGCACATGCCACCACATCGACGTCTTGCCCTCGTCGGTGCGCCATGAACGCAAGGGGTCGCCCTGGCGGGGCGGTTCTATCTTGATGACATCGGCGCCGAAGTCGCCCAAGGTCTTTCCCGCAAAAGGGCCGGCAATGAGGCTCCCCATTTCGATGACGCGTATGCCATCCAGAGGTCGTTGATTCATACTGTGTATTTCCGCAAGCTATAGGGGTGCTGATCAAGAGAGCGTTCAATCATAAGAAGCGCCGGCTCTCCTGTGAAGCGATACTTCATCAAGCCAGCCATCTCTGATGGCGATGTCTTACGGCGGCCTCCGCTGGGGGACAGGCTTTTCGGGGCCGGCCTGGAGGGGCCTGCTTAGGGTTTTCCGCGATGGCTGGCTCCGGCCAAGTGCTCGCGCAGCAGGCGGGCCAGCAAGGGAAGGGAGTCAACCGGCTTGCTGATCAGTGTCAGGCGGCGGCGGGCCCAGGGCTCGGCCAGGGGGCGCGCCACCAGCCCTTCGGTGTCCAGAAACGGATCCACGCTGCCTTTTGGCAATATCCCGATGCCGAGATTTTGCGCGACCATACGGCGCAGGCCATCGAAACTGGTGGCCTGTATGCGCAAGCGCAGCGGCATTTCCGATTCTTTGGCGGAAGCGACCAGCGTTTCGCACAATGAAGACCCGCGCGGCAGCGCCACATGATCGTATTCCAGGGTTTCTGAAAAGCGCACGCTGTCTTTGCGTGCCAATGGATGGCCCGGCGGCATGATGAGCATGAGTTCATCCGTCCGATAAAGGCAGGTATCCAACCCGTCCAGCGGCCGCTGGGGCACAAGAATGCCCAGATCCGCCTCGCCGCCCGCCACCAGCTTGTGTACGGTTTCACTGGTCTGCTCTTCCAGATCGATCTTGACGGTGGGATGAATCTTCAGGAAGTCGGACAGATCCTGAGGCAAGAACTGTACGATGGTCGACGTATTGGCCACCAGCCTGACCTGGCCTTTGACGCCGTTGGAATAATTGCTCATGGCGCTATCCATGGCCGCCAGATCCGCCAGTACCCGGCCGGCATGCTGCAGCAACTCCATCCCCGCCTGCGTCAGCTTCACGCCGCGCCGGTGGCGATAAAAGAGGTCGGCGCCTATCGATTTTTCCAGCTCTGATATCCGCTTGCTGATGGCGGACGCCACGGTGTGCTCTTTCTCGGCCGCCTTGGCAATGGATCCTTCCTGCGAGACGGTGACAAAGGCCTTGAGTGTCTGGATGTCGTATTTCATGGGCGAGGCAAAAAATGGATTGAATCCGGTTTACAGCGCTACCGAAAGGGGCGATGCCCGCATGCCAGGAAATCTCTTTCAACAAGACAAGATTTTCTGTTAGATTGGCTCGTTTAGTATAGACGTGCGTTGGACAACCAAGGACCGAATCTTCGGGAGCCAGCACGCAATCGGTGTTGGAGCCCCGTTTTGGACATAAAGGAACTCAAGAGTTTTTGCATGGTGGTAAAGCTTGGCAGCTTTTCGAAGGCTTCCAAAGCCCTGGTCCTGGGGCAACCCGCCGTCTCCAAGCACATCCAGCGGCTCGAGGCCGAAATTGGTCGGCCCTTGCTGGAGCGCGGATCGCGGCCTCTGAAACTCACGGCGGCCGGCAGCAATCTGTACCGGATGGCCGAACCGTTTGTGGAAGGCCTTGCCGCCCTGGACCATCGTTCGCCACTGGCCATGCCCACGCCGGTTACCGTTGCCGTGCCCCACGGCTTCATAGGGCAGGTGTTGCCCGAGGCGGTCAAAGACCTGCGCAGCGCCATTCCCACCGCCAGGATCCGTGTCCTGTCCGGCACGAAAGAAGAGGTCTTCGAGCTGGTGCAGACCGGCGGCGCCGACTTTGCCGTGGCCCCCGATCCGGGTGCGTCACGGCACTTCGACTTCACGCCGCTGTATCCGTCCGAACGCATTCTCATCACGCCGCGCGATCATCCCCTTGTCTCGCGGCCCCCGGAGTCCTTGAAGGAAGTCGCCGCCTATCCGCTCATCCTTCCGCGATTCCAGACGCAGACCCGCGCCTTGCTCGAAAGCGAATTTCGCCGGCTCCATATCTCCTACGACATTGCCGTCGAACTGGACAGTATCGAACTGCTCGAGCGTTACGTGGAACTGGGACTGGGATTGGGGGTGGGGCTGCGAGGCTCGGCGGGTATGGGGTCCTGGGTCCGGATGGGCATCGTCAGCCTTGCCGCCTTCCTGCCTTCCGAAATGATCGGCGTGGTTCGCAGCCGGGCGCTGCCGCTTTCCCAGCCCGCCACCATGTTGATTGCACGGCTCCAGGACCTGGGCCGTGCCGCGCCGGCCTCCACCGCGCCGATGCGGGGACGCCGCCTATAAGCTCGACGCTCGTCGACGCTTTATACCCTTGAACGCTATGTGCCGCCCCGTGGGCGGGGCTGGCCTGCGCGTGAGGGAAATCCAACTCGCGCTTCCTGGCCGGGCATCCGCGGGTTGTGGGCTGTCGCGTTGCCGACGGTTTTAAATTGGAATATTAATTGACATTTAATTCCTATTTGGAATAGTATGAATTCAGTCCGCCACTTTCGTAGAGTCTTGCCATGGGTGACCCCGCCGATCTTTCGCTCGCTTGCGCAGCGGCGTTGCTGCGTACACAAGAACTGTCCCCAGTCGAGTATGTCGCCTCCTGCCTGAGGCGCATCCACCGATACGATCCTGGCTTGAATGCCTTTATCAGTACCGACGATGATGGCGCGTTGCGTGCCGCGCGCGAGGCCGAAAGCGAGATTGCAAAGGGGAATTGGCGTGGTCCCCTGCACGGCGTGCCTGTGGCATTGAAGGATATTTTCGATGTGGCCGGACAGCGTACTTCCGCACACTCCAGGCTGCGCATGGATCACATCGCAAGCGCCGATGCATGCATTGTGAAGAAGTTGCGCGATGCGGGGGCGATCCTCATAGGAAAGACCGCTCTGCACGAATTTGCGACGGGTGGGCCGTCCTTCGATTTGCCGTGGCCGCCCGCGCGCAATCCATGGAAGCGCAGCCACCACCCTGGCGGATCATCCAGCGGTTCCGGTGTATCGGTTGCCGCCGGCTTTGTGCCGGTGGCCATCGGGACGGACACCGGCGGATCGGTACGAAATCCCGCCACGGCCTGCGGCATAGCCGGAATGAAGCCCACCTATGGCGCCATAAGCCGGGCCGGCGCATTTCCCTTGGCCTTTTCGCTGGACCATGTCGGCGTCCTGTCCCGGAACGTGCAAGATAACGCCCTGGTGCTGCAAGCCCTGTTGGGCCGCGACCTCGCCGATCCTTCCAGCGTCGATCATCCCGCGCCGCAATTGCGCGCATCGCTGGGCGATGGCGTCAAAGGATTGCGGATCGGCATCATCGATGAATTTTGCATAAAAGCCAATGGAGAAATCCTGGCTGCCTTTAGACAAGCTTGCCGGATTCTGGAACAGCTGGGGGCGGAACTGGTTCCCTTGCGCCTTCCCCCGCTGGACGATTATGTGGACTGCGGCCGCCTGATTCTTCAGGCCGAGGCATTTGCCATCCATGAGCCTTGGCTACGCACGCGTATCGGCGATTACAGCAAGCGCGGCCGGACGCGCTTGCTGCCAGGCGCATTCCTGAGCGCCGGCGACTATATCCACGCCCAGCAATTGCGCACCGTACTTGTCCGGGAGTACACGGCCGCCATGGCGAACGTCGACGGGGCCGTATGCGTATCCAGCCTGGAATTGCCCTGCCCGATCGATGACGAAGCCGAGGTGGACAGGACCTACGATAAACAAGCCCGAACACCGTTCAACCTTACGGGAACGCCCGCTATCTCGGTGCCGATGGGGTTCTCGGAAAACGGCTTGCCCATGGGCCTGCAGGTATTGGGCAAGAGTTTCGGCGAAGCAATGGTTTATCGCATCGCACAAGCGTATGAAGCCGCTACCGACTGGCATCTGCGCCGTCCCGATCTGGACGCCTCGCCACGGGCCGAATGAGCCGAGCGGATACATACCCAGCAGATTCACCGACCACGAACAAGGTCGCTATTCCAAATGAGAGAGATGCCCATGCACCCACGCCAACGTATTGAATACAGTTCTCCGTTCCGCAGGCCGCCGCTGAAAACCGATGACGGCACGCGGTTGATCATTTGGCCGGTGGTCAATATCGAGGAATGGGAGATCGAACGGCCCATGCCGCGCCACGCGTCCCCACCGCCTGGCGGCATCTCTTCCGATGTTCCCGACATGCCTAACTGGACCTGGCACGAGTACGGCATGCGCGTCGGCTTCTGGCGTTTGCTGGAAGCTTTCCAAAAAAGGGGGATACGGCCCACGATGTCGATCAACGCCAAGGTTTGTGAAACCAGTCCCGAGGTGGCAGAGGCCGCGCGCGACGCGGGCTGGGAATTCATGGCGCATTGCTACGTGCAGATGTCGATACACAAGGTCGAAGATCAGGCAGCCATGATCGAACAGTCGCTCGACATGCTGGAAAAATTTCTTGGGCACCGCCCGCGCGGCTGGCTTGGACCGGGACGAACCCAGAAGTTCGATACCCTGGAACATATCACGGCCGCCGGCTGCGACTGGTTTGGAGACTGGATCCTGGATGATCAGCCGCTGTGGGTAAAGACCCAGACCAAGCCCTTGGTCTCGGTTCCTTATACCGTTGAAATCAACGACATCACCGTCATGGTGAGCGGCCAGCACGAGTCCGATGCCTTGCTGCGCAGGGCTACCGATGCTTTCGAGCGCCTGTATGCCGAGAGCGAGGAATCCGTCCGCATCATGGCTTTCGGCGTTCATCCTTATGTCTCGGGCGCCGCTCACCGAATTCGATATTTCGAAGAAATGCTGGACCTCTTCGCGAAGCGCGAAGGCGTCGCCTTCTGGAACGGCGACCAGATCTGCGACTGGTTCAAGGCACAGCAGCCGCTTTCAACTCAGAGGCATGGTTGAAACAACATCCAGGCGTTTTAGCAGCCCACTTACGTTTCGCTCACTCAACGAGGACTGACACCATGAAACATTATTTGCACACCATCCTGAAAGGCGTCTGCGCGCTTTCCATCTCGGCGCTTGCCGTCAGCGCCGCGCATGCACAGAATTATCCCGACCGTCCGATCAACATGATCGTGCCGTTCCCCGCCGGGAGCGCCACAGATACCGTCGCCCGTTTGATCGGCGGCAAAATGGCCGAGAATCTGAAGCAGACCGTGGTGATGGAAAACATACCGGGAGCCAGCGGCACCATTGCGGCGGCTCGCGCGGCCCGCGCGAAACCCGACGGCTACACGATAATGATCCATACGACCATCGCGCTGTCGGCTTCGCTTTACAAGAACCTGTCCTATGACACGGCGACGGCCTTCGAACCGATCGGCCTGGTGAACACCGGTCCGTATGTCATAGCCGCGAACGTGAACTATCCCGCCAAGGACGCCAAGGAGCTGCTCGCCACGCTTAAGAAGGAAGGCGATAAGGTCACGATGTCCAATGCGGGCGTAGGCACCGGCTCTCACCTGTGCGCCATCATGCTGTCGCAGGCGCTTGGCGCCACGCCTACCCTGGTGCCATACAAGAGCACCAACCTGGCGCTGCAGGATGTCATGGCCGGCCACGTCGACCTGCTTTGCGATCAAACCACCAACGCGTTTCCACATCTAAACGGTGGCAAGATCAAGGCATACGCCACCACCTCGCCGCAGCGCCACGAGAACTTCCCCGACATCCCGACCACGCGTGAGCTGGGTATTTCCGAGGTGGATATCGCCGTATGGCATGGCGTTTATGCTCCCAAGGGAACACCTGCGCCTATCATTGAAAAGCTGAATGCGGCCCTGCAGGTTGCGCTGGGCGATGCCGAAGTCCAGAAGCGGCTGGACTCCATGGGCACTTATCTGTTCCCCGCCGAACAACGCAGCCCCGAGGCGCATGGCAAACACCTTGCCAACGAGCTGCAGCGCTACGGTAAATTGGTCAAGGATGCGAACCTTCAACTGAACTAAAGTGAAGATTCGAAAAGAGCCGGGAGAAAGGTCATGGCTTTGAAGATTCAAGACGAGGGCGTTCAAGCCAAGCTGGAGCGATTAGGAATTGCCGTTCCCGAAGAGGATTTGCCGTTCCTGCAGCGGGCATTCAATCGGCAACGGGAGCTTCTCCGCCGCCAGAGTACGCAGCTTTCTCCGGAATCGGAACCGGCGCATGTATTCAGGCCTTCTCCGTGAAGAAGAGGGCCCGGCGGGACGCACCACGCTGTTGAAGCGTCCCTTTCCAACAAAAAGAGCCACCGTTATGGTGGCTCTTTTAATAATTTCGCATACACTTTCCCGGTCTACAGGTTTTTTCCGAAGCGCTGAGCGCCCACCCTCGCACCGGCCGGGCGTCCCGCCTCGGGCACAAGGTCCAAGAGTGATGTCCACAAGAAAATTTTGGTTTGTCCGTGCATGCAGCCTTCCAGTTTCGCCTGCAAGGGGCATCGCGCATGCCGGCGGACTCGAATGTCGCCAACGGGAGCGCCGATGAACAGCCCGCTGTCCTTCGATCATTTGGTTTTGATGTTGCGCGATCGGCTGGTGGAGCAAGCGCCCGCCTTTGAGGCGGACGGCTATACGCTGACTGAATTATCAGCGCACAATCTTGGCTCGATGAATCGCCTGATAACGCTCGATAGCGCTTACATCGAGTTGCTCGGCTGGCCTTCCGGGCAGGCGCCTGCCCGGAAGGAAATTGCCGATTCTCCAATGGGGCCGGAAGCGCTTGTGTTCCGGACGCCGGACGCGCATGCAACGCATCGACGGCTCCAGGCGCTGGGTTTCAGGATGAATCCGGTCGTCAGTCTCGAGCGGCCCATCAATGTGAGAGGGCAGGCCCATACCGCCCGATTCGAGACCGTCCGCTTTGCCGAACAGCCGATTGAGGGATTTCGACTATATTTTTGCCAGCATCTGACACCTGAACTGGTCTGGAACCCGGAATCGACGCGGCACGCGAATGGCGCCGCGGCGCTAGCCAGGATCGTGCTGTGTTCTGCTCATGCCGGCCAGACAGCGCAAATTCTGGCTCAATTGACCGACGCACCGTTGTCCGAATCCGGACTGGGCACGTTCGAGATCACGTTGGATAATGTGGTTTTGGAAGTACGGCAAAGTCTCGAGGCCACGCTGGCCATCATAGATAGTGTTGCCCTGCGGCGACACGATGGCCAGGTCCGCGCTTTCGAAACCCATGTGCGGCCGCCTCGATTCGCGCAGATGCCCCCGCCGTAGAAGCTTCTCACCCTTTTGATGCGTTAGAGGGACGCATTTGCTTATGAAAAATATTTATTAAGTCCTATCGGCTTATTAAATAAACTTTAAGCAACAATTCGATATAAGGGGAACATAGTGCGCAAACTCCATAATAAGTGGCTCTCCGCATTGAGCGTGGTGTGCGCCATGAGCATGGTTGCTTTGACCATGGGCGGCGCCGCGTCCGCGGCAGACGATAGTCCGCTACGCTTGGTGCTTCCTTTTCCGCCTGGCGGCAGTACCGATATCGCTTCACGCATCATTCAACCGAAGCTGGCCGAGATTCTGGGCCGAACGGTTATTGTCGACAACCGGCCCGGCGCGGCGAGCCAGGTAGCGACTCAGCATGTTGCACGTTCACGACCCGATGGCAGCACGTTGTTGATCAGTTTTGACAACCACTCCATCAATCCGGTCATCAAGAAAGAATTGCCCTACGATACTTTCAAGGACTTTAGGGGGATTACGTTCGCACTTCGTTTTCCGCTTGTGGTCGTGGCTTCCAAGACCACCCCTGGCGATAACCTGAAGGAATTCATAGCCGCGGTCAAGAAAGATCCGCAGAAGTACAGTTATGCCTCTACCGGCGCGGGTTCGTTGAATCACCTGGCGCCCGAGGACTTCAAGCGCAGGGCGGGAATCGAGAGTTTGCTCCACGTCCCGTACGCTGGCGGTGGGCCGGCAATCCAGTCGTTGCTAAGCAATATCAGCAACGTGACGTTTCTTAGCTATGCCGCGCTCAAGTCGCACATCGCAGCCGGCACTGTGAAGCCTTTGGCGGTCACTGGCGAGAACCGCCTGCCCGACTTGCCCAATACGCCGACCGTGGCGGAATCGGGTTTCCCGGGTTTCGAGGCTTATTCCTGGATCGGCGTCTTCGCGCCCGTTGAAACGCCCGACGACGTCGCGAACAGATTGACGGATGCGTTTCAAAAAGCGCTGAATGATCCGGGCGTCAAAAAACAACTGACCGACCTGGGTTTCGACGTCATGGCGACCGATGGCCCTACCGTTGAAAAATATGCGGCACAACAATACGAGCGGTGGGTGCAGTTTGTGAAAGAGACCGGTCTGAAGCTGGAGTAAAGGTCCAAGAGTCCAAAAGCACTTACGCCAACCCTTGCGGGTTGGCGTAAGTGCTGGAATTTTCTGGTGCCGGTTAGAAGAGTCGAACTCCTGACCTTCGCATTACAAGTGCGAAATGCTACCGGTGCCGCAGCCCTAAACCATTGAAAATCTGGGACCTTTACTGTTTAACTCCCTTATCAAGAGTCGCACCCCTCTCTGACTTGACCTCGATCTCGAGCTGCCTTGCGCGTTCGCGCAGCATGAATTTCTGAATCTTGCCTGTGGCGGTTTTTTGCAGTTCGCCGATCACGATTAGCGTTGGCACTTTGTAATGCGCCAGATTCGCGCGACAGTGTGCAATTAGTTCAGCTTCCCCGATCGCGGTGCCGGGAGTCAATTCGACGAAGGCACAGGGCGTCTCGCCCCACTTAGGATGCGGCTTCGCGACGACTGCGGCTGCGCGCACGGCAGAGTGGCTGTACAGGACCTCCTCGACCTCGACAGAATTGATATTCTCACCGCCCGAGATGATCACGTCCTTGGCGCGGTCCTTGATCTGCGTATAGCCGTCTGGATGCACGACGGCAAGATCGCCCGAACGGAACCAGCCGCCCGCAAAGGCCTCGGCGGTCGCCTGCGGATTCTTCAGGTAGCCTTTCATGGTCATGTTGCCACGGAACATGACCTCGCCGATCGTGTGGCCGTCGCGCGGCACCGGCGCGAGGGTATCCGGATCGAGCACTGCCATGCTTTCCTGCGCGGTGTAGCGCACGCCCTGCCGGCTCTTCTTCACTGCGAGCGCCGCAATGTCGAGCGAGCGCCACTCGGGCGGTTCGGCGCATACCGCAGCCGGGCCGTAGACCTCGGTGAGCCCGTAAATCTGCGTGATCTCGAAGCCCATGCGCTGCATCGCCTCGATCACCGGAACAGGCGGCGGCGCGCCGCCGATGAGCCCATGCACACGATGCGCAATGCCCGCCTTCCACGCCGACGGAGCGTCCGCGAGCATCGCATGCACCACCGGCGCGCCGCAGTAATGCGTGATGCGGTGCTCTCGGATCATGGCCAGGACCTGACGCGGCTCGAAGCGGCGCAGGCAGACGTGGGTGCCGGCGTTCGCCGCAAGCGTCCAGGCAAAGCACCAACCGTTGCAATGGAACATAGGCAGCGTCCACAGAAACACCGAATGGTGCGGCATCTCCCAGTCGATCATGTTGGAGAGCGCTGCTAGATATGCGCCTCGGTGGTGGTACACGACGCCCTTCGGGTTACCGGTCGTGCCCGATGTGTAGTTGAGGGCGATCGCCTGCCATTCATCGACGGGGTCCTCGCCTTCGAAGTCTGGTGACCCCGAGGCGATGAAAGCCTCGTAATCGTGCTCGCCGAGGCGTTCGCCGCCCGGGCCTTGGGCGTCGTCGATATCAATTACCAGGAGGGGCTCGCCGAGCAGTTCGAGTGCGTCGGCGACGGTCGCCGAATACTCGGTGTCGATGATCAGCACCCGCGCCTCGCAATGCCTGAGGATAAACGCGATCGCCTGGGCATCGAGTCGCGTGTTAATCGTGCACAGGACCGAACCCGCCATCGGCACACCGAAATGCGCTTCGATCATCTCCGGCGTGTTCGCCGCAATCACCGCGACGGTGTCGCCACGACCGACGCCCCGCGTCTTCAGCGCCGACGCGAGCCGGCAGGCCCGTGCGTTGAACTGCGCCCACGTATAGCGCCGCCCGCCGTGGATCACCGCGATGCGTTCGGGATAGACGGCGACGCTGCGCTTGAGAAAGGAAAGCGGGCTTAGCGGCACATGATTTGCCGCTTGGCGGCCGAGATCGACTTCGTAGGGATTGTTGCGAGCCAATTTCACAAACCTCATAAGAATCACGGTCGGTCCCTAGGCAGGGACCGACCGATGCGCATTATCTAACGCAGCACGTCTCGGGAGATGATCAGGCGCTGGATCTCGGAGGTGCCTTCAACAATCTCCAACACCTTCGCATCGCCGAAAGCGCGCGACACCGGGTACTCGGCCATGATCCCATTTCCTCCGTGGATCTGGACCGCTTGATGCGCCGCCTCCATAGCGCGCTCCGTCGCGAAGAGTTTGGCCATTGACGCCTGCACGTCGCACGGTTGCGCGGTGTCCCTGCGCACGGCTGCGTCGTAGAGCATCAGCCGTGCCGCATGCGCGTGTGTGGCCATGTCGGCAACCTTGAACTGCAGCGCCTGGAACTCCTCGAGGCGCTTGCCGAACGCGGTGCGCTCCTTCATGTATGCGACTGAGCGCTCCACCGATCCCTGCAAGATGCCGAGACCCAGCGCCCCGATCAGAATGCGGCCGGTGCTAATGTTGGAGAGCGTCTGCTTCAGGCCCGCGCCCTGCTCGCCCAGGAGATTGTTGGCCGGAAGCCGGCAGTCCTCGAAGAACAGTTCGTAGGTCGTCGAACCTCTCCAGCCTATCTTCTTCAGCTTATTGCCGAGAGAAAATCCGGGCGTGCCGACCGGCAGGATGAAGTTCGAGATCTCCTTGCGTCCGTCCGACCGAGTTCCACTCAAAGCGGCGATCACGACCGGGCCGGTAATGTCGGTGCCGGAATTCGTGATGAAGGTCTTCGAGCCGTTAATGATCCAGTGTCCGTCGCGCAGCACTGCACGAGTTTGAATGTTGGCTGCGTCCGAACCTGCATTCGGTTCGGTGAGGCCGATACAGCCAACCTGGCTGCCTTCCAAGATGGGCCGTAAATACTGCTCCTTCTGTGCTGCAGTGCCGAAGTTGTTGATCAAGCTCGCTGGTGTTGAGTTTGCCATCACCGACGAGGCGACTGCGGCATCGACGCGAGCGAGCTCTTCGAGCACAATCGTGAAGCCCAGCCAGTCACCGCCCCCGCCGCCATATTGTTCGGGATAAGGTAGGCCTAAGAAGCCGAGTTCGCCTGCCTGTTTCCAGATATCATAGGCGAAGCCCTGTTCTTCCCACAGTTTCTCGGAGATCGGAGCGACTTCATTCTCGGCGAAGCGCCGCACTGACTCGCGGATTAGTTCGTGTTGTTCATTAATCAAACATTTCATGATGGATTTCCTTGCAGGTTAGGCGAGCACGAGGCGGTCTTGACCGTGTGTAGAACTCGCGCGTAGGCCGCCTGCTCGGTGCTCGCCTCTGCATAGCGGCCGGCAACGTCGTCAAGATCGGAGGGGTTCACGTCGATCAACGTCCTCGTGGAGCCGACCCAATTGCTGTTAACGGAGTTGGGATTCATGTCATCGCTCGTCATGTTCAGACCTCAGAATGAGTCTTCAAGCATGCGCAGATAGTCCTCGGCGGTCGCGGTGCGGGGATTGGTTCCGTGGCAATGGTCCTTCGTCGCGGCTTGGGCGATTCCCGGAAGCACATCGCGTGGAACACCCATCGCATGGAGGCCGGAAGGAAGGCTGAGGCGGATGCTCAGAGCAGCAATCGCCTCGGCCGGATCGGCGCTGGGCCCAAGCCCCATGGCTTCGGCGAGTTGCTCGTGCTTAGCACCGATCGCCGGGCGGTTGAATCGCAGCACCGCCGGCAGCAGCACTGCGTTGAGCGTGCCGTGGTGCAGCGAAATGCCCGGCACAGCACCAAGTGGGTGCGACAGCGCATGCACTGCGCCAAGTCCCTTCTGAAACGCCAGCGCGCCATGGAAGGCCGCGATCATCATGTTCCAGCGCGCTTCGCGATCCTGGCCGTCGCGCGTAGCACGCTCGATGTGTCCGATACCGCGGCGTAAGCCGTCAAGCGCAATTGCGTCGGCGGTTGGATTGACCGCGGAGGCAATAAAAGTCTCGATGCAGTGCGCGAGCGCGTCCATGCCGGTCGCGGCGGTCAGCATCGGCGGCAGGCCCAGCGTCAACTCCGGGTCGCAGATCGCGACCTCGGGCAGCAGGTGCGGGCTCAAGAGGCCTAGCTTGCGCCCTGAGTTCAGCACGATGACGCTACCGCGCCCGACTTCGCTGCCGGTGCCGGCGGTGGTCGGAATCGCGATGAGCGGCGCGACCTTCTCGGTGATGCGCATCGCACCGCCCTCTACCGCCGCGTATTGCTGCAGCGGTGCGGGATGCGTCGCGAGCAGCGCGACGGCCTTGCCGAGGTCGATCGCGGAGCCTCCGCCAAGCGCGACGAGGCCGTCGCAATCGCCTTCGCGATAGACTTCGGTCGCGGCTAGGACCGCAGCCTCAGTCGGATTCGACGGCGTTTCGTCGTAGATTGGGACCGGGCTCGCGCCCAGCGTCTCGATGACGCGCGCGAGCAGGCCCGCGGCGCGCACGCCCTTGTCGGTGACTAGCAGCGGGCGCCGTATGCCGAGCCGCTCGAGCTCCGCCGGCAGAAGCTTCACTGCGCCGAAATCGAATTGGATCGTGGTCAGGTAGTTGATCGTTGTCATGTGTTTGTATTTCTCTGTCGCATGCGTTTTTTGGGAGGTCAGGGCCGGAACAGCGCTGCGTCCATGAGGGGCAGGGGGGCGGCGATGCGTATCGGCGGGTAATCCATCAGTGCGAGGACTTGGGTCTGAAGGTCGATGCCCGGTGCGATCTCGGTCAGCACAAGGCCCTCGGGCTCGATATCGAATACCGCACGCTCGGTGATGAGCTTCGCGTTCTGTCTGCGTGTGGCGACGTTTACGCGCACGGGGTAGGTGATCTCCTGCACCTGTTCGACAAACTTGCGCACCTCGCCTTCGCGCACTATCGCGAGCCGACCGTCCTCGGCATTGACCTCTAGCCCACCGGCGGTGAAGGTGCCGGTGAAAAGCAGTGTCTCGGCGTTGTAGGCGATGTCGATGAAACCGCCGGGGCCGGGATTCGCGGCGCCGAAGCGGCTCACATTGACATTGCCGGCCGCGTCGAACTGGGCGAACGCGAGTGCCGCAATCTTGCAGTTGCCGCCATTGATGAAGTCGAACTGCGCGGGCCCGTCGATGAGCGCCTCGGGATACTTGTTTGCCGAGAACTGCCAGCCGCTCATCACGATGCCGCCAAAAGGACCATGTTCGGTTGTAAAGCGGTAATCGAGCAGGCCCTTGCCGTCGAAGGCGCCATCTTCCATCATCACCGCTGGCACGTTAGACGACGCGCCGAAGCCGAATATCGTCGGCACGCCGGGGCGGATCTCGCGCGCCGTGCGCCGCGCGATGATCTTGTCAGCTCCCGGCGGCAGGCGGTCGGCGCCATGGCCGGGGAAGACCTGGCCGCCGAGATAGGCGTCGTCGTAGCACACATCAGTCGTCATCATCGGCGTCGGCTCGACGACGATCCGGTCGACGAGCTCGCCAGGCAAGCGCACGCTGTGCACTAGGCGCGCCTGGCGCGGTACGATCTTGCGAACCTGCGCAATCACGGTGCCGCCTGAAGCCTTTACCGCAAGCGCCATTGCCAGTGCAGAGGACGTGATCGGTTCGTCCTCAAAGCTCAGATTTCCGTACTCATCGGCGCTGGTCGCACGCAGGAAGCCAACATTGAGCGGCCAGCTCGGATAGAACAAGTGTTCCTCGCCGTCGATCTCCATCAGCCGCACGAGATCCTTCTCGGCGCGCAGCGTATATTTGCCGCCTTGCTGGCGTGGATCGATATAGGAGCCGATGCCGATGCGTGTGAGGTAACCCGGGCTGCGACGCGCAACCTCGCGCAGCCAGTGCATTGTCGCGCCGATTGGCCAGCAATAGGCCTCGATCTTGTTCTCGCGAATCAGGCGCATCATCTCCGGCCGCTTGCCTGTCGCGGGATCGACGGTGTTGATGAAGTTGCCCGAAACGACGCGCTTCATCAACCCCTCTATCGCGACGTGATCCATGCCGCGGATGCCCATTGCATCGCCGACGCTGACCGGGAAGAAGAAGGTCAGATCGCGCGGCCCCGCGGTTTCCCGAAAGCGCCGTGCAAGCGCCAGGAGCAGCGCGTCAGGCGTCAGCCAGCCGATTACACCGACGCTGCCGATCGCCTGCCCTGAGCGGATATCGGCGACCGCTTCGGCCGCTGTGCATATCTTGTTCACGTCGTGCTCTCCCGATCCGCTCATTCTTGGAAGTGAATAATGTGGGTGCCCACGCACACGATTTCGCCGCGCTGGTTGGTCAGTGTCGCGTCCGCCCACAGCCGTTTCTTTTCGTCGTCGGCGCGCGCGATGCGGTAATGGATTGTCAGTGTGTCTCCGATGAACACCGACTTCGTGAAGCGCACGTGGTCGTATCCATAGGACACGGCGGGCCGCTCGATCAGACCGAGATACTTGGTCACTGCGCCGGCGATGTAGCCGACAAATATCGCGCCCTGCGCGACGCGGGCGCCGAGGCCGACGCGCTTGCAGTATTCCTCGTCGACATGGTTTGGGTGGTTGTCGCCGCTGATGCCCGCGAACGCATAGATGTCATATTCGCTGACGGTACGCGTGTAGCTGGTCTCGGTGCCGATCAGGCTCGACACAGGTCCTTGATGCGGCTTCGTAAATTTGAGAGATTCGGCCATGACATGGTCTCCTTTTGATTGTCGGTGTGGGTCAGATGTGCTCGGTCGTCACTGTATCGGCCAACGCGAGCAGGGATTCGAAGAGGAAGTAGTCACCCCAGATCAGCTCGTTCGCTGTTGCTACGCCGAGCTTCTTGTTGAAGCAGCCTTCGGTCAGGATGCCCGGCGGGCGCCGGTCGTCGGCAGACACCGGGGTTAGGTGACGCGTCACGAGCGCCTCAATCGAGGCTTCGGCGGCTGTCTGGTAGCGCGCTGCGTGCTCGGGCGACATCTTCGCGAGCTTCAACAGCGCCGCGGCGGCGATCGCCGTCGCCGAGGTGTCGCGGCTCGTGTTCGGGATCGCGGGGTCGTCAAAGTCCCAGAACGCGACGCCGTCGGCTGGCAGATGGTCGAGCCACCAGTTGGCGACGAGTACCGCGACGTCGCCAAACTCGGTCTTGCCGGCGTACAGCGCCTGTGCCAGGGCAACCATGGCCCAGGCCTGCGCGCGGCCCCAAGTACTGTTCTCGTGGATGCCTTTGTGCGTGTAACGGCGCACGAGGCTACCGTCGGCCGGATCGAAACTCGCCGACTGGCATACCGAGCCATCTTCGCGCACGCATAGCGCGATATGCTGGCGCAGGTGGTTGAGCGCGATCTCGCCCGAGTTGAGCTCGGCGTCGTGTGCGAACAACAGCGCGACGGTGCCGGGCAGCGCGTCGATGTTCGCCTCGTTCGCGCCGACGTCGGACGCCTCCTCGGCCTCGGTACCGAGCGGAATCAGGCGCGCGGTCGGGTTGTACATTTGCATCAGCGCCTGCGTTCCGGCACGCGACAAATCGCGCGCGACCTCATCACCGAAGAGCTGGTTGCCCAACTCCGCGCCGTACCAGAACAGGAAGCCCTTGAACACTGACTTCGACGCGACGCGCGGACGCAATCGCTGCGCCCAATCACGTGCCGCCTCCCGATAGCGCGCTTCGCCCGTGCGCAGCGCCGCGAGCCACAGCAGGCCTACCCAGAAGCCGCCCGTCCAGTCACCCGCCGGTGAGCGCGTCCACACGCCATCCTCGATATTCGCGTAATGCGGAAAGCCCCGTCCAGGCTGCGCCAGCGTCGCGTCGATGCGCGCGAGCATGTGGCCTATAGCCTGGTCCAGTATTGTCTTGTTCACCTTTCGCTCCTTCATGATAGCCGGCTGCGCCACGTCGCCCGGATCGGCCGCGGCTAGCGCGGCGCTAGTCGATCGAGACCGACCGGAGCAACAGATTGCACCGGCCGATTCAGCCCGCCACGCCAGTACCCTGAAGGCCCTTCGGCGCCGCGTGATGCCATCCTAGGTTTTCCACAAATGAACGTCCAATATATAATTCATTATTGATTAATACTTTATGAGTCTAAGTATGGACCTGCGCCACCTGCGCTATTTCATTGCTGTCGCCGAGGAACTGAACTTCACGCGCGCCGCCGACCGTCTGCACATCGCCCAGCCGCCGCTGAGCCAGCAGATTCGCCAGCTAGAGGAAGAATTGGGGGTCGTGCTGCTGCATCGCACGAAACGCCGTGTCGAACTGTCGGGTGCAGGCCAGGTATTCCTCGAGCATGCCAGGCAGATCATGCGCGCGACCGAGGTCGCAGCGGTGCAGACGCGGCGTGCCGAGCGCGGCGAGATCGGGCGCCTGTCGGTTGGCTTCTTCGAACACACGTCTTACACGCTGCTCCCGCCGATCTTCCGCTCCTATCGGGAGCGCTTCCGGGATGTCGAAGTGGACGTGCGGTGGTTCCCGGTGATTGGCCAGGCCGACGCGTTGCGCCGCGGCGAAATCGATATCTCCTTCATGCGTCCGGTGGGCGACTTCGAAGACATCACGACCGAAGGGCTCGTGACCGAGCCCTTCGTCATCGCCATACCGGCGAGCCACCCCTTCGCTGCCAAAGACAGCCTTGCGCTAAGCGACTGCGCCGCGGAGCGCTTTGTGATGTACACGCCCCACCTCGCGCCCGACTTTCACGATATGATTCTGCGCATGTGCGCAGCCGCCGGCTTCACGCCGCGCGTTGCACTGGAGGTAGGTCAGGTATACACGTGCCTCGGTCTCGTAAGCTCCGGTATTGGCTTCGCCTTCGTGCCGTCGTCGGTGCAGCGCATCCACCTCGACCATGTCGTCTATAAACCGCTGCGCAGCAGATCGCTGCCGGTCGAAGTTATGCTTGGCTGGCGTAGCAGAAACACATCCCCGCTGATCCGCGCCTTCGTGGAAACTGCAAAGGACGTTATTGCGGCCTTAGAAATGGGAAATGCGAACAAAAAGAATGGCTAATCCCGCGTGCGATTTGGGCGAATCGCACGGACAGGACTAGCCAGGGGGGCGAAGTCTGTGAGCAGAGGGACGCGGCACTCCGCCGCTCCGCTTACTTTGCTCCGGCCACCAGCGCGCAGCCGCCTTCGCTCATGGGGCGGAAGGCCTCGTCGGCCGGGATCGTCGCGAGCACCTTATAAAAGTCGCCAGGTCCCTTCGATTCGGACGGCTTCTTGACCTCAAAGAGATACAGCGGGTGAATCTTGCGGCCATCCGCCCGGATCGTGCCCTGGCCAAACAGCTTGTCGTCGGTGGGCATCGCCTTCATCTGCGTGACGACCTTAGCGCCGTCGCCGTCGGCCTTCAGTGCGGCGACGGCCTTCAGGTAGTGCGTGATCGCCGAGTACACGCCGGCCTGCGCCATCGTCGGGAACTTGCCGCCGTTAGCCGCGGCGAAAGCACGGCCGAACTCCCGGCTGGGGTCGTTCATGTCCCAGTACCACGCTTCGGTCAGCGTGAGGCCCTGCGCGGCGGCGAGGCCGAGCGCCTGGACGTCGCTCATGAACACCAGCAGACCAGCGAGCTTCTGCCCGCCCGCCGTGATGCCGAACTCCGCCGCCTGCTTCACTGCGGTGATCGTGTCGCCGCCGGCGTTCGCTAGGCCGATGACCTTAGCCTTCGAGGTCTGCGCCTGCAGCAGGTAAGACGAGAAGTCGGTGCCGGGGAAGGGATGACGCACCCTTCCCAGCACCTTGCCGCCGCTCTTCGTGACCACTGCCGCCGCATCGCGCTCAAGTGCGTGGCCGAATGCATAGTCGGCGGTCAGGAAGAACCAGGAATCGCCGCCATTCTTGACGACCGCCTTGGCCGTGCCGTTCGCGACCGCCCAGGTGTCGTAGGTCCAGTGGACCGCATTTGGGGTGCACGCCTTGCCGGTTAGGTCCGATGTTCCGCCGCCAGACACCAGCATCACCTTGTTCTTCTCCTTGACAACTTCATTGACCGCGAGGATCACCGACGAGGTCGGCACATCGACGATCACGTCTACCTTGTCGACGTCGAACCATCGCCGTGCCACACTCGATCCGACGTCTGGCTTGTTCTGGTGGTCGGCGGCGAGAATCTCGACCTTCAGGCCATGCTTCTCGGGCTCGAAGTCCTTCACTGCCTGATGCGCCGCCCATACCGAGCCCGGGCCGGAAAGCCCGGCATATAGGCCCGACTGGTCGTTCAATACGCCGATTTTGACGACATTGTCCGTGATCTCGGCGTGTGCCGTAGTGGCGGTAAGCAGCATTAGTGCGCAAATCGCGCGTAGTCCGGTATTCAGCTTTGTCATGTTTCTCTCCTTTGATATTGATGTAATGGTCAAACACCATGCAGCCAATTCAGCTTGCTTCTTCGGTTCCCCGTTCATGAACAACCTATAGGTCCAGCCGTTCGGCTCCTTGAGCCTTGGCGCAGGACTCGCCTTTCCCGGCCTTCATGTCTATTGCGCTTTGCGTTTGCGAACGCCGCCCGGTTAGGCCCGATTCGCGAGACCGATTGCCGGCTATGGTGCGATACAGGCGCGTGCATTCCCCTGCGACGCCGCGGCGAAAGAGGAGCACGCAGACGACGAAGATGGCTCCCATGATCACGGTGAGCAGCGGACCGACCTTGTCGGCGAGTGTGTTTTGCAGCGTGACGATAGTCGCCGCACCGATGACCGGGCCGACGACGGTCCCCATGCCGCCCAGCAGCGTCATCAGCACGACCTCGCCCGAGGTCTGCCAGAAAGCGTCGGCCAGCGTCGCGAAGCGGAACACGATGGCCTTCAGCGCTCCAGCTAGGCCGGAAAGGCCAGCCGACAGCACGAAGGCCACCAGCTTGTAGCGGTCGATGTCGTAGCCGAGCGAGATCACCCGCGCCTCGTTCTCGCGGGTCGCCTTGAGGATCTGGCCGAACGGTGAATGGATCGTGCGGTGGATCAGCCAGAAGGCGAAGGCAAACACCGCCAACACGACGTAGTACAGAGCGAAGTCGTCCGACAGATCGATCAGGCCCAGCAACTGACCGCGGGGGATGCCCTGCAAACCGTCCTCGCCGCCTGTGAAGGGCGCCTGCAGGAAGACGAAGTACATCATCTGCGCCAGAGCGAGCGTGATCATCGCGAAGTAGATGCCCGAGCGCCGAATCGCCAGGCTGCCGAACAGCAAGCCGAGCAGTGCCGAGGCCGCTGTGGCCGCGAGCACCCCGAACTCGGGCGGGAAGCCCCACATCTTGATTGTGTGGCCGGCGACATAGCCCGCGGCACCGAAGAACACTGCGTGGCCGAAAGACAGTAGCCCCGCGTAGCCGAGCAGGAGGTTGAACGCGCAAGCGAACAGCGCGAAGCACAGCACCTTCATCAGCAGCACCGGATACACAATCGCCGGGGCCGCCAGGCCAAATGCGAGCAGGGCACAGTAGCCGAGAACACTTTTGTTCATCGACATCTCACTTCTCCTTGCCAAAGAGACCAGTCGGGCGGAACAGCAGCACGATGGCCATGATGATGAACACGATGGTCGATGAGATTTGCGGATAGAAGACCTTGGACAGTCCCTCGATCACCCCTAGGCCTAGGCCGGTGACGATCGCGCCGAGGATTGAGCCCATGCCACCGATCACGACGACCGCGAACACGACGATGATCACGTGCGAGCCCATCAGTGGACTCAGCTGCAACACCGGCGCTGCGAGCACGCCGGCAAAGCCCGCCAGCGCGACGCCGAAGCCATAGGTCAGCATCACCATTAATGGCACGTTGATGCCGAAGGCCTGGGTCAGTGTCGAGTTTTCGGTCGCTGCGCGCAGATTGGCGCCAAGCCGGGTCTTCTCAATCATGAACCACGTTAAGAGGCAGACCGAGAGCGAGGCGATGATTACCCAGCCGCGATACAGAGGCAGGTACATGAAGCCCAGGTTCATCGCCCCACCGAGCTGCTCCGGGATTGCATAGGGCTGGCCGGACACGCCGAAGCGGTAGCGAAACAGTCCCTCGATAATCAGGGCAAGACCGAAGGTCAACAACAGGCCGTACAGGTGATCGAGTTTGTACAGCCAACGCAGCAGCCCGCGCTCGATCACGATGCCAAAGACGCCGACCGCGAGCGGCGCAAGCAGCAGCGACCACCAGTAGCCTATGCCCAGGTAGTTCAGACCCATCCACGCGAAGAAGGCTCCCATCATGAACTGGGCTCCATGGGCGAAGTTGATGATGTTGAGCATGCCGAAAATGACCGCCAGCCCCAGGCTGAGGATGGCGTAGAATGATCCATTGACTAAGCCCAGCATGAGCTGGCCCATGAGTGCAGGAACGGGCACCCCGAAAATTTCTGTCATCTCTTCTCCGTACTGCCTCTAGACTCCCAGGTATTCCTGGAGCAGTTCTTTTTTTTGATGTATTTCGTGTTGATGGATTTCGGCGACGATCCGGCCGTGCTCAACGATGTACATACGGTCGGCGAGCGGCGCTGCAAAGCGGAAGTTCTGCTCGACCAGCAGGATCGTGAAGCCCTTTTCCTTCAACTGGCGGATGATCTGGCCGAGGCGCTGCACGATCACTGGCGCAAGCCCCTCCGAGATTTCATCGAGCAGTAGCAGGCGGGCGCCGGTGCGCAGGATGCGCGCCATTGCCAACATCTGCTGCTCGCCGCCGGACAGGCGCGTGCCCTGGCTATGGCGGCGTTCGTAGAGATTCGGGAACATCTCATATATCTCGTCTGGGCTCATGCCGCCGCTGCCCAACTGCGGCAGAAGCAGTAGGTTCTCCTCGCATGACAGACTCGAATAGATGCCGCGCTCCTCGGGGCAGAAGCCGACCCCCAGGCGCGCGATGCGGTGCGGCGCAAGATTGATCGCCTCGTAGCCGTTGATCATGATCGAGCCGGCGCGCCGCCCTGTGAGCCCCAGAATCGCGCGCAGCGTTGTGGTGCGGCCCGCCCCGTTGCGGCCCAACAGCGTTACGCATTCGCCCTGGTTCACTACAAAATCGAGGCCGTGCAGAATGTGCGATTCGCCGTAGAAGGCGTGAAGGTCGGTGACCCGTAAGAGTTCGGTTGCACGGACCATCTCAATGAGCTCCCGACGCCAGGTCTGTGTCCGCGCTGCCCATGTAGGCCTCGATGACTTCGGGGTTCGCCGACACCTCGGCGTAGTTGCCCTCGGCGAGCACGCTGCCGCGCGCGAGCACGGTGATGGCATCGGAGATGTCCGACACCACCTTCATATTGTGCTCAACCATCAGGATTGTGCGGTTCGCGGACACCTTCTTGATGAGGTGCATTACGCGGTCGACGTCCTCACTGCCCATGCCTTGGGTGGGCTCGTCGAGCAGCATCAGTTCGGGCTCCAGCGCGAGTGTCGTCGCGATTTCGAGTGCGCGCTTGCGCCCGTAGGGCATCTCGACGGCCAACAGGTCGGCGAACTCCGCAAGACCAACATAGCCGAGTAACTCCGTCGCCCGTTCGTTGAGCACATCGAGTGACTTTTGAGAACGCCAGAAGTGAAAGGACGTGCCAAGCCGGCGCTGCAGCGCGACGCGCACGTTCTCGAGGACCGTCAGGTGCGGAAACACCGCCGAAATCTGGAATGAACGGACTACCCCGCGGCGCGCGATCTGTGCCGGCTTCTCACGGGTGATGTCCTGTCCGTTAAAGCGAATCGTGCCGCTGGTGGGCTCCAGGAACTTAGTCAGCAGATTGAAGCAGGTCGTCTTGCCTGCCCCGTTCGGCCCGATAAGCGCATGGATCGTGCCCCGTCGCACCCGCAGGTTTACCCTGTCTACTGCCGTGAAACCTCGGAATTCCTTAGTCATCCCGGATGTTTCAAGAATGACATCTTGAACCATATTGTTGCCTCCTCCCGCCGCGTTGATGGGTAAGAGAGCCAGTTTAGGTTCAGAGAAATCGTTGGTCCAATATATTATTTATGGCGTTTTTATATAAAAAAAGTCTAAGAAGATTTTTCTTGGCCCATCGCTTACTTGGCCTCGATCTGCTTTATTGACGTTTGATATCGGACTGATTCACCTCCGACGAACTTGATATTCAACGAAAAGTTGACGGCTTTAAGCAATACTTTTGGTCACTTTATTATTAACGTCACAGTTGCCAGGAGATGGTGTGCGATCTCAGCCGAGAAATCGGCAGCCGGCTGCTGTAAACGGCCGAGTATCTTTCTTGTGTGAGAGGCCGGAAAAAACCATGACATGGGATGAGGGTCAACCGGCATTTCCTGAAGCTGTGGCAACAGCACGATCCGGTCGGCAGAAAGCACAGTGGGCTGCTTAGCCTGATGCGTCGGCACCAATGGAACTTAACCAGTCAGCAGCAGGAGCGCCTGGCTCAGCACTTGGAACCGGTCACGGTGCTCAAGGTCTTATGCTATGCCAAGCAGCGGTTGATAAGTTTCTTGCTGTTGAAGACAGTCAAGGCCAAGCAAGCCACGCAGCTAGCTACTCCAGCGGTTTCTGGTGTTGGTTGAACAGTTCGCCAACGGCCCGGTCAAACGCCTGGCCGAGGTGCTCAGATCGCGGCTGGAATCCATTGTACGGATGTGGCGGTTCTCCAAATCCAATGGGATCACCGAAGGGTTCCGGCTCTCCATCATAAACGGGGGACAAGCGGCATTCATTAAACTTGTTTTTGCGAAGAACGAGCTTAATGGAGCGAATGCCGATGTCCCCAGTCGATTTTATCTTAGGACTCAGAGATTTAGTCATTGATCGCGTGGAGCGGCGCCGAGACATTCACGTCTGGGCCAGGCCCGCCAAGCGCCCCGCGTGCGTGTACTGTGCGCATGCGGTGGTGCGTATTAAAGCTACGCACCAACGTACGCTCAAGCACACGCGCCAAGGCAACCAGTTGATGGTGCTGCACCTGAGTGTGCCCAAGTATCACTGCACCGCTTGCAATCGCTACTTTCGACATCGGTTTGCCGGCATACGCCCGCGCCTGCGGGCCACCGAGGCGTATCGGCTGGAGGTATTTGAAGCGCATGAGGGTGGCGTTAGCCAGCGTAAACTGACGGTCACACACCGTATCGGCAGCGCCACGGTCGAGCGCTGGTACCAGTCGTTGGTGAGGCAGCGCGTCTCGGAGCTCTCGGGCCGGGCCTG